>NZ_LLZG01000381.1 GCF_001509475.1 Streptomyces regalis
GGTGCCGCCACTGTTCCTGCGAGCGGGCCGCACGCTGGGCGCGACGGGCCTGAAGGGCACCTGGCACATCGTGATGCCGGCCGCGCTGCCCGGCTACCTTGCAGGCCTGAAGCAGGGCTGGGCCTTCTCCTGGCGCTCACTGATGGCCGCCGAGATCATCGCCTCCCACCCCGACCTGGGCGTGGGCCTGGGCCAGCTCCTGGAGAACGGCCGCAACAACAGCAGCATGTCCATGGTCTTCTTCGCGATCCTGCTCATCCTGGTCGTCGGCATCGCCATCGACCTGCTGATCTTCAGCCCGCTGGAGCGGTGGGTGCTGCGCAGCCGCGGTCTGCTGGCAAGGAGCTGAAGTCCTGTGTTCAAGAAGCCGGTTCTTCTCGTCATCGCCCACGGCAGCCGTGACCCGCGGCATGCCGCGACGGTGCATGCCCTGGTACGCCGGGTGCGCTCGCTGCGCCCGGACGTACGGGTGGAGACCGGCTTCCTGGACTTCAACATCCCGTCGGTGCAGGGAGTGCTGGAGTCTCTGGCGGCGGAGGGCGTCCGCGACGTCGTAGCGCTGCCTCTGCTCCTGACCAGGGCGTTCCATGCGAAAGCCGACATCCCGGCGGTGCTGCGGGACGCGCCACCGCAGCTGCGGATCCGGCAGGCCGAGGTGCTGGGGCCGTCGCCGCTGCTCCTGGCTGCCCTGGAGCGGCGTCTGTACGAGGCGGGACTGACGCCCGCCGACAAGTCCTCGACCGGGGTCGTGCTGGCCTCGGCGGGGTCCACCGACCCGGAGGCGATCGCAGTGATCGCAGAAATCGCGCGGGAGTGGCGGCACACCGGTTGGTGCGCCGTGCGGCCTGCGTTCGCCTCCGCATCCCTTCCCCGCACGGAAGATGCCGTCCGCGAACTGCGGGCGCTCGGCTGCGCACGCGTGGCCGTGGCACCGTACGTCCTGGCCCCGGGCTTCCTCCCGGACCGCATCGCGCGGGGCGCGGCCGAGGCGGACGTACTGGCGGACGTGCTCGGGGCGGCACCCGAGGTGGCGCGGGTGCTGCTGGAGCGGTACGACGCGGCCGGGGTGCCGGCGCTGGCGGCCGTGGGCGCCTGAGAGCGACGGTCCGTCTTACGCAGTGTCCGCAGATCCGTTTTACGCGGTGTCCGCAGATCCGGTTTTACGCAGTGTCCGTGGGTCGGCCCGCTTCGTCGGCCAGCCGCACCAGCTCCCCCAGCGGCATCGAGCCCGCCGCCCTCCTCTCCCTTGCGAAGGTGTTGGCAAGGCGCTGGAGGAGCTCGTTGAGCGGGGTCGGTACGCCGTGCAGGCGGCCGAGGAGGACGATCTCGCCGTTGAGGTAGTCGGCCTCGATGGTGCCGGTGCCGCGGGTGAGGGACTGCCAGGAGGAGCCGCCGCCGCGCCGGGCGCCGTCCAGGGGTACGAGGGTGACCTTGTCGCCCCGTACGGCCTGCTGCTCCTCGGCGCTCGCGTACGCGATCCCG
Source organism: Streptomyces regalis (assembly GCF_001509475.1). Taxonomy (GTDB): domain Bacteria; phylum Actinomycetota; class Actinomycetes; order Streptomycetales; family Streptomycetaceae; genus Streptomyces; species Streptomyces regalis. The sequence continues at coordinate 1,483 of NZ_LLZG01000381.1, forward strand.
GCGGCGTCGAGCACGGCCATGCCCTCGGCCCGCACCCGCCGGAACAGTGCCACGGCCTCCTCACTGTCGATGGGACCGGTCACCGCCTCCAGGGAGTTGGCCAGGTTGCCCAGCAGCTTGGCGTACTGCCAGCGCGCCACGTCCGCCACGACCGGCGCCTCGAAGTGCGACTTCTCCAGGTCGGCGGCGATGAGGCGGGCGGTCTCGTCGGTGCCGTGCGGGCAGGCGGGGATTTGCCAGACAGGCCCGAGGTGCAGGATGCCGGTGAGGGGGCTGCCGGCGGCGGAGACGACGCCGGGTTCGACGTACGTCGACGGCAGCCAGACGCAGACCCCGTACACCCGTCGGAAGAGCCGCAGGGCGAGGCGCTGGCTCTCGACGCCGTTCTGGGCGCAGACCAGCGGCAACCGCTCGGCGGCCGTACCGCCGCCCGCGACCGGGACCGGGCCCCAGGTCTGCAGCGCGGCCGTGCTGTCCTGCGTCTTGACGGCGAGGACGAGGACGTCGTCGGGGCGGAGCTCTCCGAGCGCGGCCGGCCCGTCGACGACCGGCAGCCGGTGGGTAAGCTCGCCCTCCGGCACCCTGAGCCGCAGTCCGTGGTCCCGTAGGGCCTCGAAGTGCGCACCCCGCGCGACCAGAACGACCTCGTGCCCGGAACCCGCGAGCCGGCCGCCGATGACGCCGCCGACCGCCCCTGCCCCGATGATGATGTAGCGCATGGGACGAGCCTCGCACAGCCGTTCCGCCCGGTTGACCTTGCCCCTGGGGCAGGCTTCAGGGTCCCGCGGTATGGACGACTTCTACTTGAAGCAGACGCCGTACAGCGATCCGGGGGACCTGGACGTCACCGGACTACCGCGCGATCCGGGCCAACTCGCCCTTCTCGTACGGAATGTGATCATCCATCAGGGCGACGGGCAGCGTCTGGAGTACGTCATCCCCGAGCAACGGCTGCACGAGGACGCCGAGTCCCGGTACGTCACCGAGATCCTGCGGATCCTGCGCGAGCGCGGGGACGCCCCGCTGACCGAGGCGCGGGAGCCGGAGGAGCGGTTCGTGGGCACATGCCGGGACTTCGCGTTGCTGCACGTGTCCTTGCTTCGGGCGACGGGCACGCCTGCACGGGTCCGCGGTGGCTTCGCCACCTACTTCGTCGACGGCTTCCACGAGGACCACTGGGTCACTGAGTACCGCCTGCCGGACGGGAGTTGGCGCCTGATCGACCCGCAGGTCCTGCATCCGTCGTACGACCGTCTCGACTTCGACCCGTTGGACGTGCCGCGCGATCGGTTCCTCGTGTCGGGCGACGCCTGGCGGGCGTGCCGGGCCGGGGAGGCGGATCCGGGGACGTTCGGGTTCTGGTCCGTCGAAGGCCTGCGGGGGATGTGGTTCGTCCGGGGCAGCCTCGTCCTCGATCTGGCCTGCCGGGGCGGCGTCGAGACGCTGCCCTGGGACATGTGGGAGCCGCTGGCCGGTCTCGCCGGCCTTGGCTCACTCGGCGTCGACGATCTCGCCCTCCTGGACGCCGTCGCGGACGCGCAGACCGACGAGGAGGTGCGGCGCCTGTGCGCGGACCCGCGGCTGGCCCCGCCCCGCGAGATCTTCTCCCTGCATCTGCGCAGGGTCACTCTTCCCCAGCGCTGAACGGCGTCCCCTGATGGAAGTACATCTGCCATCCGTCGTCCGTGCGCCGCCACAGCGAACTGCGGTGCACCCGGCGGCCGTTGTTCTCCGTGTCGAAGGTGAGGTGGACCACGTCGGAGGCGAGCTGGACACCCTCGATCTGCGAGACGACGACGGGCCGGGGCCCCGGGTCGGTGCCCGCCAGCAGGGACTCGATGATCGACGTCCGGTCCCAGTACCGTCCCGACGCGCCGAACTCACGGAACTCGGGGTGCAGCAACTTCTCGAGCAGCTCCGGCGAGGACCGGACCTCCGGCCCGAGCAGGCGCAGTTCGCCTTCGATGGCGGCTTCCACGGCAGTGGTGCGGACGTCAGTCACCTGTCATCTCCACTAGTTTCACGACGGTGTTCCAGTTGCGGCTGGTAGCGATCAAACCCCTGTTGAGCCGGGGTCGCGACAGAATTTCGGCGAGCTTGGAGCGCCCGAGGCCGTTCGGGGCGTACAGGTACAGCGCCCGGTCGCCGAGCCGGAACGCCTCCGGGAGGTAGGCGGCCTGGTCGATCTCCGCGAAGCGCTCGGCGTCGACCGGGGCGGAGAAGTAGGTGACATGGAGCTGTTTGGGCTCCAACTCGGCTGCGGGAAAAGGGCAGTTGTCGGCGATGGCCTTGAGATAGGCGTGGTCGCGCACCATCACGTCCACGGCGAAGCCGAAGTGCTTCTCGATCGCCGACGCGAGCTCCGCGGCCAGGGACTCCTCGTCGCCATGGTCGGCGGCGAAGACCGCCTGGCCGCTCTGCAGGTAGGTGCGTACGCCGTCGTGGCCGAGGCCGGTCATCAGGGCGCGCAGGTCGGCCATAGGGACTTTTCTGCTGCCGCCCACGTTGATCCCGCGCAGCAGCGCCGCATACGTCGTCGTCATCCGGCCACCATAAGGCGACCTACTGACACTGACGGGGCCGTCGTGCCCCGTGGGGGTGGGCACGACGGCCCGACCTGTAAGTTACTTACCGGTCAGCATGAAGCACAAGCTCATCCCGCTGATCCATGCCGCCGGGCCTCGTCCCCGAGACGCTTCCCCGACCGGCCCGGATAGATGTAGGGGACCCCCATCCTCCCCAATGGGGAGAGCCCGGGGGCCGAGGGGATGAGATCCGGCCGCCCTACTTCACCGGGCAGCACGAGGAGATGGCTTTATCCGGCCCATACCTTCGAAACGAAAGGGGGCGGCAGGGGGCCGCCACCGCAATCAAGGGGGCAAGCCCGTCATGGGGAACGGAGACACACGTGTGCGGGGACTCGCCGCCCGCGCCGGCGGCTGGAGCGCCCGCCATCGATGGGCTGCCGTCGGCATCTGGGTGCTGTTCGTCGTCCTGGCGATGGGGCTCGGTTCGGCGGCGGGCCGGGTCGACGTCAAGGACAGCGACCAGCTGAAGGGCGAGACGCACACCGCAGCCAAGATCATCGAGGACGCGGGGATCGAGGAACCGGCCAGTGAGACCGTCCTGATCCAGGGGAAGGACGGCAGCCTCAAGGCCACGGACGCCGAGTTCAGGTCGGCGGTCGCCGCGGTCGTGAAGGCGGTCGAGGGCACCGGCAAGGTCACGGACGTGACGTCGCCGTACGACACGCAGACGATCTCCAAGGACGGCCGCAGCGCGCTCGTGCAGTTCGACATGCGCGGCGAGTCGGACACCGCGGGCGAGCGCGTGGAGCCCGTGCTGAAGGCCGTGGAGGACGTCCAGAAGGACCACGAGTCGCTGCGGATCGAGGAGATCGGCGGCGCGAGCATGATGAAGACGTTCGACGACGCGTTCGGGGACGACTTCCAGAAGGCCGAGTACTCCGCGGTGCCGGTGGCCCTCGGCATTCTGCTCATCGCCTTCGGCGCCCTGGTGGCGGCCCTGCTGCCGGTGCTGCTGGCGGTCACCGCGATCATGGCGACGATGGGCCTGATGGGCATCGTCAGCCACGTCATGCCGATGAGCGACACCGCCAACTCCGTGATGCTGCTGGTCGGCCTGGCCGTCGGCGTCGACTACTGCCTGTTCTATCTGCGCCGTGAGCGCGAGGAGCGCGAGGCCGGCCGGGACGCGCAGACGGCCCTGCGGGTCGCCGCCGCCACCAGTGGCCGCGCGATCATCGTCTCCGGTGTCACGGTGTGCGTGGCGATGGCGGGCATGCTGTTCACCGGGCTTGCCGAGTTCGAGGCGATGGGCCTGGCCTCGCTGATGGTCGTGGCGGTCGCCATGGTCGGGTCGGTGACGGTGCTGCCGGCTCTGCTGTCGCTGCTGGGCGAGCGGGTCGAGAAGGGCAAGATTCCCTTCCTGCACCCGCAGAGCCGCCTGCGCCGCAACCGTGGGCGGGGCAACCGCGAGAGCCGGTTCTGGACGGCCGTGCTCAAGGGAGTGCTCGCCCGGCCGGTCATCTCGGTCGTCGTCGCGGCCGGTGCGCTGCTCGCCATCGCGGCTCCCGCGGTCGGCATGAAGACCCAGAACCTCACGCTGGACCAGGAGTTCGGCGACTCGCTGCCCATCGTGCAGACGTACAACCGGCTCAACGAGGCCTTCCCGGGCGGTTCCGACCCGGCCGAGGTCGTCGTCAAGGCGGACGACATCAACGCCCCCGAGGTGCGCTCCGCGCTCGCCGACTTCCGTGAGCGGGCGGTCAGTTCGGGGGCCTCGCGCGGCCCGGTCGAGATCAAGCTGCACGACGACCAGAACGTCGCCTTCGTGTACGTGCCGCTGGTCGGCGGCTCCGACCTCGACAAGGCGGGCGCCAGCCTGGACAAGCTGCGCGACGAGGTGCGCCCGGCCACGCTCGGGAAGGTGGACGGCGTCGAGGCGCCGATCACCGGACAGGTCGCCGGCTCGAAGGACTTCAACGACCAGCTGGCCGGAGCCGTCGTCCCGGTCTTCGCGTTCGTCGTGGTCTTCGCCTTCGGGCTGATGCTGCTGTCCTTCCGCTCACTGACGGTCGCGATCACCTCGATCGTGCTGAACCTGCTGTCGGTGGGCGCGGCGTACGGCATCCTCGTCGGCGTCTTCCAGCACGGCTGGGGCGCGTCCCTGGTGGGCGCGGAGGGCGTCGGGGCCATCATCACCTGGCTGCCGCTGTTCCTGTTCGTGATCCTGTTCGGCCTGTCGATGGACTACCACGTCTTCGTGGTCTCGCGAATCCGCGAGGCGCGCCTGCGCGGCCGTACGACGAAGGACGCGATCCAGCACGGCGTGGTCACCACGGCCGGGGTCGTCACCAGCGCCGCGGTCATCATGGTCGCCGTGTTCGCGATCTTCGGCACGCTGTCCATGCAGTCCATGAAGCAGATGGGCGTCGGCCTCGCGGCCGCGGTCCTCATCGACGCGACGATCATCCGGGGTGTGCTGCTCCCGGCGGTGATGGCTCTGCTCGGCGAGCGCAACTGGTACCTGCCGAAGTGGCTGAACCGGCTGCCGGACATGACGCACGACGAGGCACCCGAGGCCGTGACGCGGAGCGCGGCCCGGGACGACGAGGGCGAGCGGGTGCCCGTCTGACCCCATCCCGCCCGACGAGCAGGGCCCGTTGACTCCGGGGGAGCCAACGGGCCCTGCTTCTTTGACGAGTTCTCCGGTGGGCCCTTTGGGTTTCCTGTGGGTCCTGTGGGTCCTTAGCTTGCTCTTTAAGGTCTGGGTCGGTTTCGTTCGATGATGCTCTCGGGGCGTTTCACGGCCTTGCCCACGTCGTAGCGGGTGGTGGGCCGCCGGTTCTTCGATCCAAGTGGCCTCCCAGGGCCGGGAGTTGAGGGTTTCGGTGCACGGGCCGGACAGTGCAGGTGCGGGCGGAGGTTCCGAAACCCCCGGCGGACTCGGGCTGGGGTGAGCCGGCCGGGCTCGGCGGGCTTCTCCCACGGCCGCCGCAAGTCGGCGGTGGCTCCGCGCAGGAGGCGGATCTGCGTGTGCGCGGCGATGATCAGCCAGGTCCAGCGCTCGCCGGCCTCGGGGGTTCGCAGCTTCGGACGGGTCCAGCCGAGGGTCTGTTTCATCAGCCGGAAGGTGTGCTCCAGGTCGAATCTCCGTAGGAACGCCTGCCAGCGCACGTCGACGTCCTCGCTGTGCAGGCCGGTGGCGGACGACCAGGGCCAGAGCGGGAGCGGGTCGCCTCCGCCGGGCAGGCGATGGACCTGGAGGCGGATCAGCGTGCCTTCGATGATGGGGAGTTCGCCGGTGTGGTCGATCCAAGCGGAGCGGGTGGTCAGCCGGGGGTGGATGCGGTCCCAGGCCATCGCGCGGGCGGTGCCGTACCGGTCGGTGACTTGCGTCGTGGCCGCGTCCGGCTCGCCCCAGGTTTCCGGCTTGGCGAAGCGGAACTCCTTGCCGTGCTTCGGCGGTCGCCCGCCCTGGGGATAGGACAGGGCGTACTCCTTCAGCGAGGGCGTCGGCCGTCGCATGACGCGGTCGGAGCGCATCCGTCCCAGCACCTCGATCGGGAGGCCGTCGAGGAGGTGGGCCATGCGCGGGGCGTCATAGCCGGCATCGAAGACGATGAGGATGTCGCGGTCGCCGAAATGCCAGCGGCCCATCTCGATCAGGTCGGTGACCACACGGCGGACCTGGGCAGCGGTCACCTCGGCGACGTCGTCCTCGGGCCCGAGACGGACGGCGTCCAGGAGCTGGCACCAGGACGTCCGGCCCGATTCGAGGGCGGCGACGAACGAGTACGGCCAGCCGGGGATGAACTGGTCCGAGGACCGTCCGCTGCGGCCATAGACGTGACAGAACAGACGGTCCGCGCTGGTCGGCGCGTCGGGGCGGAGCCAGTTGCTGACGTCGACCGCCAGGACCAGGCGCCCGTCGGCGGCCCTGGGCATCGGCAGACCAGCCAGCACCTGGCGCAGCCGGGGCACGTCCACGTTCCCGCGGTTCAACGCCTCGCACATCGCGCCGTGCCCGCGCCGGTGCTCGGCCACCAGCGTCAGGTCCACCGGCGAGATCACCGGACCATCCGCACACAGCAACGCGTCAACCAGCTCGAACAGTTCGTCCCCGCGCGCGGTCAGGCAGTCGAACAAGTCGTCCCGGAAGCGTGACGCCGGCACGAACGCCTCCCCGGGACCGGCGCCAGGCAGCAGACTCACCTTCACGGCCTTCGTCTCGATCGGTGCACCTTGGTCGGAGCACATGATCGGACGAAGGCCGCCCCAGCGTCCGGCAAAAGCCCGTTCGGGTGATCATGTTCGGAGTCGTTCGAGACCAAAGCGGGCACAACACAGGGGCGCAAGTACGTATTGATGACAGAAGCAGTGGCTGTCGCGGATCTTCTCGGAGAGACTCCTCGATGTGCCTGACAACTCGCTGATCGTCGCCGCCCTCACTAGCGTGACTGCGATCACGGCCAGCTCACTGGCGAGTTGGCTGACCAGCAGAGGCAACGCCCACGCTGCTCGGATCCAAGTCAATGACGCGTCGGCCGCTCAGCGCCGCGAAGGTATCCGGCAGACCCGACGGGCCGCCTACCTAGACCTCATCGACCACGCCCAGGCCGTCGCTGACGGGCTTCGCGGAGTCAACGGTCTCTCAACCACCGAGTACGAAGCTGCCTTGGCCGCTCACCGCGACCGTCATCAGCGACTGCGCCGGGCAGTGACACTGATCGATCTGGAAGGCCCCCCGGCAGCCCAAGTCGCAGCATCAAACCTGCTGATCATGTCGGGCACACTCGGCACCGCGCTGGCGGCCACGGCCGAGAACGCCAGCAGAGAGAACCGTCGCGAGTTCCAAGAAACCTTGCGCTCTTACATACGGCTGATCAGGCCCTTCGTTGACACAGCCGCCGCAGCACTGGACGAGACATAGGCGCACCGGTGAGCACACCTCAGACCGACAAGACCTCAAAGAACAAGCTCAGTTGCGACGCAGAATGACGGCTGCCGCGCCGGCTGTGAGGATGGTGGCCAGGAGCCAGCCAAGGATGACAAGCGACAGAGCTATCCATTGGGAGGCACCAGACGTACGCCACGCTGCCTCCTGGCCGAGATCGAGAACGGGCAGAAGGAGATCCAGGGTGTAGATGGCGGGTTGCCAGTGCGGCGCCTGCTCCGCACTCAGTGGGGGAGGCGGATAGTAGGCGAACCATAGCGATCCGGCTACCCACAGTGAGACGAGCCAGAACAACCCCCGTGCGGGGCGGTAGCCGTATCCGAGGACGATGTCCTGAAAGCCGTCCCACGCTCGTAGCACCAGTGGCAGGGTTTCTCTTCGCCGACGGAGCCTGGCCAGGACAACCTCGTTGGCGGAAACGTCCTCGCCGGCGACCCTAAGCGACGCTGCCAGACGGTCGTAGGGTTCGGGTGAGTACTCGGGGGTCGCATCGGCCAACCAAGCCAGGCGGGCAGCCAACGGGAACGGACCTCCAGGAGCGAGAGTCTCATAGCTGAAGCCCGTCACATCGAGCCTGCCCGGGCCAGGCCAGCTGTCCGCCCTGTCGACCAGACGGCCCACCGTGGCATTGGCCAGGATGATGCGGCCGCCCTCCGGTCGTTCTGGCATGAAGCGCAGTTCGGGTGCCTGGATGCTTCGCAGCGACACCTCCTGATCATCGGCGAGATGGAGCCTGACATGCTCCACGACGAGGCTGCTGCCGAAGGTGGCTCCGTCCAACATGATCCCGCCGTGCACTTCGGGCCGCCGCATTCGGATCATGCGGGCCGGGACTCTGGCACCCGCCTCGGATGGGTCCAGCTCCGCCATTGCGGAGATGACCAGGCTCTCCTCAACGACAAGCCGGAGGGCATTGAGCGCCCACCGACTGTACCGGTGCCGTAACCAAGCGCCACGCAAGCTGAGTTGTCCGCCGATGCGTGCACCTCTCAGCGAGATTTCCCCGTTGGCACTGAGCCCCTCGCCGTTGAGGTCCTGCGCGACGTTCATTCCGTCGCCGTTCCACGCTTTGGCCCGGTCGTCGGAGTGCAGGCGTAGCAGGTTGGCCGTGAGGTCAGTGCCGATCTGCGCCTGGGGCATGGAAATGCCGGCGTAGACCGTGCAGCCGCTCAACTGCAGGTCTCCCGTCGTAACGAGCCGGGCCGCCTCCAGGGCAGGTATCGCGCAGTCCCTGAGAATGACCGTGCGCATGTGGGAGTCGACGAGACGGACAGGCTTCTCGAAACGGCAGCCGCACAGCTCGACAGGAACGTCGATCTGCGAGTTCGACAAGTCGAGCGGGCCGGAAACTTGTACCCCTGTGAGCTTCAATGCTGCGGCTCTACCAGGGAGTGGAGGTGGACCGCTCAGCAGCACAAGAGCGACGATCCTGGCGCGCACGGTGCGCTCAGACCCCCAGGCTGGCTGGCCGTTGGCGTCGTCCTGCTCCGCATCCCCGATCCGCAGGTCGTACACGGACCCGTTACGGAACGCCTGCCACATGCCCAGCTCGGCCGGCGTCAGATCGTCCGGCACCTCATCGTCAGCCATACCCCGCCCCTCCCGTTGTCACTGCTCAACAATCCTCCCTCAACTGGCACTGATGAAAGCGGATGCTGCCACGGACGCAGCGTCGCAGTGTCGAAGAAGCTGCCGCATCGCTCCGTTATGCCGCCAAGGTCGCCGGGGCGTAGTCGAACGCGGCCGCGGTGGCCGGGTCGGTGTCTCGCGTGCACACCTGGTCACCTTCATCGAGCGACATGTGACCGCCGTGCCCGCGAAGCGGTTCCAGCTCCAGAGCCTCGTCCCCCAGAGCGAACTGGCAGCGGGTGTCCTCCTCCACCATGTCTCTGCTGGCTGCTCGCCAGTGTGTACGGCGGCCTTGGCGTCGCGCACCTAGCCGGTTGTGGACAGCTCCGTCAGTAGCGGAAACAACATGACCAGCAGGCCGATCCACACGCCTGCGCTCGAGTAGCCCAGCAGTTCGCTGGACTCGGTGGACCTCAGCTTGTGTTTCCGGCGCAGCCACCCCGCGGTCGCCACAGCCAACAGCATGTTGAACACCACTCCGGCCACGGGGACCGCGCCAGCCCAGAGCCGGTCGGGTGGCAGTCACGTGCACAGGGTCAGGCGGAAACCCGAAGGCCTCTACATAGCGCTCATGGACCAGAGCTCCCGTCCAGGTGGCCATGACAACGCGGAAGTGGCCGGGGACGGCCTGTGCAGAGCAGGCGACTGCGTCACCAACGAGACATGCTTTGGGAGTTCGCCGGACGGGCGCCGAACTGCAACGAGGTTCGTCGTCCTACCGCGCCGCTGGCGCGTCGAACGCACCCTGGGTTGGATCATGAACGCCCGCCGCAACGCGAGGGACTACGAACGCCTGCCCCAGCACAGCGAAGCACACCTGAACTGGGCACTCATCACCCTCATGGCCAGGCGGCTGACCCGGAAGAAGCCCGTCTCCGACTGGACGAAGAAGCGGACACCCACCGGCTGATCTATCGCTGCACGCTCTTGGATAGGTACATTGACGACACTCCATAGCCATTGCGTTGATACATGGCCATAGCTCCCTCGTTGTCCCCAGCGACGTTCAAATTGAGCGACGTCATGCCCTCGTGGGCAACGAGCTCCTCGGCAGCGGCGAGGATGGCGGATCCGTATCCGCGGCGCCGGAACGGCGCGAAGACGTTGATGTCGTACAGCCAGGCTGAGCTAGCGGTGCCCGAAGAAGCTTGACGTGGATCCGGGCCAATCCATGCGTTCCCCACAACCTCGCCTGAACCGTTCTCCGCCACCACGAGATGATGACCAGCCGTGTCGAGCCCGTCCGGAAGGAACTGAGCCGTGCCCTGATGAGCCCGCTCTCGCGCCAGCTCTTGGGGCATGAACTTGCCGAGTTCACGAGCCGTCTCGGCTTCACGATGCTCAGTCGCCACCTCGTACTCCGACGGCGTCATTTTCCGCAAGGTCACCTTCTGCACGTCCATGCCACCATCTTCAACTGGTCACCGGTGACAGCGATACCGAGTTTCCAAGCCCGACAGCCGCAACCTGGCCGGTTACACCGCGCGGCCGACCATGCGGTCATCCGAGCTCAGGATCAAAAACACTCACTTACGCGTGTTCTCGTGCGTCGCGTACGGCGGTCAGCTCGGCCTCGATCAGGTCGGCGGCCCGCATGGTGCCGCCCTCCTGGGCCATCTGCGCCTGGATCTCCTGCAGACGCCGGGCGACCTCGGGGTCGTCGACGAGGGCGAGGGCCGCCGTGCGCAGGGCCTCGGCGGTCGCCTCCTGGCCGGGGATGTGGCGGGCGACGCCGAGCCCCTGGAGCATGTCCGCGTTGCCGAACTGGTCCACGGCCTGCGGTACGGCGATCATCGGCGTGGCGGTGGCCAGGCCCTCCTGGCTGCCGCCGGCGCCGGCGTGGGTGACGAACAGGTCGGCCTGCTTGAGGATCGCCAACTGCGGTACCCAGGAGCGCACTTCGACGTTGTCGGGTACGTCGCCCAGCTCGGCGGGGTCGACATGCTTGCCGATCTGCAGCACCAGGTGCCAGCCCGGCAGGTCGCCGAAGGCCTTGACGCACTCCCGGTAGAACGCCGGCTCCTTGGTGAACGAGGACCCCAGCGACACGAGGGCGACCTTCTCGGCGCCGGCCGGCCGCTGCCAGTCCCCCTGTGCGGAACGGTCGCCCTGGCAGGCGCCGACGAAGGTGTACACGCTCTCGTCGACCCGGTCGGCGTTCGGCTGCAACGCCTTGGGGATCAGCACGAGGGAGCGCTCGGGGTGGCCGTAGAACGAATGCGGGTGCAGGGTGATGCCGTTCTCCTCCAGCCAGGCCTGGAAGCGGGCGAAGTAGGCGCGGCCGCGCTCGGTCCTCTTCGGCTCGGCCCACATCGGCTCGGCGACCTCCTCCTCGTAGCCCGTCCAGGCGACGAGGTTCGGCGACAGGGAGATCGACGGGACGCCCCAGCGGTGGGCCAGGACGCGGGCCGGGTAGGCGGTGATGTCGTGCAGCACGAGGTCGGGTTCGTCGCTGTCGTAGGCCTCGATCAGCTGCGGCAGGGCCTGGATCGCGTCGGCCAGGAAGGGCTCCACGTTGTCCAGGAGGGTGGTGCCCCACGCCGCCGGGTCGTCATCGGGTCCGGGCAGTGTCGAGTTCCAGAGCTTCGGCTCGGCACCGGTCTCGGCGACCTTCTCGGCGAACAGGGGCGGAATCGCGTACGTGACCCGGTGCCCGCGCGCCACGAGCTCGCGGATGACTTCGAGGCTGGGGTTCACGTGGCCGTGGGCGGCGATGGAGAACATGGCGATGTGGGCGGGGCGACTGGTCATGAGCCACACCGTAAGCGAGACGAACCGTCTCGTACAACTTGATTATGGTCAGCGCTGGTAGCGGGCCAGCACCAAGTTGCCGTCCTCCTCCAGGCGTTCGCGCAGTTCACCGAGGCCGATGGCCCCGCTGTAGTACTCCTGGAGCGCGGGGGTGGCGACCTTGTCCTTCCACTCCGGGTAGCCGCGCACCGACTGCGCGGGCGCCGAACGCAGGTGGGCGGCGAGGGCGGTCCCGGTCGCCCAGCCGTCCTTCGTGGTGTGCAGGGCGGGGTCCTTCAGCGCCTGGGTGCCGGTGGGCAGCATCCAGTCGCCCAGGGCGAGCCGCACCATGTTCGGGGGCCGGAGCAGGAAGTCGATGAACTCGGCGGCCTCCTTCTTGTGCGGGCTGTCCTCGGCGATGGACAGGGTCTGCGGGCTGACGCCCTGGGTGAGCCCGTCGGCGCCGGCCGGGGCGGGCAGCACCTGCCACTGGAAGCCCTTCGGCGCCTGCTGGACGATCTGCTGGCGGTACGAGAAGCCGAGCGGCACCATCGCGTACTTGCCGCCGAAGAAGCCGGGCAGGGTGTCCGAGCCGCCGCTGCCGAGGGTGGTGGGCGAGGCGCTGTGATCGGTGCCGGCCTGGTCGTGGATCGTGCGGGGCACGGTCTCGTCCGCCTTTTCGAACCGGATGGTGACCTTGCCGTCCGCGCCCCGGTGGAAGAGCTGTCCGCCCGCCGACAGCGACAGGTTGAGGGTGGCGGAGACGGGTTCCTTCAGCGGCCAGGCCACGCCGTACTTGCCGTCGCCGCTGAGCTGTTCGGTGATCCTGCGGAACTCCGGCCAGCTCCAAGGGCGTTCGGGGGTGGGGACCCGTACGCCGGACTCCTTCAGCCACTTCGCGTTGGCGATGAGGACGCGCGGCTCCTGCAGGAAGGGGACGCCGTAGATCCCGTCGCCGAAGGTCGCCGTGTCCCAACTGCGCCGTGGGATGTCGGACTTGAGCCGCTCGGGCAGCAGGTCGGTGAGATCGGCGAGGTAGCCGCCGTACGCGAAGTCCGCGAGGTCGTCCGAGGCGTCGTGGATGATGTCGGGCGCCTCACCGCCCTCGAAGGAGGTCAGGAGCTGGTCGTGGACGCTGTCCCAACTGCCCGGTATGTACTCGACCTTGACGTCGGGATGAGAGGCGTTCCACTCCTTCACCAGCTCCTGATTGGCCTCGACGGACTCCTCCTGCCAGGCCAGGGACTGGAAGCGCAGGGTGACACGTCCGTCGGAGCCGCCACCGTCGTCGCCGCTGCACCCGGCGAGCAGCAGCGCCAGGACGACCAGGGGCAACAGCACTCTCGTACGCATCAGCTCTTCACCGCCCCGGCGAGCATGCCGCCCGTGATACGCCGTTGGATGATCGCGAAGACGACCAGTGAGGGAAGGGTCGCCAGGAAGGCGGCCGCCGCCAGCGGGCCGAGGTCCGCGACGCCCTCCGCGCCGATGAAGTGGGCGAGGACGACCGGCAGGGTCTGTTTCTCCGGGGTCTTCAGCAGAACGAGCGCGAAGAAGAACTCGTTCCACGCCGTGACGAACGCGAACAGCGCCGTCGCCACGATCCCCGGCGCCAGCAGCGGCGCGGTCACCGACACCAGCGTCCGCACCCGCCCGGCCCCGTCGACCGCGGCCGCCTCCTCCAGCTCGGGCGGCACCGCCCGGACGTATCCGACGAGCATCCACAGCGCGAACGGCAGCGCCCACACCACGTACACCATGACCAGCCCCGGCACCGAGTTGATCAGCCGCAGGTTCTTCAGCACCAGGAACAGCGGGATGATCACCAGCACGAGCGGGAACGCCTGGCTGACGACCACCCAGCCGGTCGCCGCCCGTGCGAGCGGGGTGCGGCGGCGGGCCATGACGTAGGCCATCGGGGTCGCGAGCAGTACGGCGATCAGGGCGGCGCCGAGTGCGGCGATGAGGGAGTTGAGGGCGGCGTGCAGCAGGGGCTGTTCGTCGAAGGCCTGGCGGAAGTTGGCGAGGGTGGGGTCCTTCGGGATCCAGGTGGGGTGCAGGCTGCCGAGCTCGCGGGGCGGTTTGAAGGCGGTGGAGATCAGCCAGAGGAAGGGGAAGGCGAGGAAGACGAGGTACGCCAGCAGGGCGACGTACTGGCCGATACGGCCGGTTCGGCTGGTCCTCATGCGTCGTCGCCTCCCCTGAGCCGGCCGACGAGGAAGACGGCGAGGAGTATCGAGATCACCGCGACCATCACGCATCCCATGGCCGCCGCGTAGCCGAACTGGCCGTAGCGGAAGGCCTCTTCGTAGGCGAACAGCATGGGCAGGCGGGTGCGGCCGCCGGGGCCGCCGCTGGTGAGGACGTAGACCAGGGCGAAGGAGTTGAAGTTCCAGATGAGGTTGAGCGCCGTGATGGACAGGGCGACCGGTCTGAGTGCGGGCCAGGTGACCGTGCGGAAGCGGCGCCAGGCGCCGGCGCCGTCCACGGCCGCCGCCTCATGCAGTTCGCGCGGGGTGTTCTGCAGGCCGGCGAGCAGGGCGACCGTCGTGGTCGGCATGCCCGCCCAGATGCCCACGACGATCACCGCGGGCAGGGCGGTGCCGAGCCCGCTGAGCCAGTCGCGGCCGTCGCCGAGGCCCAGGTCGCGCAGCGTCTCGTTGAGGATGCCCGCGTCGGGGTTGTAGACGAGCCGCCACATGACGCCGACGACGACCTCGGGCATCGCCCACGGGACGATCGCGAGGGCGCGGGCCAGCCAGCGCAGCCGTAAGTCCTGGTTGAGGAGGAGGGCGAGGCCGAGCGCCAGCAGGAACTGCGGCACGGTGACGCCGACGGCCCACACCAGGCCGATCCGGAACGACTCCCAGAACAGCGTGTCGTGCAGCAGATCCCGGAAGTTGAGACCACCGATCCACTGGGTGGGCTGGGTCCGTCCGGACTGGGCGTCGGTGAAGGACAGCAGGACGCCGTAGAGTAGCGGGCCGACGCTCAGGATCAGGATGGGGATCAGCGCGGGGAGTACGAGAAACCAGGCGCCGTGATCCGTGACGCGCCGCCGCCTCGTGCCGCCCGGCGCACGTCTCACGGATCTCTCCGCCTCCGTCACCGTTGTCACGGAATCAGCCCCTTTGCACTGCTCGGGATGGCCCCGTCATGGTCGTGAAGGCGCTCTGCCCCGTCAAGGCCGTGCGCACGCGGTCCGACCTGTGCGAATGCGAGACTGAGCGGCGGATGGCGGGAATCCGACGCCGTCCACGGAGGCGTACGACCACACGGAGGCGGGCGATGGACGAGGCACGGGCGCGGGACGTACTGGCCGCGGCGGGAGTGGTGCCCGTCCCGGCGCGGGACGCGCGACTGCTCGCCCTGGGCGAGAACGCGGTGTTCGCCGCCGGTGACCTGGTCGTCAAGGTGGGCCGTGACGCCGAACTCCTGGACCGGGCGCGGCGCGAACTGGATATCGCGGTGTGGCTGGCCGAGGCGGACGTACCGGCGGTGCGGGCGGCCGAGCCCAAGGCGCTGCTGGTGGAGGGGCACCCGGTGACCGTGTGGCACCGGCTGCCCGATCAGGTACGGCCCGCCGAGCCACGGGATTTGGCCGAACTGCTACGGGTCGTACACGCGTTGCCGGCGCCCTCCTTCGAACTGCCGCCCCGTGAGTTGCTGGGTGGCGTGGAGCGGTGGCTGCGGCTGGCGGGGGACGCGATCGATCCCGCCGACGCGGCGTATCTGCGGGAGCGGCGGGACGGGTTCGCGGCGGCTGCGGCGAGGCTGACGCCGCATGTGCCGCCGGGGCCGATTCATGGTGACGCCCTCCCTCGCAACGTCCACGTCGGCCCGGACGGACCGGTTCTCGTCGACCTGGAGACCTTCTCCGCGGATCTGCGGGAGCACGACCTGGTGGTGATGGCGCTCTCGCGGGATCGGTACGGGTTGCCTGCGGCGGCTTACGACTCGTTCGTCGAGGCGTACGGCTGGGATGTGCGGGAGTGGGAGGGGTGCTCGGTGCTGAGGGGGGCTCGGGAGACCGCCAGTTGTGCGTGGGTAGCTCAGCATGCGCCGAGCAATCCGAAGGCGTTGGTGGAGTTCGAGCGGCGGGTGGCGTCTTTGCGTGAGGGGGACGAGTCGGTGCGGTGGTATTCGTTCTGACGCCTATGGTCCGGGGGACTGGTCGTTGCCGGGCGACTGCGGGTCCGACGTGGCTGGTCGCGCCCACGCGGCGGAGCCGCAGATCGATACAGCCCCGCGCCCTTCAGGGCGTCACCGTATCGCCGGTTTCTCGGCTCTGGACGCTGCGCGCGGCGCGGCCCAGCTCGGCCAGTACAGCACGGACGGCCGACCTGGCCGTGCGCTCGGGGCGGTACAGGGCGTCGATGTGGCGTCTTGCCTGGACTCCGCTGAGGGGCCGCAGGGCCAGCGCCGGATGCGGGCGCATCGTCCAGCGTGGCATCAGGGCCAGGCCCCCGCCGGCCGCCACGACCTCGGCCACCACCGCGAACTCGTTGATGCGGTGGGCCAGATGGAGTCGGCGTCCGGCCGCGGCGGCGATGGCTTCGATGACCGCCAGGACCGGGAAGCCGTCGTGCACGGTGATCCACTGCTCCTCGGCCACGTCGCGTGGGGTGACGCGGCGCTTGGCCGCGAGCGGGTGATCGACGGGCATCGCCACGTCCAGCGGCTCGCGCAGCAAGGTCGTCGCGGTCACCGTGTCCGGCCACGGCGGGGCGTGTTCCAGGCGGTGGGCCAGGACGATGTCGTACTCCCGGGTGAGCCGGGGGAAGCCCTCCTGCGGTACGTCCTCGTCGGCCAGTCTCGGCACCGGCTTGCCCGGCCCGGCCAGCGCACGGATCAGCAGCGGGAAGAAGGCCGTGGCCGCGCTGTCGAACGCCGCCACCGACACCTCGCCGTCCGGCCGCTCGAGGAACTCCTCGACCGTGTGCCGCGCCCGCGCCAGCGCCGTCTCCACCTCGACGGCCGCTCCCGCCAGCGCCCGTCCGGCGTCGGTGAGCACCAGCCGACGCCCCTGGCGTTCGGTGAGCGGCACCGGGATCGCGCGCTGCAGCAGCCGTAGCTGCTGGGAGATCGCCGACGGCGTCACCAGCAGCGCCTCGGCGACCGCCGTCACACTGCCCAGTTCGTCTAGCTCCCGCAGGATCCTCAGCTGGCGTTCGTCCATCGCCTCAGTGTAGGGACGATGTAGGGCTTCTAAATGATCGTTTTAGAAAGTGGTACTGGGCTTCAGGAACGCCTTCGGTGCACCGTGGGTGCGTGTCCGACTTCCGCCGTACCGATGCGGTACTCCTCCTTGTCGCGCTCGTCTGGGGTTCCAGCTATCTGTCGGCCCAGACGGCCACTGCCGCGCTCCCCGTCCTGCTGGTGCTGTTCGCCCGCTACGCCCTCTCCGCGCTCGCCTGCCTCGGCGTCGTCGCCTCCCGCGGTCGCGGGCCGCGCCGGTGGACGCGGGCCGAACTGCGGGCCGGTGTGCCCCTGGGGTTGACCCAGGCCGCGGTCCTGCTCGTGGAGACGTACGGCGTCGCCCACACCAGTGCCGCCAACGCCGGGCTCATCATCAGCCTGACCATCGTCCTCACCCCGCTCCTCGATCGCGGCGGCCACCGCGGCACGCTGCCCGGCTCCTTCTTCGCCGCGACCGGCGTGTGCGTCCTGGCGGTCGGGCTGCTCATGTCCGGCAACGGCTTCCACGCGCCCCGCCTCGGCGACCTGCTGATGCTCGGCGCCGCGCTGATCCGGGCCGGGCATGTCGTACTGGTCGGCCGCTTCACCACCGGGCGGGCGATCCGCCCCCTGCACCTGACGACCGTGCAGACCCTCGTCGGCACGGCCCTGTTCCTGCCTGCCGCCGCCCACGACCTGCCGGCGCTGGCTCACGCCGCCCCGGCCACGTGGGCCCAGCTGGTCTATCTCGCCCTGTTCTGCAGTGTGTTCGCCTTCCTCGCCCAGACCTGGGCCGTGCAGCGCACCTCCGCCAGCCGGGCCAGCCTGCTGCTGGGCACGGAGCCGGTCTGGGCCGTCGCGGTGGGCATCGCGCTCGGCGGTGAGCACCTCACCGCGCTCACCGGCCTCGGGGCGGCCCTGATGGTCGCCGGCACGTACTGGGGGCAGGCGGTGGAACGGGCGCACCGCAGCGCACCGGAACCCCGGCTTCCCTCACCCCACGCCTCACCCCATCTCCCGGCCCACCCCCTCGACGGGGGCTCCGCAGACAAGGACTCCGCATGTCCGACCGCGCCCACGACGAAGACACCCACGACGACGGCACCCAGCACGAACCCACCCAGCACGACACTTACGACCACCTGATCTCCCTGCTCGACTCCTCCTCCGTCGACCACCGCCTCATCGACCACGAGCCCGAGGGCGCCACCGAGGCCGTCTGCGCGCTGCGCGGGCACCCGGCCTCCGAGGCCGCGAAGTGCATCGTGCTGCGGGTCAAGGTGGACCGCCGCACAACGCGTCACGTCCTCGCGGTCGTCCCCGGAGACCGACGGGTGGATCTGGACGCCGTCCGGGCGCTGTTCGCCGCGCGCTACGTCGGCTTCAGCGAGCCGGAGACGGCCGAGCGGCTGGCCCGCGCCGTCCCCGGCACCGTCCTGCCGTTCAGCTTCGACCCCGACCTCGAACTGGTCGCCGATCCGGATGTCGTGGCCCAGCCGAAGCTGTACTTCAACGCGGCCCGGCTCGACCGCTCGCTGTGCATCTCGGGCGCCGATTACGAGCGGCTGGCCAAGCCCCGCATCGAGCGCATCGCGAGCCCTGCGACGACGTGACGCAGGACGCCGCAGGGGGTGGACCGGTGCGCGGCCAACGGCAGCTCCCCGCAGCGGCGTGGTGGACGACACCGCCCGGCAGAACTCGGATGACGAGCAGCCACGCCCTGACTTGCCTGCGGCCCGCCCGGCGAGACCGCGTGACGGTCGGCACCGAGCCCCGCCCAGGACCGGCACATGTCCCGCCCGGGATCAGACCGTCTCGTCGGCATGCTCCCGCAAGGGCCACGTCCCGTCGACCACCGCTGTCGCATCGCCCTTGCGGCGCAGGAAGTTCTGGAAGTCCGCCGCCCACTCGGCGTACCACTCGATCTGGCGGCGGTGCAGCTCCGCCGGGCCGAGGGCCGCGACCTTGGGGTGGCGGGCGGCTATCGCGCAGGCCAGCCGGGCCGCGGCGAGCGCGTCGGCGGAGGCGTCGTGCGCGGAGTCGAGCGAGATGCCGTACTCCCGGCAGACCGCTTCGAGGTTGCGCTTGCCTCGGCGGTAGCGGTCGGCCCAGCGGTCGATGGTGTACGGGTCGATGACCGGGGCGGGATCCAGGCCGCCCAGGCGGTCGCGCAGGGACGGCAGTCCGTACCGCCGCAGTTCGGCGGAGAGCAGGCTCAGATCGAAGGCCGCGTTATAGGCGACGACCGGTACGCCTGTCCTCCAGTACGCCACGAGGACGTCGGCGATGGCGTCCGCCACCTGGTCGGCCGGGTGGCCCTCGGCGGCCGCACGCTCATTGCTGATGCCGTGGACCGCGACCGCGTCCGGCGGGATCTCCACGCCCGGATCCGCCAGCCACTCCTTGTGCCCTAGGGTCTGCCCGTCCCTGACCTCGATCACGGCCCCCGTGACGATGCGCGCCTCGCGCGGATCGGTCCCGGTCGTCTCCAGGTCGAAGCCGATCAGCAGCTCCCGGTGCCAGCCCATGGGCGGTCCCCCTTCTTGGTGGTGCTTTCCCCCAGTGGTCTCCACCCTCCCATGCGCCACTGACAATCAGAGGACCGCATTCCGCTTCCGCGACGCGACAGCGCTTCCGCAGGGGGACAGTTCAGGACACCGGCCGCGAATCAGCCCACATCAGCTCGAACTCCTCGCGGTATGTCGGGAAAAGCCCACTTGGGTCGATCTCCTCCGACTTGACCACCCTGCTGCCGTTGCGCAGCACCAGGGCCGGCGCCTCCAGCCCTCGTGTGCGCCGCAGATAGGACTGCACGATCGCGATGCCGTCGGAGCCGTCGCCGTCCACGAGATACGCGGTGAAGCGGGGCGTCTCGTCGAAGACCTGGATCTCGAAGGCACCGGGATCCCGCAGCCGGGACCGCACCCGGCGCATGTGCAGGATGTTCATCTCGACGGCCCGGCTCAGCTCGCCCCGCTTGATGCCGAGTTCGCGCTCGCGCCGCTTCACCGCGCTGGAGGCCGGGTTCAGGAACAGCAGCCGCACCCGGCAGCCGGACTCGGCGAGGCGCACCAGGCGTCGCCCCGAGAAGTTCTGTACGAGCAGGTTGAGGCCGATACCGATGGCGTCGAGCCGGCGTGCGCCGCCGAAGATGTCCTCGGCCGGGAACTGGCGCAGCAGTCGTACCCGGTCGGGGTGCACGGCGACCACGTCGGCGTACCGGTCGCCGACCAGGTCCTCGACCGCGTCGACGGGCAGCCGGCGCGCGGAGGGTACGTCTCCGCCCGCGCCGAGAATCTCGAGCAGACGTGCCGAGGCCCGCTCGGCCTGGTTCAGGACCGCCTCGGACAGGGCGCGGTTGCGCGAGACGACGTTCCGGGTCACTTCGAGTTCGTCCAGGGCGAGTTCGACGTCCCGGCGGTCGTCGATGTACGGCTCGAAGCACGGCCAGTGCTGCACCATCAGCTCGCGCAGCTGCGGCAGCGTGAGGAAGCTGAGGACGTTGTCGTCGGCCGGGTCGAGCAAGTAGCCCTTGCGGCGGCTGACTTCGCGTACGGCGACCGCGCGCTGGACCCACTCCTGGCCGGCCGGTCCGGCCGCGGCCACGACCCACTCGTCGCCGTGGACGGGTTCATAGATGGGGCGCAGAACAGCGGCCACGACCGCGCGCAGCCGCTGTTCGACGAGGTTCAGCCAGATGTAGGCCCGGCCGGCCCGCTGGGCGCGCGTACGCACCTCGCGCCAGGCGTCGGTGTCCCAGTCCAGCTCCGGGCCGATGGAGTTGGTCTCCATCGGCCTGGCCAGGGACACCGCACCGGGTGGGACGTCTGTGGAGTTCCCCTCGTGACTCTCGTCACCAGGGGGCAACTCCAGCCCTCCCGAGCCCACCCGCGCACCGCCTTCCGCTCCCCCGAGCACTCCCCGTCCCAACGATCAAGGAAGGGTACTCCGGGAGCGGTCGGCGGTGCAGCCGGATGGACAGGGTCGTTTCTCAACTACGGGGCCGCCAGTGCCCGTTCTGCCAGGCGAGCTCGCTGGGAGTGAGCGGATTCATAGCGGTGACATCCCGCGGGACGATGGAGAATCCCTGCCAGTGGACCGGCATGGGCTGCTGGTCCTCGTCGCGCGCGATGTGGTGGAAGCCCACGTTCATCCACACGATCGGATGCGTGAGGTTCTGGCCGCCCACCCACTTGTCGACATTCTTCGGATGGGTGTTCGCGCAACCCGGGTTGTTCGTGGCGAACTTCTCGCACTTGTTGTACTCGGTGAAGTACATGTCGTGCTTGGTGAAGCTGCGGCCCGGGTACTTCGTGGTGGCGCCGGGGACGATCTCGTACGACCGTGCGTGGCCGTCCTTGTTCTTGCCGGTCGCACTGACCATGCGCCACCAGCGGTAGGCCTTGGCGTCGCCCGCGAGCTCCTTGGTGATTTTGGTGCGGGTCGTCTTGATCTTCGAGGCCTGGTCACCGGCGGCGGGCGCGGTCACGGCCGAGTCGTACTGCTCGATCCGGTTCTTGGAGGAGCCGTCGAGGCCGAAGTCGAGCCGCCAGAAGACGTTGTGGCTGTGGCTGGTGGCCTTGGCCGCGTTGCCCTTGCCGATGGGCCAGCCACGGCCGTCACCGGCGTCGTAGTCGTCGAAGGAGAGGCTGCCGGTCGCGCCGACGTTCATGGTGACCGTGCCGTCGTCCTGGAAGCGCCACTCGGTCATGTACTCGTACCAGCCGACCTGGTTGACCGTGTAGACGAGCAGGTCCTTGCTCTGGGCCTGGTAGACCTTGTTCGCGGTGTCGCCCTGCATGCGGTAGGCGTGGCCGCGCGCGCGGGTGGTGGTGCACAGGCCCTTGACGTTCGGGTCCTGCCAGGCCTCCGGGACCTTGACGGTCTTGATGGTGCCGCCGGGGCACTCACCGGGCGCCAGGTTCATCAGCCCCTGGGCGAAGCCGAAGCCCGTCAGGTCGTCGTACTCGACGCTGCCGTCGTCGTACGGGACGTGGATCTGGCCGAGCCTGGCGCTGTTGAGGACCTTGATCGGCTTGGTCTCGCCCTTGGGCTGGTAGGAGATGTTCTCCAGGACGAGCCCTGCCTTGCCGTCGTAACGCCAGCACATCCGCCAGGTCGTGCCGCCGGTGAGCTTCTGCTCGATGCGGTAGTTGGCGCTGCACTCGGCGGCCGCCGCGGCGGCGTTCCTCGGCTGGGCGTTGGCCGGCCCCGCGCCGGTCGTCGCACCGGCGGCCAGAGCGGCCACGGACAGGCCCACGGCCGCGCCCTTACGGGCACGGCTCATTCTGTTCACGCGCATGAAGAAGTGACTCCTCTTACGGGAGGTGCAAGTACAAGGGTGTGGGTTGGAAAGGTGAACGGACGGCCGCTCAGCCGATGTCGAGCTTGGCGACCTTGCGGGCGCTCAGGTCGATCACGAAGGACCGGGCGTCGATCCAGGGCCCGTTCTTGACCTTCGGGAACAGCCGCACGCACCGGTGTTCGCCGCACTTGTCGAGTACGGCGGGCTGGGCGCCCGGAGCCGCCCGGTACACGGCGCCGTTGAGCAGCAGCTGGTCCGGGGAGGTGAGCTCCTTGCCGGTGGCGTCCTTGAAGTCCGCCTTCATGCCCGCGCCCAGCGGGTCGGCGATCAGCAGCTTGGCCGCCTCCGTGTACTCGGCACGGCTCAGCGGCGGCTGGACGCCGTGCTCGGTGACGGTCTGCTCGATCTTCCCGGTGTCGAGGTTGACCGTCCTGGTGACGAGCGCGTCGGCCTTGTAGTCGTAGAACGTCACCTCGGCCCGGCGCGGCGCGCTCGGGGCGTCCAGCTCGTCGGCCTCCGGTTCGGCAAGGTCGACGCCGACGCGCTGCGGACCGCGGTCGCCCTCGACGTTCTCGCCGGCGTTGCGCATCTGCGGGCTCGCCGCGAGCTTCGCGGCCCGGTCCATCTCGTCGTCGGTCAGCGGGTCGTTGCCCGTTCCCTTGTCACCCTCGCTCGGGGCCTCCTCGACGACGCCCGGAGGCACCGCAGCGGCCCCCTGTCCCTGGGCCGCCTGCTGAGCGGCCTGGCTCGCGTTGTCTCCTGCCGTGTCGTCGGCCCCCGCCGTCCCCGGCAGGGTGATCCCGACCATCACGGCCGTTCCGGCCACCGCAATGGCCGCACCTGCCACCACCTTGCCCAGATGGCGGTGCACTATCTTGCGCACATCTTCCCCCTACTCCCCGTACGTCCCCGGGAGTACGTGTCTGCCCCACTGGTTTCGGCATACCTCGTATGCACTGGTCGACCGGTAAGAGGGACGTAAGTCATAGGTGGTTCCATCACTTTCGGGGAGACTCGACGCCAAGGCGCCCCCGACGGCGCGCTCCAGCTGAAAGAGTCGTGTCCATGCAGGTCTGGCCTGGAGAGGCATATCCACTCGGTGCCACCTACGACGGCGCCGGCACCAACTTCGCGGTCTTCACGGAGGCCGCGGACCGAGTAGAGCTGTGTCTGCTGCACGACGACGGCTCGGAGACGGCGGTGGAACTGCGGGAGAGCGACGCGTTCGTACGGCACGCGTACCTGCCGGGCGTCATGCCGGGTCAGCGGTACGGGTTCCGGGTGCACGGCCCGTACGCCCCGGAGCGCGGTCTGCGCTGCAACTCCGCGAAGCTGCTGCTCGACCCGTACGCCAAGGCGGTCAGCGGCTCGATCCGCTGGGGCGAGGAGGTGTACGGCTACCACTTCGACAAACCCGACAGGCGCAACGACCTGGACTCGGCGCCGCACACGATGTCGTCGGTCGTGGTCAACCCGTACTTCGACTGGGGCGACGACCGGCGGCCGCGCACCGAGTACCACCACACGGTGATCTACGAGGCCCACGTGAAGGGCCTCACGATGCGGCACCCGGGGCTGCCCGAGGAACTGCGCGGCACCTACGCCGCCCTCGCGCATCCGGCGGTCATCGAGCACCTCACCGAGCTGGGCGTGACGGCGCTCGAGCTGATGCCGGTCCACCAGTTCGTGAACGACCACCGTCTGGTCGACATGGGCCTGAACAACTACTGGGGCTACAACACGATCGGCTTCTTCGCCCCGCACAACGCGTACGCCTCCTGGGGCGACCGCGGCCAGCAGGTCCTGGAGTTCAAGTCGGCGGTGCGGGCACTGCACGAGGCCGGCATCGAGGTCATCCTCGACGTGGTCTACAACCACACGGCCGAGGGCAACCACCTGGGCCCCACGCTGTCCTTCCGGGGCCTGGACAACCCGCAGTACTACCGCCTGACGGACGACCCGCGCTACTACATGGACACCACGGGCACCGGTAACTCCCTGCTCATGCGGTCCCCGCACGTCCTGCAGATGATCATGGACTCGCTGCGCTACTGGGTCACCGAGATGCACGTCGACGGCTTCCGCTTCGACCTCGCGGCCACGCTGGCGAGGCAGTTCCACGAGGTGGACCGGCTGTCGTCGTTCTTCGACCTGGTGCAGCAGGACCCGGTGGTCTCCCAGGTGAAGCTGATCGCCGAGCCCTGGGACGTGGGCGAGGGCGGCTACCAGGTGGGCAACTTCCCGCCGCTGTGGACCGAGTGGAACGGCAAGTACCGCGACACCGTACGGGACCTGTGGCGCGGTGAGCCGCGCACGCTGGCGGAGTTCGCCTCCCGGCTGACGGGCTCCTCCGACCTGTACCAGGACGACGGGCGGCGCCCGCTGGCCTCCATCAACTTCGTGACCTGCCACGACGGGTTCACCCTGCACGACCTCGTCTCGTACAACGACAAGCACAACCACGCCAACGGCGAGGACAACCGGGACGGCGAGAGCCACAACCGGTCCTGGAACTGCGGGGTGGAGGGCGAGACCGACGACCCGGCCGTGCTGGAGCGGCGCGCCCGCCAGATGCGCAACTTCATCGCCACGCTGATGCTGTCCCAGGGCGTGCCGATGATCAGCCACGGCGACGAGTTCGCACGCACGCAGCGCGGGAACAACAACGCCTACTGCCAGGACAGTGAGCTGGCGTGGATCGAGTGGCCGCAGGAGGGCGCCGCGGGCGCGGAGGACGGTTCGGTCGGAGAGGGCGCGAACGCGCTGCCCCGTGAGCTGCTCGCCTTCACGCGCGCGATGGTGTGGCTGCGGCGGGACCATCCGGTCTTCCGCAGGCGACGTTTCTTCCACGGGCGGCCCGTGGAGGGCACCCACGACGACCTGTCGGACATCGCCTGGTTCACACCGCAGGGCAAGGAGATGACCCAGCGGGACTGGGACCGGACGCAGGCGTCGGCGCTGACGGTGTTCCTCAACGGCAACGCGATCTCGGAGCCGGGGGCGCGCGGGGAACGCATCACCGACGACTCTTTCCTGCTGATGTTCAACGCCTCCCCCAAGACCCTCGACTTCGTCGTGCCGGTCAACCACGGCCGCCAGTGGGAGGTGGTCGTCGACACCGCCCGCCCGGACGGAGTGCCGCCGGGGGCCGGAGCGAAGGTGCAGGCCGGGGAACGGCTGACGCTGGTGGACCGCAGCATGACGGTGCTGCAGCGGCCCGTCTAGGACAGCGTGTCGGTGCGTGCCTGCCCGGTCTCGTCGGGCACGCGCGCGTGGAGGTGGCTTGCGGCGGCGCGTCCGGTGTACGACGCCGGGCGCGCCGTCAGCGCTGTCGCGCAGGCGAGCGCGGCGGCGAGGCTCGCCGCCCCGAAGGCCGCCGCGGGGCCGTAGGACTCGGCCAGGCGGCCGGTGACGGCGACCGCGAGAGCCTGCCCTCCGACGAGCGCGCTCGTCGCGAACGCCATCGCCTCCGCGAGCCGCTCCGCCGGCACCACACGCTCGGTCAGCCCGAACACCGTGATGAGGTGCGGGGCGTAGGCGAGGCCGAGGACGGTGACGACGGCGTACAGGGTGGGAAGGCTGTCGGTCCACAGGAGGGGGAGCGAGAGCAGGAATGCGGCCGCGGTGGCGGCTCGCCAGCGGGCGTTCAGTCCGACGCGGGCGGCCACCGCGGCCATGGAGAGCCCGGCGACAGCACTCATCACTCCCATGGCGGCGTACACGAGGCCTGCCTGATCCGGCTGTCCGAGACGCTGGGTGAGGGCGGTGATGCCGGCTTGGCAGGCGCCGAACATGGCGCCTTGGAGGGCGAGGGCGGCCCGGAGGGCGTGGATGGAGGGGGGGATGGGGGTCGGGACGGGACGGGATCGTCGCGTTGGGGGCGTTGGGACAGCACCGGATCGTCGCGTTGGGGACGTCGGGACGGCACCGGTCCGTCGCGTGGAGGACGTCGCGACGGCACTGGACCGTCGCGCCGGGGGTGTAGGGACGGCACTGGACCGTCGTCCCGGGGGCGTAGGGACGGCACCGTCTCGTCGCCCCGCGCGCGTCCGGACGGAACCGGTCCGTCGTTCCGCCGACGTGGCGACGGGCCCGGACCATGTCGCCGCCGCCGTCCGATGCAGCGCGAAGCCGGTGCCGCACAAGGCCACCAGCACCGCGGCGCCACCCAGCGCGTACCCGGGATGTGCCGTCACGGCCGCCAGACCGACGAGCGCCGGCCCCAGGACGAACGAGATCTCGTCCAACGTGCTCTCGAAGGAGAGCGCCGCGCCCACCGTGCTCTCCCGAGCCCCGGCACGACGTGCGAGTGCGACAAGACGCGCTCGGGCCATGGGTCCGATCTGCGGCACCGTCGCCCCGGCCACCGCTCCGAGCGCGGCCGGCACCGCCGTCGGCAGCCCCGCGAGCGCTCCGGTGACCAACCCGATGATCGCGAGGGCGTTGGCGAGGGAGAAGGTGAGCACGACCGTCCGCTGGCCGTGCCGGTCGGCGAGTCGGCCCACGAGCGGGCCGCAGGCCACCTGCCCGAGGGCGAGCGCGCCACCGGTCAGCCCCGCGGCAGTCAGCGAACCGCTCGTCCGCGCGACCAGCAGCACACTGCCGAACTGGATGGTGGCGGTCGGCAGCCGTGCCAGGAAGGACATGACCGGCAGCAGCGGACCGGTCAGGCCGATCACCTCGCGGTAGGTCGCCGACGTACCGCCTCGTCCACTCGTCCCCGTTTTCCCCATCGCTCGAAGCTAGGCACGCTCGGGGGCCCACGTGGAGGGGACGATGACACGAAGCGCGGCAGGGCGGGTACGTAGCTTTCCATGACCCCTGAGCGACCTGACCCGATGGTGCCGACCGCCACCTACCGGTTGCAGCTGCAGCCGGCGTTCTCGTTCGCGGCCGCTGCGGCAGCCGTGCCGTATCTGGCCTCGCTCGGCGTCTCGCACCTGCACCTGTCCCCCGTCCTGGAAGCGGTCCCGGGGTCGGGGCACGGCTACGACGTCGTGGACCACGCGCGCGTGCGCGAGGAACTGGGCGGCGAAAAAGGGCTGCGCGCGCTGGCGCGTACCGCGCGCGAGCACGGCCTGGGCCTGGTGGTGGACATCGTGCCCAACCACATGGCGATGGCTCCGCGGCATAACCGCGCCCTTTGGGAGGTACTGCGCGAGGGCCCCAAGTCGCCGTACGCGCGGTGGTTCGACATCGACTGGGAGGCGCAGGGCGGCCAGGTGCTGCTGCCGGTGCTGGGGCGTCCGCTGGGCGAGGAGCTCGGCCGCCTGGAGGTGGACGGCGATGTCCTGCGCTACTACGACCATGTGTTCCCGCTGCGCGAGGGCACCGAGGGGCTGCCGCTGCCGCAGCTGCTGGACGCCCAGTGGTACCGGCCGGTGTGGTGGCGGCTGGCCCGTACGGAGCTCAACTACCGGCGTTTCTTCAGCATCTCGGAGCTGATCGGGGTGCGGGTCGAGGACCCGGAGGTGTTCGAGGCCACCCACGCCAAGATCCTCCAGCTCCTGCACGAGGGCGTGATCGACGGGCTGCGCATCGACCATCCCGACGGCCTCGCCGACCCCGACGCGTATCTCCAGCGCCTCCACGAGGCGACCGGCGGGTGCTGGACCGTGGTGGAGAAGATCCTGTCGGACGGGGAGCACCTGCCGGCCTCCTGGCCCGTCGCGGGCACCACCGGCTACGACGCCCTGCGGTACATCGACGGCCTCTTCACCGACCCGGCGGGGTTCGGGGAACTCCTCGGCCAGTACCGGCGGTTCGCGGCCCCGCAGACGGACCGGGGCGGCGACTGGGCGGCGACGGTGCGGCGGGCGGCGTACAAGGTGCTCACGCACGAGCTGGCCACCGAGATCGACCGGCTGACGCGCGTGGCGCACCGCGTGTGTGTCACGTCCCCTGAGCCCGCGCTGCGCGACCGCGCGCCCTGGGCGCTGCGCACCGCGCTGCAGGAACTCCTCGTCCGGCTGGAGGTCTACCGGCCGTACGCCTCCGGTGACGCGGCCCGCGTCGTCACCGAGGAGGCCGCGGCCGAGGCCCGGCTCGCCTTCGTCGTGCCCGAGGAGGCCGGTGCGGTCGACGTCGTGCGCGACCTGGTGCTCGGGCGGGCCGGGGGCGGGCCGGACCACGTGGAGTTCCGGGCGCGGTTCGCGCAGACGGCGTCGGCGCTGCGGGCCAAGTCCGTGGAGGACACGGCGTTCTACCGGTATGTGCCGCTGCTGTCGGCGACCGAAGTGGGCGGGAACCCGGGGAGCCCCGCGGTCTCGCCCGACGAATTCCACGCCTACTGCGCGCGCGTGCAGCGCGACTGGCCCGCGACCGGGACGGTCGCGTCGACACACGACACCAAGCGCAGCGCCGACGTACGGGCCGCGCTGGCCGTGCTCACCGAGTGCCCGGAGCGCTGGGCGGACGTCCTGACCGAGGTGACGCGCGACGGCGAGGGCGTACCGGACGCGCAACTGGCGTGGGCGGCCTGGCAGACGGTGTTCGGGCTGGGCGACGCGGCCGTCGACCGCGTTCAGGGCGCCCTGTTGAAGCATGTGCGCGAGGCGGGGCTGTTCACGAGCTGGACGGAGCAGGAGCCGCCGTATGAGGAGGCGGTGGCGGAGTTCGTCGCGGCGGGGCCGTGTGGGGCGCCGTACGCGCACGTGGCGGCTCTCCGGGGCAGCCTGGAGCCGCACATCCGGGCGAACACGCTGGGCATGGCCCTGGCCCAGCTGACGATGCCGGGCGTCCCCGATGTCTACCAGGGCACCGAGGGCGAGTACCGGGCGCTGGTCGACCCCGACAACCGGCGGGCCGTGCGGTTCCCGCACGAGGATCCGGGCGAGAAGGGTGCGTTGACGGCGTCGGTGCTACGGCTTCGCAGGCGGCGCCCCGATGTGTTCGGTGACTCGGCGTCGTACGCGCCCTTGAGCGCCGAGGGGCCGTCAGCCGCGCACTGTGTCGCCTTCGTGCGCTCCGGTGAGGTGGTCACCGCCGTGACGCGGCTGTCGCTGCGGCTGGCGCGGTCCGGCGGCTGGCGTGACACGCTGCTGCCGCTGCCGCCGGGGCGGTGGGCCGACGCGCTGTCTCCGGAGCGGGAGTTCAGCGGGCACGCGCGTGTGGAGGAACTGTTCGAGCAGCTGCCCGTGGCGTTGCTGGAGCGGGTCGGCGTGGAGGAGTCGATGTGAGCGGGCCGAGCGGCCGTAATGTCGTACGGCGTGCCCATGGAGCACGCTCTCGGGCGCGTACGGCGGCCCCGCGCGCGTGGCGTCCTGCCGGCGACCGGCTCGGGCCCGCGCACACTCCCGGGGCTCGTGCACGACGGCCGGCGCGTGGTGACGAGCGTCGATGCCCTCTTCGCGCCCGGGCTGCCGGCGGCTGCCCTGCTGCTCGAAAGCGGGACGAAAGGGGTGAAACAGGGCCCGCCGCCCCGGCAGGACGGGGCTCGCACTCCCCCTGCCGCCTGCCACTCCTCACCTTCCGGCGGCAAATGCAACTGGGCGCCCCCTGGAGGCTCCCCCGTGAAATCCTTGACAGGTAAACGAGACCATGGGGTACTGCGGATTGCGAAGCCGGGCGGACGTGACGGGGGTGAGTCTCCTGCCGGAGCTGCGCTACCCCACGCTGACCGAACTGATCCTGTCCGCCCGAGCGTTGGCCGCTCACCGGCCCGACCTGTGCGTACTCAGACAGGTGGGGGCCTCCCGGGCGGGCAGACCCCTCCATCTGCTGTCCATCGGTCACGCCCGACGCGCCGTACTGGTCGTCGCGGGAGCGCACTCCAACGAACCGACGGGGAGTTCCACCCTTCTCGCGGTCGCCGAACGCGTCCTGCACGACCGGGAGCTGCGGGCCGACACCGCCTGGCACTTCCTGCTGTGCGCGGACCCCGACGGTGCGAGCCTGCACGTCACCCCGGCACCCCGCAGCCTGTTCGACTACCACCTCGGCTTCTTCAGGCCCGCAGCCCCCGAGCAGCCGGAGTGGGCACCGGCCGCCCTGCCGCCCGACCGGCTGCCGCCCGAGACGCGGGCGCTGATCCGGGTCATCGACGAGCTGCGCCCCTACCTCCAGGTGACCCTGCACGGCACCGATCTGGGCGGCAGCTGGGTGCAGTTGACGAAGGACGTCCCCGGACTCGCCGAGCCGTTCGCGAAGTCCGCGGCCGAGCTGCACATCCCGGTGGAGACCGGCGCCTCGGACGCGGCGGGCTGGCCCGCGGCCGGACCCGGGGTGCACGTGATGCCGGCGCCGGGCGCGGGCGCGGCGTATCCGAGCATGCCGGACGACGCGCGCAGCAGCACCTGGTATCGCGTGCACCGGTACGGCGGCCTGACCGCGGTCGTCGAGGTGCCGATGTGGGCGAGCGACCTGGTGGACGACCCGGCGCCGCATCCCGCCCCGGCCAGGGCGATGCGGCGGCTGGCGGCCCGGCTGCTGCGGGACGCGCTGGAGGTGGAGCGGGTGCTCAGCGAGGCGCTCCCCCGCCTGGACGGCGCCGACGGGCCCCTGCTGAGGGCCGCGAAGTGGTCGCTGGAACTGGTGCCGGGGCTGGCCGCCGACTGGATGCACACGCCGCCCGCCGACGGCACCATGGCGTACGTCGGGAGCGTGGACGCCTTCGGGCGGCGGCTGCCGCTGCGGGCGGCGGCCATGCTGCGGCGTGTCCTGCACGAGACCGGCGACAGCGCGGCCCCGCCGCTCGAACGCCTCGTGGCGACCTGGAGCGACGCCTTCGCCGAGCGCTTCCGGGCCCGCTGGGTGCCGCTGGAGCACCAGGTCGAGCACCAGTCCCGGACGGTCGTCGCGGCAGCGCTGCACGCACGTGACCGAGAGACGTGAGCCACGCCTACGGCACACGCGCGTGCAGCACCGTGCGGTAGAGGCGGGGTCAGCCGTCCAGCGCGAAGACCGCGCCCGTCCGCGCCGACATCCCGCATCCGTTCGAGAACGTCTCCCGGTACTCCACCGGGCGTCCGTTCCACCATCCGCGCGCGTGGGCGGTCACCGGCGCGTAGATCATCGGGCAGAAGGCGTCCTTCTGCCGGAGCCGGCCGATGTCGCCGCCCACCCTGTCGAGCTGCTCGCAGGCCTCGGCCGCCTTGCCGTGCCCCTGCGGCGGATCGCACAGCAGCAGCCTGCCGGGCGCCTCACTGTGGGGGGTCTCGCCGCGGGTGACCGTGACGAAGAGCCAGTTGCCGGGGCCGGAGTCCTGGGCGGTCGCCTGGGGCGCGGCGGCGCCGAGGGCAAGGGCGGCGGCTGCCGTGAGCAGAGTGCCGCGTACGGCTGTGATGCATCGCGTCATTCCCGATGCATCGGCACGGCGGCCCCGGCATTCCACCCCGACTCACCCGAACGAGAGCCCGCGGGCGCGTACCGCGCGGCGAGTTCGAACGCGGCGAGCACCACCCGCGACTGGTACTCCACCTGGCGCGCGACCGGTATCCAGCGCGCTCCGCAGCCGTCGCGGTAGTCCTCGCACCACTCGTCGAGGAGCCGGTCCAGTTCCGGCAGCACCCGGGCCGGGTCGCGCCCGGCGCCCGTCACGAGCTGGTGCAGCAGTCCCGCCGTCCGCAGGGCGAGGCGCCGCCCGGCGATGCGCAGGGCGGCCAGGTGGGCGGTGCTGAGCGGCGGAAGGGGCCGTTCGCCGCCCGGGTCCTCGAGGTCGGGGTCCCAGGTGTCGGCGAGCCCGGGGCAGACCAGTAAATAGTCGTCGACCGGGGCGAACAGCCGGGCCGTTTCCGGTCCGGCGGGAAGGTGTGGCCGCAGGCGCGCCAGCAGTCGCTCCAGGACGCCGGTGTCGTGACGCAGTGTGTGGCTCACCATGCGCAGGACCGTTTCCTCATCGGCGTGCGGGGCGCCGTCCTCCACCGCGGGCACCCCCCACATGGGGGCCTCGACGACCGCCGTGACGGTGCCGTGCCGGTGCGGATGGAACCAGGTCGACTCAACGGCCGCCTCGGTGATGGCGGCGGCCAGATCGCCCCGGCGCGGCCTGGGGATCCGGTAGACGGCGGGTCCCAGTTCCGGCCAGTACAGGGTGTCGTAGGGGCCGAGCTCGCGCGGAATGCCGAGGCGGGCGGCGGTGTGCGCGACGCGCTGGGCGAGGCCGGGCAGGTCGTGGGTCAGCTCGACGAAGCCGCCGCCGACGTCGACCCCGTGCAGTGAGCACTGGAGGAAGGGCCGCAGTTCGTCCTGGAGGTCGAGCAGGGCGCGGGTCTCGGGCAGCGTGGCGGCGTCCGCGCCGTCGGGCAGCCATTCGGGCTGCTCCAGGAAGCCGGGCCGGAAGAAGTGCCGGAAGTAGCCGCCGAGCGCGTACGGACCGTGCAGCCAGCCCTCGTTGCGGCGCAGGCCGTCGGGGTCCAGGCACAGCAGCAGGTTCCAGGTGGCGTCGGCACCCTCGTGCAGGCGGGGGTCGGCCAGCACCCGTTCGGCCAGCCGCAGCACGGTGGCGCCGCCCACGGGTTCGTTGGCGTGCGGGCCGGCCACGACGAGGGCCTGGCGGCTGCCATGGCCGACGGACAGCAGCCACAGCGGTGTGCCCGCGCGGGACGTCCCGACGCGGCGCAGCCGCGCGTCACGAGGGCGGCGGGCGACGAGCGCGGCCGCCCGGGCGCCCAGCTCGTCGACGGTCGGGTAGCGGAGGAGTGGCGGCAGGGCACACCTCCACAATGTGGTGCCGTCGATTCACCTGGTGTGCACGGTGTACGCACAGTCAGTCACGAGTTGACGACTACGTCAACACCACAGAGGGCAAAGGGACTTGAGTCAACGCATCAAGTAAGGCCAAGGCCAGAGCTAAGGTTCGGCTCAGTTCGCGGCGAGCCGGAACGACATCCGGCCGAAGCCGACCTGGTCGCCCTCGCGGACCACTACGGCGCCGATGACCCGTCGGCCGTTCACCGTGGTGCCGTTGGTGGAGCCGAGGTCGCGCAGGACCCATATGCCGGCCTGGTGGCTCAGTTCGGCGTGCACCCGGGACACCGTCTCGTGGGTCAGCCGCAGCCCATTGGCGGGGTCACGGCCGATGCGCAGCGGATGACCGGTCGCGGGGTGGGGCAGCAGCAGCTTGGGCAGCCGCTCGGACTGCCAGGCCCTGCGCAGCCGTACGGTGAAGCCGGAGATCGCCTCGACCGAGCCGAACACCAGGCGTGACAGGCGGCTCTCGACGGGCAGGTCGGCGGTGAGCACGGCGAGCTCGTCCACACGGCGGGCGGCGAGGGCCAGTTCCATGCGTCGCACGAACGTGTCGTGCGACAGCCGGCCCATGGCGACGCCGTCACGGAGCACCTTCAGCGCCTTGTCGCGCTCCGCGTCGGAGAGCCGCGCGGGGTAGGTATTGAACTCGAAAGACGACGTCACGGAGCTGATTGTCGGTCAGTGGCCCCCCGGTGTCCAGAAAACGGGGAAACCGCCGCCACGCAGGCATGATCGACGACATCGGCCACGACACCTGCCGCAAAAGGGAGGATTCAGAAGCGGATTGATCTCGTTTGAAGCACCATGGACGGGCTACATCACGGTGAGCAGACGAAGGGGAACCGTCCGTGCAGTTCGAGGTGTGGGCACCGCAGGCCGACCGTGTGACGCTCCATTGCGAGGGCGCCACGCGCGCGTTGGAGCGCGATCCCGATCGCGCGGGATGGTGGCGGGGGGAGGCAGAGGCGCGGGACGGCACACGGTACGGCTTCGCGCTCGACGACGGCCCCGTGCTGCCCGATCCGCGCTCGCGCCGGCAGCCGGACGGTCCGGACGGGCTGAGCGCGGTCGTCGACCACGGGCGCTACGAGTGGCGTACCGAGTGGGCGGGGAGGCCACTGCCCGGTGCGGTGCTGTATGAGCTGCACGTGGGCACGTACACGCGTGAGGGCACGCTCGACGCTGCCGCCGAGCGGCTCGTGCACCTCGTCGAACTGGGCGTCACCCATGTCGAGTTGATGCCGCTGTGCCCCTTCCCCGGGCGGCACGGCTGGGGGTACGAGGGGGTCTCGCTGTGGGCGGTGCACGAGCCGTACGGCGGGCCCGAGGCGCTGAAACGCTTCGTCGACCGGGCGCACGAACTGGGCCTGGGCGTGGTTCTCGACGTCGTGCACAACCACTTCGGCCCGTCCGGGAACTATCTGCCCGTCTTCGGGCCCTACCTCACGGACACCCACCAGACGCCCTGGGGCTCCGCCGTCAACCTGGACGCGCCCGGCTCGGACGAGGTGCGCGCGTATCTCGTGGAGAGCTCGCTCGCCTGGCTGCGGGACTACCGGTTCGACGGGCTGCGTCTGGACGCGGTGCACGCACTGGTGGACACACGCGCGTGCCACTTCCTGGAGGAGCTGTCGACAGCCGTCGACGCCCTGGCCGCCGACCTCGACCGGCCGCTGTACCTGATCGCCGAGTCCGACCTCAACGACCCCCGGCTCATCACCGCGCGCGAGGCGGGCGGCGTCGGTCTGCACGCGCAGTGGAACGACGACTTCCACCACACCCTGCACGCCGCGCTGACCGGCGAGTCCCAGGGCTACTACGCCGACTTCGCCCGCGCCCCCATGGCGGGCCTCGCCAAGACCCTCACCGGCGGCTACTTCCACGACGGGACGTACTCGAGCTTCCGGGGCCAGCGGCACGGGCGCCCCTTGGACCGTACCCGCGTTGCGGCGCACCGTCTCCTCGGTTACAGCCAGACCCACGACCAGGTCGGCAACCGGGCCCAGGGCGACCGGCTCGCGGCCTCCCTCTCCCCCGGCCTGCTGGCCTGCGCGGCCACGCTGACGCTGACCGCACCGTTCACGCCGATGCTGTTCATGGGCGAGGAGTGGGCCGCGGGCACGCCCTGGCAGTTCTTCACCGACCACACCGATCCCAAGCTCGCCGAAGCCGTACGACGCGGCAGGCGGCGGGAGTTCGCGGCACACGGCTGGGCCGAGGAGGACGTGCCCGACCCGCAGGACCCGGCGACCCGGGACCGCTCCTGCCTCGACTGGTCCGAGCCCGACATCGAGCCCCACGCGCGCGTGCTGGCCTGGTACCGCCGCCTCATCGCCCTGCGCCACGAACAGCCCGACCTCACGGATCCCGACCTCGCCGACACCAAGGTGGCCTACGACGAGCAGGAGCGCTGGCTGGCCTTCCGGCGCGGCGACGTACGCGTGGCCGTCAACCTCGCCAAGGAACCGGCGGCGATCCCCCTGGGGCCCCGCGAGGGGACCGTACTGGCCGCGTGGGAGCCGGTGGAGGCGCCGGGTGCGGACGGGGTGCTGCAGGTGCCCGGGGAGTCGGGCGTGGTGCTGTTGCAGGGGTGAGCGGGGCGCGGGGGCGTGAGGTTCCGGGGGCCCGGGGGGGGGCGCGAGCGTCCGCGCGTGCACCTCTGCGTCCGCTGCGTCAGCTGTGTCCGCCCCTACAACTCCTCGTCCGCCTCGTTCCCCTCGTCCTCCCTGAACTCCGTCACGCGCTCCAGCAGGATCGCCTCCCACGCGTGCCCGAGCTGCACCCTGAGCAGCGGGAGCGGCGTCTCGCCCTTGCCGTCGAGGCGGTCCGCCAGGCGGACGAGCGA
This sequence comes from Streptomyces regalis, assembly GCF_001509475.1. Lineage (GTDB taxonomy): Bacteria > Actinomycetota > Actinomycetes > Streptomycetales > Streptomycetaceae > Streptomyces > Streptomyces regalis. The sequence goes on from NZ_LLZG01000381.1 coordinate 37,338, forward strand.
GTCGCAGCGGGCGAGCCAGAGGCCACGCAGGCAGGGGCGGGCGCCGTAGCCGGCGAGGGTGGCGGCGCGGACTGCGGCCGGGGAGCCGACGGCGAGGGCGAGGCCGGCGATGTCCTCCGCGGGGTCGCCGAGGACGGTGTCGGCCCAGCCGAGGACGCCGCGCACCCGGCCGTCGACGCTGACGACGAGGTGGTCGCCGGTGAGGGCGTGGTGGACGAGGACCGCGGTGCCGGGCTGGGCCGCGAGCTGTACGGCGGCCGGCTGGGTGAGCTGGCGCAGGCGGGCGGCGTCGAACTCGTCGGCCTCGGCCAGGCGCGCGGCGGCGCGTTCGGCGGCGCGGCGCAGGGCCTCCAAGGAGCGCGGCGCCGCGCGCGGCACGCCGAGTGTCTCGGCCTGCCGTACCGGGACCTCGCGCAGCCCCGTGAGCAGCCCGGCCAGGTCGGCCTCGCCGAGGGCGGACACGTCGTGCTCCCCGCCCGCCCCGCCGGGCACCTTGCTGTCCAGGGTGTAGGTCAGCCCGGGCGCCCACTCCCCGTACGCGACGCTCGTCGGCACCGCGACCGAGACGTGCGGACGGACAAGGTCGCGCAGCCGCAGCTCACGGCGCTGGCGGGCGGCGGCCGCGCGGTCGGGGGCGAGGCGCAGCACATGGCGGGTGCCGACCCACCAGGTGGCGGGCTCGGCGCCCGCGGCGGCGGGCCGGACCTCGGGGCCGGCCGAGTCGTCCACGCCGTCCTTGAGCAGGGAACGGACCAGTCGGCGGACGATGTCCGCGGTGGGTGTCGGTGCCTGGGTCATGGTCGCGCCGTTGTCGCTCGGGGGTCTACGGGGGCTCCTTGCTCCGGGATCGGTCACCGGATCAGTCCACTATGACCATCTCGCGGGTCGTGTCGTTGAGCCGCCGGCCGCCGTCCTCGGTGACCGTCACGATGTCCTCGATCCGCACCCCGAAGCGGCCGGGCAGATAGACGCCGGGCTCCACGGAGAAGCACATGCCGGGCACCAGGGGCTGCTCCTCGCCCTCGATCATGTACGGCGGCTCGTGCGTGGTGACGCCGATGCCGTGCCCGGTGCGGTGGATGAAGTACTCGCCGTACCCGGCCTCCGCGATGACCGCGCGGGCGGCCCGGTCGACCTCCTGGCAGGCAACGCCGGGCCGTACGGCGCGGTAGCCGGCCTCCTGGGCCTCGCGCACCAGGTCGTGCACCCGGCGCTCCTCCTCGGTGGGTTCGCCGACGTGGACCGTGCGGGAGGTGTCGGAGCCGTAGCCGTCCTTCAGGCCGCCGAAGTCGAGGACGACCATGTCGCCGCGTTCGATCACGCGGTCGCCCACCTCGTGGTGCGGGTTGGCGCCGTTCGGCCCGGAGGCGACGATGGTGAAGTCGACCTGGGAGTGTCCGAAGCGGCGCAGCAGGTGAGCGAGGTCGGCGGCGGCCTCGGACTCGCGCCGGCCGCCGAAGGGAACCTTCCGGATCTCCTCGAACGTTGCGTCTGCGGCCGCACCCGCGGCCGCCAGCAGCTCCAGTTCGGCTCTGTCCTTGACGGCCCGCAGCATGGGCAGGGCGTCGGTGAGGGAGGCGTAGGAGGTGCCGGGCAGCGCCTTCTGCAGGGCCAGCAGATGCATCGCCCAGGCGTTGTCGCTGATGCCGAACCGGCCGCTCGCGTCGAGGAGGGCGGCGGTGGCGGCGTAGGGGTCCTTGCCGTCGGTCCAGTCGCGCAGGGCCAGGCCGGGCATGCCGACGGCCTTCGCGGCGTCCGGGGCCTCCAGGGCGGGGACGACGAGGACGGGGTCCTGGCCGGGGACGAGGACCAGCAGGGTGAGCCGCTCGGTCTCCGCGGGGGGCGCGTAGCCGGTGAGCCACACCAGGTCCGGGCCGGGGGCCACCAGGAGGCCGGCCAGTCCGGCGTCCGCTGCCGCCCGCGCGGCACGTTCCCTACGGCCCCGGTAGTCGTCGGCGGTGAAGGGCGCGGGTGCGGTGCCGGTCATCCGGGCCTCCCTGTGCGCGTGAAAGGACTACGGTCAGCATCCTGCCCGGACCGAGGTGGCGGCGCGAGCCGGTCGGCGGGGCTTTCGGCGGATCTTCCGTACGGCCGGTCGGGCATGGCGTCAGCCCTCCAGTGCCATGCGGACACCCAGGAGCAGCAGCACTCCTCCGGAGACCTGCTCCAGGCGCCGGCGCACACCCGCGCGGGACAGCACGTTCTTCAGCCGGCCCACGAACCACACGTACAGGCCGTAGTAGCCGACTTCGTAGATCGCCCAGAGCGCGGCGAGGCCGATCATGGCCGGCAGGTGCGGGGCGCCCTCCGGTACGAACTGCGGGAGGAAGGACATCGCGAAGACGGCCGCCTTGGGGTTGGCGAGGTTGAGCAGCAGCCCGCCCCGGTAGGAGGCCCAGCCACTCTTCTGCGTGCCCTGCCATGCGTCCTCCGCGTCGTCCCGGGTCCCCTTGGCGCGGCGCGCCTGCCGCAGCGCCTGGACGCCGAAGCCGACGAGCACGACCGCGCCGACGATCCGCATCACGTCGTACGCCATCTCGGAGGCCGTGAGCAGCGCGGTCAGGCCGAACGCGGCGACCGCACCCCAGAGGAAGACGCCGGTCTCGTTGCCGAGCACGGTCAGGAATCCGGAGCGCCTGCTGTGCAGCGACTGCTTGATGATCAGCACGGTGCTGGGGCCGGGCGAGGCGGCGACGAGGGTGCAGGCCCCCAGGAAGGCGATGAGGGTGGTCGGCATGGGGTCATCGTGGCCCTGTCGGCGGAAGGTGACCAGTGGTTTTCGCATACTCCCTCAGGGGATGCGAGGTGGTCAGGTGACGACGCCCGGGACCGCAGTCAGCTGTTGGTAGCCGCCGCTGCGGTGGCGCACCGTCAGGGTGACCTCGCTGCCCGGGCGGGCTTCGGCGACGGCGCGCGCGAGATCGGCGGCCGCGTCGACGCGGGTCTCGTCCAGCGCGAGGATCAGGTCGCCCCGGATCAGGCCGGCCGCGTATCCCGGGCCGGGCACATGGACGCCGACGACGAGGGCACCCACCTTCTCGGCGTCCACGGCCTCCACGCCGAGGGTCGCGGCGGCGGGAGCCTGCGACAAGGCCGGCGTGGGGGACGACGGGGCCGAGGAACCGCGGTCCGCCGAGGGTGCCGGGCTTCCCGGGGCGCCCTGCCCCGTCTGCCGCTGCAGCTCGGCGAGCTTGCTCATGCCGATCACCGTGGCCCCCACCGTGCCGAGTCCCACCCCGGACAGGACCAGGACCGTCCCGACGATCAAGGCGGCCAGAAAGGTCGCGAGCCGTTGGCCGCGGCGGTGGGGCGCGGCGTGCGGGCGCCGTGCGCCGTGGTCGGACCTGGCACCGTCGCCGGGCCGCTGACCTGGCATGGGCTTGGGTCGCAACGCAGTCTGTTCCATCGGATCGCCTCCGGCTGGTGACTACCCTGCGCACCGGCGCACAACGAGCCACGATCGAGTGAGACTGACCAGTGGTCAAGACAGGGAAGCCATAGGCGTCACGGCAAGGAACACGACGTCCGGCGACGGCTCGCGCCCGCGCCCGGTAGTCCGGTCGTCCGGGTACGGGCGCGAGCCTTGTGCGTCAGCCTGTGTGTCCCTCCCCGTGGCCGCCGTGGTCGAACTTGAGCGCCTCCGGGGGCATGACGACGAAGGGCCGCATCATGCCCATGTCCTCGTGCTCGAGGAGGTGGCAGTGGTACATGAACCGGCCGTACGCCCCGTCGAACCTGCCCATGACGCGCAGCAGCTGGTTCCCCGGCACCCGGAACACGTCCTTGTGGCCGAGTTCATTGGGCGCCGGCGGGATCGGCGTGCCGGCGTCGTGCCGGATCGGACTGCGGGTTCAGCCCACCGCCGGGTCGAAGCCCGAGACGTCGTAGGCGTCCCGGCCCAGCAGCTGGAAGTCGGCCAGGTGGATGTGCATGGGGTGGACGATCGGCGCGAGGTTGAGGAAGCTCCACTGCTCGTGGCTGCCCTCGGCGACGGTGAAGCCGAGGCCGTCGTTGAACGTCCGGGCCGTGCGCCGGTAGGTCTTGGTAGGGAGGCCGCAAGTCCGTTGTCAGTGGCCGCTGTTACGTTCTGTGACATGACCGATCACGCACTGCAGTGGCCCGCGCGCTCCTACCGACCGCCGACGCGATACTCGGCGAGCTCTCGGAGAACGCCGCAAGCGGCGTACGAGAGCTCGCCGAGGAGACCACAGCGCGGGTGCGGGACGTCAGCTGAGGACGGGTACGGCCGGCGGGCGGTCCGGCAGGAAGCCGTGCGCGCGGCGGGACAAGTACTCGGCCTTGTAGCGGTCGACCTCGCGGTGCCAGTTCAGGATGCCCGCCAGCCAGTTCTGGAGGTCGACCACGTAGTTCCCCATGGCCTCGCGCGCCTCGTCCGAGAGCCCGAAGTCCTCGTACACGATGGGCAGTTCGTGCGCGGCCACATGCTCGAACTGCTGCATGCGCTGGGTCATCAGGTCGTGGACGACGGCGAGCGCGGTCGGGTAGTCGATGCCGAAGAAGTTCTGGACGACGAGGATCGCGTTGTGGATCTCGCCCTCGTACTCGATCTCCTTCTGGTAGGAGAAGACGTCGTTGAGGAGGCACGCGTAGTCGACGGCGGCGTTCTCCAGCGAGCGGACGGGTCCGCTGCGGTACACCTCCGGCGGGACGGCGGGGCCGTTGCCCATCCGGCAGAGGCTGAGGGTGAGGTCGGAGCCGAAGGTGGCGCGGCGCATCTCCAGGTAGTCGACCGGGTCGGGGATGCGGTTCTGGAGCTGGTTGGACAGTTCCCACACCCAGCTCTCGGTCATGACGTTCACCGCGTCCTTGAGGCCACGCCGTGCCTCGGGGGTCATCTCCGCCGTGGTACGGGCCCAGAGGTCGACGAGTCCGCGCTCCATGCCGTTGAGCGGGACGGTGGCCTCCTCGCCGGCGAGGGGCATGCAGGCGGCCAGGCGTTGCGTGGTCAGCCGGGCGGCGGCCAGGTCGCGGCGGTGGCCGAAGACGAGGGGGTAGTAGTCGTCGCCGTAGGTGCCCCAGGCGAGCCACTGGGCGCTGAGGTCGAGGGCCTCGGGTGTGGCGTCCGGATCGAGGCCTGCCGAGCACAGCGGGAGGTCGTAGGCGGCGAGCTTGTCCTCGTCCCAGACGCCCTCCTGGAGCATGCCCATGCGGTGCACCCACCCGGTGAGGCGGGTTCGGGTGGCGTTCAGATGCGGGCTGAGCTCCACCTGGAAGGGCATGTAGAAGTCGGGCAGTCGGGACGGGCCCACCTTCTGGAAGGGCACGTGCGTGTAGGCACGCAGGCGTTCGGCGCCGGCCGCCGCGAGCAGCGCGCCGACGTCGGCGGCGGAGGTGCCAGGACCGGTCAGAGCCTTCCAGGGCGCGGTGGATTCGGCGCGCGCGTTCATGTACCGGCTGGAGCGCATGTGCCATTCGTGGCCGCCGGACTGCCAGTCCTGCAGCCCTTGGGTGTACGCCGCGACCGCGGCGACCTCCTGAGGGGTGAGCCCCTTTTCCAGTGCCAGGGCGGGGACTTCGGTGAGGGCGGTGTGCTCGAACTGGTGGAGCCGGGAGGTGAGGACGTCGTTGACGGTGTCGGCGGCCTCCTGCGTCGTGCAGCCGAAGAAGGTCTCCAGCACCAGGACGCCGTTGCTGAGTTCGCCCTCGTCCTCGACCTCGCGCTGGTAGGAGAACAGGTCGTTGCGCAGATGCACGGCGTCCGAGAACGTCTCCATCAGGACCCGCAGCGGCCTCGACTCGGCGACGGACGCGGGTACTTCGGCCCTCGCGTACTCCACCAGACCCGAAGACCAGGGGGCGCCACCCACCTTGCGGCGCATCTCGATGTACTCGACGGGGTTGGCGACGCGCCCCTCGTTGATGTTGGAGAGCTCCCACAGGGACTCATTGAGAAGGTGCTCGGTCGCGACGGCGAAACGGCGGCGCCAGTCGGCCGACATCGAGGGCACGGTGCGCGTCCACAGGTCGGCGAGACCCGCCTCGACCGGGTTCTGCGGCTCGGGCATCGGGGTCGACAGGTCCATCGGCATGAACAGGGGCAGCCGGTCCAGATAGGCCTTGCCGCCGGCGCGGTCCTGGGTGCGCTTGAAGATCTCCAGGAAGTGGTCGTCGAAGAAGAAGACCCACACGTACCAGTCGGTGATGAGGGAGAGCGCGGGGCCGTCGCATTCGGGGTGGGTGTAGGCGCAGAGCAGGCCGTAGTCGTGAGCCTCCAGGTCGGCCTGCTCCCAGATCCCGGATCCCTCCAGCATGCCCATCTCGCGCGCCCACTCGGCTGAATGGGCACGCGCCTCGTCCACGTGTGGGTTCAGTCGCGCGGGATACGGCATGTAGAAGTGCGGGAGTTCGAAGGGCTGCTGCGTCATGGCCGGGCCCTACCCCCGGGCCCCAACAGGCATCCACCGCGCGGGACATGATCACACCATCGCGTGAATCGCGGGTGAATCCGGGAGTTCTCGCGGGGCCTTGTGGCGTTCACCTCTACGCGCGCAGACTTTTCGAGCCTCACGTGTTCCCCTGTGTCCCCCTCCTCCTCGCTCCCTCTCCCTTCCTCTCCCTTCCTCTCCCTCTCCGGAGCTTCGATGAACCACACCGGATCTCTCTCCCGCCGCACGGCGCTCGCCTCTCTCGCCGGGGCGGCACTGGCCACGACCGCGGCGTTCCCGGCCTCGGCGGCCGAGCGGCACGGCCGCCGGTCCGTACGGTTCGCCACGTTCAACGCCTCGCTGAACCGCTCCACCCAGGGCGCGCTGATCAGCGACCTGTCCACGCCGGACAACGCCCAGGCGCGCAACGCCGCCGAGACCATCCAGCGGGTCGACCCGGACATCCTGCTGATCAACGAGTTCGACTACGACGACCAGGGGCAGGCGGTCCGCCTGTTCCTGCGCAACTACCTGTCCGTCGGCCAGGGCGGAGCGAAGCCGATCCGCTTCCCGTACCACTTCACCGGCCCGGTGAACACGGGCGTCGCCACGGGTGTGGACCTCGACGGGAAGAACGGCGCGGTCACGACGCCCGGTTCGGACGCGTACGGTCAGGACGCGTACGGCTACGGCTGGTTCCCCGGGCAGTACGGCATGGTCGTCCTGTCGAAGTACCCGATCGACACGCGCGCGGTGCGGACCTTCCAGCGCTTCCTGTGGAAGGACATGCCGGGCCACATCATGCCCCCGGGCTACTACAGCGACGAGGCCCGCGCGATCCTCCGGCTGTCGTCGAAGAGTCACTGGGACGTGCCGGTGTGCATCGGACACTCCACCGTGCACTTCCTGGTCTCGCACCCGACCCCGCCCACCTTCGACGGCACCGAGGACCGCAACGGCCGCCGCAACCACGACGAGATCCGGCTGTGGGCCGACTACATCGGCGGGCGCAGGCGCAGCTCCTACCTCTACGACGACAAGGGCGTGCGCGGCGGGCTGCGGCCCGGGGCTCGGTTCGTCATCGCGGGCGACAACAACGCCGATCCGTACGACGGCGACAGCTACGACCACGCCATACGGCAGCTGCTCGACCACCCGGCGGTGAACCTCCCGGCCACTCCCCCGGCCAGCGCCGGCGGCGTGGAGGCCGCGAAGCTCCAGGGCGGTGCCAACGCCTCCCACCTCGGCGACCCGGCGTACGACACCTCCGACTTCGGCGACACCGCTCCCGGGAATCTGCGTGTCGACTACGTCCTGCCGTCCAGAGGGCTGATACCGGGCGCGAACGGTGTGTTCTGGCCGACGTCCGACGACCCGCTGTACCGGCTGGTGGGGGACGGGACGACGGTGCCGACGTCCGATCACCGGCTGGTGTGGCAGGACGTGCGCATGGGGTGAGCGACGGCGGCATGGGGCGGGCGCGGTCCCTCGCCCCCGAAGGGGCCTCGTCCTCAAACTCCGGACGGGCTGGGTCTGTTGCGTACCGCCCGCCCCACCTCCGACCGCAGCGCGACGAACTCCGCCAGCCCCCGGGTGGTGATCTGGTCCCGGGTGCCGGGGAGTTGGACCGGCAGGTCCAGGACGACCTTCGCGCCGGGCCCCGGGGAGAGGACGACGACGCGGTCGCCCAGGTACACGCTCTCGTCGATGTCGTGGGTGACGAAGACGATCGTCGCGCCGTCCGTGCGGTGGACCTCCAGGAGGAGGTCCTCCAGGTCCTCGCGGGTCTGGGCGTCCAGGGAGCCGAAGGGCTCGTCCATGAGGAGGAGGGAGGGTCGGCAGACCAGGGCACGGGCGATCGCCACACGTTGCTGCATGCCACCCGAGAGCTGCCAGGGGTGGCGGCGGGCCGTGTCGGTGAGGCCGACCCGGGCCAGGATGCGGTCGGCCTCGGCCCGGCGTTCCGCTCTCGGCAGGCCTCGGCGGCGCAGCGGGAGCGCCACGTTCTCGCGGACTGTGAGCCAGGGGTAGAGGGAGCGGGCGTAGTCCTGGAAGACGACGGCCAGGTTGTCGGGGACGCCCCGCACGGGGGTGCCGTCCAAGGTGATCGTGCCGTCGTATGCCGGTAACAGGCCCGCGATGGTGCGCAGGAGTGTGGACTTTCCGCAGCCGGACGGGCCCACTACGCACAGGAGTTGGCCGTCCGGCACGGTGAGGGTGATGTCGTGCAGGACCTGGTGGTCGCCGTAGTACCGGCCGACCGCGTCTAGGCGGAGCATGGATGTCCCTCGGCGAAGGTGGTGGCGGGCGTACGGGTCATACGGTCGTCGTCCTCCCTCTGCCGACGAGCCGCTTCTCGACCGCCAGCAGGCCGGTGTTGAGCAGGTAGCCGAGGGCGCCGAGCAGGGCCAGCGCCGCCCAGACGGTGAGCAGGTCGGAGCGGGACTGGGCGTCGGTGAGCGTGAAGCCGATGCCGTTGGCGGTGCCGGGCAGCAGTTCCGAGAACACCATGAGGATGAGGGAGAGCGACAGGCTCAGGCGCAGGCCGGCGAAGATTCGGGGCAGTGCGGAGGGCAGGATCAGGAAGCGGAGTCGTTCGGTGGGAGTCAGGCGCAGGACGGCGGCGACCTCGATGCGCAACGGGTCGGTGTCGCGGGCCCCTTCGGCCGTGTTGATCAGCACCGGCCAGACGGCGCTGAAGACGATCGACGCGATCTGCATCGGCGCACCGAAGTCGAGGATCACGACGAAGACGGGGACCAGGGCGGGCGGCGGGACGGCACGCGCGAACTGCAGGACGGGGTTGCACAGGGCGTACACCCGCCGCGAGCGGCCGACCGCGATGCCGAGTGCGATCCCGGCGACGGCGGCGATCCCGAACCCGGCGGCCATCCGGCCGAGGCTCGGCAGGATGTCGGCCACGGCGTCCTCGGTGAGGAAGGCGTGCCGTGCGGGGCCGGAGAACCACAGGTCGCGCGCGTGCCGGGCGATCTCGGCGGGCGGCGGGAAGTAGACACTGCCGTGGGCCCGGGCGACCGACTGCCAGACGGCCACGGCCAGGGCCAGGACGAGCCAGCGGAGCAGGGCGTGGCGTACGGGAGCGGGGGCCAGGGTGCGGCGTACGACGGGCGGGAGCAGGGAAGGGCGTGCGGCGGCCGGCCGTCGGCCGGGGGGACCGGCGGATTCGGAGGCGGTGGTGGGAGGCAGGTTCATTCGGCGCTCCTCGCAGCATGATGCGGGAAGTGCCGGGGGTGCTCGACAGGCGTCGGTCCGGCAGACGGGAGGCGTGTCACGGGCGCGGCCCCGGGACAGCTCACCGGCACAGCGGCCACCAGGGGCGGGGCAGGCCCTACGCCCGCGTCACGCAGCGCGCCCGTCCGCGAAGGCCGAGCGCCCACGTCACGGGATCCGCGCGCCATCACACGCCGCGCGCCCACACCAAGCACTCCACCCCGCACAGCAACCCACACGCCCAGGCCACCCTCCCCATCCCCGCTCACGTCACCCGACGCCCCCTTCGGTACCACTCCCCCTGCCGGGC
>NZ_LLZG01000382.1 GCF_001509475.1 Streptomyces regalis
GCCGTACGGCGCGGGGGCCGGGGCGGGGGGCGGCGGGGCACTGCCGGGCGGCGTCATGGGCGCGACGATGGTGGGCTGGGCGGGCACCGACGGCGCGGGCGCCGGGGCCGGAGGCGGCGGGGTGGCCCCCGGTGGGGGCGCGAAGCCCTGCGCGGCTGCGGGCTGCGGAGCCGGTGCAGGGGCGGGCGCGGGGGCCGTGGTCGCGGGAGCCGGGGCGCCGAATGCGGGCGGCGCGGTCGCCTGGGCGGGCGGTGCGAAGCCAGGAGTCGCACCTGCCTGAGGCTGCTGGGGCTGCGGCGGGGCGGCGGGCGTCTCCTCCTCGGCGACCTCGCCACCGAAGTTCCTCAGCAGCGCATCGAGGCCGCCGTCGAAGCCCTGCCCGACGGCCGCGAACCGCCACACGTCCTTGAGGTAGAAGTCGCCCAGCATCACGGCACGTTCGGTGGAGAACTCCGAACCGTTGAAGGCGTATCGGGCCACCTCCTCGCCGCCGGCGACGATGCGGAGGTATCCGGGACTGATCTGCGACATCTGTCCGGCGCCGTCGATCGTCGCCGTGAAGGACAGCTTCTGGATCTGCGGGGGGATCTTGTCGAGCGTGACCCGGAAGGACTCCGTGTCGCCGGCCTGGGCGCCGAGGAGCTGGATGGACTCCTCGGGGGACTTCGGCTGGTTGAAGAAGACGAAGTAGCGGTCGTCCGAGAGCCGTTCGTCGGCGTCGAGACCGAAGCAGCTGATGTCGAAGGTCAGCCCTGGGGCGCTGATCTGCACACCTACGTACAGATCCGTGCCCGCGGTGAGGTCACTGATCCTGGCCTTGTGGCCGCGTTGGAATTCCCTGGCCATGCGTAACGACCGTCCCCCATCCCGAATGTGAGTGCGTCGCGCCAGGCTAACGGCAAACTCCGACATCGGACGAAGCCGGTACAGACCCGGTACACAACCCGCGCCCAGCCGTACCGGAAGCACTGTCTCCGGGGTGTCTTCCTCAGGGAGCGGTCACTCGCCGCGCGCGCCGGGCACATGGGGCAAGCGCTCGGCGGCAACCACTCCTTCCAGGTAACCCTTCGCCCGCTCGGTGCGGGGATACCCCTCCAGCAGCCGCCAGAAGCGGGGCCCGTGTCCGGGCACCAGGAGATGCGCGAGCTCATGGAGGAGGACGTAGTCGACGACGTACTCGGGCATGCCCTGCAGGCGGTGCGAAAGACGGATGCTGCCCTCGGCCGGGGTGCACGAGCCCCAGCGTGTGTTCTGATTGGTGACCCAGCGGACCGAGCTGGGCCGGGCACGGCCGTCGAAGTACTGGGCCGACAGTTGCTCGGCACGCTCGGCCAGTTCGGAGTCGCCGAGGACCTGCTTGCTCTCCTGGGCGGCAAGCTTGTCGAGCATGACGTTCACCCAGCGCTGCTCCTCGGCCTCGGACATCCGGGCGGGGATGAGCACGACGGTGCGATCGCCCTCGCGGTACGCCGAGACCGTCCGGCGGCGCCGGGCGCTCCTGCGGACCTCGATCGCGCTCGCCCCCGAGCCGCTCGTCGGCGGGCTCGTCGTACTGCGCTGTGGCGTTCCGGCGCGGTGCAGTGGGTCGGCGGACACGCCCCGACGTTACCCGCTGCACATGGGGGAAGTCCCGACTCCGGGACGGTTCGATGCCGATCCCCCACCATGCGTTTGATTTGTACGACGAATATCCACCACCTGTGGACAACTTTCGGCACGGGGCGGCGCGTAGGGGCATGCTGGCAGTCATCGGCGGAGCTACGACCGAGCTCCACCGGCACACGGGGACGTTCCACGACGGCTACGGGGGCCTGTTCATGCAAGCGACGGATTCGACAGTTTCGGCAGGTTCAGCAGTTCCGGCGGATACGACGGCTCCGCGGGCTCCGGCGGTGAAGCCCGCGCTCAGGCGCGGCTGGCGGGATCTCAATACCGTGCAGTTCGGGATGACTCCGGCACACGCGCTGACGCTGGGCCCGATGGACACGGCTACCGGCAGTTTCCTCGACCTGCTCAACGGCACCCGCGGACTGGACCTGCTGCGCGAGGAGGGCCGCCGTATGGATCTGCCGGACGGTCATGTCGAGGGGTTGGTACGGCGACTGGCGCGGGCCGGGCTGCTCGACGACGCGAAGGGAGGCGGTCCGGCCGCCGACACCCTGCGCCGCAGGAAGGAGGTCCTGGACCGGCTGCGCCCCGATCTGGCCTCCCTGTCCCTGACCACGTCCGAGCCGAGCGAGGCGATCGACCGGCTGGCTGCCCGCCGCTCACTGCGCGTGCAGGTGCGCGGGGCCGGCCGGGTGGGTGCGGTGGTGGCCTCACTGCTGTCGGGCGCGGGGGTCGGCGAGGTCGACGTGCGCGACGTCGGCCGTGTCGAGCCGTGGGACGTGGCGCCGGGCGGGCTGCCCGCGGAGGCGGTCGGCGACCGCAGGGACGAAGCCGCTCGACGGGCCGCACGCCGCTCAGCGCCAGACCGCCCGCCGCGCCGCGGCCCCAAGGCAACTCCAGGGGAGGACGGCGCGGGCCACTCCCTGGTGATCATCGCCCCACGGGACGACGTCGCCGTGCACGCGCCCTCCCCGTCCGCCGCCGAACCCCTCATCACGTCCGGTACGCCCCATCTGTACGTCGGCGTCGTGGAGGGAACCGGCGTCGTAGGCCCGCTCGTCCTGCCCGGCGAGACCGGCTGCGCAGGCTGTCTGAACGAGGGGCGCACCGACCGGGACCCGGCCTGGCCCCGCCTGGTCGCGCAGTGGCGCTCGGGCTCGGGGAGGACGCGTGATGTGCGACCCTGCGATCTGGCGCTGGCCACCACGGCCGCCGGACTGGCGGCCGCGCACGCCCTCGCCTTCCTGGACGGCCGGATTCCGTCGAGCGCGGGTGCACGCTGGGAAGTGTCCCTCCCCGGTCTGAACTGGCACGCCCGGCCGGTGTGGGCACATCCCGCATGCCCGTGCGGCGCCACGGAGAAAGGTGAGGGAGAACACCCCTCCGAGGACGAGGGGTCGCACGAGACAATGACGGAGCAAGGGCCGTCGAAGGAGTTACGTCGTAAGGCAGACGCGCAGCGGCTGGCTGGGACCTGGAGGGCGCATGTCTGATCTTCCCCGCAAGGCGGTCACCCGTACCGCCAAGCTCGCCGCGCTCCCGCTCGGCTTCGCCGGGCGGGCGACCTGGGGCCTGGGCAAGCGGATCGTCGGCGAGTCCGCGGAGATCGTCGGGCGCGAGCTGCAGCAGCGCACCGCCGAGCAGATGTTCAAGGTGCTCGGCGAGCTCAAGGGCGGCGCGATGAAGTTCGGGCAGGCCCTGTCCGTCTTCGAGTCGGCCCTGCCGGAGGAGATCGCCGGCCCCTACCGCGCGGCGCTCACAAAGCTGCAGGAGGCGGCGCCTCCGATGCCGACGCGCACCGTGCACACGGTGCTGGCGGATCGGCTCGGCGAGGACTGGCACAACCTGTTCCTGGAGTTCGAGGACAAGCCCGCCGCGGCGGCCTCGATCGGCCAGGTGCACCGGGGGGTATGGCACGACGGCCGTGAAGTGGCGGTCAAGGTGCAGTACCCGGGAGCCGGCGAGGCCCTGCTGTCCGACCTGAACCAACTGAGCCGGTTTGCCCGACTGTTGGGTCCGCTGATTCCCGGCATGGACATCAAGCCGTTGATCGCGGAGCTCAAAGACCGGGTCTCCGAGGAACTGGACTACGGCCTGGAGGCCCAGGCCCAGCAGGCGCACGCGGAGGAGTTCGCCGACGATCCGGACGTCGTCGTGCCGGCGGTGGTCCACCAGAGCGAGCAGGTCCTGATCACGGAGTGGATCGACGGCGTCCCGCTCTCCGAGGTGATCTCCGACGGCACCCAGGAGCAGCGCGACCGCGCCGGCCAGCTGCTGGCCCGCTTCCTCTTCTCCGGTCCGGCCCGCACCGGCCTGCTGCATGCCGACCCGCATCCCGGCAACTTCCGCCTCCTGCCGGGCGGCCCGGACGGCGAGGACGACTGGCGGCTCGGCGTCCTGGACTTCGGCACGGTGGACCGCCTCCCCGGCGGCCTGCCGACCCCCATCGGCGACTCCCTGCGCATGACCCTGGACGGCGAGGCGGAAGCCGTCTACGAACTCCTCTGTGTCGAGGGCTTCGTCAAGGAGTCGATAGACCTGGACCCCGACGCCGTCCTCGACTATCTGCTGCCGATCATCGAACCGGCACAGGTCGACGAGTTCACCTTCACCCGCGGCTGGATGCGCAGCCAGGCCGCCCGCGTGGCCGACCCCCGCTCCCCCGCCTACCAACTCGGCAAACGGCTCAATCTGCCCCCGGCTTACCTCCTTATCCACCGGGTGACGTTGAGCACGATCGGGGTGCTGTGCCAGCTGGGCGCGAGGGTACGGCTGCGCCAGGAACTGGAGGAGTGGCTGCCGGGGTTCGTGCCGGAGGAGATGACGGACGAGGAGGAGTCGGCGGCGGAGGCGTGAGCGGCCCTACCACCAGGCCGAGTCCAGTCGCCCCTCGATCGCCCTGAGGTTCTCGCGGGAGCATGTGTCGCAGATGTAGTGGCGGATGCCGTTCTCCACGGAGCAGGTCCAGGTGGGCTGCGGGGCCTTGGCCTGGGTGCCGCAGCGGGCGCATACGAGGGGCTGGGGCTCCGTGGCGGAGCCGCCGTTGTCACTGCCTCCGGGAAGACTCGTCACTCGCCGACGATAACGCCGCCGCTGACCGATCGGCGGGCACAACGCACCGCGGGGGCCGGTCCGTTCGTACAGACCGGCCCCCGCGGGGAATCACCGCTCCCGAGTCGGGAGAGCACCACCGCTTGGCGGTTGGGCGGTTACTGCATGACTGCCATGGCGAGCGCACGGCGGGCGCGCTGCGAGGCGCGCTCGGCCCGGCGCTGCATACGGCGAGCGGTCGCCAGGCGCACGGCCCGGCGTTCCTGCTCGGCCGCGTGCTGCCGCTCGTGCATATGCGCACGTGCCAGGGCTTCTTGGATGAGTTGCATCTCTCGGTTCCTGTTCTGACGCGAGTCGTTCGCGCCACTCGTGGTGAAGTCTTCAGGCGCGGAGCCTGCGAGTTCGTGGGTGGACGGCTTCATCGGGGCCTGCTTCTGGGGGTCGTGCGTGAAGGGGCGGTCGATCGTTCCTGCGGTGTTCATGCCGTGACCGGGTTCTTGCGCGGGCGACCACGGGGCCGCTTCCGGGCGACGACGACACCCTGGACGAACAGCTCGCCACCCCAGACGCCCCAGGGCTCACGCCGCTCCTTGGCGCCGGCGAGGCAGGCCTCCATCAGCGGGCAGGTGCGGCAGAGGGACTTGGCGTACTCGACGTCCGCCGGCGACTCGGCGAAGAAGACCTCCGGGTCGTAGGAGCGGCAGGGGACGGGTACGCCGAGGTTCTCGATGGCGTCGTCGAGCGCGGTGAGCGCGGTGAGCGGGGTCAAGGTGGAGTCCTCCGTGAGGCCGGGCTTGGGGATCACGTCTGAAGGCGGTACGGACGGGGCGTGCGCTTCGAGTTGCACGGTTCGTCTTCCTCGTCTGGTCGTTCCGGCCCTGTTGGACCGGGTGGCGGCTGGTACCGGGTCTTTTCTTGCCCGAGGCCCCTTCGCTCCGTCATCCCCGTTGGAGGACAAACAGAAGGGCCGCGGATCCCGGATGGGGTTCCGCGGCCCTGAAGGCGCCGGCCTGATCGACAATCAGGCTGGATCACTCCAGGGTTCTGGCCCACGGAAGGCCCACATCTGGTGGTGCTGCGTCGTCTGCTTCCGGAATCCGGCACCGGTCGCCGTAAAGGCATAGGCCTTGGCCTGTGCCATTACTGCCGCTTCCAGTGCCTTGGTCGGTCGCTCATTGCCCTCGCGGACAGGGAGACCCGCGAGAGACAGGGCGGACGCCGGACGCGCGGCACGAATGCCGGACAGACCGGTGCCCGGGTTGGAGACGCCGAGCATGCACAGGGAGGCGACGACCGAGCGATCGGTCATTTTCACGATGCTGATGGAGCTGGTGTTGATGCTGATCACTGGACTCGCCTCCTCTCGGCGTCTAAGGGGACTGGGGTGAGCCAGTCCGACGGGTATGCAAGTAGAACACGGAATTGGGGCCTCCGAGAAGGCCTCCGTTCCCGTGGCTAAGAACCTATGGGGATTGCTGGGGCATGCGCAAACTATTTTTTCGACGAGTTCGTGTCATTCCCCGCCGGCGCCCTCCCCAACCTCCTGGCCTGCACAGATGGCCAGAACATCGGATCCGTAGCGCTCAAGCTTGCGCTTGAGGACACCGGAGATGCGGGACAACTCAACCGGACTGGTTGGCTCCGCTTCGGCGATGGCCATCAGGGTCCTGTCCGTGAAGATGCAGAAGTCCGGCTGCCCGCTGAGTCGCGCCTGGACCGCACGCCACTCGCGGAGCCGCTCGTAGAGACCCTCGTCCATGTCGGAGGGACAGTCCTCGCATCGCATCAGCTTCATCTCACCGGCGTCGGTGAGCGTGCGCCCGCAGACGCGGCACCGGGCCGGGGCGCGCTGTGTCCGTCTCGGGGCGGCATCCGGTCTGCTCGTGAAGCCGCGCTCGACGCCTGCGGAGCCGCCGCCGACGGCGGTGCGTCCGGCGGTGGCGGTCGAGCCGGGGCGCAGTCCGTCGAGGAAGCGGCTGGGGCGGCGGTTGGGCCGGCTGCCGGGCGCGCGGCTGAGGGCCCAGGAGACATGGAGGTGCTGCCGGGCGCGGGTGACGCCGACGTACAGGAGGCGGCGTTCTTCCTCGATCTGCTCGTCGGTCTTTGCGTAGGTGATCGGCATCATGCCCTCGGCGACACCGACCAGGAACACGACGTCCCACTCCAGGCCCTTGGCCGAGTGCAAAGAGGCGAGGGTGACGCCCTGGACGGTCGGGGGGTGCTGGGCGTTCGCCCGTTCGTCGAGTTCGGCGACGAGGTCGGCGAGGGTGGCGCCGGGTTTGGCCGCGGCGAAGTCCTGGGCGAGGTTCACCAGGGCGGCCAGGGACTCCCAGCGCTCTCTGACGGCGCCGGACCCGGCCGGCGGCTCGGTCGTCCAGCCCTCTCCCGACAGCACGGCACGTACCTGCGAGGGCAGGTCTACGGCGTCGTCGAGGAGCGAGTCGTTGCCGCCGAAGCGGGCCGCGCCGCGCAGGGCGATGCCCGCCTTGCGCACCTCGGGACGGTCGAAGAACCGCTCGGCGCCCCGCAGCTGGTAGGGGACACCCGCGTCGGCGAGGGCCTGCTCATAGGTCTCGGACTGGGCGTTCGTACGGAACAGGATGGCGATCTCGCCGGCCGGGACGCCTGAGTCCATGAGTTCCCGGATGCGGCGGGCGGCGCCCTCTGCTTCGGCTGGCTCGTCGGTGTAGGCGGTGTAGACGGGCTCGGGGCCCGGGTCGCGCTGGGAGATCAGCTCCAGCCGGTGGTCGGCGGCGCGGCCCTGGGCCTGGGCGAGCAGGCCGTTGGCGAGGTGGACCACCTGGGGGGTGGAGCGGTAGTCGCGGACCAGCTTGACGACGGTGGCACCGGGGTGGCGGATGCGGAAGTCGAGCAGATGGTCGGGAGTTGCTCCTGTGAACGAGTAGATCGTCTGGCTGGCGTCGCCGACCACGCACAGGTTGTCGCGGTCGCCGAGCCACAGCTCCAGCAGGCGCTGCTGGAGCGGGCTGACGTCCTGGTACTCGTCGACGACGAAGTGCTGGTACTGGGAGCGGACCTGGTCGGCGATGTCGTGCCGGTCCTGGAGGATGCCGACGGTGAGCAGCAGGACGTCCTCGAAGTCGATGACCGAGCGGTCCCGCTTGAGGTCCTCGTAGACGTTGTAGATCTGGGCGATCTCGGCCGGGTCGCGGGGGGCATCGCGGCCCGCCTTTGCGGCGGCGAGCGGATAGTCGGCGGGGACGGTCTGGGTGACCTTGGACCACTCGATCTCGGCGGTGACATCCCGCAGCTCGTTCCGGTCGAGGCGGATGCGGCAGGCGGCGGCCGCGTCGACGACGAGCTGGATCTTGCGGTCGACGAGCCGGGGCAGGGAGCCGCCGACTGCTTTCGGCCAGAAGTACTGGAGCTGCCGCAGGGCGGCCGAGTGAAACGTCCGGGCCTGGACTCCGGCGGCGCCCAGCTGGCGCAGTCGGCCGCGCATCTCTCCCGCGGCGCGGTTCGTGAAGGTGACGGCGAGCACGCTGGAGGGCTGGAGGATGCCGGAACGCACCCCGTAGGCGATGCGGTGGGTGATCGCCCGGGTCTTGCCCGTGCCGGCGCCCGCGAGCACGCACACCGGACCGTGCAGGGCGGTGGCCACCTCGCGCTGCTCGGGGTCGAGCCCTTCGAGCACCGCGTCGGCCGAGTCCGGTACCTGCGGGAAGAGGGGGGAGTGCGTTGCTGCTGTCACACGGCCATGCTGCCAGGTCGCCGGAGACGGCTGTGCCGGTTGTCCACAGGCAGGCACTGATAGTCGTACTAATGCGGCAGGCATCACGTGGCCGGGCATACCCCGGGCGGGAATGGCGCCCCAGTCGCGTACGTTCCCTCCCCGGACGACCTGTTCCCCCGAGCTACCTGAGGAGCGCGCGAGACATGCAGGGCACTGTGACGATGTACAGCACCACGTGGTGCGGCTACTGCCAGCGGCTGAAGAAGCAGCTGGAGCGCGAGGGCATCGCGTACACCGAGATCAACATCGAGCAGGACCCCGAGTCCGCGGTGTTCGTCGAGAAGGCGAATGGCGGAAATCAGACGGTCCCGACCGTGCTCTTCGCGGACGGTTCGACGCTGACGAACCCGTCGCTGGCTCAGGTGAAGCAGAAGATCGGCGTGTGATCGACACGCTTGAAGAGGGTGGCGGCCCCGAGTCGGGGCCGCCACCCTCTTTTCTTTTTCCTATGACGTCCTCGGCACTCAGACGCTGCGCGTAGGCAGCGGCTTGCCGTACCAGAGCTCGATCAGGCGGGCCGCGATCGAGATGCCGTACGGCGGCAGGACCTCGCCCGAGTCGAAAGCGGCGCGCAGTTCCTCGCGGGAGAACCAGCGGGCCTCGTGGATCTCGTCGCCGTCGACATTCACCTCGGTGGAGGTGGCGCGGGCCATGAAGCCCAGCATGAGGCTGGACGGGAAGGGCCAGGGCTGGCTGGCGACGTACTCGACCTGGCCGACGCTGACACCGGCCTCCTCGAAGACCTCGCGGCGCACCGCCTGCTCGATGGACTCGCCGGGCTCGACGAAGCCGGCAAGTGTCGAGAAGCGGCCCTCGGGCCAGTGGACCTGGCGGCCGAGGAGGATGCGGTCGTCCTCGTCGGTGACGGCCATGATCACAGCGGGGTCGGTGCGCGGATAGTGCTCGGCGCCGCACGCGGGGCAGCGGCGGATGTGTCCGGCCGCTGCGATGACGGTGCGTTCGCCGCAGCGGGAGCAGAAGCGGTGGGTGCGCTGCCAGTTCTCCAGGCCGACGGCGTGCACCATCAGGCCCGCATCGCGCGGCGACAGCAGCAGGCCCGCCTCGCGCAGGCCGGCCGGGCGCGCGGACTGGTCGATACGGCCGGGCAGCGCGTCCTTCTGGAGGGCGAAGTAGCTGACGCCGTCCTCGTCGATGCCGAGGAAGTAGCGGTGCGCCTCGGTGAGGGGGGCCTCGAACGAGGGGGTCATGACGACTTCGGTGCGCCCGTCCGCCGTCTCGTCGATGAGGACCTGGCCGCCGGAAACCACGAAGCAGCGGGTCGTGGGGTGGCTCCACGCCGCCGCGAGCCATGCCTCGTCGAGCCGGTGGTGGGCGGCGCGGTCGATGCCGCTCGGGGCGGTGAGCGAGATGGGTCGGTCGGCGGTGTGGTCGGTCCAAGTGGTCACAGGTGCTTCCAACTCCCCCAGTGGAACGGTGTACTTCGGCGGGCGGATCGGCGGGACGTAGGACAGGAGGCGACCGGGTGCGGCAGGGCTCGGCGGTGCGGGGCGGCCTTCTCAGTGTGCCCTGCGCGCGAAGCCGCTCCGGACGGCCGGGGGCGCTCAGGGCGCATGGCGCCAGTTCGCGGCGAGGTCGCCCCACAGGTATGCGGTGGTCTCGACGCCTTTGAGGAGCAGGTCGAGCTCGACCTTCTCGTTCGGGGCGTGCCAGCCGTCGGAGGGGACGGAGATGCCCAGGAAGAGCACGGGTGCCCCGAGGACGTCCTGGAGGTCGGCGGCGGGTCCCGAGCCGCCTTCGCGCGTGAAGCGGACGGGCTTCTCGAAGGCGCGGCCCATGGCGCGTACGACGGACTGCAGGGCCGGGTGGTCCAGCGGCGTCAGGCACGGGCGCGTACCCGCCGAGAACGTGATCTCGCAGCGGATGCCGGCGGGAATCTGCTCGGCGGCCCAGGCGCGCACCACCTTCTCGATCTGGTCGAGGTCCTGTCCCGCGACGAGCCGGAAGGAGAGCTTCACCATGGCGGAGGACGGGATGATCGTCTTGCTGCCGGGGCCCTGGTAGCCGCCACCGATGCCGTTGACCTCGGCGGTGGGGCGGGCCCAGATGCGCTCCAGGGTGGTGTGGCCGGCCTCGCCGTGGGTGGCGTACGACTTGGCGGTGCGCAGCCACTGCTGCTCGTCGAACGGCAGCTCGGCGAGGAGCTCGCGCTCGCGGTCGGTCAGTTCGACGATGCCGTCGTAGAAGCCGGGGATCGCCACGCGCGCGTGCTCGTCGTGCAGGGCGGCGACCAGGCGGGCGGCCGCGGTCGCGGGGTTGGGCACGGCGCCGCCGAAGGAGCCGGAGTGGATGTCCTGGTCGGGGCCGTACAGCCGGATCTCGCACTCGGCGAGGCCGCGCATGCCGGTGCACACCGTGGGGGTGTCCTCGGACCACATGCCGGTGTCGGACACGATCACGGCGTCGGCTGCGAGCCGCTCGGCGTGCTCCTCGACGAGGGCGCGGAAGTGCGGAGAGCCGGACTCCTCCTCGCCCTCGATCAGCAGCTTCACGTTGACGGCCGGCGCGGTGCGGCGCGTGGTGGCGAGGTGGGCGCGGACGCCGAGTGTGTGGAAGAACACCTGGCCCTTATCGTCGGCCGCCCCGCGCGCGTAGAGACGCCCCTCGCGGACGACGGGCTCGAAGGGCTCACTGTCCCAGACGTCCTCGCGGGCGGCGGGCTGCACGTCGTGGTGGCCGTAGACGAGGACCGTGAGCGCCTCGGGGTCGTCGGAGGGCCACTCGGCGAAGACGGCGGGCGCGCCCGGGGTCGGCCAGACCTCGGTGGTCGGGAAGCCGGTCTCCTCGAGCTTGGCGGCGAGCCAGTCGGCGCTGCGGCGTACGTCGGGCGCGTGGTCGGGCTGGGCCGACACGGACGGGATGCGCAGCCACTCGGCGAGGTCGTCGAGGAAGGCGACGCGGTGCTGCTCGATGTACGCGCGGACGGCGCTGACGTCGCTGTCAACGGGATGGCTCATGGTCACGAGCCTATCGGCCCGCACCGACATCCTCGGTGGGCGGTTCCTCACACTCCGGCTCCGCGCCCGGCTCCTCGGTCAGCA
Organism: Streptomyces regalis; assembly: GCF_001509475.1. GTDB lineage: Bacteria > Actinomycetota > Actinomycetes > Streptomycetales > Streptomycetaceae > Streptomyces > Streptomyces regalis. Next base: position 11,473 of record NZ_LLZG01000382.1, read on the forward strand.
GCCGCTCCAGTGCGGCCCGGCCCGGCAGGTCCTGCGGGCGTACGACCTCGCCGCTGCGGACGTACAGGAACGCGGCGTTGACCGACTCCAGGGGCACGCCCTGCTGCTCGGCCCAGGCGAGCCGGTACAGGGCGAGCTGGAGCGGATCGGCGGTGCGGGTGCGGTTGGTCTTCCAGTCGACGATCTCGTACGTCGCCCCATCGCCGTCGCTGTCGCCGTCCCTGTAGACGGCGTCGATACGCCCCCGTACGACGCGGCCGGCGATCGCGAGCTGGAACGGGGCCTCGACCCGGTACGGCGTGCGGTGTGCGTACTCGGTGCGCTCGAAGGCGTCCTTGAGGGCCTCCAGGTCGCGCTCGTCGGCGATCTCCGACTCGCTGCCGGGCAGGTCCTCCGGCTCCAGCATGGGCAGCGTCAGCTCTTCGAAGCGGGCCTCGACCCAGGCGTGGAATCGGGTGCCCTGGCGTGCGGCGGGTTGTGGAGGGCGCGGCATGGGGCGCGCGAGTTCCTGCGTGAATCCGTCCGGGTCGGCGGCCAGTCGCATGAGCTGGGACGCGGTCAGCGACGCCGGCAGCGGTACGTCGGTGACGCTCGCGCGGGCGCGCAGGAGCTCTCCGGTAAGGGCGTCGAGGTCGCGGTCCCAGGAGGCGATGGTGCGCGCTTCCTCCGGGGTGAGGGGTTCCGGCTCCGTGGGGTGGGGACGTGCCGGTGGTTCGGCGGGGGGCTCCGGGGATGTCGCCTGGTGCGGGACGGTCGGGCGATCCGGGCGGTCCGTGGTCCAGGAGTCCCAGTCGTCCGGGCCCTCCTCGGAGAAGGGTGCGCCTTCGAAGTGCTCGTCCTCGGCGGAGAAGTCCTCAAAGAGCGCTTCGTCGTCATCCGGTGGCGGAGGCCAGTCCGGATCGTCGTACGTGTCCGGGTCGTGCGCCGCGGCAGGGTGGCCGTCCTCGTGGGAGGTGAGGTTCTCCAAGTGGGCGAGGACCGTCTCGGCGGCCGCGCGGCGTCGCGCCAGGGCGGCCGCGTCGAGGGGCAGGGGCCAGATCTGGTCGGCGGTCTCCCGGTGCAGGGCCGGGTTCGCCTCGTCCTCGGCGGGCTCGTCGGCCCACGCCTCGATCTCGCCGTAACCGGCCGCGCAGTGGTCGTACAGGGCCTGCAGGAAGTCGGAGGGGCCGCGGGGCTTCTTCTGGCTCGGGCCCCACCAGTGGCCCGAGCCGAGGAGCAGGGAGCGGGGGCGGGTGAAGGTGACGTAGCCGAGGCGGAGTTCCTCGGTGTGCTGGTGGTCCTTCATGGCCTCGTGGAAGGCCTTCAGGCCGCGGGAGTCCCAGGAGGCGACGTCGGGGAGCGTGTCGGCGTCGCCGCGCAGCTCGTGCGGGAGCACCTTGCCCTGGGCGGTCCACTTCTCGCGGCCCTGGGTGCTGGGGAAGGTTCCGGTGACCAGGCCGGGGACGGCGACGACGTCCCACTCCAGGCCCTTGGACTTGTGCGCGGTGAGCACCTTGACGGTGTTCTCGCCGCCGGGCAGGGCGTTGTCGAGGCCCTTCTCGTACTGGGCGGCGGTGCGCAGGAAGGCGAGGAAGGCGAGCAAGGTCGCCTCGTTGTCGCCGGCCGCGAACGAGGCGGCGATGTCGAGGAAGTTGGACAGGGTCTCGCGGCGGCGGGCGGCCAGGGCGTGCGGCGAGGCCGAGAGTTCGACCTCCAGGCCGGTGACGGCGAGGACGCGGTGCAGGACGTCCATCAGCGGGTCGGACAGGGAGCGGCGCAGGTCCCTCAGTTCGGTGGCCAGGCGGGCGAACCGCACGCGCGCGTCCGGCGAGAAGGGCAGGCCGTCGTCGTCCCCGTCGCCGTCGAGCGGCGTCTCCAGGAACGTGTCGAGGGCGTCCGCGAGCGAGATCACCTCGGCGGGGTCGACCCCCTCGACGGCCTGGGCGAGCCGGCGGTCCGGGTCGCCGTCGCCGTCCACGCGTGCGTGGGACACCAGCAGCCGGGCGCGACGCCCCAGAAGGGCGAGGTCGCGCGGGCCGATGCGCCAGCGTGGGCCGGTGAGGAGGCGGACCAGGGAGGCGTTGGCTCCGGGGTCCTGGAGGACCTCGCAGACGGCGACCAGGTCGGCGACCTCGGGCAGGTGCAGCAGCCCGGACAGGCCGACGACCTCGACGGGGACGTCCCGGGCGACGAGCGCGCCCTGGATCTCGGCGAAGTCGGTCGCCGTACGGCACAGGACGGCGATCTCGCCGGGCGCCTTCCCCGTGTTCACTAGGTGGGCGATGGAGTCGGCGAGCCAGTCCATCTCCTCGGCGTGGGTGGGCAGCAGCGCACAGCGCACGGTGCCGTCGCGCTCGGCTCCGGGGGCCGGGCGGAGGGCCTCCACGCCCGCGTGCATGGCGCGCAGGGGCTCGGCGAGGCCGTTGGCAAGGTCGAGGAGGCGGCCGCCGCTGCGGCGGTTCTCGCTGAGCGCCTGGCGGGTGGCGAGGCGGCCGTCGGGGTGGGCGAAGTGCTCGGGGAAGTCGTCGAGGTTGGCGACGGAGGCGCCGCGCCAGCCGTAGATCGCCTGGCAGGGGTCACCGACGGCGGTCACCGGGTGGCCGGTGCCGCCTCCGAACAGGCCCGCCAGGAGGACGCGTTGGGCGACGGAGGTGTCCTGGTACTCGTCGAGGAGGACCACCCGGAACTCGTCGCGCAGGATGCGGCCCACCTCGGGGATCCGAGCGAGCTGCGCCGACAGTGCGATCTGGTCGCCGAAGTCGAGCAGGTCGCGCTCACGCTTGGCGGCGCGGTAGCGGACCACCAGCTCGGCGAGTTCACGGCGGGCGGCAGCCGTCTCGGGGACCTTGCGCAGATCGGCGTTGGTGAGCTTGGCGCCCTGCAGGGTGAGCCGCAGCTCGGCGTCGTACGCGCGCAGGGCCTCGGGTCGTACGAGGTGCTCGGCGAGCTCGGCGTCCAGGGTGAGAAGGTCGCTGACCAGGTCGGCGAAGGAGCGGGTGAGGGCCGGGTACGGGCCCGGGGACTCGCGCAGCACCCGCGCGGCGAGCTGGTAGCGGGTGGCGTCGGCGAGCAGGCGGGACGTCGGTTCGAGGCCGATGCGCAGGCCGTGGTCGGTCAGCAGGCGGCCGGCGAAGGCGTGGTACGTCGAGATCACCGGCTCGCCCGGCGGGTTGTCCGGGTCGATGACGTCGGGGTCGGTGACGCCGGCCTTGACGAGCGCCTTGCGGACGCGCTCGGCGAGTTCACCGGCCGCCTTGTTGGTGAAGGTCAGGCCGAGGACCTGCTCGGGGGCGACCTGGCCGGTTCCGACCAGCCACACCACACGCGCCGCCATCACCGTCGTCTTGCCCGATCCGGCTCCGGCAACGATCACCTGCGGGGCGGGCGGCGCGATGATGCACGCCGTCTGCTCCGGAGTGAACGGGATGCCGAGGAGCTCCTTGAGCTGATCGGGATCGGTGATACGGGCGGACACCTCAGAGAGGCTAGCTGCGGCCACTGACAGTGGAGGCCCGATCGGCCTTCGGGCCGTAAGAAGCGCAGGTCAGCACGGGAGGTGCGATCGGTCACTCCGGTTACTCGACCACCTGCCGCCCCTCGGCCCTCGCACTGCACGACGCCCGGAACGCGCAGTGCGTGCAGTGCTGGCCCGCGCTGGGCGTGAACCGTTCGTCGAGAACCTTGCCGGCCGCCGTGGCCAGCAGGTCGCCGACCCACTCCCCCTCGGGACCGTCCAGGGGCTCCTGGCCCTGCACCTTGGGCAGGGTCTCACCGCCGTCCCGCTTGGCGGCGCCCTGGCGCAGCTGAACGAGCTCGGCGCCGCCCGGCTCCGGACGTACGCCGTCGAAGGCCTCGTCGACGGCGCCCTCGCGGACGGCGAGCTGGTAGACGGCGAGCTGCGGGTGGCGGGCCACCTCGGCGGCGCTGGGTGCCTGCTTGCCCGTCTTGAAGTCGACGACGTAGGCCCGCCCATCGCCGTCGGCCTCGACGCGGTCCATCTGGCCGCGGATGCGGACCTCCACGTCGCCCGCTTCGAGGGTGACGTCGAAGTCGTGCTCACTGGCCACCGGTGTACGTCCCGCGCGGTCCATCACGTGCCACTTCAGGAAGCGTTCGAGCGCCACGCGCGCGTTGTCCTTCTCCTGTGCCGACTTCCACGGCGCGTCGAAGGCCAGCGCGTTCCACACGGAGTCGAGACGCTCCATGAGGACGGCGAGGTCGGCCGGGGTGTGTCCGGAGGCGACCTCGTCGGCGAGGACGTGCACCACGTTGCCGAAGCCCTGGGCGGCGGTCGCGGGTGCGTCGGCCTTCACCTCGCGGCCCAGGAACCACTGCAGGGCGCAGGTGTTGGCGAGCTGGTCGAGGGCGCTTCCGGAGAGCACGACGGGCTGGTCGCGGTTGCGCAGCGGCACCTTGGACTCGGTCGGCTCGAACATGCCCCACCAGCGGTAGGGATGCGCGGACGGCACCAGCGGGCGGCCCTCCTCGTCGGCGAGCGCGGCGAGCCGGGCCAGTCTGCGGGCGGCGGCCTCCCTGAGAGTGTCCGACGCGCGCGGGTCGACCGTCGTCGCCCGGAGTTCGGCGACGAGCGCTGCGACGGCCAGCGGGCGGCGCGGGCGGCCCGTCACGTCCCTCGGCTCGACGCCGAGTTCGGTCAGGAAGCGGGAAGGTTGATCGCCGTCGTCGGCCGGGGCCTTCACCGCCGTGACGACGAGGCGTTCACGCGCGCGTGTGGCGGCGACGTAGAACAGGCGACGCTCCTCCGCCAACAGCGCCCCCGGGGTGAGCGGTTCGGCGAGTCCGTCACGGCCGATGCGGTCGGCCTCCAGGAGGGAGCCGCGGCGGCGCAGGTCCGGCCACAGTCCCTCCTGGACGCCCGCGACCACGACCAGCCGCCACTCCAGGCCCTTGGAGCGGTGCGCGGTCATCAGGCGCACGGCGTCGGGGCGCACGGCACGCCGCGTGAGGGTGTCGGCGGCGATGTCCTCGGCCTCGATCTCCTCCAGGAAGTTCAGGGCGCCCCGGCCGCCGGTGCGCTCCTCCGCGCGGGCCGCGGTCGCGAACAGTGCGCATACGGCGTCGAGGTCACGGTCGGCGTTGCGTCCGGCCGCGCCGCCGCGGCGGGCGGCCCGCTCCAGGCGCGTGGGCCACGGCGTGCCCTCCCACAGGTCCCACAGCGCCTCCTCGGCCGTACCGCCGCCCGCGAGGCGCTCACGGGCCTTGCCGAGCAGCGCGCCGAGGCGCTGGGCGCCACGCGCGTACGTGGGGTCGTGCACCGCGAGGCGCTCCGGCTCGGCCAGTGCCCGGGCGAGCAGCTCGTCCGAGGGCGGCGGCAAGGGGTTGCCCGCGGCCCGCTCCTCGTCGCGCAGGGCTCGCCCGAGGCGGCGCAGGTCGGCGGCGTCCATGCCGGCGAGAGGGGAGGCGAGCAGGGTGAGGGCGGTCTCGGTGTCGAGCCAGGACGGCTCCGGCTGGTCGGTGGAAGCCTCGTCCTCGGGGCGTACCGAGGCCTCTGCCGTGGCCACCGCCCGCAACGCCGTCAGCAGCGGTGCCACCGCCGGCTCGTGCCGCAGCGGCACGTCGTCGCCGTCGATGTCCAAAGGCACCCCGGCCGCGGTGAGCGCCCGGCGCATCGTCGGGATCGTGCGCGAGCCCGCGCGCACCAGGACGGCCATCTCGCCCCAGGGCACGCCGTCCTCCAGGTGCGCTCTGCGCAGCATGTCGGCGATGTTGTCCAGCTCGGTGCCGGGCGTCGGGTACGTGAAGGCCTCGACGCGGCCGCCCTCGCGGACCGCAGCGAGCTCGCGATGGGCGCGTACCTTCTCCGCCGGGAGCCGGGTCAGCGGCATGCGCTGGGTCAGCAGCCGGGTCGCGGTCAGCAGGGCGGCGCCGGAGCGGCGGGAGGTGCGCAGGACCTCGACGGGCGCGGGGCGGCCGTCCGCGCGCGGGAAGGCGTGCGGGAACTCCAGGATGCCGTTCACGTCGGCGCCCCGGAACGCGTAGATCGACTGGTCGGGGTCGCCGAAGGCGACGAGGGTTCGGCCGCCGCCGGCGAGGGCGTGCAGCAGCCGTACCTGGGCCGGATCGGTGTCCTGGTACTCGTCGACGTACACGGCGTCGTACTGCGCGGCGAGTCGCTCGGCGGCCTCGGGGCGGCGGGCGAGGAGCACCGCGCGATGGACCAGTTCGGCGTAGTCGAGCACGCCCTGCATGTCGAGCACGTCGAGGTACTCGGCGAGGAAGGACGCCGCGGCGCGCCAGTCGGGGCGGCCGATGCGGCGGGCGAAGGCGTCCAGGGCGTCAGGGCCGAGGCCCAGCTCTCGGCTGCGGGCGAGGACCGCGCGGACCTCGTCGGCGAAGCCGCGGGTGGTCAGGCAGGCGCGCAGCTCGTCCGGCCAGCGCACGTCGGCCAGCCCGAGCCGCTCCAGGTCCGGCTGGCCCGCGAGCAGTTCCCGTACGGTCACGTCCTGCTCGGGGCCGGACAGCAGCCGCAGCGGCTCCACGAACAGGTCACTGTCCTGGTGGGCGCGGACCAGGGCGTAGCAGAACGAGTGGAACGTGGTCGCCTGGGGCGCGCGGGCCGCCCCTATGCGCAGCGCCATACGGTCGCGCAGTTCGACGGCGGCCTTGCGGCTGAATGTCAGCACCAGAATGCGCTCGGGGTCCCCGCCACGGGCGATACGCGCCGCCACGGACTCGACGAGCGTGGTGGTCTTTCCGGTGCCCGGACCTGCGAGAACGAGCAGCGGGCCGGTCGCGTGGTCAACCACGGCGCGCTGTGCGGCGTCCAGATGAGGGGGAGCCACCCGGACCGGAGGGGTACGCACCAACCGGTAAGCGCCACGGGTCCCCTGTCGCACCTGGGGGTGCGACAGGCGCCTGGTGGAGAAAGAGGAGCTCACGTGGTTCGCCGGTCCTGGTGGTTGTGCTGGTGGGACGCCCCCTCGCGCGTGCGGGGCGGTGGCCGCGGGGTGAGGGGGACACGCGCAGCCGACGCTACGCCGACGGATGGTGCGGAAGCAGGGCTTCCGATTCATCCCTCGGGGCACTCGTGGCGCGTGGGTCCCTCGTCTCACGAACGTACGTCATGCCACGGATGTGCCCCGCTTCCCCCGTACGGATCACAGGTCACACCGAGGGCCGTCCGATGGCGGAAGCTGTCAGGTGTGACCCTGTGCGCGTTCGCCGCCGTCCCACCGCGCCCGCCTCATGTCGAGGCGCGGCAGGTGGCCCTCGGCGGCCCTGCTCACCTCCTTCAGGGGCGTGCCCTCGGCGCGGTAGTGGCCGAACGCTCTCAGCTCGTGGCCCGGCAGCAGGACCCCGTCCGCGCGGACCACCCGCCACCACGGGACGGCTCCCCCGTAGAGGGCCATCACCCGGCCGACCTGCCGGGGCCCGCCTTCCTCCAGCCACTCCGCGACGTCCCCGTACGTCATGACGCGGCCCGGCGGAATCAGCTCGGCGACCTCGAGGACCCGCTCGGCGTACTCCGGCAGCGCGTCCGCGGACTTCGGGTGGGCGTCGTCGCAGTCCGGACGGGCGTCGTGCGGAAGGCTCTCCTCGCTCATCCGGCCCATCCTGCCCCATTCCACCGACAATGTGACGGGCTCGCCACTGTGCGCTTGCCTCGCCCCGGGGCGGAGCTTCGGGCAGACTGTGCGCCCCCGCATTTGCACCCTGATGCCCCCGTGTGTCGGTGGGGCATGCCACCATCGTGCGGGCGGTGACTGGTGATACGAGATCAAGAAGAGACGATGAAGCAACAGGGTGTGCACCCGGAGGACGCGATGAGCACCTCTGACGCTTCGTCGCGCCCGGACACCGCGAACGCCGGCAAGAAGGACACCGGCGAGAGCGACAGCGACAGCGACAAGAAGGACGAGGTCAAGAAGGGCGAGGCCAAGAAGGACGAGGTCAAGAAGGACGCCGACACGAGCGACGCCGGCCGGAAGGCGGTCGAGGGGAAGGCGCCGTACGACCTCGAAGAGGTGCACGTCGACGAGGTCGAGGGCGACGAACCGCTGCTCCCCGCGCGCGTGCACCGTCCGTCCGACCTGATGCGGCTGCTCGTGGGCGTGCTGGGCATCGCCCTGCTGCTCGCGATCGCCGCGTTCGCGCACGGCACCACCTCGGGTCTCGAGCAGGACATCAACAAGGGCACCGGCCAGGCGCCCGACGTGTTCAGCAAGATGGCCGGACTGGTGTCGAGCATCGCGATCCTTCTGGTGCCCGTCGCCTTCGCGATCGAGCGGCTGATCAAGCGGGACGGGCTGCGCATCGCCGACGGCGTCCTCGCTGCCGTCCTCGCGCACGGGGTGACGCTCGCCACCGACCTGTGGGTCGCGCGGGCCGCCCCTGAGTCCATCCGGGACGCGCTCACCCAGCCGTCGCCCGGCGACGTCGGCACCCTCACGGACCCGGTGCACGGCTATCTCGCGCCGGTCATCGCGTACATGACGGCCGTGGGCATGTCCCGCAGGCCCCGCTGGCGTGCGGTGCTCTGGGCGGTCCTGGTCCTGTACGCCTTCTCCATGCTGGTCACCGGCTACACCACGCCGTTCTCGATCCTCCTGACGCTGCTGATCGGCTGGGCCGTCGCCTACGGCACGCTCTACGCGGTCGGCTCGCCCAACGTCCGTCCCACCGGACGGACCCTGATGGCGGGCCTTCGGCACGTCGGCTTCCGCCCGGTGAGCGCGGCCCGTGAGGAGGTGCCCGACACCCAGGAGACCACCACCGACCGCGGTCGGCGCTACTTCGTCACCCTTGAGGACGGCCCGCCGCTGGATGTGACGGTGGTCGACCGGGAGCAGCAGGCACAGGGCTTCTTCTATCGCGCGTGGCGCAATCTGACGCTGCGCGGCTTCGCCACCCGCAGCAGCCTCCAGTCGCTGCGCCAGGCCCTGGAGCAGGAGGCGCTGCTCGCCTACGCGGCCATCGCGGCCGGTGCCAACGCGCCCAAGCTGATCGCGACCTCCGAGCTCGGCCCGGACGCCGTGATGCTCGTCTACGAGCACACCGGCGGGCACACCCTGGACTCGCTGTCGGACGAGGAGATCACCGACGAGTTGCTGCGCGGCACCTGGCTCCAGGTGAAAGCGCTGCAGTCCCGGCGGATCGCGCACCGCAGGCTGGTGGGTGACGCGATTCTGGTGGATCGTTCCGGCAAGGTGATCATCATCGACCTGCGCATCGGCGAGATCGCGGCCAACAATCTGCTGCTGCGCATGGACATCTCCCAGCTGCTGGTGACGCTCGGCCTCCGGGTGGGCGCCGAGCGCGCGGTGGCCTCGGCGGTGGGCGTGCTCGGCCCCGACGCCGTGGCCGACTGTCTGCCGATGCTGCAGCCCATCGCCCTGAGCCGCTCCACGCGCGCGACGCTGCGCAGACTCGCCCGGGAGCGGGCCCAGCGCGAGCGCGAGGCCGTACTGGAGGCGTCCCGGCTCGCGAAGCACGCCCGCAGCGAGGAAGCCGCGGGCGACACCGGGGCCGCACTGAACAAGCCGGACAAGCCGGATAAGAAGACCGTGCGGGCGCAGGCGCGGGCCGAGAAGCGGGCCATCGACGAGGCTCTGGACGAGGCCCGCGAGGAGGATCTGCTCACGCAGATCCGCCACGAGGTGCTGCTGATCAGGCCGCAGGCACCGGTCGAGCCTGCCCGCCTGGAGCGGGTGCGGCCGCGCACGCTGATCAGTTTCATCGCCGGTGCCATCGCCGCGTACTTCCTGCTGACCCAGCTCACGCACATCGAGTTCGGCCCGCTCATCGCCAACGCCCAGTGGGGCTGGGTGGCCGCGGCCGTGCTGTTCTCTGCGTGCAGCTACTTCGCGGCGGCGATGGCGCTGCTGGGCTTCGTGCCCGAGCGGGTGCCGTTCCGGCGGACCGTGGCGGCCCAGGTCGCCGGGTCGTTCGTGAAGATCGTCGCGCCGGCCGCGGTCGGCGGCGTCGCCCTCAACACGCGCTTCCTGCAGCGCGCGGGAGTGCGGCCGGGGCTCGCGGTGGCAAGTGTCGGCGCATCACAGCTGTTCGGGCTCGGCTGCCACATCCTGATGCTGCTGGCCTTCGGCTATCTGACCGGCACCGAGAAGACGCCGTCGCTGTCGCCGTCCCGGACGGTCATCGCGGGTCTGCTGACGGTGGCGGTGCTGGTGCTCGTGGTGACCTCGGTGCCCTTCCTGCGCAAGTTCGTCGTCACGCGCGTGAGGTCGCTGTTCGCGGGCGTCGTGCCGCGCATGCTCGATGTGCTGCAGCGACCGCAGAAGCTGGTCACCGGCATCGGCGGCATGCTGCTGCTGACCGCCTGCTTCGTGATGTGCCTGGACGCCTCGATCCGGGCCTTCGGCAGCGAGGGCACCTCGCTCAGCCTCGCCAGCGTGGCCGTCGTCTTCCTCGCGGGCAACGCGCTCGGCTCGGCGGCCCCGACCCCGGGCGGCGTGGGTGCCGTGGACGTGACCCTGACCGTCGGTCTGATCGCGGTGGGCCTGCCCAGCGAGGTCGCCGCGCCCTCCGTGCTGCTCTTCCGGATGCTGACGCTGTGGCTGCCGGTGCTGCCGGGCTGGCTGGCATTCAACCACTTGACGCGCAAGGGCGCGCTGTAGCGCTAGGCGTTGTGCAGGGGGCCGCGAGGTCTCGTCGTACGCGAGATCTCGTCGCAGGAGGTCCTGTCGTACAGAAGGTCTCGTCGAGCGGAAGGTCTCGTCGAGCGAGGAGCATGGCGCCGTACGTTGTGGCCGTACGTTGTAGGGGCACGGAACAGGTGAGGCACCGCGGTCCCTCGTACGGCTCGCGCCCCGAGCGCCCCACCACGTCCGACCGCAGGATGGGACCATGCCGAACCCTCCCCGGATGCGCGCAGCCGCCCTGACCGCCACGGCCCTGCTGGTGTCCGCCCTGCTGGCGGGCTGCAGCGACGACGACTCCGGGGACGAGGACCTGACGGCCCAGGAGCTGAACTGGAAGGACTGCCCGGCCCCCTCCCAGGCGCAGGGCGGCGGGGGCAGCCCGTCACCTCTGCCGGACGATGGCACCTGGCAGTGCGCCACGATGAAGGCACCCCGCGACTGGGACGACCCCAAGGGCGACACGATCGACATCGAGCTGATCCGGGTGCGGACCAGCAGCGAAGAGAACCGGCGCATCGGCTCACTGATCTTCAACTTCGGCGGGCCCGGCGGCTCGGGCGTCACCAGCCTGCCCTCCTTCGCCGACGGGTTCGCGAAGCTGCGCACCCGCTACGACCTGGTGAGCTTCGACCCGCGCGGGGTCGGCCGCAGCGAGCCCGTGCGGTGCGAGAACGACCAGCAGCTCGACGCCTACTTCCAGCAGGACGCGACGCCGGACGACGCCGACGAGCGGACCGAACTGATGGACAGCGCCAAGGAGTTCAACGCGGCCTGCGAGAAGAACTCCGAGGGGATGCTGCCGCATGTGACCACCACCGAAGCGGCCCGTGACCTGGACCTGATGCGCCAGGTCCTCGGCGACGACAAGCTGCACTACTTCGGCATCTCCTACGGCACCGAACTCGGCGGCGTCTACGCCCACTTGTTCCCCAGGAACGTGGGACGCGCCGTCTTCGACGCGGTTGTCGACCCGACAACGGACCCCGAGCAGAACGCGCTCGCGCAGGCCGCGGGCTTTCAGCTCGCGCTGGACAACTTCGCCGAGGACTGCACCTCCAAGACCGAGGGCTGTCCGATCGGCGACACCCCCCAGGACGTCAAGGACCGCATCGCCAAGCTGCTCAAGGGCCTCGACAGCAAACCGATCCAGGGCATCTTCCCGCGTGAGCTGACCCAGACGACCGCGACCTCCGGCATCCTGCAGGCGCTGTACTCGAAGAGCTTCTGGGAGTACCTCGCCCAGGGCCTGGTGCAGGCGTACGACGGTGATGGCAGTGCCCTGATGCGGCTGGCCGACGCGAGCACCGGACGCCGTGAGAACGGCGAGTACAGCAACATCGTCCCGGCCAACGTGGCGATCAACTGCGCCGACGACAAGCCCCGTTACACAGCCGAGGACGTGGAGCGGAGACTGCCCGAGTTCCGGGCCGCCTCGAACCTGTTCGGCGACTCCCTGGCCTGGTCCATGCTCAGCTGCACCGACTGGGCCGTGGCGGGCGCCGCCGACCATCCCGAGGTCGGCGCGCCCGGCTCGGCGCCGATCCTCGTCGTGGGCAACACGGGCGACCCGGCCACGCCGTACGAGGGCGCCCGGAAGATGGTCCAGGCGCTGGGCAAGGGGGTGGGCGTCGAGATGACGTACAAGGGACAGGGACACGGGGCGTACAACAGCAAGAACAAGTGCGTGCAGGACGCGGTGAACGGTTATCTGCTGGACGGGAAGGTGCCGGCGGCGGGCACCGTCTGCTCCTGAAGGCGCGCAGGTAAGCGACAAATCAGCAGGTCAGAGAGTTATCCACAGGCCGCTACGGCCCTTTCGTGATCCGCCTACTATGGCCTGACCGCCATCCGCGGCACGGTGCGGACGGCCTGCGAGGGGGGAAGTGACATGGCGCGTTTCCTACGGTGGACGGCCCTGACGGCCACCGCCGCGCTGCTGGTGACGGGCTGCAGCGGCGGCTCGTCCGACGGCGGCGAGGCCATTGGGAAGTCGAGCGGGACGAGTTCGCCGGCCCCATCCGCCGGCTCGGCGACCCCGCTGCCGTCCTCGCTGACCTCGCAGAAGCTCGACTGGGGGCGCTGCAAGGCCACCGGGGACTCCCCCACACCGGGCGACGAGTGGCAGTGCGCGACGCTCGAGGCGCCGCTGGACTGGGCGAAGCCGGACGGCAGGACGATCGACCTCGCACTGATCCGCGCCAAGGCCGGCGGCGACGACCGCATCGGCTCGCTCCTGTTCAACTTCGGCGGCCCCGGCAGCTCGGGGTTGGCCACGCTGCCGTGGTACGCCTCCTCCACTCCCGAGCTCGGCAAGCGGTACGACCTGGTGAGCTGGGACCCGCGCGGGGTGGGCGCCAGTGAAGGCGTCCGCTGCCGCAGCGACAAGGAGATCCAGGCCTCCGAGTCCGTGGACATCACGCCGGACACCCCGGCCGAGGAGACGGCGTACCTCCGCGATGCCGCCGACTTCGGCAAGGGCTGCCAGAAGTCCGAGGGGACGCTGATCGCGCATGTGTCGACCACCGACACCGCCCGCGACATGGACCTGATGCGCCAGGTCCTCGGCGACCCGAAGATGCACTACTTCGGCATCTCGTACGGCACCGAAGTCGGCGGCGTCTACGCCCACTTGTTCCCCAAGAACGTGGGGCGGCTGATCCTGGACGCGGTCGTCGACCCGAGCGCCGACGGGGAGGGACACGCCGAGAACCAGGCCAGGGGCTTTCAGCGCGCCCTGAACAACTACCTCGAGTCCACCGGCCAGGGCGCCGAAGAAGGCTCGCAGAAGATCGTGGACCTGCTGAGGCGGATCGACGCGAAGCCGCTGGCGACGTCATCCGGGCGGAAACTCACCGAGGCACTCGCACTCACCGGCATCATCAGGCCGCTGTACAGCGAGGCGAGCTGGCCGACCCTGACCAGCGCCCTGGAGGCAGCCGAGGATGGAGACGGCTCGGAACTCCTGGCGCTCGCCGACGACTACAACGACCGCGACGCCTCAGGGCACTACCTCACGGGGACCCACTCGCAACGGGTCATATCGTGCCTGGACACCAAGCAGCGGCCGACGGTCGAGGAGACGAAGAAGCTGCTGCGGCGGTTCGAGAAGGTCTCGCCCGTGTTCGGCCCCATGCTGGGCTGGGACACGGCCGGCTGGTGCCACGACTGGCCGGTGGCCGGACAGTACGACACCCCGGAGGTGAGTGCGCCGGGCGCGGCACCGATCCTGCTGGTCGGCAACACCGGCGACCCGGCGACGCCCTACGAGGGCACCCGAAAGATGGCGGACGAACTGGGCAAGGGCATCGGCGTGCTGCTCACCTGGAAGGGCGAGGGCCACGCCTCGTACGGGAAGGGCAGCGACTGCGTCGACTCCACGGTGAACGCGTATCTGCTGCAGGGGACGGTGCCGAAGGACGGCAAGGTCTGCTCATGACGGCGGCGGGGGCCTCGTGCACCTGTGGTGCGCGAAGCCCCCGCCGTCCGAGCCAGGCCCGCCCTGCGGGCCAGGAAGTCCGCTCAGTAGACCGGCTTGTGCGGCTCGATCTGGTTGACCCAGCCGATCACGCCACCGCCGACGTGGACCGCGTCGGCGAAGCCCGCCGACTTGAGGACCGCGAGGACTTCCGCACTGCGGACACCCGTCTTGCAGTGCAAGACGATCTTCTTGTCCTGCGGGAGGGTCTCCAGGGCGGTGCCCATGAGGAACTCGTTCTTCGGGATCAGCGTGGCGCCGGGGATCGAGACGATCTCGTACTCGTTGATCTCGCGGACGTCGATGATCTCGATGTTCTCGCCGTCGTCGATCCACTCCTTGAGCTGCTTGGGAGTGATCGTCGAGCCGGCGGCCGCCTCCTGGGCCTCCTCGGAGACGACGCCGCAGAAGGCCTCGTAGTCGATGAGCTCGGTGACGGTCGGGTTCTCGCCGCAGACCGCGCAGTTCGGGTCCTTGCGGACCTTGACCTGGCGGTACTGCATCTCCAGGGCGTCGTAGATCATCAGTCGGCCGACCAGCGGCTCGCCGATGCCGGCGAGGAGCTTGATGGCCTCGTTGACCTGGATGGAGCCGATGGACGCGCACAGCACGCCCAGGACGCCGCCCTCGGCGCAGGAGGGGACCATGCCCGGCGGCGGGGGCTCCGGGTAGAGGCAGCGGTAGCAGGGGCCGTGCTCGGACCAGAAGACGGAGGCCTGGCCGTCGAAGCGGTAGATCGAGCCCCACACGTACGGCTTGTTCAGCAGCACGCAGGCGTCGTTGACCAGGTAGCGGGTCGCGAAGTTGTCCGTGCCGTCGACGATCAGGTCGTACTGGCTGAAGATGTCCATCACGTTGTCGGCCTCGAGCCGCTCCTCGTGAAGGATCACGTTCACGTACGGGTTGATGCCGAGGACGGAGTCGCGCGCCGACTCGGCCTTGGAGCGGCCGATGTCAGCCTGGCTGTGGATGATCTGGCGCTGCAGGTTCGACTCGTCGACCTCGTCGAACTCCACGATGCCGAGCGTGCCGACGCCCGCGGCGGCCAGGTACATCAGCGCCGGCGAGCCCAGGCCGCCGGCGCCCACACACAGCACCTTGGCGTTCTTCAGCCGCTTCTGCCCGTCCATCCCCACGTCGGGGATGATCAGGTGGCGGGAGTACCTGCGGACCTCGTCTACGGTGAGCTCGGATGCGGGCTCGACCAGGGGTGGCAGCGACACGGGGACTCCGTTGGTCGGTCGATCACTACGGTTGTTCTCTCCGTAACAGTGCCATGGCCTTTTTCATTCCGAGACACCTGTTCCGATCCGCGAGACGATTTCGTCCCAGTAGCCGGGCATGGTCCCCCAGGCGTCGGTGCGGCCACCACGGTCGGTGCGGTCCGTGTGGTCGGTGAAATAGATGGTCGCCGCGCCCTGCCAGCGGGCGATGCGCAGGGCCTCGTCCAGGTGGGGGCGGGGCACTCCGTGGACGAAGTGGCAGAAGCGGTCGGGCGGGTAGTCGGCGGTCCACTCCGCCACCTGCGACCACCGGTAGTCGCTCCACGAGCCGCGGAAGGTGACCAACTGGTCGGCGCACTCGGCGTAGCCCGGGTGGGGGTGGGTGCCGGGGCCGAGGACGATGTGGGCCTCGTCACGCAGCGCGCGGAGCGTGGTGATCGTGCGGCGGATCGCGGGCAGGTCGGCGCGTTCGGTCGGGCAGCGGTCCAGGAAGAAGCCGTCGACCCGGTACCAGTCGAGGTAACGGTGCGCCTCGGAGATCACCTCGCCGAAGGCGCGGGCGCCGTGGGCCGTGTCGAGGTGCGCCGGGTCGGGGTGCGCCGTCTCCAGGCGGGCCGTCTCCCGACGAACCGTCTCCCGACGGCCTGTTTCCAGGCGGGCCGTGCCCAGGTGGCCCAGAACGCGGACTCCCGCTCTGCGGAGCCTTCCGGCGGTCTCGAGGCAGTGCGGGTCGGGGCGGGTGCCGGGGCCGTCCGCGACGTTCAGGACCACCCAGTGCACGGGGGTGCCGGGGCGGGTGAGTTCGCCCCACTCGGTGGGGGCGAGGAGGGGGTGTGCGTAGCCGGGGATGCCGAGGCCGGTGCGGAGGTCTGTGCTCGTTGCAGTCGGTGGTGTGCCGGTCAGATACGGCATGCCGCCTCCATCCAGATGTCACCGAGGGACTCTTCGAGGTTGATCCGGGGGCGCCAGCCGAGCCGGTCGCGTGCGGTGCGCACGTCGGCCTGCTGCCAGCTCCCGCAGCCGTCCGGGTACGCGACCGGGGCGGCGTGGCCCGCGTGCGCCGCGTGGGCCATGTGGTCCGAGTCGGCGCGGGGGTGGCCGATGGACGGCCGCAACGGGCCGGGCGGGCCGTCGAGTTCGTGGAGGGCGCCGCCGTACCCGGCCACGCGGGCGAGGACGGCGGCGGCGTCACGAAGGCGGACGGCGCGGCCTGAGCCGATGTTGATGACGCCCTGCGCGGCGGACAGCGAGGCGGCGTGGACGGCGCGGGCCACGTCACGGACGTCGACGAAGTCGCGCTGCGCGCCGAGACCGGTGAGTTTGAGCTCGCCGTCGCCGGACTGCATGGCGCGGCGCATGGCCTCGGCGAGGCGGCCGAGGGGGGAGCCGGCCGGGGTGCCCGGGCCTGCGGGTGAGAAGACACGGAGGACCACGGCGTCCAGGCCGGAGCCGAGGACCAGTTCGGTGGCGGCGAGTTTGCTGACGCCGTACGGTCCGCCGGGGCGGGGGACGGCGTCCTCGGCCGTGGAGGAGCCGGGCTGGCTCGGGCCGTACTCGGCGCCGCAGCCGATCTGGACGAGGCGGGCGCCGCAGCCGCTGCGGCGCAGGGCCTCGCAGACGGTGGCGACGGCGACGGTGTTGTGGCGGGTGAGTTCGCGGGCGCCGCCTCTGGTGGCGCCCGCGCAGTTGATGACGACGCCGGGGTGGACCGCGTCGAGGAAGCGGGTGAGGGCGCCGGGGCTGCCGGACGCGAGGTCGAAGCGGACGTCGGCGTCGTCGCCCCGGCCCAGTGCGGTGAGTTGGACGGCGGGGTCGGCGAGGAGGCGGTCGGCTACGAAGCGGCCGAGGTAGCCGTTGGCTCCGATCAGCAGGACTCTCATCGGGCGGCTCCCGGGGCCGAGGGGTGGTCGGGTCGGGAGGTGATCATTTGGGGGTCTCCTTCAGGACTTCAGGACTTCAGGCAGAGGGACTTTCAGGCAGAAGGGCTTCAGCGGGTCTGCGGGCACGTATGCCTGCGGGTGCCTCCGGCGGTGGAGCCGGGATGCCTGCGGCGGCCTGTGCGGCTGGGTGGGGGCTCGCGGAACGGTGACCCGAAGAGCGCCCCGGCGTCGACGTCGGCCGCTGCCGGCGGTCACCCACCGGCACCGCGCCTTCGCGCCGTACGCGGGGGCGGCTCGTCGCTGGTGCCTGTCGCGTCAGCATGGGCCGTCCGCCGGTGCGTGTGCCGACGCCCTCGTGAGGGTGCGTGTCGCGTGGAGCAGGAGGGTCAGGGCGCCCGCGCCGCAGGCGATGGTGGGGATGGCGGCCGGGCCCCAGGTGTCGATGAGGGACTGGACGGGGGTGGCCAGCCAGGCGCAGCCGGGGAGGCGGGCTGCGAGGAGAGCGGCCAGGGCCGTGGCCTCGGCTGTCACTGTGGCGGTGAGGACCAGCCCCGGGGCGTGAGTGAAGCCGTGGGTGGTGAGGAGGCGGGCGAGGAGCAGGAGGGCGCCCAGGGTGAGGGTCTGGGGGTAGGCGGTGGGCTCATCCAGGACCGTCGCGGTCAGGGTCAGCAGGGCCGTCAGGGCGCAGAGGTAGAGGGCGAAGGTGCCCAGGAGCAGGGGCTTTACGGAGGTGGCGAAGTCCTCCAGGGCTCGGCTGGCCGACAGTTTGCGGCGGGCTCGTACGGCAAGGAGGTGGGCGCACCATGCCGCGGGGGCGCAGGAGAGGGCGAGGGCCAGGACGGGGGCGGTGGTGAACGGCCAGGGGCCGTCGGCGGTGCCGGCGGGGAGGGCGTCGGGGCCTCCGATGGCGGCTGCCTGGAGGAGTCCGTCGCCGAGGAGCGCGTAGGCGAAGAGCCAGCAGGTGCGGGTGGCCGCCGAGCGTGCGGCGTGCGGGGTGGCGAGGGGACCTCGGGCCAGTGCCGCGCGCAGGGCGAGGGTCACGGCGAGGGCTCCCGCGGCGGCCGCGATCAGGCGGGCCCGGCCGTGGGTCAGGTGCAGGGCAGTCACGGCCGCCGCGCAGAGGGCTCCGGGGAGGAGGGTGAGGAGAATCCAGTCGGCTCGTGCGCGGGGGGTGGTGAGGGGCGGGAGGCTGGAGGGCGTTTCGCCGTCGCGGGCCACGCGCGCGTACATCTCCTCCGCGAGGGAGAAGACGTCGCGGTGCAGGAAGCGTGCCGCGGTGCGGTCGGTGAGGCCGTGGGCTTCCAGGCCGGCGGCGATCTCCAGGGGGTCCACCGCGCGTTCGCACAGGTCGCGGTGACGGTGGATCAGCGCTTTCACGGGGTCGGCGCCGGTACGACGGGTGGGGGCAGGTCGGGGGCCGTTGGTGCGCGTGGCGGTTGGTTCCTGACCGGCGGTGGGCGGTGCGTCGGCTCCGTTCCCGCGGACGTCCGTCTCCGCCACGAGCCACTCCCCTGACCGCTCGTCCCAGGCCCCAGGGCTGGTCGGGGCTTCGGGACGGTCCAGGCCTCCCAGGCCTCCCAGGCCGCTCATCGCGCCGCCTCCGTCGCGGGCAACGCCGTGGCGCGCACGGGGGCTCCCGCCGGGCGGGACGGGCCGCCGCGGGCCACCAGGCGTGCGGATCGCTCGGTCCAGCGGCCGGGGACGTGGGCCTCGGCGGGGACGGCGAAGGGCAGGGGGGCTCCGGCCTCGTCGAGGACGACGCGGCGGACCGGCGTGCGCGAGACGATCTCCAGGTAAATGCCGTGAAATGCCGCGACGTTCTGCTCGACGGTGAACAGTTCGAGCGCACGCGCGCGTGCCGCCGCGCCCAGGCGCTCACGGCGCTCAGGGTCGCGCAACAGCGCCACACAGGCCTCCGCGAGCGCCCGTGGGTTGCGCGGTGGTACGACGAGACCGGTGCCGCCGATGACCTCCACCACCGCGCCGACGTCCGTGGACACCGTCACGCGGCCGCAGAACATGGCCTCGACCAGGCTGATCGGGAAGCCCTCGACGACGCTGGACAGGACGGCCACGGCACCCGCGGCGTATGCATCGGCGAGCGTGGGGATCTCCGGGCCGCCGACCTCCTCGAAGGAGACCGGGTTGTCGCCGACCGTGTGCGGGCCCTCGGCCTCGTCGGGGAAGAGCTGCGCGGCGAGCACCTTGCAGTGGCCGAGATAGGCGGCGCCCTCGGAGCAGGAGGGGGCGCCGACGATCCGCAGCCGCGTCTTCGGCTCCTCCTTGCGGACCTCGGCGAAGGCGTGCAGCAACGACACCAGGTCCTTGGCCGGTTCGACACGGCCGACCCAGACGAGCGTGTCCGGGTCCGCGCACTCGGGGGCCTCGCCGACCTCCGCGAAGCGCGCGGCGTCCATGCCGGGGTAGACCGTGCGCAGCTTCGCGCGGTCGGCGCCGCAGCGCTCCTGCCAGCGGCGGGCGTGGGTGTTGCCGGGTGTGACGAGGGCGGCCCGGGCGTAGGTCTCGGCGGCGAGCCTGCCGTGGAAGGCGGCGAGCAGGGACCGTACGGCGGGCGAGGACTCGGGGGCGGCCAGGTAGTGCGTGCGGAGCCGGACTCCGTACTCGGTCAGCAGCAGCGGTACGCCGCAGAAGTGGTGGGCGAGCAGGCCGGGCAGGGCCGCCGAACCGGCGGAAGCGGCGTGGCACAGGTCGACCGAGCCCAGGTTGTCGTCCTCGTACCAGTCGAGCGAGAGGGGGCGCAGGGCGTGTTCCAGATGCGCGGCAACGGCCAGCAGATCGGGTACGCGCGCCTCACGCGCCGCGCGCAGGGCGCCCCGCGCCCTGCAGGCGCGCTCAAGGGTGCGTACGGCGGCCTCGGAGCGGAGCGCTCCCACCAGGCCGCCCTCGTCGCGGGCGAGTTCGGCGAGCCCGTACAACGCATTGCCGAAACGGTCCGCCTCAGTGGCCGACGCACCCCCGGGGGCCCCGGATGCGTCTGCGGCTCCGCCCGCGCAGAGCACGGCCACCAGCTCGCCGTAGCACTCGGCGAACCGCCGGCGCGCACGGCGCCCGTACGCCACCCCGTCATCCTCGGCGGTCCACAACGGCGCCGTGCGCACACGGCTGACCTGCGGTGGCAGCGGGACCCAGCCCTCGTCCTCCTGGCGCTCGCTGCGGCTGAGCGCGTAGATGTCGAACTCGTGCTGTGCGAGCCCGCGTACGAGGCGGTCGCACCAGAGCCTGGCGTCACCGTTCACATACGGATAGCCACCCTCCGTAACCAGTCCGATGCGCACGACTACACCCCCGATCTCCCGTAAGGGGAGCCGCCGTTCCCCGCGGCTCACAGCGGGACGAACGTATGCGGACAAGGCGGTGGCGCGATGGACGGTTGTCCATCGCGCCACCAAAAGGGGTGAACGGTCGTAACTTTCCCGTGCAGGTCGCGTTCCGTCGCGCTAAGAGTTCAAACGCGCACGGACCGTCACTCCTGAACCGGACGGACTGGGCGGCCGGGGCGACCGGGGCGGTCACACCACGGCCAACTCCCGTCGTGCGGCCCGCCGCTGGGCCGCGATCTGCGGATCGAGTGCAGGTACGGCGGCCAGGAGCTGCTTGGTGTACGGGTCCTGCGGGTTGTCGTACACCTCGTCGGCAGGGCCTTCCTCGACGATCCGCCCGCGCCGCATCACCGCGACCCGGTCGCTGACCTGGCGTACGACGGCGAGGTCGTGTGCGACGAAGACGAGCGCAAGTCCGAGTTCGCGCTGCAGCTCGCCGAGCAGGGCGATCACGTGGGCCTGCGTGGTCACGTCGAGCGCGGAGACGGGCTCGTCGCAGACGATGACGCGCGGGTCAGCCGCGAGCGCCCGCGCGATGCCGACGCGCTGGCGCTGGCCGCCGCTGAACTCGTGCGGGTAGCGGTCGTAATGCGCCGCTTCGAGCCCCACGCGCTCCAGCAGTTCCCGCACACGCCCCCGGACGCGCCTCTCATCGCCCTCGCCACGCGCGCGTAGCGGGTCGGCTATCGACTCGCCCACGCTGCGGCGGGGGTTGAGGGAGGAGACCGGGTCCTGGAAGACCATCTGCACCGCGGGATTCACGCCCACGCGCGCGTGGCCGTCGTAACGGACCTCGCCGGCCGTCGGCTCCAGGAGACCGACCAGCATGCGCCCTAGGGTCGTCTTGCCACTGCCGCTCTCCCCCACGATGCCCAGGGTCTCGCCGCGGTGGATCGTCAGCGACACGTCGTCCACGGCTGTGAGCGCCCGCTTCCCGCGCCCGAATTCGCGCCGGAGGCCGGTCGCCTCCAGGACGACCGCGGCCGGCTCCTCGGGAGCTTCGGACGAGGCGCGCGGCACGTCCACGCGCGGGACCGCGCCGAGCAGTTCGCGCGTGTACGGCTGCTCGGGCGAGCCCAGTACGGCGGAGACCGGCCCATGTTCCACCGACCGCCCGTGCCTCATCACCAGCACCTCGTCGACGCTCTCGGCGGCGACCCCGACGTCATGCGTGACGAGGAGGAGCCCCGTCCCCATCTCCTCGCGGAGCGTGTGCAGGAGGTCGAGGATCTGGGCCTGGACGGTCACGTCGAGCGCGGTCGTCGGCTCGTCGGCGATCAGCAGGTCGGGTTCGCAGGCCAGCGCCATGGCGATGAGGGCGCGTTGGCGCATGCCGCCGCTGAACTCGTGCGGGCGCGAACGGGATCGCCGTACCGCGTCCGGAATTCCAACCCGGTCCAGCACCTCCACGGCACGCGCGCGTGCCGCTCGTCGCGAGGCACGCGTGTGCACACGGTAGACCTCGGCGATCTGGTCCCCGATGGCGTAGTACGGGTCCAGGGACGACAGTGGGTCCTGGAACACCATCGCCGCCTTGCCGCCGCGCAGCCGCCGCAGTGTCTGCTCCGGCGCCTCCTGTACGTCGACGCCGGCCACCTCGATCGCGCCGGCGACCCGGGCGCCCGTGCCGCGGTGCAGGCCGAGCAGGGCGGCGGCGACCGTGGACTTGCCGGAGCCGGACTCGCCGACGAGGGCGAGGGCGGCGCCCCGCTGGAGGCGGAACGAGAGCCGGTCGACGGCGCGCAGCTCGCCGAACTCGACTGTCAGGTCGGTCACTTCGACAAGGCTCCTGGAGGGCGCCTTCTCGGCCTCGCTCATGTCAGCACCACCCGTCGGTCGGCCACCGCGTACAGCACGTCCGCGACGGCGTTGGCCAGGACCACGAAGAAGCCGGTCACCAGGACCATGCCGACGACCACCGGCAGGTCGACGACCTTGACCGCCTCGACCATCTCCTGGCCGATGCCGGGCAGACCGAACAGCGTCTCGGTGAGCACGGCGCCGCCGAACAGGACGCCGATGTTGTTGGCGTTCACGGCGATGAGCGGGGCCACCGCGCCGCGCAGGGCGTGCCGCCAGATGATCCCCCGCTCCCCGACGCCGTAGGCCCGGAAGGTGCGGACGTGATCCTCGGCGAGGGTCTCCAGCATCGAGGCCCGGGTCAGCCGGGCGTACGTGGCGGACTCGATGAGCGCGAGCGACAGCCAGGGCAGCAGCAGGTTCCAGGCCCACTGTTCGGGGTCGTCGGTGAAGGCGACGTACTGCGGGAACGGCAGCAGCTCGAGCTGCCCGCAGACGACGATCATCAGGACGAGGCCGATGACGAAGACCGGCGTGGACATGCCCGCGAGGGTGAGCGTGGTCAGCAGCCGCTCGGTGAGCCGGCCGCGCCGCCACACCGACAGCACGCCGGTGCCGACGCCGATGACCAGCCACAGCACCATGGCGCCGAGCGCGAGCGACGCCGTGACCGGCAGCTTGGCCAGGATCAGCTCCGTGACCTGCTGGTCGCTCTGGTACGACAGCCCGAGGCAGGGCGCCGAGCAGTGCTGCACCGACGTGCCGGTGGAGTAGTCCTGGCCGACGAAGAGGCCCTGCAGGAAGTGCCAGTAACGCGCGTACAGCGGGTCGTCGAGGTGCAGTTGCCCGGCGACCTGCTGTACCTGGGCCGGCGAGCAGCGCGGGCCGCAGGTGATCTGGGCGACGTTGCCGGGCGTGACGTAGAAGACGACGTAGATGATCACCGAGAGGGCGAACAGGGTTACCAGGGCGCCGACGGCACGCCGCAGAATGAAACCACCGAAGCCGGTCACGACACCTCCCCCTTGGCCTCCTGCTTGCGGCCCGTCCCGACGCTCAGCCGGGACGCCGCGCGAGGGTCGAGGGCTGTGCGCACGCCGTCGCCGAGCACGGTGAGGGCGAGGACGGTCACGAACAACGCGCCGGCGGGCAGCAGCAGATACTGCGGGGCGGCCTGGTACCAGACGTCGGCGGAGGTGAGCATCTGCCCCCAGGAGGGCGTCGGCGGCTTCACACCCACGCCGAGGAAGGACAGGGCCGCCTCGACGGTGATGTTCGTCGGGACGAGGATGGCCGCGAATGTGATGACGGGTGTGGCGAGTCCGGGGAGCAGTTCGCGGCGGGCGATCCTGACCGTGCCCCAACCGCTGAGCCGGGCGGCGGCGACGTAGTCGAGCTCCTTGAGGGTGAGCGTCTGCGCGCGCACCATCTTGGCGAGCGTGCCCCAGCCGGAGACCAGCCCGACGACCAGCGCCACCAGGACGGGGCGCGGGAAGCTCGTGGGAACGATGGCGAGCAGCGCGAGCGCGACGACCATCAGCGGCATGGCCACGAAGATGTCGGCGATCCGGGTCAGGACCAGGTCCACCCAGCGGTTGCCGAGCCCGGCCGCGACGCCGATGACGACGCCCAGCACGAGCTGCACGACCGTCGCCGCCAGCGCGACACCGAGCGACACGCGCGCGCCGTGGACCAGCCGTGCGAACAGGTCCCGGCCGGTCTGCGGTTCGACGCCGAGCCAGTGCTCGGCGCTCACTCCCCCGAACGACCCGATGGGCACGCCCCCGCGCGCGGAGTCCACCAGGGACGGGTGGTACGTGGTCGGGTCCTGGCCCTCGATCGCGGTGAGCAGCGGTGCGCCGAGCGCGACCAGGACGAGCAGCGCGACGACGACCGCCGCGACAAGGGCGGAGCGCTGCGTCCGCAGCCGCCGCCAGAGCTGACGGGCCCCCGAGGCCCCCGGGGCAGACACCCCGGGAGCCTCGACGGCGAGAACTGCCTCACTCACGGCGCTACTTCACCGCGACCTGGGAGATGTCCAGAACACCGGTCCAGTCACTGATCACGACGTTCTTGACGTCCTCGCCGTACAGCCGCTTGTAGACCGGGTGGAACAGCGGCACGGTCAGCGCCTGCTCACCGATCTTCTTGTCCAGTGCACCCCATCGCTCCGCGGCCGCGTCAAGATCGGTCAACTTGTTGATCGCGTCAATCTCGGCATTGACCGACTCGTCATTGAGCAGGCCCGTGTTGAAGTTCGCGCCATCCTTGACGATCTGCCGGCCGTCGAAGATCGGGGCGAGGAAGGGACCGCCGGAGGGCCAGTCGGCACCCCAGTGCGCGAGGAAGAAGCCGGGCTCGGTCTTCACGTTGTGGATCTTGTCGGAGTAGTCGTTCTCCTCCAGACCCTGCAACTTGACCGTGATGCCGGCCTTCTTCAGCGCGTCCTGGATCGCGGTCGCGATCTCGGGGCTGGTCTCGAAGTCCTTGGCGTTGGAGTGGGTCAGGGTGACGGTGAGCCCGTCCCTGTAACCGGCCTGAGCCAGCAGTTCCCTGGCCTTCGCGGCGTTGCCCGCCTTGCCGGCCGGGAACAGGTCGTACGGCTCGTAACCGAAGGACTTCTGGTCCGGCAGGAAGGTGGTGGCGGGCTCGGCCAGCGCGGAACCGCCCGCGGCGTTGACCACGGACGACCGGTCGATGGCGTACGAGATCGCCTGCCGCACCTTGACGTTGTTGCACGGCTTGATCGTCGGGTTGAACGCGATGTAGTTGGTGTAGCCGAAGTGTCCAGTGCCGACGCGAGAAGCAAGGTCCTTGTCGCCGGTCACCTTGGCCAGCTCGGCCGGACCGAGGTTGGTGTCCGTGGTGACGGCGGCCGCGTCCGCACCCTGGGACGAGGACAGCCGCTGGTTGATCACGGACGAGTCGAGCCCGGACCGTACGTCGACCTTGTCGGGGTAGGCCTTGCGCTCGGCGTCCGTCGAGGCGGACCAGTAGGTGTTGCGCTCCAGGACGAGCCGCTCACCGTCGCTCTCGTTGGTGACGACCTTGTACGGCCCGGAGGAGACCGGGTGCTCCTCGTACTTCGTACCCGTGTCCTTACTCTTCGGCACGGGCGTGAACTGCGTCTGCGTGGCCAGATACGGGAACTCGCCCTCGGGCTTGTTCAGATGGAAGACGATGGTCCGCTCGTCCGGCGTCTCGATCGCCGAGAGGCCCTTCTTGTCCTTGTACGGCCCCTGGTAGTCGGCGGCGCCGACCAGCCAGTCCCGCAAGTAGGGGGCGCCGCCGGACAGTTCGGGGGCGAAGGAGCGCTCGATACCGTACTTGATGTCGGCCGAGGTGATCTTGGTGCCGTCCTCGTACTTCAGCCCCTCCTTGAGGGTGTACGTCCACACGGTCGCGTCCTTGTTGGGGCGACCGGTGTCGGTGGCGAGGTCGGGGACGACCTCGGCGCCGGCCTCGCCGTTCTCGCGGTTGCGGGTCGTGAGCGTGCGGAAGACGAGGGAGGGGACGTTGCCGCCGCCCGAGGTGTACAGGCGGGCGGGGTCGAAGTCCTGCTGCGGATCGGAGTTCAGGACCGTGAGCGTGCCGCCCTTGTGGGGCGTGGAGTCGCCGCCGGCGCTCTTGGCATCGTTGTCCTCAGGCCCGCAGGCGGCGGCGCCCGCTGCCACGACCAGGCTGACGGATGCCGCGGCCACGCGGCGCGCTATGACGGACGGTTGACGCATCGGAGACGACCTCTCGGATTGATTGCTCTCGCGGAGACGGGTCGGAAGGCACCCGTTCTCGAATGGCGAGACGGTTTGACGAGGAGTGAGACGGAGATGAGCAGACGTCTGCCCCGGCGCCGGGTCGTCGGAAGCCCATGAACGAGCCGCGGGTCCGGAAACCCGTCAGCGACTCACAGGAGTGGAAAAAACGCGACGCGCACGCCGAGGGGCGGGCGTCAGCGACAGTGAATGTCGGCCACGCACAGAGGGGTCACACCGATGAGCGCCAGCTCGATGGCGGCGCGAGAGGAGGCGTGACGGGTCGACATGTGCAGAAATATGTATGAACTCGCTGCACATGTCAATGTGACTCGTGAGTCACCCGTCAACTCCCGGGATACGGCCAGGGGTTGGCCCGGCAGCGGATCCCGTTGCGTTCGAGGAACTTGGTCTGCTGCTGCATGACCGGAGCGAGGTCGCCGTCCTTGTCGCAGGTGACGTGGTTGTAGCCGAGTCGGTGGCCGACCTCGTGGTTGATCAGCATCTGCCGGTACGCGTGAATCCGATCACCGTATGTCTCCGACCCCTGTGCCCATCTGTACGCATTGATCATCACTCGCTCGGTGGCGGCGGAGTCGCACGACACGTTGTCGACGGTGGTGTCCAGACTTGACTTGGCACACCAGTCAGCCGTCGTACCGGGGCTGGCCAGCGTGATCACGAAGTCGGGCTTGCCGGAGTAGATGCGCTCGAAGGTGCGGGCGCCGTTGTGGGACCAGCTGCGGTCGTCGTTGAGCGTCTTCTGCACGGCTTGCGCGAAGAGTTCACCGTCGAGCCCGAGCCCCTGCTCCACATCCACGCGATAGGTGAACTTCTGCCCCGTACCGGGCGCCCTGTCGATCCCCGGGACCGCGTCGAACTTCCCCGAGCCCTTGAGCGTGGGGCTGAGCGCGTACCTCTTGCCGATCTTCTGCTCGTACGTCAGCGGCGCCGCGCTCGGCGCCGGCCGCCCGTCCCCGCGCGAGGCCGAGTCACGGGCGTCCCGCGCCTGATCGGCGGCGGACTGCGACTGTACGTCGCTGCCCTCCCGCCCCTTCGTGACCTGACCGGCGACGACCACGGCCAGCGCGGTGACAACGGCGGCGGCCGCGATGCCGGTGAAGGCCCGGCCCTTGGCGCCCTTCGCCTGCACGGGCTCGCCGGTCGGCGGGGCGTCGTCGAAGTCGTCACCGTCGTCGGTGTCGTTCGCGACGCCGATACGACCCCCGGCCTCGGTGTCCCAGTCGGTGACCGAGGCATACGGATCGGCGGCGTGCGCGGCGTCGGACGTACGGGGCGCGAAGACGTCGACGTCCCCTTCGAAGGCGTCGATGTACTCCTGCCGGGGCCCGTTGGGCGGCGATCCGCGCCGGGGCCGCGGAAGGGGAACACCGGTCACCGTTGGAGCACCGGCCGCCCCGGGAGCGCCGTACGCCACCCCGGGTCCTCCCCTCAACTCGCCCCAGCCACCGCCTGGTTCACGCTGCTCGGGGTGACCGCTGCGGGCCTGTGGAGCGCCATGGACGAGGGTGCCGTGGGCAGGAGTGCCGTTGACGAAGCGGGGGACGCCCTGAGCGGGGGTGCCGTCCGGCAGGCGAGGGACACCGCGGGCGGGCGTGCCATCGGGGAGCCTCGGGAAGCCGTGTGCGGGCGTACCGTCGGGCAGCCTCGGGATCCCCTGCGCAGGCGTGCCATCAGGCAGCCGGGGAAAGCCATGCGCGGGCGTACCGTCCGGGAACCCCCGCCCTCCATACGTCGGCGCCCCACCCGTCGGCACCCCCTGCCGAGCGGGCGGCGGACCAGGCACCCGGCGCCCCCCGGGACCACCAGGCCCGCCGAGACCAGGCCCACCGGGGCCCCCAGCACCACCGCCCTGCGACCAACCGCCCTGCCCCGCCCCCGGAGCCACACCCGGCCGCGCAGCGGGGACCCTGCCGGATCCCCCACCCGCACCCGGCACGGACGGCCCCCGCTGGGCCCCGCCCGCCTCCGGTGGCGCTCCCCGAGAGCCCTGTCGTGCAGTTGTGTCCGCGGTGTCGCGTTTGTCGGCAGACCCGCGGCGGCTGTGGCGTCCCACGTCGCCTCAGCTCCCCGCGTTCTCGGTCACGGCCTCATCCTCGCCCGCGGCGGCACTCCTGACCCCGGCGCCGTCCGCGCCCCGGCCGACGGCCACCGGCTCCCCCGCCTCCGCTTCCGCGAGGAGTTCACGGCACGCCCGGGCGACCACCTCCGGGTACTCCATCATCGCCACGTGCCCGGCATCCGGCAGGCTCAGCAGGCGGGAGTCACGGAAGGTGCGCGCTGCTCTGCGGCACATGCGGTAGCCCACGAGCTGGTCCCGGCCGCCGTAGATGAGCAGTGTCGGCGCCAGCACCCGCTCGGCCTGGCGCCACAGCGCGTGCTGCCCGCCCAGCGTGTACGCGTTGACCAGCCCGCGCGCGGAACGCGTCATCGCGTCCCAGAAGTACGGCAGTTGCTGCCGCCGTTCCATCTCCTCGACGGCGTTGCGGAACCCTTCCGGCGTCACCCGCCCGGGGTCGCCGTAGCAGAGGTGCATCACGCCACGGACCCGCTGCTCGGCCGTCCAGCCCCGGGTGAACCGGGTGAAGAGCGCGGTCACCCCGGGCACCGCGAGCAGCGCTGTGGGCACAGCCGTGCGCTGGACGCGGATTTCGGGCAGCGCGGGCGACACAAGAGTGAGCGTACGGACCAGATCGGGACGAACCGCCGCGACGCGCGTGGTGACCGCGCCGCCGAGCGAGTTACCGAAGAGGTGTACGGGACCGCGGCCGGAGGCGTCCAGATAACGAATCACCGCGCGTGCGTGCGCGGTGATCGAGTAGTCGCCGTCGTCCGGTGGCGGCGAGTCGCCGAAGCCCGGCAGGTCGACGGCCTCGCAGTCGACGTCGCCCTCGAGCTGCTCCATCAGCGCCGACCAGTTCTGCGAGGAACCGCCGAGTCCGTGGACGTACAGCGCGGGCGGCAGGCCCTCGCGCGCGGGCGGCCTCGAACGCACCGTCAGCGTGATCCCCGGCAGCCCGACCGATCGAAGCCGCTCCCCCTCCGCGACCCTGACGGTCGCCACCTTGGGCAGCACATTGGCAGTCGCCGGCGCGGACGGGAGTTCGGTCGAAGACATGCGGCAATGTTACGAGACGATCACGCCATGGTTCATGTGTTCGCCGTCACAAGTCGACACGTACATGGCAGCCACACACCCGCCCAAATACCCGCAGATCCCCATGCAAATCCCCCGACAGATCCCCCGCGGATCGCATAGCGTCCAGAACCTGTGTCTCCTAGGCTCATACGCAGGGCACCCGCACATGGACCCCTGCATCACCCAGGGACGTCGTGCCCCACGGGGACGTTCTAGGAAGGGAGCCCGCCATGGCCGTCGATCCCACCGATCCCGAGACATTCGTGGACGACGACACCGAGGAAGCCGAGGAGTTCGACGTCGAGGCCCCCGCGGCCGACGCCGCCGAGCAGCACGCCGACGTCAGGCCCGACCGCGACGACCCGATGACCGGCGCGAACCAGGACCGGGCCAACGAGGCCGATCTGGCCGAACAGGCGCGTGTCGTCTCCATCGACGAGGACGACTATCGGTGACCACCGATGACGGCAGCCGACCCAGGGTGCCGCCGAGCACGAACGAAGGTGCGGCCGGACACGGAAGAGCGTGGAAGAGAGCGCCGCTGAGCAGGAATGAGGCAATTTGTTGCCCGTTCCAGCCCGGTTTCAAACCTTCTGTAGGACTTTCGTCACCGTCCGGTCCGTGAAATTCTGCGCTCGCACCGCGCACAGCAGGGTTACCGAAAAGTACGATGGCGGCGCGGCGCACACCGCATGTGGACGACATTGGGAGGCGGCGTGACAGCCATCGAGCAGACAGAGGCGGCACGCCCGCGGGGCACTCGCCTGCCGCGCCGTGCCCGACGGAACCAGCTTCTGGGCGCCGCCCAGGAGGTCTTCGTCGCGCAGGGTTACCACGCTGCCGCGATGGACGACATCGCCGAGCGCGCCGGCGTCAGCAAGCCGGTGCTCTACCAGCACTTCCCGGGCAAGCTCGACCTCTACCTCGCCCTGCTGGACCAGCACTGCGAGTCCCTGATCCAGGCCGTACGGAACGCGCTGGCGTCGACGACCGACAACAAGCAGCGCGTCCGGGCGACGATGGACGCGTACTTCGCGTACGTCGAGGACGACGGCGGCGCCTTCCGCCTGGTCTTCGAGTCGGACCTGACGAACGAGCCGGCCGTGCGCGAGCGCGTCGACAAGGTCACGAACGAGTGCGCCGAGGCGATCCGCGACGTCATCGCCGAGGACACCGGCCTCTCGGGCGCGGAGTCGATGCTGCTCGCCTCCGGCCTCGGCGGCCTCGCCCAGGTGGTGGCCCGCTCCTGGCTGCACAGCGACCGCAGCGTTCCGCGCGACCAGGCGGTGCAGCTGCTGACGTCGCTGGCGTGGCGCGGCATCGCGGGCTTCCCGCTGCACGGCACGGAGCATCACTGACACGCACGCGCGTGTGCGGGGCGTTTGTTCCCGTCCGCTGTTCGCTCCTGGCGTTCTCGGGCGGAGCGTGTACGTCCCCTCACCGGGCTAATGTGTGCTGGTACGGCGCGGAAGGTCGCGCACTTCACTGACCGTCGGAGGGACATAGCCGTGGAGGTCAAGATCGGCGTGCAGCACGCGCCCCGCGAGATCGTTCTGGAGAGCGGTCAGAGTGCCGAGGAGGTCGAGCGGGCCGTGTCCGAGGCGCTGGCCGGGAAGTCACAGCTGCTGACCCTCGTGGACGAGCACGGCCGCAAGGTCCTGGTCCCGGCCGACCGCCTCGCGTACGTGGAGCTCGGCGAGCCGGCCCCGCGCAAGGTGGGCTTCGGGGCGCTGTAGCAAGACGCCGGCAGACAGGCGTGACGGGAGGGGCCCGGTGACTACGGTCGCCGGGCCCCTCCTTTTCTTCCACGGATCTCCCCGGCTCTCCCCGGATGGGATTTCTCCACAGATGGAGCACAAGCCGATCACAGGGGAGGATTGCATTCCGCAGGTCAGGGGTATGACGGGCTACGACCGTTTCGAGCAGGTCGGCCATGTGGGAGGGACCCCAGCATGCTCTTGGAAGCGCTCAGCTCCGCGATCCTCGGCCTGGCCCTGGCATGGGCTGCCGCCCACCGCCTGCCGCACCGCCTGCCCACCCGCTCCCTGGTCCTGCCGACAGGTGTCGCCGGTGCCCTCTTCGGCGCCTTCATCACGCACACCGCGCTGGACTTCGGCAACCTCTTCGTGATCCTCATCGGCGCGGCAGTGGTCTCCGCCGCCTCCCTCTCCCTGCTGGTACGCCCCGCGGGAAGACTCCACCGCCACTCGGCGGCCGCGTGACCCCCAAGAAGCGCCGGCCGCCGAAGCCCTGACGCCGACGACCACGCACCAACGCCGGTCAGCAACATCAGCCCGTCCGGCGTTTGAGGACGAGGCCCGTTCAGGGCCGAAGCGGGGGTCCAGGGGGGCAGCCCCCTGGCGGGGTCGAAGGGGCGGAGCCCCTTCAGGATGGGACGGGTAGGGGCGGCGGGGGCGAAAACCCTACGCGGCCAACCCCAGCGCAGCCATCCGCTTCGTGTGCGCCTCAGTAATCCGCGAGAACATCCGCCCGACCTCCGCGAGATCGAACCCGTCCGCGACCCCACCCACGAGCATCGTCGACAGCGCATCCCGATCGGCAACCACCCGCTGCGACTGCGACAGCGCCTCCCCCATCAACCGCCGAGCCCACAACGCGAGCCGCCCACCCACCCGCGGATCGGCATCGATCGCAGCCCGCACCTTCTCGACGGCGAACGACGCATGCCCGGTGTCGTCGAGCACGGCCAGCACCAACCCCCGCGAGTCCGAGTCGAGCCGAGCCGCGACCTCCCGGTAGAAGTCACTGGCGATCGAGTCACCGACGTACGCCTTGACGAGCCCCTCCAGCCAGTCCGAAGGCGCCGTCTGCTTGTGGAACCCGTCCAGCGCGGCGACGAACGGCTCCATGGCCTCAGTCGGCTCCGCCCCGATCTCGGTGAGCCGGTCCCGCAGCTTCTCGTAGTGGTGGAACTCGGCCGACGCCATCTTGGCCAGCTCCGCCTTGTCCGCCAGCGTCGGCGCCAGCTTGGCGTCCTCCGCCAGCCGCTCGAACGCCGCCAGCTCCCCATAGGCCAGCGCGCCGAGCAGGTCAACGACAGCGGCCCGGTACTGCGGATCGGCGGAGGCCTGCGCCCAGTCCTGGGCGGCGACCCCGGTGTTTTCGACGGTGGAGTCAGCGGTGTCAGAGGCGTCAGGAGTGTTGTCAGGCGTCGTCATGAAGCGCACAATAGCTCGCTCACCGCGTCGCGGAAGTCCCTGGTCAATGACTGTGACGCCGACTACGTGACCAATTCGGCCATCGCATGTGCGCGTTTCCGGGGTATGGTGGTAATGCGCCCGCTGAGTACTCAGACGTATCTCGACGGGCCGCACGTTATGAGGATGCCCGGTCGGTGGCCCGATCGGCTCCGACCCGACAGCCCTCCCCGTCCGTACGGCACTCTGCGTACGGAGCCCGGAGGGGGACACCCTCAGCGGTACGAGCGCTAGAGCGTCGGCAGTGGTCCCGTGCCTTACGGCCCGACCGTATGGCAGCCGACGTCCCCCGGCACGGTCCGTCAAAGACCCCCGCGCTCGCCTCGCACCGCGCACACAGAAGAGGCAGCACCCTGACTACGACTTTCCGAGAGCTCGGAATCCTTCCCGAGACCGCCGAGGCCCTTGAGGCCGTCGGCATCGTCACCCCCTTCCCCATCCAGGAGATGACCCTCCCCGTCGCCCTCTCCGGCACGGACGTCATCGGCCAGGCCAAGACCGGCACCGGCAAGACGCTGGGCTTCGGTCTCCCCCTCCTGGAGCGCGTCACCGTCCCCGCCGACGTGGAGGCCGGGCGCGCCAAGCCCGAGGCCCTCACCGACGCCCCGCAGGCGCTCGTCGTCGTCCCCACGCGCGAGCTGTGCACGCAGGTCACCAACGACCTGCTGACCGCGGGCAAGGTGCGCAACGTCCGCGTCCTCGCCATCTACGGCGGCCGGGCCTACGAGCCCCAGGTCGAGGCCCTCAAGAAGGGCGTCGACGTCGTCGTCGGCACCCCGGGCCGGCTGCTGGACCTCGCGGGCCAGAAGAAGCTCAACCTCAAGCACATCAAGGCGCTCGTCCTCGACGAGGCCGACGAGATGCTCGACCTGGGCTTCCTGCCCGACGTCGAGAAGATCATCAACATGCTGCCGGCCCGCCGCCAGACCATGCTGTTCTCGGCGACCATGCCGGGCGCGGTGATCGGCCTCGCGCGCCGCTACATGTCGCAGCCCACCCACATCCGCGCCACCGCGCCGGACGACGAGGGCGCGACGGTCGCGAACACCGCGCAGTTCGTCTACCGCGCGCACAACATGGACAAGCCCGAGATGGTCGCGCGCATACTGCAGGCCGACGGCCGGGGACTGGCCATGGTCTTCTGCCGTACGAAGCGCACGGCGGCCGACCTTGCCGACCAGCTCCAGCAGCGCGGCTTCGCCGCCGGCGCGGTTCACGGTGACCTCGGCCAGGGCGCCCGCGAGCAGGCGCTGCGCGCCTTCCGTAACGGCAAGGTGGACGTCCTTGTCTGCACCGACGTCGCCGCGCGCGGCATCGACGTCGAGGGTGTGACGCACGTCATCAACTACCAGTCGCCGGAAGAGGAGAAGACGTACCTGCACCGCATCGGCCGCACCGGCCGCGCGGGCGCCAAGGGCATCGCGATCACTCTTGTCGACTGGGACGACATCCCGCGCTGGCAGCTGATCAACAAGGCGCTGGAGCTGAACTTCAACGACCCGCCGGAGACGTACTCCACCTCCCCGCACCTCTTCGAGGAGCTGAACATCCCCGCGGGCACCAAGGGTGTCCTGCCGCGTTCGGAGCGCACGCGCGCCGGGCTCGGGGCGGAGGAGCTGGAGGACCTCGGCGAGACCGGTGGACGCGGTGCACGCGGTCGCGGTGGCCGGGGCGGCCGGGACGAGTCCCGCTCGTCCTCGCCGGACCGCGAGCGCTCGGCGCGTACGCCGCGTCGCCGCCGCCGTACGCGCGGCGGAGCATCGCTGGACGGGACGTCGGCTCCGGCCGCCGGTCCCGCGACTGCGGACGAGACCGTCGAGGCCACCACGGCCGAGTCCGTGACCGCGCCTCGTACCCCGCGCCGCCGTCGCCGTACGCGCAGCGGGGCATCGGCGGAGCCGACCCCGGCCGTGACGGCCGTGTCCTCGGCCCCCGAGCCCGCGGACGCCGCAGAGGCGGCTGTCACCACGGCTGAGGGCCCGTCCCTGGACACCGCCGAGGAGGCCACGGCGAAGCCGCGCCGCCGCCGGACCCGCAACTCGGCCGAGCCGAAGGCGACTTCGGCGGAGGCCGTGCCGGCGCCCGAGGCGGAGGCCGCGAAGGTCACGGAGGCCGTGCAGGCGTCCGAGGCCGCTACGGCTCCCCAGGTCGCGGAGCCCGAGGAGGCCCCCGCCACCAAGCCGCGCCGCCGCACCCGCAAGGCGACGGCCACGGCGGAGACCGCGGTCGACACAGCCGAGGGCACCCCCGAGGCCGCACCGGAGGTGCCGGAGGCGACGGAGGCGACGGAGGCCAAGCCGCGCCGCCGCACCCGTAAGGCAGCGACGACCGCCGAGACCGCCGTCGACACGGCCGAGGCCACCGAGGCCAAGCCCAAGGCACGCCGCACCCGCAAGACCGCGGCATCCGCCACCCAGGCCGCCGACATCCCGGCCCAGACGGCCCAGGAGCCGGAGGCCGTCGAGGCCAAGCCCAAGCGGACCCGCAAGGCGACCGCCGCAGCGGAGGCCGCCGTCGACACGGCCGAGGCAGCGGAGGCCAAGCCCAAGACGCGCCGCACCCGCAAGGCCACGGCCACGGCCGAAGCCGCCGTCGACACGGCCGAAGGCACGGAGGCCAAGCCGCGCGGTACGCGCAAGGCCGCCGCGACCGTCGCGGAGCCGGAGGCCGCCGAGGCCAAGCCGCGGCGCACCCGCAAGGCGACGGCCGCCGCCGAGACCGCCGTCGACACGGCCGAGGCCACGGAGGCCAAGCCCAAGGCACGCCGCACCCGCAAGACCGCGGCGACCGCCACCTCGGCCGCCGACATCCCGGCCCAGGCCACGCAGGAGCCGACGGCCACGGAGGCGCCCGCGCCCCGTCGCCGCACCCGCAAGGCCGCTGCGACCGTAGAGGCCGCCGACGCCACGGCCGAGGCAAAGCCCAAGGTGCGCCGCACCCGTAAGGCCACGGCCGCCACGGAGCCCGCGGAGAGCTGATCTCCCATACGACGGCCCGGCCCCGCCTCGCGCGGTGCCGGGCCGTCGGCGTTCCCACGCCGGCCCCGCCTTCCACAGGGTCGCCCCGTGGGCACCCCCGGCCAGTCCCACCTCACGCAGGCCCGGCCCGTGAGCACCCCCGGGACAGTCCCGCCTCACGCGAAGCCGACCCGTCGACAACCCCAGGCC
>NZ_LLZG01000383.1 GCF_001509475.1 Streptomyces regalis
GGGCGGTGAGTGATGCGGCGGGGGGGGATGGCGTCACGGTGGTACACCTGGAGCCGTGAACGAACCCCTTGATGTGGCCAAGCTGCAGCGCCGGCTGGCCGAGTTCGCCGCCGCACGCAACTGGCAGCCGTATCACACGCCGAAGAACCTGGTCGCCGCGCTCAGCGTCGAGGCTTCCGAGCTGGTGGAGATCTTCCAGTGGCTGACGCCGGAGGAGTCGGGGCGGGTCATGGACGACGCGGATACCGCGGCGCGGGTGACCGATGAGGTCGCGGATGTGCTGGCGTATCTGCTGCAGCTGTGCGAGGTGCTCGGGATCGATCCGTTGGCGGCGTTGGACGCGAAGATCGACCGGAACGAGCGGAGGTTTCCGGCGCCGTAGGGAAGGACGGCGTCCGTTTTTACTCTCTGTGTTCATTCGGCGGTCCGTAGCCGAAAAGTTGTCCCCAGATTTCCGTCTTCCTCTGGCTTTTCGTCTCAGAGGCCTTCACTCTGGGTAGTGGACAAGGGAGTTCGGGCGGACGCGTGGGCAGCGCGTCGGGACAGACGGGGACTGCGGATGGACGCGGTGCGGCTGATCGTGACGAGCAGGCGGGCGCTGGCGGGGAGCAGGGGTGCGCCGGAGATCATGACCGAGGTGTGGCAGGCACAGGCCCTGGCTCAGGCGATAGGGAGTCGGCTCGCGGTGTTCGGCCCACCTGAACTACGGGGTGAGGCACTGGGGTTGACGGAGCTGGCAGGGAGAGGCTGTGGGGTCCTTCAGGCGCCGGATCTGGCGGACGGGGACTTACGCGCGGCCCAGCTCACGGAGCTGGGCGATGCGCGACAGGCGCTGATGCATCTGGGCAGCCTCCTGGGGGAGGTCGGGATCGCACTCGTCGGTATGGCCAGCTCCGCGGATGACGAAGCGACGTACTGGCAGTGCATGGAGGCGATCGACGCGGCGGACGAGTCTCGGGATCGGGTGCTGGAGATGCTGCGCAGACTGGCGGATCGGGATCAGGTGTTGCCGGAGAGGGAGGCGGGGTAGCGTCCGCTGGTTGGGCCGGGATGCCTGCGGCGGCCTGTTGCTGTCCGGTGGGGGTGCGTGTAGCGCCTGCGGTTCGGTGGGTGGGCCGTGGGCGACTGCCGGTCCGTTCAGTCGCGGGCAGTCGTGCCGCTGGGGCGGCTCCCGACCCAAAGAAGGGCGGCACCCCGTCAGCGCCGGGCTGCGCGACCCACCCCCGCCCAGCCGCGACGCCGGGCGACCCGGCAAGCAGGCGGTACCTGTGACTCGGCCCAGCCCCCCGCCGCGAGCAGACGGACCGTCAGCCGGTCTCCCCGTCCTGCAGCTGGCCGCGTCCGGGTCCCCCGGTCGACTGCAGATCCGCGTCCAGGGCCGACAGGTCCGCGTTCAGGGCCGCCATCAGCTCCTCCATCTGCTGGAGCAGTCCTTTCGGCTGGCCGGTGCCGCCGCCCTGCTGTGGCGGGAAGTTCTCGGACATGACGGCCTCCTCGGCCTACGGCCCCGATGGAAGTGGGCCGACACGGTGACGCTCCGGCGGTCGACGGCCGCAGCGGGGGCCGGGCGGTCCGGCTCCGATCGAGCCAACGATCACCGTCGAAGCCGGTCACTGGCCCGGGCACAGGGCGGCAACGGCGTAGACGGAATTCACCCGACCGTGGCTGCGCAGGGCAGGGGGACCGGTTCGGGCGACCGGCGTCATGGCGTGCAGGATGGAGGTATGGATCTTCGCATCTTCACCGAGCCCCAGCAGGGCGCGACCTACGACACCCTCCTCACCGTGGCGAAGGCCACCGAGGACCTCGGCTTCGACGCCTTCTTTCGGTCGGACCACTATCTGAAGATGGGTTCCGGGGACGGCCTCCCCGGCCCCACCGACGCCTGGATCACGCTCGCCGGCCTCGCGCGGGAGACCAAGCGGATCCGTCTCGGGACCCTGATGACCGCCGGCACCTTCCGGCTGCCCGGCGTGCTCGCCATCCAGGTTGCCCAGGTCGACCAGATGTCCGGCGGCCGTGTCGAACTCGGCCTGGGGACAGGGTGGTTCGAGGAGGAGCACCAGGCGTACGGCATCCCGTTCCCGAAGGAGAAGTTCGGGCGGCTGGAGGAGCAGCTCGCCATCGTCACGGGGCTGTGGGCGACCGAGGTCGGTGAGACCTTCGACTTCCACGGGAAGTACTACGACCTCAGCGAGTCGCCCGCTCTGCCCAAGCCCGCCCAGGACCGGATTCCCGTTCTGATCGGCGGGCATGGTGCCACCCGTACTCCGCGGCTGGCCGCCAGGTACGCCGATGAGTTCAACATGCCGTTCGGCTCGATCGAGGACAGCGAGCGGCAGTTCGGGCGTGTGCGGGCCGCCGCCGAGGAGGCCGGCCGCAAGGGGGACGACGTCGTCTACTCCAACGCCCTTGTCGTGTGCGTCGGAAAGGACGACCAGGAGGTCGCCCGCCGTGCCGCCGCGATCGGACGTGAGGTGGACGAGCTGAAGCTCAACGGGCTCGCCGGATCTCCGGACGAGGTCGTCGAGAAGATCGGCCGGTACCAGGAGATCGGGTCGCGGCGGATCTATCTCCAGGTTCTCGACCTGGCCGACCTGGACCACCTCGAGCTCATCTCCTCCCAGGTCCAGTCGCAGCTGTCGTAGGCCACGCTGCCGGCGGGGCCACGCAGTCCTCCTTTCCACGGGTGCGATGGTGTGCCGTGGAATTGGAATTGCCGAGGACTTACCGTTCTCGGACATTTGTCTCTCCATTCTCCGGTCTTCAGTGACCGGTGTTTTCACGGCCCCCGGCGGCCGGTGAATTCCTGCGCTCTTCAACACCGTTGATATCGGCGGTCGGGCCCTGCCCCCGGCCCGCCGGTATTTCCTCAGCCGCCGACCAGGGTGCCGGCGTCGCAGCCCGTGGAATTCTCCATTCCCGCTGCACAGCCCAGGCAGGGACCGCCGGCAGCGAAAAATGCCTGCCTACGGCCGGGCGGCGGGCTGTACGTTGTGGTGTCCGCAGTTCAGACCACATTCGAGGCAACCACCGTGTTCCTGACGATCAGTACCACCGGCACCCCGGAACGCCCGGCCACCGATCTCGGCTTCCTGCTGCACAAGCACCCTGAGAAATCGCAGGCGTTCTCCACCTCCTACGGAAAGGCGCACGTCCTCTACCCAGAGGCGGACGCCGAGCGCTGCACGGCGGCGCTGCTGCTGGAGGTCGATGCGGTGGCACTGGTCCGGCGCGGCAAGGGCAAGGGCCGGGGCGGCGCGCCCGACGCGGCGCTCGCGCAGTACGTCAACGACCGCCCGTACGCGGCCTCGTCGCTGCTCGCCGTGGCGCTGAGCGCCGTCTTCTCCAGCGCGATGCGGGGTGTCTGCAACGCCCGGCCCGAGCGCGCCACGCAGCCGCTGCCCCTGCGTATCGAGGTGCCCGCGCTGCCGGCCCGAGGCGGACCGGAGCTCGTACGACGGCTCTTCGAACCGCTCGGCTGGGCGGTGACCGCCGAGCCCGTGCCGCTGGACACCGAGTTCCCGCAGTGGGGCGATTCGCGCTACGTCCGTCTCGTCCTGGAGTCGGAGGCGCTGACCCTCGCCGAGGCCCTGCGCCACCTCTACGTCCTGCTTCCCGTCCTCGACGACGCCAAGCACTACTGGGTCGCCTCCGACGAGGTCGACAAGCTGCTGCGGGCCGGTGAGGGCTGGCTGCCGGACCACCCGGAGCAGAAGGTGATCACCAGCCGGTATCTGTCGCGCCGCTGGTCGCTGACCCGGGAGGCGATGGAGCGGCTGGAGCTCGTGCGGCTCGCGGAGGCCGACGACAGCGAGGTCGAGGACATCGACAACGCGGTCGAGGCGGAGAGCGAGGCCGAGGAGAAGCCGACCCCGCTCGCCGTGCAGCGCCGGGACGCGATCCTGGCCGCGCTCAAGGCGTCCGGCGCCGCGCGCGTGCTCGATCTCGGCTGCGGACAGGGCCAGTTGGTGCAGGCGCTGCTCAAGGACCCGGCGTACACCGAGATCGTGGGCGTAGATGTGTCGATGCGGGCGCTGACGATCGCCGGGCGGCGGCTGAAGCTGGACCGGATGGGGGAGCGGCAGGCCTCGCGCGTGCAGCTCTTCCAGAGCTCCCTCGCCTACACCGACAACCGGCTCAAGGGCTACGACGCCGCCGTGCTCAGCGAGGTCATCGAGCACCTCGACCTGCCGCGGCTGCCCGCCCTGGAGTACGCGGTGTTCGGCTCCGCCCGGCCACGGACCGTCCTCGTGACCACCCCGAACGTCGAGTACAACGTCCGCTGGGAGAGCCTCCCCGCCGGCCACGTCCGGCACGGCGACCACCGCTTCGAGTGGACGCGCGAGGAGTTCCGGGCCTGGGCGGAGGCGGTCGCCGAACGGCACGGGTACGGCGTGGAGTTCGTGCCCGTGGGGCCCGACGACCCGGAGGTGGGGCCGCCCACCCAGATGGCCATGTTTGAGATGAGCACAGCCGACATGAGCACGGCCGCCACGAAGAAGGACACGAACGACGCGAACGACAAGGAGGCGAAGGTCGCATGAGCGAGACCACCCAGACACCCCAGGGACGGGTCCTGCCCGTCACCGACCTCTCCCTCGTCGTGCTCATCGGCGCCTCCGGCTCCGGCAAGTCCACCTTCGCCCACCGGCACTTCAAGTCC
Source organism: Streptomyces regalis (assembly GCF_001509475.1). GTDB lineage: Bacteria > Actinomycetota > Actinomycetes > Streptomycetales > Streptomycetaceae > Streptomyces > Streptomyces regalis. The sequence continues at coordinate 4,667 of NZ_LLZG01000383.1, forward strand.
ACCGAGGTCATCTCCTCCGACTTCTGCCGCGGCCTGGTCTCCGACGACGAGAACGACCAGAGCGCGACGAAGGACGCCTTCGACGTCCTGCACTACATCGCGGGCAAGCGCCTGGCCGCCGGCCGCCGTACGGTCGTCGACGCCACCAGCGTGCAGCAGGACGCCCGCAAGCAGCTGATCCAGCTCGCGAAGCAGTACGACGTGCTGCCCATCGCCATCGTGCTGGACGTCCCGGAGGAGGTGTGCGCCGAGCGCAACGCCGCACGCACCGACCGGGCCGACATGCCGCGCCGCGTCATCCAGCGGCACATCCGCGAACTGCGCCGGTCGATACGGCACCTGGAGCGCGAGGGCTTCCGCAAGGTGCACGTCCTGCGCGGTGTGGAGGACGTCGAGAACGCCACCGTCGTCACCGAGAAGCGCTTCAACGACCTGACCCACCTCACCGGCCCCTTCGACATCATCGGCGACATCCACGGCTGCGCCTTTGAGCTGGAGACGCTGCTGGGCAAGCTGGGCTACGTCGACGGCGCGCACCCGGACGGCCGTACCGCCGTCTTCGTCGGCGACCTCGTCGACCGCGGCCCTGACAGCCCGGGCGTGCTGCGCCGCGTCATGTCGATGGTGAAGTCGGGCAACGCGCTGTGCGTGCCGGGCAACCACGAGAACAAGTACGGGCGTTACCTCAAGGGCCGCAAGGTCCAGCACACGCACGGACTCGCCGAGACCATCGACCAGATGGAGGGTGAGAGCGAGGCGTTCCGGGCCGAGGTACGGCAGTTCATCGACGGGCTGGTCAGCCACTACGTCCTCGACGACGGGCGGCTGGTGGTCTGCCACGCCGGTCTGCCCGAGAAGTACCACGGGCGTACGTCGGGCCGGGTCCGCTCGCACGCGCTGTACGGCGACACCACCGGGGAGACCGACGAGTTCGGCCTGCCGGTGCGCTACCCGTGGGCGGAGGACTACCGAGGCCGCGCGGCTGTGGTGTACGGCCACACACCGGTCCCGGAGGCCACATGGCTGAACAACACCATCTGCCTGGACACCGGTGCCGTCTTCGGCGGCAAGCTGACCGCGCTGCGCTGGCCGGAGCGGGAACTGGTCGACGTACCGGCCGAGCAGGTCTGGTACGAGCCGGCGAAGCCGCTGCGGACGGAGGCACCCGGCGGACACGACGGGCGGCCGCTCGACCTCGCGGACGTGCACGGGCGCAGGGTCGTGGAGACGCGGCACGCCGGCCGGGTGTCCGTCCGTGAGGAGAACGCGGCCGCGGCCCTGGAGGTCATGAGCCGCTTCGCGGTCGACCCGCGCCTGCTGCCGTACCTCCCGCCGACCATGGCACCGACGGCGACGTCGCACATCGAGGGCTACCTGGAGCACCCGGCCGAGGCCTTCGCGCAGTACGCGGCGGACGGCGTCGAGCGGGTCGTGTGCGAGGAGAAGCACATGGGGTCGCGCGCGGTGGCCCTGGTGTGCCGGGACGCGGAGGTCGCGCGCAGGAGGTTCGGGGTCGACGGCCCCACCGGGTCGCTGTACACCCGTACCGGTCGCCCCTTCTTCGACGACGAGTCGGTGACGGAGACGATCCTGGAGCGGGTCCGTGCCGCTGCCACCGAGGCCGGTCTGTGGGCGGAGCTGGAGACGGACTGGCTGCTGCTGGACGCCGAGCTGATGCCGTGGTCGCTGAAGGCGCAGGGCCTGTTGCGCTCGCAGTACGCGGCGGTCGGCGCCGCCTCCGGGGCTGCGTTCCCCGGTGCGCTGGCCGCGCTGGAGGGCGCCGCGGCGCGCGGCATCGACGTGTCGGACCTGCTGGCACGCCAGCGCGAACGGGCCTCGGACGCCGCCGCGTTCACCGAGGCGTACCGCCGCTACTGCTGGACGACGGACGGCCTGGACGGCGTACGCCTGGCCCCCTTCCAGGTCCTGGTGGTCCAGGGCCGCAGCCTCGCCGCCCTCCCGCACGACGAGCAGCTCGCGCTCCTCGACCGGCTGGTGGAGCACGACGGCACCGGCCTGCTCCAGACCACCCGGCGCCTCTACGTCGACACCGGCGACCCGGAGTCGGTCCAGGCCGGCGTCGACTGGTGGCTGGAGATGACGGGCCGCGGCGGCGAGGGCATGGTCGTCAAGCCGCTCGGTGCTGCCGTCCGGAGCTCACAGGGGCGGCTGGTACAGCCCGGCATCAAGTGCCGGGGCCGCGAGTACCTGCGGATCATCTACGGTCCGGAGTACACGCGCCCGGACAACCTGGCCCGGCTGCGGCAGCGGTTCCTCAACCACAAGCGGTCCCTCGCCATCCGCGAGTACGCGCTGGGGCTGGAGGCCCTGGACCGGCTGGCCGAGGGTGAGCCGCTGTGGCGGGTGCACGAGGCCGTGTTCGGGGTGCTGGCGCTGGAGTCGGAGCCGGTGGACCCGCGGCTGTGACGCGAGGGGCGGTGCGGCCGGGAGCGGTCGCCGCTGATCAGCAGACCAGCCGCAGCCGCTCCCGGCACACGCCCACCCGGAGGGTCTGACCCCAGGTCAGCTCCACCGCGTCCGTCTCCATCCCGTCCCCGAAGGCGACCAGCCGCTCGGACTCGACGGTGAGGTGGAGACGGGTCGCGGCGGTGAGTTCCCCGGCCACCCGTGAGGTACCGGTGGCCGGGGACGGCCAGGCCTCCCGTACGAACCACAGCAGGCGCTCCTCCGTCGGGGAGGGCAGCCGCAGCTGCCTGCCCCCACTCTCGGCTTCGCTCGAGCGGGGGCACCCCCATCGCTCCTGCCACACCGACCGGATCCATCCGGTCGCCCCCGTCCCGGTGCCGATCAGCACCCCGGACGAGGCCTGGGCCTCGACGACACCCCCGTCGTCCTCCAGGCCCAGGCGGTATCGGGCCGTCCGGTGTCCGGCGGCGCCCAGGTAGATCTCGTTGAGCGCCACCAGGCGCTGCGTGTCGTCGGCGACGGCCTCGACCATGGTGAGTTCGTCGAAGTCACCCCTTCCGGATTGCGTGGACACGAACAACTTGGCTGCGTCCCCGGGCCGGTGGCGCACCAGGACGCCCGGGTTGCGGCCGGGGTCGGTGTCGATGCCCAGCACCGGCTGTCCGTCGAGGTACTTGGCGACGTTCGCCACCAGGCCGTCCTGCCCGACCACGACCACGACGTCCTCGGGGGCGAACAGAAAGCGGTCCAGGTCGGCCCGTTCGACCCGGGTCTGACGCCAGGTCAGGGGGATCGCCGAGGTGACCTCCGTCAGCGCCTGGCGCGTCCGGCGGTGGCGTTCGGCGACCTCCTTGATGTCGCGGCCACGGGAGGCGAGGAAGAAGGCGGCCTGGCCGTGCGTGCCGTGCCGGGCCACCAACTCCTCGTACTCCGTGGTGCGATGGACGAGGACGACCCGGGGTGCGAGACTCACGCCTGTTCCTGCGTACCGAGCCGGGCGAGCAGGCCCGTCAGCACGTCCGGCGACACCGTGATGCTGTCGATCCGCGGCAGGTTCTCCGCCAGCCGTGTCCCGGTGAGCGCGTGCAGCGTCGCCACGTCCACCTCCGCGTGCACCCGCAGCCAGGCGGCCTGCGCCTGCGCCCGCGCCGCACCGACCTCGCGGGCGCCCTCGGCCTCCGCCCGGGCCAGCCGTACGGAGCGGGTGGCCTCCGCCTCGGCGAGCCGTACCGTGCGGGCCGCCTCCGCCTCGGCCCTGACCGCGTCGGCGGCGGCCTGCTCCTCGGCCTCCCGCCGCGCGTTCGTCCCCCGCTGGTCCACCAACTGCTCCTCGCGGCGGGCGAGTTCGATCTGGCTGGCCAGTTCGTTCTCGGCGATCGCGCGCTCCCGCTCGACGGCCACGGCCCGTCGCTCGTAGGTCGCCCGGTCCGCCTCCTGCTGGATCTGTTCGCGGGCCGGCGTGCGCAGGGCGCGCTCTACCTCGGGTTCCGGGCGCAGCGCCATGACGCGTACGGCGACGACCTCGATGCCGGTCGCCGGGAGGCGGGGCTCGGCGGCCAGGCCCGCCGCGATCCTCTCCCGCACCGCCGTCACGCCGTCGACCAGTGCCGCCGACAGTGGCGTACGGGCCAGGACGTCCAGCGCGTGCTGCTGGGCCGTCTCCGTCAGAAGCGTCCCGAGCTGCTCCAGCGGGGCGCCCCGCCAGGCACCCGTGTCCGGGTCGACGGAGAAGTCCAGGCGTGTCGCGGCCACGGCGGGATCGCTGATCCGGTAGGTGACCGTCGCCTGTACGGCCACGTCCTGGAAGTCGGACGTACGGGCATGGAAGGTCATCGCCAACTCCCGGTCGTCGACCGGCACTTCGGACAGTGCGGCGGTCAGGGAGCGGAACCAGAAGCTCAGCCCCGGTCCGTCGTGCACCAGCCGGCCGGAGCGGTGGTGGCGGATGTGTGCCGTCGGAGCGCCCCGCAGATGGCGCCACCCCAGGCGCCGGGTGATGTCGGCCATGAGACCCCCTCGTTCACTGGCTCCCCATTTTCGTCATGCAGACGATAATTGTGAAGCCTGCTTGTCGTCAAGAGGACGAAAACGGAAACGGTCGAGTAGGGGGTGAACCCGGTCGTCGATGGTCAGGATGGAGACATGGCATTCCATGTCGACTCCGAGGCCGGGCGGCTGCGCCGCGTCATCCTGCACCGGCCGGATCTGGAGCTCAAAAGGCTCACCCCCAGCAACAAGGACGCGCTGCTCTTCGACGACGTGCTGTGGGTGCGCCGGGCGCGCGCCGAGCATGACGGGTTCGCCGACGTCCTGCGCGACCGCGGGGTCGCCGTCCACCTCTTCGGCGACCTGCTCACCGAGGCCCTGGAGATCCCGGCGGCCAGGAAGCTCGTCCTGGACCGGGTCTTCGACGAGAAGGAGTACGGGGTGCTCGCCACCGACCATCTCCGTGCGGCCTTCGAGGGCCTGCCCTCAGGGGAGCTGGCCGAGGCCCTCGTCGGCGGCATGACCAAGCGGGAGTACCTGGAGGTGCACCCCGAGCCGACCTCCGTGCGCTTCCATGTCATGGAGCTCGACGATTTCCTCCTCGCGCCCCTCCCCAATCACCTCTTCACCCGTGACACCTCCGCCTGGATCTACGACGGCGTCTCCGTGAACGCCATGCGCTGGCCGGCGCGGCAGCGTGAGACGGTCCACTTCGAGGCGATCTACCGGCACCACCCGCTGTTCCGTGACGAAACGTTCCACGTCTGGTCCGAGGGGCAGGCCGACTACCCCTCCACCATCGAGGGCGGGGACGTCCTCGTCATCGGCAGCGGCGCGGTCCTCATCGGGATGAGCGAACGGACCACACCCCAGGCCGTCGAGATGCTCGCGCACAAGCTGTTCGCCGCCGGATCGGCCCAGACGATCGTGGCCCTCGACATGCCCAAGCGGCGCGCCCTCATGCACCTCGACACCGTGATGACGATGGTCGACGGCGACGTCTTCACCCAGTACGCCGGGCTCGGCATGCTCCGCTCGTACACCATCGAACCGGGCGCCGGCGACAAGGAGCTGAAGGTCACCGACCATCCGCCGGAGCACATGCACCGCGCGATCGCCGCCGCCCTCGGCCTCAGCGAGATCCGCGTCCTGACCGCTACCCAGGACGTCCATGCGGCCGAGCGCGAGCAGTGGGACGACGGCTGCAATGTGCTGGCCGTCGAGCCGGGTGTCGTCGTCGCCTATGAGCGGAACTCCACCACCAACACCCATCTGCGCAAGCAGGGCATCGAGGTGATCGAGATTCCGGGGAGCGAGCTGGGCCGGGGGAGGGGCGGGCCGCGCTGTATGAGCTGTCCGGTCGAGCGGGAGGCTGTGTAGGCCGGCTGTGCAGGCCGGCTGTGCACGGCGACCGTATAGAAATGCTGATGGTCGTATAGACTTCCAAAGTCCCTGTTCTCGTACCTCTGGAGCGCCCCCATGGCGACTGTCCCGACCGCCCTCGCCGGCCGCCCCTTCCTCAAGGAGCTCGACTTCACCGAGCAGGAGTTCCGCGGGCTGATCGAGCTGGCCGCCGAGCTCAAGGCCGCCAAGAAGGCCGGGGCCGAGACGCAGTACCTGCGGGGCAGGAACATCGCGCTGATCTTCGAGAAGACCTCGACGCGCACGCGCTGCGCGTTCGAGGTCGCGGCCGCCGACCAGGGCGCCTCGACGACGTATCTCGACCCGTCCGGCTCGCAGATCGGCCACAAGGAGTCTGCGAAGGACACCGCGCGCGTGCTGGGGCGGATGTACGACGGGATCGAGTACCGCGGGGACAGCCAGGCGAAGGTGGAGGAGATGGCCGCGCACGCCGGCGTGCCCGTCTACAACGGCCTGACCGACGACTGGCACCCCACCCAGATGCTCGCCGACGTGCTGACGATGACGGAGCACAGCAACAAGCCGCTCAAGGAGATCGCCTTCGCCTACCTCGGCGACGCCCGCTTCAACATGGGCAACTCCTACCTGATCACCGGCGCCCTGCTCGGCATGGACGTACGGATCGTCGCGCCCAAGGAGTACTGGCCCTCCCAGGAGGTCGTCGATCGGGCCCGCACGCTCTCCGAGACCAGCGGCGCCCGCATCAGCCTCACCGAGAAGGTCGACGAAGGTGTCCTCGGCGCCGACTTCGTCGCCACCGACGTCTGGGTCTCCATGGGTGAACCCAAGGAGGTCTGGGACGAGCGGATCACTGCGCTCGCCCCGTACGCCGTGACCATGGACGTGCTGCGCGCCACCGGGAACCCGGACGTCAAGTTCCTGCACTGCCTGCCGGCCTTCCACGACCTCGGCACGAAGGTCGGGCGCGAGATCTTCGAGAGCCACGGGCTGGAGTCGCTGGAGGTCACGGACGAGGTCTTCGAGTCTGAGCACTCGGTGGTCTTCGACGAGGCGGAGAACCGGATGCACACGATCAAGGCGGTTCTGGTCGCGACGCTGGCTTGAGTGGCGGGGATGTGCCGTAGGGGCGCGCCTGTGTTGCGGACTGCCGGCTGTATGTGGTTGATCGCGCCCGCGCGGCGGTAGCCGCATATTCAATACAGCCCCGCGCCCCGCAGGGGGTTTACGTCGGACGGCGTTGAGCGGGTACGACCGGCAGCCTGAACCACACCGCCTTGCCCGAGTCCGTCGGGCGGTGGCCGCAGGACGAGCTCAGGGCGCGGATCAGCAGCAGGCCGCGGCCGTGCTCCTGCCAGGGGTCGGGGTCGCCGTCGGCGGGCCGGGTCAGATTGCCGGGCGGTGCCGGGTCCGGGTCATGCACCTCGACCTGGCAGCCGGACGGCAGCAGCTCCACCACCAGCTCTATCGGGCCGTCCCCTGCGGTGTGCTCCACGGCGTTCGCGACCAGTTCCGCCGTGAGCAGCTCCGCGGTGTCCCTGTCGGCGGCATGCTCCAGCTCGGCCAGCGCCGTCCGGACCAGTGCGCGGGCGACGGGCACGGCCGCGACGGTGTGCGGCAGTGCGATGTGCCAGGAGGCGGAGGCTGCGGGGCGATCTTGCAAGGTGGGTCCGTTCATGAGCAGGCTGTCCTGCTTTCAACCTTCTGAATGGTACGGCGCCACCCGGCAGAGGCGTCCGACGGGCACCGTTCGGGACCTTCGGCCCCGACTGCTGGGCGGCTTACCCGGGTGAACGGCCGGCCTCGCACGGCTGATCCCGCCGTTACGGGGATGTCGACGAGCCGTGACGGATGTGACGAGGTCAGGTCACACGCCGGGTTGTCGCGCGGTCGGGCTATCGGGCTATTGCGCACTCGTGACGACAGTCAAAGTTAGGTGATAGCTTCGAAGGTAGAGCTCGAAGGGTAGAGCTCAGTGAGCCAGTGCCCGCCGTCCGCCCGAGGAGGCCGCACGTCATGAGTCCCTTCACCGGCTCCGCCACCCGCACCCCGGACTGGGAGCACCTGCGGGTCGAGCGCGCCGACGGGGTCGCCACCGTCACCCTCGCCCGCCCCGAGAAACTCAACGCGCTCACCTTCGGCGCCTACGCCGACCTGCGCGATCTGCTCGCCGAGCTGTCCCGGGAGCGGGCGGTACGGGCCCTGGTGCTGGCCGGCGAGGGCCGCGGCTTCTGCTCCGGCGGCGACGTCGACGAGATCATCGGCGCGACCCTGTCCATGGACACCGCCCAGCTTCTCGACTTCAACCGGATGACCGGGCAGGTCGTGCGGGCCGTACGGGAGTGCCCGTTCCCGGTGATCGCGGCGGTGCACGGGGTGGCCGCCGGGGCCGGTGCCGTACTGGCACTCGCGGCCGACTTCCGGGTCGCCGACCCCACCGCCCGCTTCGCGTTCCTCTTCACCCGGGTGGGCCTGTCCGGCGGCGACATGGGCGCGGCCTATCTGCTGCCGAGGGTCGTCGGCCTGGGCCACGCCACCCGCCTGCTCATGCTGGGCGAGCCGGTACGGGCACCGGAAGCCGAGCGGATCGGCCTGATCAGCGAGCTGGTGGAGGAGGGGAGGGCGGACGAGGCCGCGGGGGCCCTCGCCCGCCGCCTGGCCGACGGCCCTGCCCTGGCATACGCCCAGACGAAGACGCTCCTGACGGCCGAGCTGGACATGCCGCTGGCGGCAGCGGTGGAGATGGACGCCTCGACACAGGCCCTGCTGATGAACGGCCAGGACTACGCGGAGTTCCACGCGGCGTTCACGGAGAAGCGCCCACCGAAATGGCAGGGGAGGTAGGGATGCTCTCGACCCAGGGGACTGTCCCAAGCCCAGGGGCGCGGGGAACTGCGCGACCAGCCACATCGAACCGGCAGTCGCCAATGATGACCAGCCACCCCCTACGAGTCGCAATCATCGGCGGCGGCCCCGGTGGCCTCTACGCCGCCGCCCTGCTGAAACGCCTCGACCCGTCCCGCGAGGTAACCGTCTGGGAACGCAACGCCCCCGACGACACCTTCGGCTTCGGAGTCGTCCTCTCCGACGAAACCCTCGGCGGCATCGAACACGCCGACCCCGTGGTCTACGCGGCCCTGCAGAAGCACTTCACCCGCTGGGACGACATCGACATCGTCCACCGCAACACCCGCCAAACCTCCGGAGGACACGGCTTCGCGGCACTGGGCAGAAAACGCCTCCTCGAAATCCTGCACGACCGCTGCCACGCCCTCGGCGTAGAGCTCCGCTTCCGCTCCGAGGCCCCCTACCCCGCCTGGCTCGCGGAAACATACGACCTGGTAATCGCCGCCGACGGTGTGCACAGCACCACCCGCGAGGCCTACACCCATGTGTTCCGCCCCCATGTGACCGAACACCACTGCCGCTACATCTGGCTCGCCGCAGACTTCGCCTTCGACGCCTTCCGCTTCGAGATCGCCGAGACCGAACACGGCGTGATGCAACTGCACGGCTACCCGTACGCGGCGGACGCCTCCACCGTGATCGTCGAGATGCGGGAAGAGGTCTGGCAGGCAGCCGGATTCGCGGAACTCGACGAGCAGGAGTCCGTCGAGCACTGCGCCAAGATCTTCGCGGAAGCGCTCCGCGGACGGCCCCTGAAGTCCAACAAGTCGGCGTGGACCACCTTCCGCACCGTCGTCAACGAGCGCTGGTCGCACGACAATGTCGTCCTGCTCGGCGACGCCGCCCACACCGCCCACTTCTCCATCGGCTCCGGCACCAAGCTCGCCGTCGAGGACGCCCTCGCGCTCGCCGCCTGCCTGGAGGAACAGCCGGACATCGCAAGCGCGCTCAGCGCGTACGAGGAGGAGCGCAAGCCCGTCGTCGCCTCCACGCAGCGCGCCGCCCGCGCCAGCCTGGAGTGGTTCGAGAACCTCGGCCTCTACCTCGACCAGCAGCCCCGACAGTTCGCCTTCAACCTCCTCACCCGCAGCCGCCGCGTCACCCACGACAACCTGCGCCTGCGCGACGCCCGCTTCACCGAGGCCGTGGAGCGCGACTTCGGCTGCCCGCCCGGCACGCCCCCGATGTTCACGCCGTTCCGGCTGCGCGGCCTGACCCTGCGCAACCGGGTCGTCGTGTCCCCGATGGACATGTACTCGGCCACGGACGGCGTCCCCGGCGACTTCCACCTGGTCCACCTCGGCGCCCGCGCCCTCGGTGGCGCCGGCCTGGTGATGACCGAGATGGTGTGCGTCAGCCCGGAGGGACGCATCACCCCCGGCTGCGCGGGCCTCTACACCGGCAAACAGGGGGAGGCCTGGCGGCGGATCGTCCAGTTCGTGCACGCACAGGCACCCGGCACCGCCATCGGCGTGCAGCTCGGCCACAGCGGGCGCAAGGGCTCGACCAAGCTGATGTGGGAGGGCATCGACGCGCCCCTGGAGGACGGCAACTGGCCACTCGTGGCCCCGTCCCCGATCCCCTACAAGCAGTACAGTCAGACCCCGCGCGAGCTGACCCGCGCCCAACTCACCGATGTCCGCGAGCAGTTCACGGCAGCCGCCTGGCGTGCCGCCCGGGCCGACTTCGACCTCCTCGAACTGCACTGCGCGCACGGCTACCTGCTCTCCGGCTTCCTTTCCCCGCTCACCAACCTCCGCACGGACGCCTACGGCGGCTCCCTCGACAAACGGCTCCGCTTCCCACTGGAGGTCTTCGACGCCGTACGGGGCGTATGGCCCGAGGAACGGCCCATGACCGTCCGTATCTCCGCCACCGACTGGGCCGAAGGTGGCACGACCGCCGAGGACGCCGTCGAGATCGCCCGCGCCTTCGCCGCGCACGGCGCCGACGCGATCGACGTCTCGACCGGGCAGGTCGTGGCCGACGAGCAGCCGGAGTACGGGCGGTCGTACCAGACGCCGTACGCGGACCGGATCCGTCACATCACCGGCCTTCCGGTGATCGCCGTCGGCGCGATCTCCTCCTGGGACGACGTCAACTCCCTGATCCTGGCGGGCCGTACGGACCTGTGCGCCCTCGCCCGCCCCCACCTGTACGACCCGCACTGGACGCTGCACGCCGCGGCCGAGCAGGGCTACGACGGACCGGGCGTCGTCTGGCCGGCCCCGTACCGGGCGGGCAGCCGCCGCCCGCAGACGGGACGCACGGACGCCCCCAAGCCCCGCCTGACGCTCGGGACTTGAGGGTATACGCGCCACCCGTGAGGGAGGCTTTCTACAGGTTGACCATCTGTTCCGTTAGTGGCGCATGGTGTGCCCGTGGTGGCCCGTGATGGGCCGCCCGGTCACAGGCCCGCGAACACGGCCCCCGCGTCCCGCAGGCGTTCGTGCAGTCCCCGGAAGACGGCCGCCGAGCGGGCGCCCGGCCAGTCCTCGGGCAGCAGCCGGGCGGGCAGGCCGGGGTCGGTGTAGGGGAGGTGGCGCCAGGAGTCCAGGGCGAGGAGGTAGTCGCGGTAGGCCTCCTCGGGCGGGGTGTCGTGCCGGCACTCCCAGTCGTGCAGCACGCGAGCGTGGCGGTCGAGGAACGCCTCGTGCTCCTTGGCGATCGCGGCCAGGTCCCACCAGCGGGCGACGGCGTCGACGGTCGGCGCGAAGCCGAGGTGCTCGCCGCGGAAGAAGTCGACGTATCCCTCCAGACGCAGCCGCTGGAGCGTGTGCCGGGCCTCCTCGTAGAGCTGTGCCGGCGCGATCCACACGCCCGGAGCCGCCGTCCCGAAGCCGAGCCCGGCCAGCCGGGAGCGCAGCACATGCCGCTTCTGCCGCTCCGACTCCGGCACCGAGAACACCGCGAGCACCCAGCCCTCGTCGGCGGGCGGCGCGGTGGAGTAGATGCGCCGGTCGCCGTCGTCGAGCAACTGGCGGGCGTCCGGCGACAGTTCGTACCCCGCCGCGCCCTGCGCCGTACGGGCCGGCAGCAGCAGCCCGCGCCGCTTCAGCCGCGAGACCGAGGAACGCACGGAAGGAGCGTCCACGCCGACCGCGGCCAGCAGTCTGATGAGCTCGGCGACCGGCACCGGGCCGGGCATATAGCGGCCGTAGGCGCCGTAGAGCGTGACGATGAGAGACCGTGGTGCATGCTGGTCGGACACGTTGATCATCTTAGGTCGTACGGATCACTGCTGGTCACCCTGCGGGTCACCACTCGCGCGCAGCCGGAAACGCTGGAGCTTGCCGGTCGCGGTGCGCGGCAGCGCGTCCAGGAAGACGATCTCGCGTGGACACTTGTAGGGCGCCAGCTCGCCCTTGACGAACGTGCGCAGTGCCTCCGTGTCCCGTCGCGCACCTTCCCTGAGCACCGCGTATGCCACCACGACCTGGCCGCGCGCCTCGTCGGGCCGCCCCACCACCGCCGTCTCCAGCACGTCCGGATGGCGCAGCAGGGCCTCCTCGACCTCCGGGCCCGCGATGTTGTAGCCGGCCGAGATGATCATGTCGTCCGCGCGGGCTACATAGCGGAAGTAGCCGTCACTCTCCCGGACGTAGGTGTCGCCCGTGATGTTCCAGCCGTGGCGCACGTACTCCCGCTGCCGGGGGTCGGCGAGATAGCGGCAGCCGACCGGCCCGCGCACGGCGAGCAGCCCCGGCTCACCGTCGGGTTGTTCCCGGCCCCCGTGGTCGACCACGCGCGCGTGCCACCCCGGTACCGGCACCCCTGTGGTGCCGGGCCTGATGTGTTCGTCGGCCGCGGAGATGAAGATGTGCAGCAGCTCGGTGGCGCCGATGCCGTTGATGATGCGCAGGCCGGTCCGGTCGTGCCAGGCCTGCCAGGTGGCGGCGGGCAGGTTCTCGCCCGCGGAGACACAGCGGCGCAGTGAGGTGATGTCGTGCGAGTCGAGCTCGTCGAGCATCGTGCGGTAGGCCGTCGGCGCGGTGAACAGCACGGACACCCGGTGCTCGGCGATCGCGGGCAACAGCTGCTTGGGGCCGGCCTGTTCGAGGAGCAGGGCGCTGGCGCCGGCCCGCATCGGGAAGATGACGAGCCCGCCGAGGCCGAAGGTGAAGCCGAGCGGGGGACTGCCGGCGAAGACATCGCCCACATGGGGGCGCAGCACATGCTCCGCGAAGGTGTCGGCTATCGCGAGCACATCCCGGTGGAAGTGCATACAGCCCTTGGGCCGTCCGGTGGTGCCGGAGGTGAAGGCGATGAGCGCGACGTCGTCGGCCGCGGTGTCGACGGCGGGGTACGGCGCGTCGGGCGCCGGGCGGTGCAGCAGGTCGTCGGGGGCGTCACCGCCGTACGTCGCGATCCGCAGCCCCGGGATCTCGGCCTTGGCGAGGTCGTCGACGGCCCGGACGTCGCACAGCGCGTGCCGCACCTGGGCGATCTCGCACATGGTCCGCAGCTCGTGCGGCCGCTGCTGGGCCAGCACGGTGACGGCGACCGCGCCGGCCTTCAGCACCGCCAGCCAGCAGGCGGCCAGCCACGGTGTGGTCGGGCCGCGCAGCAGCACCCGGTTGCCCGGGACGACGCCGAGATCGCCGGTGAGCAGATGTGCGAGCCGGTCGACGCGGGCGCGCAGTGTGCCGTACGTCCATGTGGCCCCGGCCGGGGTGTGGAACACGGGCCGCTCGTCGTCAGGGCCGTCGAGCAGTTCGGCGGCTGCGTTGAGCCGATCGGAGTAGCGCAGCTCCGGAAGCTCGAAGTGGAGCTCGGGCCACTGGTCGGGCGGTGGCAGATGCTCGCGGGCGAAGGTGTCGACGTGGGCGGAGCGGTGCAGACCGGCCATGGCGGTTCGCCCCCTTGCCGTGTGGGCTGCCTTGTGGGCGTGGTGCTTCTGGGCTCGTGGTGGGCTCGCACAGGGAGCGTATCGTGTTGGTGACGACAGTCAATGGTGCGCGATATCGTCGAGGAGGTCCGTCGGGAGCGTCCGTCGCGGACGGCTCCGCAGGGAGGTCGGCAATGCCCGCATTCTCACTCGATCCGCCGCAAACCGCATGGTGTGCCGAACTGCGCACCCTGGCCGCAGAACGACTGCGCCCGCTCGCGGAGAAGGGCGAACCCGGGCACGTCAACCGTCCGCTGGTCGCCGAACTCGGTCAACTGGGGTTGCTGGAACGGCTGTTCACCTCGGGCGCCGTCGACCTGTGCCTGATGCGGGAGTCCCTGGCCTACGCCTGCACGGAGGCGGAAACGGCCCTCGCCCTGCAGGGGCTGGGCGCCCATCCGGTCCATGCCCACGGCACCCCGGCCCAACGTGAGCGCTGGCTGCCCCGGGTGGCCGAGGGGAGCGCGGTGGCGGCCTTCGCGCTGAGCGAGCCGGGGGCCGGGTCGGACGCGGCGGCGCTGGAGCTGCGGGCGGAACGGGAGGCCTCGCGGCCGGGAGAGTCGGGAGGGCCGGGGGTGCCAGGGGAGCCGGGAGGCCCGGGAGAACCGGGGGAACCCGGGGGATCCCCGGCCGCCTCACTCGCCGCCGAGCCCGACGGCCCCGCCCGCTGGCGGCTCACCGGCGAGAAGTGCTGGATCTCCAACGCCCCCGAGGCCGACTTCTACACCGTGTTCGCCCGCACCACCCCCGGCGCCGGCGCCCGTGGTGTCACCGCCTTCCTGGTCCCGGCCGACCGTCCCGGCCTCACCGGAGTGGGCCTCGACATGTTGTCCCCGCACCCCATCGGCAGCCTCACCTTCGACGCCGTCCCCGTCACCGCCGCCGACATGCTCGGTGAGGCCGACCGCGGCTTCCGCGTCGCGATGGGCACCCTCAACCTCTTCCGGCCCAGTGTCGGAGCCTTCGCCGTCGGCATGGCGCGGGCGGCCCTGGACGCGACTCTCACCCACACCGCCCAACGGGACGCGTTCGGCGGCAAGTTGAAGGACCTTCAGACGGTCGCCCACCAGGTCGCCGAGATGGCCCTGCGTACGGAGGCCGCCCGTCTCATGGTGTACGCGGCGGCGACGGCGTACGACGAAGGCGCCCCGGACGTCCCGAAGCGCGCCGCGATGGCGAAGCTGCTCGCCACCGAGACCGCGCAGTACGTCGTCGACAAGGCCGTCCAACTCCACGGCGCCCACGCCCTGCGCTGCGGTCACCTGCTCGAACACCTCTACCGCGAGGTGCGGGCCCCACGCATCTACGAGGGCGCCAGCGAGGTCCAACGCGGCATCATCGCCAAGGAGTTGTACGCGGACATGGAGGCCGGCCAGTGAGCACCGAGCGCGTCAACCCGCCCGACCTCTCCCCGCCCACCGGCTTCTCCCACGCGGTCGTCGCCACCGGCTCACGGGTCGTCTTCCTGGCCGGTCAGACCGCCCTCGACGCCGACGGCAAGGTGACCGGCGGCACCCTGCCCGAGCAGTTCGAGCGGGCCCTGGCCAATCTGCTGGCCGCGCTCGACGCCGCCGGCGGCAGGGCCGCCGACCTCGCCCGGGTCACGGTCTACGCCACGGACGTCGCCGCGTACCGCGCCCAGGTCGCCGAACTCGGCCGTATCTGGCGCCGGTTGGCGGGCCGCGACTATCCGGCGATGGCGGTCGTCGAGGTCGTACGCCTGTGGGACGAAGCGGCGATGGTGGAGCTCGACGGCTTCGCCGTACTGCCGTAGGTCGTGCTCACGCCGCCATGGCGAGCCGCGCGGTCGGCACCCGGTGCGGTGCGACGACGCTGCCGTCGGGCAGCAGTTCACCGCTGTCGTCGAACACGATCGCGCCGTTGCAGAGCAGGCTCCAGCCTTGCTCGGGGTGTGCGGCCACCACATGGGGGGCTCGACCATGGGAGGAAGGGCACGAAGGCTGGTGGGAACACATGGCGCACCTCCACAGTGGGCGGACGAGCCGTGTGGGTCGTCCATATGGGTAGACCATGCTCCCGTGGCGAACTCATCGGAACGGCCCCACGTGAACCGTGACAACACGCGGACAACTCTCTGACCGATCCACGAAGGTCGGGGCGGACTCGCCACCGAAGGGGTGACGGTCACGCCCATGGGCGCACCCGCCAGGTACCAGTGGATGGCCCCACTCCGATTATCCGGGAGGTCATCCCATGCCCCTGCGCCCCGCTCTCGCCACCGCCGCCGGCGCCGTCCTGCTCCTGCTGGTCGCCGCCCCGTCGGCCCCCGCCGCCTCCGCGGCCCCCACCCCCAAGGAGACCGTGACAGTAGACGACACGGGCCGTATCGCCGCGGACGGCACCGTCACCCTGTCCGGCACCTACCGCTGCGCCGACACCACGGGGCCGGCGTTCGTGAGCTCCACCATCGGCCAGAGGTCCTCCGGCCTCCGGCACGGCATCGGCGGCACCCTCGCCGTGTGCGACGGCAAGGAGCACAGCTGGAAGAACACGGGCAAGCCCTACACGGACAGTTCCTCGGGCCCCCTCGAGGCCGGCAAGGCGTACGTCGAGGCCACCATCGTCGAACTCCACCCCGTGGGCGGCCTGCCCCTGCCCCGCTTCCACGCTCTGCAGGACAAGCAGGACATCACTCTGACCAAAATCTGAACCCGACGTCCCTGCGGGGCTCGCACCTTCAGGGACACGACATCACCGCGTCGGGCGGGGCCCCCGGGCCCTGCCCCACGCCGCCAGGGTCCGTGAGTCTCTGGCCTGGGAATACATCGAGGCCCCGCTACTCTCCGTGAAGAGTGGCGGGGCCTCGGTCGAGCGAGACTTCAGCTGGCGAGTCGTCAGATGTCCCGGAAGAGACCAGGGAGGCCCGTGACCTGCCGCGATAGGTGGCCGATGGTTGCTGAGCTGCGCGAATGACCTTTCGACTGTTTCACGCTCGTGCCGGTTGGTGGGGGCCACCACTGGTCCAGGGCCCTTCACACCGGAGGGCCCTGCACCATGCCCGCAGCGGACAACGGGCAGAACGAAACCCCATCCATAACCCTGTCTCCGACCGTCACCGCGGCGTCCGGTCACCCTGCAGGGCACGCCGCTGAAGGGCCAGGCTTTCGAAGCTCCGTCAGCTCGGAGTGTGCCCTTGTTGAGGTGCGTCGGCTGTGCGGTCGCCGACCTGTGCGGGGAGGAGGGGCTCCCGGGCCGTCTCACGTCGAAGTGCGTGGGTGATGGCGCGCGCCTCGATGCCCGCCTGGCGAAGGACACCTGTGAGGGGATTGGTGTATCCGGCGAAGTACAGGCGCGGGGCTGCGGGATGGGTCTGTGCCCCTACGGCGAGGGGTTGCCCGGCTTCGTCGAGTACGCCCAGGGACCCGACGAGGTCGTGCAGGTCGGGCCGGTAGCCGGTGGCTGCGATGACCGTGTCGGGTCGCAGTCGGGTGCCGTCGGCCAGTAACACCTCGGGGCCGTCGAACGCCTGGACGGCAGCGACCGGCTCGACCCGCCCGGACCGGACGGCGTCGACGAAGCCGTGGTCGAGTACGGGGTTGACGCCTTCGCGGGCGTTGCGGGTGTACAGGCCCGTGCGGGGCCGCGGCAGTCCCCGTGAGGTCAGGTCGGGCACCGCGAGACGCTGCGTGAGCAGGGAGGTGCGGTCGCGCCACGCCAGTGGGAGGGCCTCCGTCAGCCGGCCGACCGCATGCCAACGGGCGCTGGAGCGGGGCAGGATGTTGGGTGGCGTACGGACCGCGATCCGTACCCGCCCGGCTCCGGCCCCGGCCAGGACACTTGCGATCTCGGTACCGCTGTTGCCGGCGCCGACCACCAGGACATGCTGCCCGCGGTAGGGGGCCGGAGAGCGGTAGTGGGCCGAGTGCAGCAGGGTGCCGGTGAAGGTCGAACGCCCGGGCCACTGGGGGAGGTTCGGGATGCGGCAACGGCCGGTGGCCACCACGACCGCCCCCGTGGACACCGGACCGTCGGGGGTGCGGACCAGCCACCGGGCGCCCGAAGCGGGCTCGGCCCGTTCGAGGCGTTGCACCGGGGTGCTCACCCGGACCTGGAGTCGGTGATGGGCGACGTAGTCCTCCAGGTATCGCACATAGTCGTCCCGGCTCACCCATGGGCCCGCCTGGCGCGGCACTGGCAGGCCGGGGAGTTTCGAGGTGCCAGGGGTGGTGTGCAGTCTCAGATGGTCGTAGCGCTGCGCCCAGCTCCATCCGACTCGGTCCGACCGTTCCAAAATCACGGCCGGTACTCCGGAGCGGCGCAGTAGCGCGGCGACCGCCAGGCCGTGGGGACCGGCTCCGATCACGATCGTGGGCGTGTGGAAGTCTGGCTGTGGTGTCGGAGGCATCGGCTTCTACAACGGCAGACCGCGGCTCACGTCACGCTCGACGGGAAGGCACGAGCCTCTGGAGCGGCGATGCCGACTGTTCGCCGGAACAGCGGGTGGCCGCCGTTACACCGGCGGCACGGACTCGTTGAACACCGGGCAGCAGCGCGCCTGCCTTGTGCAGGGAGCCGCCCAGGGCCCGGATCCTCCGGCCGAGCGTGGCTGAGCAGCCATGAGCCGGAGAGGCCAGGGGACACGAGCGTGCGCGGCCCGGCCTCTCCGGCGGGCTCTGGGCCGGCTCGCTACACCTGTCCGGTCTTTCGAGGGGCTCATGTGCAGGCAGTAACGACGCGCCGCCACCTTCCGCGGCTGCGGATCAGCGGAGTCTGCAAGGCGTACGGCGGCAAACAGGTCCTGCGCGACGTCGACCTTGATGTGCCCGCCGGGACGCTGGTGGGAGTCGTCGGCGAGAACGGGGCAGGCAAGAGCACGCTGCTGCGGATCGCCGTGGGACACCTCGAACCCGACCGCGGAACGGTGACACGGACCGGGGCGGTGGGGTACTGCCCGCAACGAGCGGTACTGAACGATGCGTTCACCGTCGGACAGCATCTGCGGTTGTTCCAGATGGCCTACCGGCTGCCGACGCAGGAACGCGCCGCCGAGCTGATGGAGCTGATGGCGCTGACCGGCTGCCGACGACAGCGAGTCGGCGAACTCAGTGGCGGAACGCGGCAGAAGCTGAACCTGCTGATCGCTCTCATGCACGATCCGCAGCTGCTGGTCCTGGACGAGCCCTACCAGGGCTTCGACTGGGACACCCATCAGCGGTTCTGGACCCTGGCCGCCTGCCTGCGTGATCAGGGCTGTTCGATCATCGTGGTGTCGCACCTGCTGCACGACCAGCACCACTTCGACGCGATCGCTCACCTGCGCCAGGGCCGTCTGCACTTTGAGGAGACCGACCGTTGAGGCTCACTTGGACGGCATTCACCGAACTGCTGCGCTGCACTCTGCTGGGCCACCTGCGCAACCGGCTGGCCTTGGCTCTGGCGGTCGCGTTCATCCCGCTCTGGATCGCCGTGGCACGCCTGTGCACCTCCGACGCAGTCGTGCGCATCCGGCTCGACGCCATCAGTGCCTCCGTCTCCGTCCCGGCGAGCCGGGTGGCCCAGGTGGCCAGCGCGCTGGGCGCCGTCACCATGGTCGCCGGCTTCGTCACCTTCACGGAGACCTTCCAGTCCCGGCAGATGGACCGCCGTCTGCTGCTGGCCGGCTACCCCCGGCTTCCGATGCTGCTGGCCAAACTCGCCGCCGTCGCCCTTACCGCCGCCCTGCTGGCCCTCTACACCACGATTCTGCTGTGGATCTCCCTGCCCGTGCACCACGCGGTTCCCCTGGGACTGGCCCTTGCAGGCGCGGGCCTCGCCTACGGCGGCATCGGCCTTCTGCTCGGCTCGCTGGTCCGCGGCGAGTTGGAGGGCTTCTTCCTCATCATCATGCTCAGCCTGGTCGACACCGGCCTGCAGAACCCCGTCTTCAACACACTCATGGATGTGGCAGGCGTGTCCGCCTTTCCTCTGTACGGCGTGAACCAACTGGCGCTGAGCTCAGCCCTGACCCCACACATCCCCTGGTCCCACGGCCTGCTCTCCCTCACCTGGTCCGCGGCGTCCGGCGCCCTGGCCCTGCTCGTCCTCCACACGCACCGCCCTTCCCGCTCCCCGGTGTCCCGCAGGACAGGGGTCCGGGCAGGGTGATCGCTGTCGTGCTGCGATGACCGCATGCCAGCGCGGGCTGCTCGTCGGGAAGACGCGGCTGTGGCACGGACTGTGCAGGGTTCCATCCGACCGGATGAGGTCCAGGAGATGAGCACGCAGCCGTGCGCTGGCGGGGCATGCGCGCGGCATCCGGGGGTCAGTTCCTCCACCACTTCCGCGCCCGGGCCACCCGGCCCGGGCGGCCCGGGCGGCCTGGGCGCGGACGACTTGAGGCAGCCTGGCTGTCTCCTTCGCAGAGAGGGATGCCGGTCGGTCATGACGCTCCGAGTGCCCGCAGGCGCTGCAGCGAGCCGCAAATCGTCTCTGACCTGCACCTTTCCGGACACCGCTCGGGCCGACATCTGCTCGATGACGCATCACGTGGGATGCGCGGCGACCGGAAGCCTTCGGGCCCGGCCAAAAGTCCCAGAGAAGTCCCAGAGGCGCCGCCACGCCCCCTCTCGCCTCGCATTCATGCAGGTCAGGTAGGGTGTGACGGCAATTTTTCTCAGGACGCTCAGATGTCCCGGAAGATCTCGATCTGCGCCCCGATGGAGTTCAGCCGCTCGGCGAGGTCCTCGTAACCGCGGTTGATGACATACACGTTCCGCAGTACGGACGTGCCCTCCGCCGCCATCATCGCCAGCAGGACGACCACGGCGGGCCGCAGGGCGGGCGGGCACATCATCTCGGCGGCGCGCCAGCGGGTCGGGCCCTCGACCAGGACGCGGTGCGGGTCCAGCAACTGCAGCCTGCCGCCGAGGCGGTTGAGGTCGGTCAGATAGATCGCGCGGTTGTCGTAGACCCAGTCGTGGATCAGCGTCTTGCCCTGCGCGGCGGCCGCGATGGCGGCGAAGAACGGGACGTTGTCGATGTTCAGACCCGGGAACGGCATCGGGTGGATCTTGTCGATCGGCGCCTCCAGCTTGGAGGGCCGCACGGTGAGGTCCACCAGCCGGGTACGGCCGTTGTCCGCGAAGTACTCGGGCGTGCGGTCGTGGTCGAGCCCCATCTCCTCCAGGACCGCCAGCTCGATCTCCAGGAACTCGATCGGCACCCGGCACACCGTCAGCTCCGACTCGGTGACCACGGCGGCGGCCAGCAGGCTCATCGCCTCGACCGGGTCCTCGGACGGCGAGTAGTCCACGTCCACGTCGATGGCCGGCACGCCGTGCACGGTGAGTGTGGTGGTGCCGATGCCCTCCACCCGGACGCCTAGCGCCTCGAGGAAGAAGCAGAGGTCCTGGACCATGTAGTTGGAGGACGCGTTGCGGATGACCGTCACGCCGTCGTGCCGCGCGGCGGCCAGCAGCGCGTTCTCGGTCACGGTGTCGCCGCGCTCGGTCAGCACGATCGGCCGGTCGGGGCGTACGGCACGGTCGACCACGGCGTGGTACTGACCCTCGGTCGCCGCCACGTCCAGGCCGAACCGGCGCAGCGCGATCATGTGCGGCTCGATGGTCCGCGTGCCGAGGTCGCAGCCGCCGGCGTAGGGCAGCTTGAAGTGGGTCATCCGGTGCAGCAGCGGGCCGAGGAACATGATGATGGACCGCGTGCGTACGGCGGCCTCGGCGTCGATCGCCGCCATGTTCAGCTCGGCCGGCGGCACGATCTCCAGATCGATGCCGTCGTTGATCCAACGGGTGCGCACACCGATGGAGTTGAGCACCTCGAGAAGGCGGTAGACCTCCTCGATGCGGGCGACGCGGCGCAGCACCGTGCGCCCCTTGTTGAGCAGCGAGGCGCACAGCAGGGCCACGCATGCGTTCTTGCTGGTCTTGACGTCGATGGAACCGGACAGTCGACGTCCGCCGACGACCCTCAGATGCATCGGCCCGGCGTATCCCAGGGACACGATCTCGCTGTCCAGGGCTTCACCGATCCGGGCGATCATCTCAAGGCTGATGTTCTGGTTGCCGCGCTCGATGCGATTCACGGCGCTCTGTGAGGTGCCGAGCGCTTCGGCCAGCTGCGCCTGTGTCCAGCCTCGGTGTTGCCGGGCGTCACGGATGAGCTTGCCGATGCGTACGAGGTAATCGTCTGCCATGAGGTTGAGGTTATCTCAGATATGAGATGGCACATCCCAAGGGGGCCATTCGGGTGACGGCCCGTCAATGTCGCCTGGCGGCACGGGTGCGACGCCACCCGAAAGGTCCGGGCAAATCAACCGATGTCGTACGACGTCCGGTTCTGCTGTATGTGCGCCGCGGACCGTGCCCAGCGCCGGTGGTGATGGACCAGGAGTGCCGGTTGATGTTCAGCCGCACTCCCAGCAGGATCCGGAAGCTCCTGCGGAATGTGAGGGGCATGGACGTCTCCCTCCGGGGTCGCCGTACGTGCCCCTCGGTTACCCCGACTTGGCGAACCGATGGCACCTCGTCAGGCAGAGGCCCCGGAGACGGTGTCCGCGACCGACCTGAAAAGACCGGCTCGGCGCACGCAGCGCCGAGCCGGTCTTTTCCGTGATCCGTCCCTCGTGGCCGGTCAGTCCGTGCCGGACTCCATCGCGGCGCGGTCCAGCAGGGCGTCCTGCTCGGAGACCTCGCCGCGGGAGGCGATGGCCTCGGCGCCGCCCGCGGGCATCTCCGGCATGCTGCCGATCAGGCCGGTCGCGGCCGCCTGGGAGGCGCCGACGGCGGGGCTGCCGGTGCCGATCAGGCCGAGGCCGACGTACTGCTCCAGCTTGGCGCGCGAGTCGGCAATGTCGAGGTTGCGCATGGTGAGCTGGCCGATCCGGTCCACCGGGCCGAACGCCGAGTCCTCGGTGCGCTCCATCGACAGCTTGTCCGGGTGGTAGCTGAACGCCGGGCCGGTGGTGTCGAGGATCGAGTAGTCCTCGCCGCGCCGCAGGCGGAGGGTGACCTCGCCGGTGACGGCCGCGCCGACCCACCGCTGCAGCGACTCACGGATCATCAGCGCCTGCGGGTCCAGCCAGCGGCCCTCGTACATGAGGCGACCGAGGCGCCGGCCCTCGTTGTGGTACTGGGCGAGGGTGTCCTCGTTGTGGATCGCGTTGACCAGGCGCTCGTACGCGGCGTGCAGCAGGGCCATGCCCGGCGCCTCGTAGATACCGCGGCTCTTGGCCTCGATGATCCGGTTCTCGATCTGGTCCGACATGCCCAGGCCGTGGCGGCCGCCGATGGCGTTGGCCTCCATCACCAGGTCGACGGGGGAGGCGAACTCCTTGCCGTTGATGGTGACCGGACGGCCCTGCTCGAAACCGACCGTCACGTCCTCGGCGGCGATCTCGACCGACGGGTCCCAGAACCGCACGCCCATGATCGGCTCGACGGTCTCGACGCCCGTGTCCAGGTGCTCCAGGGTCTTGGCCTCGTGGGTGGCGCCCCAGATGTTGGCGTCGGTGGAGTACGCCTTCTCCGTGCTGTCCCGGTAGGGCAGGTCGTGGGCGACGAGCCACTCCGACATTTCCTTGCGGCCGCCGAGCTCGGTGACGAAGTCCGCGTCCAGCCAGGGCTTGTAGATCCGCAGGTTCGGGTTGGCCAGCAGGCCGTACCGGTAGAACCGCTCGATGTCGTTGCCCTTGAAGGTCGAGCCGTCGCCCCAGATCTGGACGTCGTCCTCGAGCATCGCCCGCACCAGGAGGGTGCCGGTGACGGCACGGCCGAGCGGCGTGGTGTTGAAGTACGCCCGTCCGCCCGAGCGGATGTGGAACGCCCCGCAGGTGAGCGCGGCCAGGCCCTCCTCGACCAGCGCCGCCCGGCAGTCGACCAGGCGCGCGACCTCGGCGCCGTAGGTCTTGGCGCGGCCGGGCACCGAGGCGATGTCGGGTTCGTCGTACTGGCCGATGTCAGCGGTGTAGGTGCACGGGACGGCGCCCTTGTCGCGCATCCAGGCGACCGCGACCGAGGTGTCGAGACCGCCGGAGAAGGCGATGCCGACGCGCTCGCCGGTGGGCAGGGAGGTGAGGACCTTGGACATAGGAAGAGTATGCATGATTCCGCATGATCATGCAAAGGGTGTGTGGGAGGCCTCACTTCATGGGGGTCTCTAGGTCTCTCTTTGCGGGGTCTTTCGGTGTTGTCGCTGACATGATCGGCCGCATGAAGGTACTTGTGATCGGGGCGACGGGAACGATCGGCGGCGCTGTGGCCAGTGCGTTGGAGGGGTCTCACGAGGTGGTCCGAGCCGCGCGCGGCGGGCCGACGAGAGTCGATCTGGAGGATCCGGCCTCGCTGGACGCGCTCTTCGGTGAGGTGTCCGATCTCGATGCGGTGGTGTGCTGCGCTGCCAGTGGCCCCTTGGTGGATCTGGAAACCGCCTCCGACGACGAGATCGCGGCCGGGGTCAAGGGCAAGCTGTTGGGTCAAGTCGCGCTGGTCCAGCGGGCTGTGCGTCACCTGCGGGACGGGGGCTCCGTCACGTTGACCGGCGGCACGTTCTCCGCCCCGCTGGCGGGCGGGTCGCTGGGCGCCCTCATCAATGCCGGCCTGGAGGGCTTCGTTCGGAATGCGGCCGCCGAGTTGCCGCGAGGGCTGCGCATCAATGTCGTCAGCCCTGGCTGGGTCAAGGAGACCCTGGAGGGCATGGGGGCGGACGGGGTGGACGGCACGCCCGTCGCCGAGGTCGCCGAAGCCTATGTGGCAGCCGTGGAAGGCGCTGCACAGGGCCGGACGATGCGCCCGTGACGCGCGCGGGAGGGAGGCCGGGCATGACCATCCCGGCCCCATGTACTAGAGTTATCTCGACATCGAGATATCTGCCGAGGTGCACCGCAGCCGCGCGGCGCCCACCGGTCCAGCGGTAAGGCTTACCTAACTTAGCCTGACCTTAGCGGATCGGCCAAGTAGCCGTGGCGGCAGGATCGTGGTGGTACGCGCACATCAATGAAGGAGACTGTCGTGTCGGCGAACAGCTTCGACGCCCGCAGCACGCTGCAGGTGGGCGACGAGTCGTACGAGATCTTCCGGCTGGACAAGGTCGAGGGCGCCGCGCGCCTCCCTTACAGCCTGAAGGTGCTGCTGGAGAACCTCCTCCGCACCGAGGACGGCGCGAACATCACCGCCGACCACATCCGCGCCCTCGGCGGCTGGGACTCCCAGGCCAAGCCGTCGCAGGAGATCCAGTTCACGCCGGCCCGCGTGATCATGCAGGACTTCACCGGCGTGCCCTGTGTCGTCGACCTCGCCACCATGCGTGAGGCCGTCAAGGAGCTCGGCGGCGACCCGGCGAAGGTCAACCCGCTCTCCCCGGCCGAGCTGGTCATCGACCACTCCGTCATCGCCGACAAGTTCGGCACCAACGAGGCCTTCGCGCAGAACGTCGAGCTTGAGTACGGCCGCAACCGCGAGCGCTACCAGTTCCTGCGCTGGGGCCAGACCGCGTTCGACGACTTCAAGGTCGTCCCGCCGGGCACCGGCATCGTCCACCAGGTGAACATCGAGCACCTGGCCCGCACGGTCATGGTCCGTAACGGCCAGGCGTACCCCGACACCCTCGTCGGCACCGACTCGCACACCACCATGGTCAACGGCCTCGGTGTCCTCGGCTGGGGCGTCGGCGGTATCGAGGCCGAGGCCGCGATGCTCGGCCAGCCGGTCTCGATGCTCATCCCGCGCGTCGTCGGCTTCAAGCTGACCGGCGAGCTCAAGCCCGGCACCACCGCCACCGACCTCGTGCTGACCATCACCGAGATGCTCCGCAAGCACGGTGTCGTCGGCAAGTTCGTCGAGTTCTACGGTGAGGGCGTGGCCGCCACCTCCCTCGCGAACCGCGCCACCATCGGCAACATGTCGCCGGAGTTCGGTTCCACCGCCGCGATCTTCCCGATCGACGACGAGACCATCAAGTACCTGAAGCTGACCGGCCGCTCCGAGCAGCAGCTCGCGCTCGTCGAGGCGTACGCCAAGGAGCAGGGCCTCTGGCTGGACCCGAAGGCCGAGCCGGACTTCTCCGAGAAGCTCGAGCTGGACCTCTCCACGGTCGTCCCGTCCATCGCCGGCCCGAAGCGCCCGCAGGACCGCATCGTCCTCGCGAACGCCGCCGAGCAGTTCACGCAGGACGTCCGCAACTACGTCGACACCGTGGACGAGGCGGGCCAGGAGTCCTTCCCGGCCTCCGACGCCCCGGCCATCCACCCGAACGGCGCGCCGTCCAACCCGGTCACCGTGACCGCCCCCGACGGCTCGACGTACGAGATCGACCACGGTGCGGTGACGGTCGCGGCCATCACCTCCTGCACCAACACCTCGAACCCGTACGTCATGGTCGCCGCCGCGCTCGTCGCGAAGAAGGCCGTGGAGAAGGGCCTGACCCGCAAGCCGTGGGTCAAGACCACCCTCGCCCCGGGTTCGAAGGTCGTCACCGACTACTTCGACAAGGCGGGCCTCACCCCGTACCTGGACAAGGTCGGCTTCAACCTCGTCGGCTACGGCTGCACCACCTGCATCGGCAACTCCGGCCCGCTGCCGGAGGAGGTCTCCAAGGCCGTCAACGACCACGACCTCGCGGTGACTTCGGTCCTCTCCGGCAACCGGAACTTCGAGGGCCGTATCAACCCCGACGTCAAGATGAACTACCTGGCCTCCCCGCCGCTGGTCGTCGCGTACGCCCTCGCGGGCTCCATGAAGGTGGACATCACCAAGGACGCCCTGGGCATCGACCAGGACGGCAACCCGGTCTTCCTGAAGGACATCTGGCCCTCCGAGGCCGAGGTCAACGACGTCGTGGCCAACGCCATCGGCGAGGACATGTTCAACAAGTCCTACCAGGACGTCTTCGCGGGCGACGCCCAGTGGCAGGCGCTGCCGATCCCGACCGGCAACACCTTCGAGTGGGACGCCGAGTCGACCTACGTCCGCAAGCCCCCGTACTTCGAGGGCATGACGATGGAGACCACCCCGGTCTCCGACATCACCGGCGCCCGTGTGCTCGCCAAGCTGGGCGACTCGGTGACGACAGACCACATCTCGCCCGCCGGCGCCATCAAGGCCGACACCCCGGCCGGCAAGTACCTCACCGAGCACGGTGTGGAGCGTCGTGACTTCAACAGCTACGGCTCCCGCCGTGGCAACCACGAGGTCATGATCCGCGGTACGTTCGCCAACATCCGCCTGCGCAACCAGATCGCGCCGGGCACCGAGGGCGGCTACACCCGCGACTTCACCCAGGCCGACGGGCCGGTGTCGTTCATCTACGACGCCTCCCGCAACTACATCGAGCAGGGCACCCCGCTGGTCGTCCTGGCCGGCAAGGAGTACGGCTCCGGCTCGTCCCGCGACTGGGCCGCCAAGGGCACCGCGCTCCTGGGCGTCAAGGCCGTCATCGCCGAGTCGTACGAGCGCATCCACCGCTCGAACCTCATCGGCATGGGCGTGCTCCCGCTGCAGTTCCCGGAGGGTGCCTCGGCCGAGGCCCTCGGTCTGACCGGCGAGGAGACCTTCTCCTTCACCGGCGTCGAGGAGCTCAACAACGGCACCACGCCGCGCACGGTCAAGGTCACCACCGACACGGGCGTCGAGTTCGACGCGGTCGTCCGCATCGACACCCCCGGTGAGGCCGACTACTACCGCAACGGCGGCATCATGCAGTACGTGCTGCGCAGCCTGATCCGGAAGTAAGCCTTCCAGTACGCCGCTTGAGGGCCGCATCCCCGGTGACGGGGGTGCGGCCCTTCGCCGTTCCCGCGCGGAGAAACGGCCGCGTCCGTGTGCTCATCGTCGACGACGAGCCCGTGCTTACCGACGTGCTCTCCGTGGCCGTAGAGGAGGCGGGCCGGCGCGCCTGTCCGGCGCTGGACGGGCAGAGCGCGCTGAAGATCGCGCGAGGCTGCCCGCCGCACGCCGTCGTGCTGGACTGGATGCTGCCCGACCTGAACGGCCTCCAGGTGCTGCGCCGCCTTGAGGTACGAGCACCCGGAGCTGCCGGTGCTGACGCTCGCCGCCCGTGACGCCCTGGAGCACCGCCTCGACGGGCTCGGAGCCGGTGGCGTCCGCCGGACACTCGCCCGCAACCCTCGCCCGCAACCCTCGCCCGCAACCCCTGAGGGGTCCCGCAGGGCCGCACCGACCCGGTGCGGTCCTTGTGCGCCAGGCGTTTACATCCGCGCCACACGGCGCTACCTTCCGCAGCAGACGGGGTGGGAGCGCTCCCATGGCGGTGGACCGGAACCCGCCGCCCGGACCCGCTCCCGCCCCGCGTTCCGCACGCACCTCCACACACGCATCCGCACGGACTGTGCCTGAAGGAACGGACCTGAGTGTCATGATCCTGACAAACTCGGGGGCGACCGCGCCGCCGCCCCGCCGATTAACTCTCCCCACCCGCGCCAGAGCCCTCTTCCTCGTCCTGGTCTCCCTGCTCGCGACCATCCCGGCCGTGGCCCTCGTCATGAGCACCGGCGGTGCGGCGGAGGCCCACGGCACCCCCATGAAACCGGGCAGCCGCACCTTCCTGTGCTGGCAGGACGGCCTCACCGACACCGGTGAGATCAAGCCGGTCAACCCGGCCTGCAGGGCGGCCCAACAGATCAGTGGCACAACGCCGTTCTACAACTGGTTCTCGGTGCTCCGCTCCGATGGCGCCGGCCGCACCCGTGGCTTCGTGCCCGACGGCGAGCTGTGCAGCGGCGGCAACACCAACTTCACCGGCTTCAACGTGCCGCGCGACGACTGGCCGCTCACCCACCTCACCTCGGGCGCGACGGTCGACTTCTCCTACAACGCCTGGGCCGCGCACCCCGGTTGGTTCTACGTCTACATCACCAAGGACGGCTTCGACCCGAAGCAGACCCTCACCTGGGACGACATGGAGGAGCAACCCTTCCTGTCGGTCGACCACCCGCCGCTCAACGGCTCCCCGGGCACGGTCGAGGCCAACTACTCCTGGACAGGAAAGCTTCCTGACAACAAGTCAGGCCGCCACATCATCTACATGGTCTGGCAGCGCTCCGACAGTCAGGAAACCTTCTACTCCTGCTCCGACATCGTCTTCGACGGCGGCAACGGCGAAGTGACCGGCATCAAGGAGCCCGGCAACCCGACCGACCCGGTGCCCGGCGAGTGCTCCGCCACCCGTCGTACGACGGGCAGTTGGTCCGGCGGCTACCAGTCCGAGGTGACCGTCACCAACTCCGGCGACGTCCCGATGCTCGGCTGGATGGTGGACTGGACGCTCCCCGGCGGCCAGAAGGTCGAAAGCCTCTGGAGCGGCAACGCGACCTACAGCGGCCAGAACGTGATGGTCCACAACGCCGACTGGAACGGCTCCCTGAGTCCCGGTCAGAGCGCGACATTCGGCTACGTCGTCTCCGGCTCCGGCGGCGACAGTACGACGACCCTGCCCTGCAGGGTGGGCTGAACCGCCGTTCAGTGCGGACCCGGTGGGCGTGGAGCCGTCGCCCGCCGGGTCCGTCGGCGATCCGCGCGCGGCGGTGACGGCGCGATGGCGGCTCGGCGGCCCGGCAGTCCGAGGCGTGGCGGCGAAGTGTTTGACGGGAGAACGAACTGGTAACAGCAGGCAACCGAAAGAGGGTTGGCTTGGTCTAGTCCGCCATGAAGATCTCTTTCCTGCTGCACAACGCCTACGGGATCGGAGGCACGATCACCACCACGTTCAATCTGGCCCAGGCGCTGGCCGAGCGGCACGAGGTGGAGATCGTCTCCGTGCTGCGACACCGGGAACGCCCGAACTTCACCCTGGACCCGAGGGTGGCCTTGAGGCCCCTGGTGGATCTGCGGCACGAGAAGGAACATCCCCTGCATCTGAGACCGGCAAGAGTCTTTCCTGTCGCCGAGTACCGCTACCAGCAGTACAGCGAGCTGACCGACCAGCGGATCGGGGAGTGCCTGGCGGCGATCGACGCCGACGTCGTCATCGGCACCCGGCCGGGCCTCAACGTGCACCTCGCGCTCCAGGCGCCAGAGCACGTCGTCCGCATCGGGCAGGAGCACCTCACCCTCGACAACCATCCGCCCCGGCTGCGCACCGCACTGCGCAAGGCCTACCGGCGGCTCGACGTGCTCACCACGGTCACCGAGGCGGACGCCGCCGCCTACCGGCGCAAGATGCGGCTGCCCGGGGTCCGGGTGGCGGCTCTCCCGAACAGCGTCCCCGATCCGGTGCTGCCCGCGGCGGACGGCACCGCGAAGGTGGTGGTCGCGGCCGGCCGACTGGTCCCGGTGAAGCGCTACGACCTGCTCGTCGAGGCCTTCGCCCTGGTCGCCGCCGAGCACCCGGACTGGCAACTGCGCATCTACGGCAAGGGGGAGGAACACGCCCGGCTGCGCCGGCTCGTCCACAGCCTCGGCCTGAGCGAGAACGTCTTCCTGATGGGCGCGGCGGCCCCCATGGAGGCCGAGTGGGTCAAGGGCTCGATCGGCGCGGCGGCGTCCAACTTCGAGCCGTTCGGCATGACCATCGTCGAGGCGATGCGCTGCGGACTGCCGGTGGTGAGCACCGACTGCCCGTACGGACCCGGCGAGATCATCGAAGACGGCGTCGACGGCCGTCTGGTCCCGGTCGGGAACCGGGATGCGTTGGGCGCCGCGCTGCTGGACCTCGTCCGTGACGACGAGCGACGCCGGCGGATGGGCCGTACGGCGATGGAGAACGCCCGACGCTTCGCCCCGGCCCCGGTCGTGGAACAGGCAGAGCGCCTGATCGACGAGGCCATCTCGGCCCGCCGGGCCGGCCAACCGGTCGCACCGGAAAGCGGCCGAATACACCGAGCCCTGGTCAGCCAGGGCTTCGCCGCGCGCGACGCCGCATACGCGGCGGCCTCCGGCGCTCTGCGCACGGTACGGAGGGGACGTCGATGAACACCGAACCCGAAACGACACGTGACGAGACACGCGACATGACCGGTGACCCGCACCTTCGGGTCCACTGCACGACCGACGCGGACGGCCGGATCACCTTCATCGTCCAGCGATCGGAGCCCGCCACCCTCCAGTCGCCCCAGTTGCTGCTGCGGCTGCGCCCCAAGAAGGGCCAACCCGAGAAGCTCCTGCACGCGCTCGATCTGGAGCCCGTGGACGACAGCCGCCTGCGCGCCGTCCTGGAGACGCAGCCCGCTCTCGCCGACGGCCGGTGGGACGTGTACCTGCTCGCCGAACCCGGAGCGCAACGGCAGCGCATGCGCCCCGGGCTGCGTGACCTGCGCGCCCTCGTCGACGGACACACCCGGGACCGGCCGTCACCGGTGGCCGTGCGCGTCCCGTACGCCACCAAGGACGGCTATCTCGCGGTGCGGGCCTGGCTGCGTACCGCCCACGCGGAGGTCGAGCGCGTCGACGTCAGGGACCGGTCGATGACGGTCAGGGCACGGCTGCACGGCGCCACGCTCGCCGAGGGAGCCGTCGTACGGCTGCGTCTGCGGGGCGGTGACGGCGTCGTACGGACGCTGGGGCCGCAGGTCGAGGGCGACGGCCCGGCGTTCTCCTTCACCGTGGACTACGAGGAGTTGGCCGCCGACCAGGGCGCACGTCCCGGTACCGGAACCCGCGTCTGGGACATCTCCGTCCAGTCCGGACCCGCTGCGGGGGCCCCTGTGATCCGGATCGGCCGTCTGCTGGACGACGTGGCGGACCGCAAGGAGATCTTCGTCTACCCGACCGCCGAGGTCGGCGATGCCACCGTGCGTCCCTACTACACGGTCGACAACGACCTCTCCGTGGAGGTGACGGCCGCGACGGAGTGATGTCCGTTCTCGGGCGGACCCGGTGGGCGTTGAGCCGTCGTCCATCAACGGACGACGAAGTCGAGCCAGTTGTCGCCGCCACCCCGAACGGCCGGCTACATCGCGCCCAACACGGCGGCCAGCCAGTCCAGTTGGCGGCGCACGTGCACCGCGTCGCCGCCTTCGTGGCCGTTGAACGGATAGGCGTGGATCTCCTTGCGCGGATCGGCGCCCGACAGCTCCGCATAGCGGTTGTAGGCGCCGTAGGCCCCGCTCGGCGGGCACACCGTGTCGCGCAGGCCGACGCCGAAGTGGGCCGGGGCGTGGGCGCGCCGGGCGAAGGCGATCCCCTCCATGTAGGACAGCGTGTCGTACGCGGCCCGCTCGGCGCCCCGGTGCACGGAGAGATACGCGGCGATCTCGCCGTACGGTGACGCGTCGGTGAGGTCGAGTGCGCGTCGGATGCCGCACAGGAACGGGGCGGTGACCAGGAGCGCGGCGAGGTCGGGGACCAGCCCCGCGACGGCCAGGGCGAGCCCGCCGCCCTGGCTGTTGCCGACGGCGGCGATCCGTGAGGCGTCCACGCCCGGCAGCGCGCGCAGCGCCGCGACCGCACGTACCGCGTCCGTGATCAGGCGGCGGTAGTGGTGGTCCCGAGGGGAGAGCAGGCCGCGTACCGCAGGGCCCGGGCCGCCCGGTGCCGTGGCGTGCGGGTCGGGGGTGGCGCCGCCGTTGCCGTACTGGTCGCCCTGGCCCCTGTTGTCCATCAGCAGATGCGCGTACCCGGCGTTCACCCAGGTCAGCCGCTCGTGCGGGAGGCCCCGGCCCCGGCCGTAGCCGGCGTACTCGACGACGGCGGGCAGCGCATCGCGCACCCCGGCCGGTCTGCTGAACCAGGCCCGCACCGGATCGCCGCCGAACCCCCGGAACGTCACATCCCAGGTCTCGGTCAGCCGCAGGCCGGTCTGCACCGGGTGCGCGGACACCAACACCTCCGGCTGCGCAGCCTCCTTGAGAGTGTCGTGCCAGAACTCGTCGAAGTCGGCGGGTTCCTGGGGATCCGGGCGGTAGCGCTTCAGGTCCTCGAGCGGCAGGTCGAACGCGGGCACCAGAAACCTCCGATTGTTGCGGTTCTACATCAGAATGTTTCGTGCTCTCTGGCTCACCCGGGTCACCGTCTCCCCGACTGGCCTTCCCTGTCAGTCCCATTGACAGCCATTACACCCGCCCATAACCTCGCCGCAAAGTTGCCGGTACGACTCCGAAACTTTCGGTGCCACCGGGAGGCCACCTGCATGAGCACCTCCACCACGTCGGTTCCACCGCCCGGCACACAGGGGCCGCCGCCGACGAAGGCTCCACCCCGCCGCGGGCGGCGGGCTACCCGCACCGGCCGGCGGCGGGCGCTGCGCCGGGACTGGCAGTTGTACTCGCTGGCCGTGCTGCCACTGCTGTTCTTCCTGGTCTTCCGCTATCTGCCGATGATCGGCAACGTGATCGCCTTCCGGCGCTTCGAGCCGGGCGGTTCGATCTTCGGCGAGGAGTGGGTGGGGCTGCGCTATGTCGAGATGTTCCTCAGCGACCCCACCTTCTGGCAGGTGTTCCGCAACACCCTGTGGCTCGGCGGACTCACGCTCGTCTTCTGCTTCCCGATCCCGATCGTGCTCGCGCTGCTGCTCAACGAGGTGCGCCGACGTGCGCTGAAACGGTTCGTGCAGTCGGTGTCGTACCTTCCGCACTTCCTGTCGATCGTGATCGTCGCGGGCATCACCCTGCAGATGCTCGCCACGGACGGGCCCGTCAACCACGCCCTGGGGTGGTTCGGGCACGACCCGATCCGGTTCATCCAGGAACCCGAGTGGTTCCGCACCGTGTACGTCGGCTCGGAGATCTGGCAGACCGCCGGCTGGGGCACGATCCTCTACCTCGCCGCGCTCACCACCATCGACGAAGACCTGTACGAGGCCGCCCGCATCGACGGCGCCAACCGCTGGCAGCAGATCTGGCACGTCACCCTGCCCGGCATCCGGCCCACCATGATCACGCTGCTGATCCTCAACATCGGCACCTTCATGGCCGTCGGCTTCGAGAAGGTCCTGCTGCTGTACAACCCGCTGACCTATCCGACGGCCGACGTGATCTCGACGTACGTCTACCGGGCCGGTGTCGAGTCCAACAGCTTCAGCTACGCGGCCGCCATCGGGCTGTTCGAGGCGATCATCGGCCTGGTCCTGATCACGTCCGCCAACACGCTCTCGCGCCGCACAGTGGGGACCAGCCTGTGGTGAAGCCGAGCCGTTCCTACCGGGTCTTCCAGGGCGTCAACGGGGTGGTCCTCACCCTCGTCGTGCTGGTGACCCTGTACCCCTTCGCCAACATCGTCTCGAGGTCCTTCAGCGGGGAACGCCAGATCCGGGCCGGTGAAGTGACCCTGTGGCCCAAGGGGTTCAACCTCACCACGTACAAGATCGTGTTCCAGGACTCGATGTTCTGGCGGAACTACGGCAACACCGTGTTCTACACGGTCGTATCCACCGCCGTCGCCATGATTCTGACGACCTGTTACGCCTACGTCCTGTCGAAGAAGAACCTCAAGGGGCGCGGGGTGCTCGTCGGCGTCGCCGTGTTCACGATGTTCTTCACCGGCGGCCTGATCCCCAACTACATCCTGGTCACCGAGCTCGGACTGAAGAACAGCGTCTGGGCGATCGCGCTGCCCAACGCGATCAGCGTCTTCAACCTCCTGGTGATGAAGGCCTTCTTCGAGAGCCTGCCGACCGAGCTGGAGGAGGCCGCCCAGATCGACGGCCTGAGCACCTACGGCATCCTCCTCAGGATCGTGCTGCCGCTGTCCAAGGCGGTCGTCGCGACCATGGTGCTCTTCTACACGGTGTCCTTCTGGAACTCCTGGTTCAGCGCGTTCCTCTACATGGACCACTCCGATCTGATGCCGGTCACCGTCTATCTGCGCAACCTCATCGCGGGCGCCACCGGTGCCGGCAACGCCGGTGCCGGCACCGCGGAGATGAGCCAGGTCGGCGCGAGCATCCAGGCGGTCACGATCGTGCTCACCGCGCTGCCGATCATCTGCGTGTACCCGTTCGTCCAGCGCTACTTCGTCTCGGGTGTGATGCTCGGCGCGGTCAAGGGCTGATCCCAGCAACTCACCTACGGAACAAGGGAGTTCCCATGAAGAACACAGGAGAGCTGTCGCGGCGTCAGATCCTGGCCGCTGCGGGTTTCATCGGCCTCGCCGCCCTCACCGGCTGCGGCAGCGGTGACGACGGAGGCGACTCCAAGGACCTGTCCAAGAAGCAGAACGGCGCGATGAAGGAGTACCAGGCCGGCCAGCAGTTCAAGGCCTCCAAAGCGCTGTCCTTCTCGATGCTGCACAACGACAACCCGGTCTACCCCCTCAAGACCAGCTGGCTGTTCTGGAAGGAGGTCACCAAGCGCACCGGGGTCACCATCAAGCCCGTCGACGTCCCGCTGGCCGACTACGAGAAGAAGCGCAGCGTCCTCATCGGCGCGGGCGACGCCCCCTTCCTGATCCCCAAGACGTACCACCCCTCCGAGGTCGCCTTCGTGTCGTCGGGCGCGATCCTCCCGGTCAGCGAGTACGTGCATCTGATGCCCAACTTCCAGGACAAGGTGAAGAAGTGGAGGCTCGAGCCGGAGCTCGACTCCATCCGCCAGTCCGACGGCAAGTACTACCTGCTGCCCGGCCTGCACGAGAGGCCCAAGGCCGGCTACTCGCTGTCCTTCCGCACGGACATCCTCGACAAGCACGGCCTGACCCTGCCGAACACCTGGGACGAGGTGTACGACGTCCTCAAGGCGCTCAAGGCGGAGTACCCCGACAAATACCCCTGGACCGACCGCTGGAGCACCAACACGCCCTTCCCGTGCGGCGCGCTGTTCATGTACCTCGGCCAGGCGTACGGGGTCAAGGCCGGCTGGACGTACGACAACATCAGCTTCGACACCAAGGCGCAGAAGTTCGTCTTCACCGCGACCCAGGACGCCTACCGGCAGATGGTCGAGTACCTGAGAAAGATCGTCGCCGAGAAGCTGCTCGACCCGGAGAGCTTCACCCAGCAGGACGACCAGGCCGTGCAGAAGCTGCTGGCCGAGAAGTCCTATGTGATCAGCGCCAATCCGCAGGAGCTGGTGCAGAACTACCGCTACAACCTGGGCAAGCAGGTCAAGGGCTCGAAGATAGAGATGGTCCCGGTGCCGCTTGGACCCGCCGGCCCGGTCCTGCTGAGCGGCATCCGGCTGGAGAACGGCGTCATGATCTCCAGCAAGGCCCTCAAGAGCGCCGACTTCGTCGCGATGATGCAGTTCGTGGACTGGCTCTGGTACTCCGACGAGGGCCAGAAGTTCTGCAAGTGGGGTGTGGAGGGCGTCACTTACACCGAGGCCGACGGCAAGTACCGGCTGGAGCCCGGCATTTCACTGATGGGCTCCGACCCGGACGCCCCGAAGGACCTCCAGAAGGACTACGGCTTCTTCAACGGCGTCTTCACCTACGGCGGCAGCTGGGAGCTGGTGTCCTCCAACTTCAGTCCGGACGAGAAGAAGTTCCAGGACGTCATGTCCCAGCGCAAGGAACTGCCCGTCGACCCGGCCCACCCGCTGCAGTCCTTCGAGCAGGAACAGGCGACGCTCTGGGACACCCCGCTCAAGGACACCGTCATCCAGAACACCCTGCAGTTCGTCCTCGGCAAGCGTCCGATGTCCGAATGGGACGCTTTCGTCGCCGAGTTGAAGGCGAAGAACCTGCAGCAGTTCGTCGACCTGCACAACAAGGCGTACGAGCGGTACAGGAAGGAGAACGGGTGACCCGCGCCCCCGGCCGGAAGCGCAGCCGCCGGGAGGTGCCGTGAGCACAGTGCGTACGGCCGACTTCGGCACCGGAGTCCTCTCCCGCGCCGTCGGCCTGATCCACACCCTCGTCACGGTGGAGGCGCTGCTCCTCCTCGCCGCAGCGCCCGGCCTCGCCGGCCTGCTCCTCCTCGCCCCCGACCCCGCCAACCTGCCGCTGGCCGCCGTATGCCTCCTCCCGCTCGCCCCGGCGCTGTCCGCCGCGCTGTACGCCCTGCACCACCGCAGCCGCGACCTCACGGACCTGCACCCGGCCCGCACCTACGCGCGCGGCTGGCGGCTCAACGCCCTCCCGGCCCTGAAGCTGTGGACGCCCCTGCTCGCCTGGTTGACCGTCATCGCCTTCACCCTGACCCACTTCTCCGCCACCGGCCTGCCCGGCTGGTGGGCGGTGCTGCTCGGGGTGATCGGCGCCGGCTCCCTGCTGTGGGGCGCGCACGCGCTGGTCCTCACCTCGCTGTTCGCCTTCCGCAGCCGCGACACCGCCCGCCTCGCCGCGTACTTCCTCTTCCGCCGCGCCCGCGCCACCCTCGCCGCCGCCTCCCTGCTCGTGCTGGTGGCCGCGTCGACCGCCCTGCTGACCGAGGCCCTGCCCGCCCTGCTGGCCGCCCCACTGCTGCTCTCCCTGCTGCACAGCAGCCGCCCGGTGATCGCCGAGACCGAGGAGGACTTCACCGCATGACCGCGCAGCGCACCCCGAAGATCCCGTACGGCGGCGACTACAACCCCGAGCAGTGGCCGGAGCCGGTCTGGGACGAGGACCACCGCCTGTTCACCCGGGCCCGCATCGACACCCTCACCGTCGGCGTCTTCTCCTGGTCCCTCACCCAACCCGCCCCGGACACCTACGACTTCACGACCCTCGACCGCATCCTCGACCGCGCGGCCGCCGAGAACCGCCAGGTCTGCCTGGCCACCGGCACCGCGGCCCTCCCACCCTGGCTCGCGAAGCGGCACCCCGAGGTCAACCGCACCGACTTCGAGGGCCGCCGCCACCGCTACGGCCAGCGCCACAACTTCTGCCCCAGCTCACCGGCGTACCGCGACTACGCCACGGCGATGGCGGCCCGCCTCGCCGAACGCTACGCGGACCACCCGGCGCTGCTCGCCTGGCACATCAACAACGAGTACGGCGGTGTCTGTTACTGCGACCTGTGCGCGACCGCCTTCCGCACCTGGCTCCAGGACAAGTACGGCACCCTCGGCGCCCTCAACGACGCCTGGTGGACGACCTTCTGGTCCCACCGCTACACCGACTGGGCCGAGATCGAGCCCCCGAACGCCCTCACCGAGCACTGGCGCGGCCCCGACCACACCGCCTTCCAGGGCATCACCCTCGACTACGCCCGCTTCACCACCGACGCCCTCGTCGGCTGCTTCCTCGCCGAGAAGGAGGTGATCCGCGCCCACGACCAGGACACCCCCGTCACCACCAACTTCATGGGCATGTTTCGCCCCCTCGACTACCACCGCTGGGCGCCCCACCTCGACTTCGCCTCCTGGGACAGCTACCCGCCCCTCGACGCTCCGCCCACCTGGCCCGCCCTCGCCCACGACTTGATGCGCGGCCTCAAGGACGGCGCCCCGTTCTGGCTGATGGAGCAGACCCCGTCCACGACGGCCTGCCGTGACGTCAACCCCCTGCGCCGCCCCGGCGAACTCCGCCTCGCCACCTACCAGGCCATCGCCCACGGCGCCGACGCCGCCCTCTACTTCCAGATGCGCGCCTCCCGCGGCGCCTGCGAGAAGTACCACGGCGCGGTCATCGGCCACGCGGGCCGCGACGACACCCGAGTGTTCCGGGAAGTGGCGGATCTGGGACGGGAGTTGGAGACCCTCGGCGACGCGACCCTCGGCGCCCGCACCCCGGCCCGCACGGCCCTCCTCTTCGACTGGGACAGCTGGTGGGCCCTGGAGATCTCCGACGGCCCGTCCCGACTGGTGAAGTACCAGGAGGTGGTCCACGCCTACTACCGGGCCGCCCGCGAGGCCGGCGCGGACGTGGACGTCGTCCCGGTCACGGCCGACCTCACGGCGTACGACGTGGTCCTCGCTCCTGTGCTTCACCTGGTGAAAGGCGACCTCGCGGAGCGCCTGGAAGCAGTCGCCGCACGTGGCGGCACCGTCCTGACGACCTTCCTCTCGGGCCGCGTCGACGAACACGACCGGGCCTTCCTGACCGACGTACCCGGCCCGCTCGCACCCCTCATGGGCGTCCGCGTCGACGAATGGGACGCGAGGCCGCCGGACGTCGTGCAGCCCGTCCAGCTGGGGGAGCTGACCTGCGAGGCACGCCTGGTCTTCGAGATCGTGCTGCCGCGCGGCGCCGAGCCGGTCGGCACGTACGGCGCCGACTTCTACGCGGGCACCCCGGCAGTGACCCGCAACCGATTCGGCGAGAGCGGCGGCGAGGGCTGGTACGTCGCCACCGCCCTGGACCAACCCGGCGTTGCCAAGGTCGTCCGCATGCTCCTCGCCCGCCACGACCTGCTCGGCCCATACGCCGACCAGCCCACCGTCGAGACGACGAGCCGCATCGCCCCCGACGGCACCCGCCTCCTCTTCCTCCTCAATCACGCCTCCCAACCGGCCCGCCTGACCGCCCACACCACGGCCACCGACCTGCTGACCGGTAAGCGGGTCGAGGAGGGCGAACCCCTCACCCTCGACCCGCTGGGCACAACCATCCTGCGCCTTCAGTAGATGCGCCGCCCATGTGCGTCGGCCACACCTGACTTGCGGAAGAAGTAGCTGTTGACCTGATCGCGCCACTCGCGGGCAGTGCGGAGCTGCTCCTCGAACCGCTCCGTCACCCGCGCGTGGCGCGCCGGATCCACCAGTCCCTCGAGCTCCGCCCATACCCGACGGGCCTCCTCCACCTCTTCCACGCCCTCGAAGTGCGTGTCATAGATGTGCTGGATCACCGTCTTCCCACTGCGGAGCATGTGTCCGTACGACACGTGGTGGAAGAACAGCAGCAGCTCGTCGGGGCAGGTCTCCGGCGACTCGTACAGCTCGGCCCAGGGCTTGGGGTACTGCCCCGCGTACCCGGTACCGGTGGCGCAGCTGCGGTCGACCCCCACTCCGTCCCGATCGGCGAAGTGGTACGTCCCCCACGGGCTGTACTCGTAGCCGTCCAGGCTCGGCCCGTAGTGATGACCGGGCTGCACCATCCAGCCCACCCCGAGCGGCGCGGTGTACTTCTCGTACGTCCGCCACGAACCGTCCATGATCGCGTGCAAGCGCGTGTCGCCGGGCCCGAAGGAGAGCCGGATCCACTCGTCGAGGATCCCGCCCGGATCCGCGTCCGGCTGCCAGGCCAGCCGCCCGAAGGTGTACAGGTTGGCCTGGGCGAGGGGATGCCCGGTCCAGAACGGGTCGTCGCCGATGTTGGACACGGCGACGAGGCCACCGCGCGCCAACTCCCCGACGGACGACCCCTCTTCGGGCCGGAACCGCAGCACCTCGCTCCACATCGGCCCCAGCCAGCACACATGCCGCTGCTGCCCCGTGTACTCCTGCGTCGCCTGCAGCTCCACCGCCAGCCGGGTGCGCGGCATCGCGCCGATCAGCGGCGAGACCGGCTCGCGCACCTGGAAGTCCATCGGCCCGTGCTTCACCTGGAGCACGGCGTTCGCGGCGAACTGCCCGTCCAGCGGCACGAAATGGTCGTACGCGGCACGCGCCCGGTCCGTCGTCCGGTCCCGCCAGTCCTGGCGGTGGTTGTAGACGAACGCCCGCCAGTGCACCGTCCCGCCGTACCCCGCGGCGGAGCCGCTGTCAGATGCAGTCAGCGCCGCGGCCAGCATGTTGGCGCCGTCCGCGTGGCTGCGACCGTAGGCGAACGGCCCCGGCCGGCCTTCGGAGTCGGCCTTCACCACATACCCGCCGAAGTCGGGGATCGCCTCGTACACCCGCGCGGTCGCCTCGGCCCACCACCCTCGCACCGCCTCGTCCAGCGGATCGGCGGTCGGCAGCCCGCCGAGCACCATCGGGGCGGCGAAGGTGACCGACAGATGGGTACGGATGCCGTACGGCCGCAACGCGCCCGCGATGGCGGCCACTTCACCGATTCGGTCGGTCAGCAGATGCGCCTCGGTCGCGTGCACGTTGACGTTGTTCACGGCCACGGCATTGATCCCGCAGGCCGCCAGCAGCCTGCCGTATGCCCGCACCCGCCCCAGCAGCTCACCGCGCGCCCGCCCGTCCGCCCAGAACAGCGACCCGCCGGCGTATCCGCGCTCCACCTGGCCCATGACCGGATGCACGGCCACGTTGTCCCAGTGATCGAGCATGCGCAGCGCCGACTCGGGCCGGTGCTCCTCTGGTCCGTACGAGTCCTGGAACGCCGTCTCTCCGAGCCGTACGACGTGGAAGAGGCCGTACAGCAGCCCGGATCCCCCGGACGCGGTGACGGTCGTACGGCCGTCACCGCGCTCGACGGTGAACGCCTCGCCGCCGTCGCCGCTCTCGGCGCCGGTCAGCTCCAGCACCAGGTCGTACGGCCCGGGGGACCCGTCGCGCGAGACGCTTCCCCCGAACCGTGCGCAGGCCTGCGCCACTTCCCCGTGCACCGTGTCCACCAGCGGACCCGAGCCGCGGATCAGCGTCCGCCGGGTGCCGATCGGCCGGAACGCCTCGTCCGGCAGCCAGGCCGGATCGACACCCTGCATGAGACCCCCCATGCTTCTCCCCATGTCCCTGCTCAGGCGAGCAGTTCGACTTCCGACAGCACCGCCTCGCCGTCGAGCACCAGGCGGTACTTCCCGTACGTACCCGGAGACCCCACGGAGAACGCCCGTGTCTGCCGGTCCCAGGTGAAGGACTGCCCCGAGCGTTTGTCGAGGGTCTCCCACGTGGTCCCGTCGTCCGATCCCTGGAGCGTCCAGCCGGTCGGCGCCTGGGCCCGGTCCGACGGCGACGTCAGGGTGTACTGGACGGCCTTGGCGCGCCCGGACACCGGCAGCTCCAGCGAGGAGACGCTCGCCTGGGTCGCCGACGTGTTGTCGAACAGGGCACCCTCACCCTTCAGCACATCCGCCCGAGGCACCGGCACCTCGTCGTCCTGGGTGATCGACACCGGCGCCGCGTTCTTCCCGGTGCCCCACAAGGAGGGCCGCGGCCCCATGTCGAACTCCAGGACGCCGCCCTTCGCGATCAGCGAGTGGGGGAGTGAAGTCGACTTCCAGGGCACGCCGTTGACCCTCAGCCCCTGCACATACACATGGCGCGCGCTGTTCTTCGGCGCCTTGACGACCAGCTCCCGGCCGTTCTCCAGATGGACTGTCGCCTTGGTGAACAAGGGCGACCCGATGGCGTACTCCCCACTGCCCATCACCAGCGGATAGAAGCCCAGCGCGGAGAACAGGAACCAGGCCGACTGCTCGCCGTTGTCCTCGTCGCCGTGGTAGCCCTGCCCGATCTCGCTGCCGACGTACAGCCGCGACAGCACCTCACCTGATTCTTTCGAGGATGCCCCGGCGTTCACGCCGGGGAGGAATCGCATCCCGTGACGGCGACGCGGAGCGTCGCCGTGTCCGGTCTCCTGGGCCGCGGAGCGCCCGCAAAGCCGCCGACGGAGCCGAAAAGCGAACGGGTGTGCCCGTGTTCGCCGGTGAGGGTGACTTTGCCGTAGTGGGGTACGGGTGTGCGCATGTCGCACGTACGGTCTCATCGTGGAAGCTGGGCGATCGGGCGGGGCGTGGGAGGGGGGATGTCGTGTCGGGGGTGAAGGAGGCCGGGGACGCCGGGCATGCCCGGTGGACGTTCCGGCTGCGCGTGTCGTCGACCGCCGAGCGTGCGCTGCTGGCGGAGTGGGACCGGTGCCGGTGGATCTGGAACGAGTCCG
>NZ_LLZG01000384.1 GCF_001509475.1 Streptomyces regalis
GCCCCACGAGCACGAGACCAACTACTACGCTCAACACCAGCCCCAACCGGCGGCTGGAGTCAACGCATAGAGCCTCCACCGATCCCGGAGCGGTTCATGTCGACTCCTTCGGTTTCTTCGGGTACGTGAGCCGAAGATGTGCGGCTGGCGGGTGGGCCATGTACTCGGCCTTCGGGCTAATGTCGATGTGTGGGCAGTGCTCTAACGACCGGTTGCACACAGCGCACAACAGTCCTTCTCCGAACTACCGCTTTGGCCGCGCTTGTTGAGTCAGGACGGCGGTCATGAAGAAGTACGGCGTCGGCACTTCCGGAACCGCGACCAAGACCATCGCCCGCTACGACTGGCGGGATCCGGCCGGGGCGTGGCGAGCTGCACACGAGGACTGCCGAAATCAGGGGCTGCGCGCGTACTGGGCCGCATAGCCTCGTGGTTCGCCCATGGTGCGGCGACCCTGATATGAGGAGGCAAGCATGGCCGCCGACGGCCCGACGACGTGGGATGAGCTACTGGCCGGACCCTTCAAGATCCACTCGGTCAAGACCCACAACAACCTCCTCCTCGCTGCGGTGCGGGACAGGTTCAACCTCACCGACGTGGCGTTCCACCGGATGATGCGCGCCGACCACCTCCATCTCAGCCGCGCCCTCTATGAGCTGGACATCGCCTACAGCAGCCTTGCCAACGCGCTCAAGCCGGATCACCGCCGCAGGGAGATCGCTCTCCTCTTCGACTCCGCAGTGGCCTCCCTGCGCTCCAACGGCTGGTACGCCAGAGACGTGGCGGAGGCGTGGATATCGGGTCTCCCCAGGCCGAGGAAGGGCGTCCCAGTCAACTCGATCCTGCGCGGCGACCTCCTCCACGCCCCCGCCGACAAGGTGCAGGCGGCCATGGAGAAGAGCGTCGTCTACCACCGGCCGTACAGAGTCACCCACTCACAGCTGGTGTACTGCGTGTACGTCACGAACCTGTCCAAGGAGCAGGCCGACACGCTTACCGCGACTGCTGCTGAGCACCCCGCCTACTTCGGGTACGCCGACTGCACCGGCCGCAGCATCCTGAAGACGCACCTCGGTCTGTCCCTCATGAACTCCGGCCTTCGCGTGGGCGACATGATCCTGGAAGGCGCGGACGTCGACAACGAGCCAAACGGCGCGGGGCTGCCGTTCGAAGCACTCGGCTTCACGCCCACGGCGGTGATCAACATGCTGTTCCTGCCGTTCCTCGGTTACCGCATCAACAGTCACCTCACCGGCCAGAACCGCGAGGACAACCGCTCGGCGCTCAACACGCTCAGCCCTGACGCCGCGCACCTGGAGTCACCCGACATCTGGATGACTCCGGGCCGGTACGGGTACCTCCAGGACGGCAAGCACCGGGACTCCATGGAACAGGCCGGCCTGCTCCACCTGGATCAGCCCGCATTGGAGGCTGCGGTCAGCAAGCTGGTGGCGCAGGGGTACCTGTACAACCTGCGCCTCGATGAGTACGGGAACCTGCTCTACACGGCGCTGGTCGACGTCGAGGTGGAGGACGGCCGGTACCAAACCTTCACGATCGGACTGCGGTTCAACCCGGAGGACAAGCGCGTCGAGTTGATGACGTTCTTCTGACCTCATCCAGGAGGGCCGGGCTGGCGCAGCGCGTGACGTTGTCTCGGGTGAGAAATGAGCGTCAGGCGTGTTGACCGAACTAACGATGGAGTTTGCGCAGGTCAGGGCGCCTTTCCGTTACCTGCTACCGGTGGAAGTCGTAGAGATACAGGCCCCGTTGCCCACCTACCGCCAGTCTGGTTCCGTCCGGGGCCCACGCACATGAGGTCATCGCACCTTCGTTGCGCACGATAGCCACCGTACGGCCGTTGGGTACGTCCCATACCCGTGCCGTGCCATCGACCGACGTCGATGCGAGGAGGTGGCCGCCCGGCGCGAAGCAGAGCCCTGTGACCGGAGCTGTGTGCCCGGACAGCTCGGCCGTGCCGGTGGTGTCCCATAGCCGGATCGTGCCGTCGTCACCGCCCGTTGCCAGCGTGCCGGTGCTGTTGTCGCCGTACCCAAGCGCGTGCACTGCCGTCGAGTCGGCCGACAGCCGCGCCGTACACGAACGCGTAGCCAGGTCCCATAGCCATACCTCACCGAAGTCCCCGGCTGCAGCCAATTGGCTTCCGTCGGGCGAGAAGGCGACGGTTCGTACGGGGCCTTGGTGGCCGGGCAGTTCAACGGGAGTTTGTCTGGTGCGGGTGTTGCGGGGGTCCCATAGGCGCACGATGGTGTCACAGCCGACGGCGAGCAGGGTGCCGTCCGGGGAGAAGGCAAGAGTGGAGTGTGCCTCCAGGCGTCGTGTATCCACACCGTCGAAGTCCAGGGTGTCCCCGTAGTCCTCATAGTCGTTGCTGTGGCGCGCGTTGAGG
This sequence comes from Streptomyces regalis, assembly GCF_001509475.1. Classification (GTDB taxonomy): domain Bacteria; phylum Actinomycetota; class Actinomycetes; order Streptomycetales; family Streptomycetaceae; genus Streptomyces; species Streptomyces regalis. The sequence goes on from NZ_LLZG01000384.1 coordinate 2,411, forward strand.
AGTGTGATGTATCCGCGATTGTTCATGGTGGCGATCCACCGGCCGTCGGGCGAGTACGCGACCGCCCGCGTGGGGCCGCCTCTGGGGAACCTTCCCCGCCCAGTGTCGGAGCGCGCAGTGGTCATACCTCGGGGTCCAGCTGTCGCGATGCTTGTCCCATCAGGTGAGAACGCCACCGACAGCACTGCTGGGTCCTCTCTGCGATCTGGGCGTTGGTCGATACGGATCCCTCGCGTAGGTTCCCACAGCCGGACGGTGGCGTCTGCGGCACCGGAGATCAGGTACCGGCCGTCTGGCGTGTACGCCAGAGCCTGTACCTCGCCGGTGTGCCCGAACAGCGTGTACACGGCGGAGTCCGGCGGTTCGTACATGATCGTGTTCTTCAGGCGTGGCTCGAACACCTCCACGATCACTTCTTTGCCGTCCTCGCCAGCGACTGCCAGGTATTTTCCGTCGGGCGAGACGGCCAGTGCACGTACCGGGCCCGGGGAGGCAGTCCCCGGATATCGCGCTGCGTGTGCTGTGGCGCTACGAGCTAGTGATCTGTGACGGCGTCCCGGCACCAGGTCTTCGATGCGCACACTCCCGCCGGCTGTGCCGTAGGCGAGCCACGTGCCGTCGGGAGCGAAGGCCAGCGACGTAGCCCCCAGGGTGCAGTGATCCACACGGGCTCCTCGCCGCACGACCTGGCAGGGAACTTCGCTGCCGCATACAACCAGTGTTCCGTCCGGCGCCATGGCCACTGCCTCCACCGGCTTCTCGTGTTCACGTAGCACGGCTACCGGTGAGGTCTTTCCCACCTCCCACATCTTGACGGTGCCGTCCTGGCTTCCGGTGACCAGCCCGGTCCCGTCTGCGGAGAGCGCGAGCGCGGTCACGGGCTGCGCGTGTGCCTGCCACTTCGACTGAGGGCGCCCGTCCGCGGCGTCCCACAGGCACGCCCTGCCGTCATCGGCGACGGTGGCGAACCAGTCGCCGTGAGGTGAGACGGCCAGCGCCCGCACCGGTCCGTCATGGCAGTCGTACGTCGCGGTGCGGCTACCGCGGAGCGGATCCCAACGGTGGACCTTGCCGTCGGTGCCGCCGACGGCAAGCCATCTGCCATCCGGTGCTACGGCCACAGCGGTCACCGGGGCAACGGCGCCCGTCAAGGTACGCAGCAGAGCGGGGTCGGGCAGGTCGGGCGGTGGCCCGCAGTGGGACAGGTATGGACGCAGGTCCTGGTCCTGTTCCCGTCGGAGGCGGACCTGGGGTTGCCAGGCTGGCAATGCTTCCAGGCGGGCATGAAGCACGTGTACCAGAAGGCGCGCATCGTCGTCGATCGGGGACAGCAGATGGGCAATTCCGGACAGATACCGGGCACGTTCCTCCGCCATCGCTGTACCGGCCCGGGCAAGGTCACTGACCGGTGCGGTAGGGCCGCGCTGGCGCAGGCGCGCTTCCACCCAGCGCAGGTCGCTCGCCAGGGACTCGGCATCGGTGGGTCGGCCTGCTGCCGCGAGGTGCGCGACCATGTGGTCCAGGAGGTAGCCGTCGCTGAGCCGCCAGGGATGGGGCGCTTGCTCCGCCGCCACGTCCACGATCTTCTCGTGCAGGCGCACCACATGGGCCTCGCCGAGTTTCTCGGCCAGATAGTCGCGCAATACGTCGTGAAGGAAGATCCGGCCGCCGGCATCCGGCTCCAGGGAGATCAGCGACAGGCCGCTGAGTTCCGCGCACAGGGCCCGGCACTGCTGCTCGGTCAAGCCGGAGGTCGCGCGCCACAGGCCGGCGACCAATGTCACGGGTACAGATTCGTCTTCTGCGAACACCGAAAGTTCGGCCAGGCGTTGCGCGCCGCCGGGGGGTAGCAGGGTGGTGGCGGCTTCCACGGTGGCCTGGACAGCGAGTGCCCGGCGGGCTGGGCTGTTGAGGTCCAGCGGTTCGCCTGAGGGCGGCGCGTCCACCGCGGCGGGCCCGCTGACACGCAGCATCCGCAGAACCTCTCGGGCCACGGCGGCCGGCTCGGCTCCCGTGGCGATCTGGCCAGCCATCAACCGGTTGGTCAGGCGCAGGAGCAACGCCCACCGGCCGGTGGCCTCCAGCAGATCAGCCACGGTCTGGGGCGGCAGTGGGGGTAGCCGCCACGTCAGCACCGCACGCGCCTGTGGGGAGGTCATCTCATCGACCCGCACGCGGTCGGTGGCAGGCGGAAGGAGCGCGGGCTTACGGGTGGTGACCAAGCGCACGCAGCGACGCCCGCCCTGGAGGAAGGGGGCAAGCTGCTCGGTCTCCCATACGTCGTCCAGCACGAGGAGGGTGCGCGGGCGCTGGTTCAGGAGTCGTCCCAGGTGCGCGCCTGCCAACTCCGGATCGTCGAAGGCAGTGGTATCACCCGTGATGAACCGAGTGACTTCGGCGACTTTGGCGGCTACCGCGGCCCGGCCGCGCACGTCACGGCCGATGGTGACGATGAACACCCGCCCCCGGAAGTGCCGCCGGACGCGAGGCGAAGCACACGCCACAGAGGCCAGAACCGTCTTCCCGAACCCGCCGGCGCCCTCCAGGGCCGTGGTGATGGCCACCGTCCGGGCACCGCGGCGCGTGCGTTGGCATACGGCGCGGATCGCCGATACCGCCTCCGCCCGGTCGACCACCCACTCAGGAACCTCGGGTGCTGGAGGCAGCGGCGGATCCCCGATGCCCGCTGCCGGTCTCTCCTGGCGCCAGGCCGCGACTGCGGTGGCGAGAGTCCCGGCAATGCCGAGTGCCGCCACCGACTCCCAGGGATGACGCCGGAGTAGATCGAGGACTCCCGGCCAGCGGGCTCCTCCGGTCGCGGCGTTGACAGCCAGCGACGCCATCACGGCCATTACCGAAGCCCCCACGGCCAGCGCAACCCCTCGCATGGCACCCAGCACTGATCCCCCTTGTTGTCAACACGGGCAGGCCACCATAGACACAGCCCACCCCAAGACGTGCAGCTCGTTTGGGTACCCGATCCCGTTCTCGTCCTGGCCGCGGTGCGGCGGGAACCGCCACAAGGCGTTGGTGAAGCTACAGCCATGGTCGGTAACTGAAGCTGGCGATCTGGAAGGGTAACTGGCAGTTCAGAGAAGGCATGTGAGGCAAGTGCCTGTTCAGGGACGTGTCTCACAGATATCCGAGGGGTCGTCAGGCATGTCGGTCACGACTGGCAGGCGCCGCTACTTCCGTTCGTCCGAGCCGAAGTCGGGCGTGAGGCCGGACCTTGGTTCGACCGAACCGAGGTTGCAAGTCGGCCGCCACAATCGCGGCGGCCGGGTACGCGCCGTAGCTCCCACTCGGCGCCTCCCGCTGCTGCTTGCCCGCGCGTACCCCCACGGTGCGGCACGTCGCCCGAGCGGGAGCGTGGGAAACGGTTCGACCGAACCATTTCGCGGACACGCTGACCAGCTCCGAACGCGAGTGCAGGTGGTTCGGTCGAACCACCTGCTGACAGGCCCATCCATCCGGCACCACGTCTTCGACCTCGCAGAACCGCCGTACATTCACCTGATCGTGTGGGAGGCAGAGTGAGGCGGAAACCGCTGATGTGACGCCTGCGTCATCGCCCTACGAGAGGCGCATGGTGCGGCAGACAACGCGGGGGCGTCCGAGGGCGCAAGGCCACTCACACGCCTGGAGGGAGGTAGTCCGTGCTCGACTTCTCGTGGGCCGTGGTGGTGTGGCTGGTGCAGATGGCTGGCACATGGGCACTCGTCGCAGGCAGTGTTTGCCTGCTGTTCCTTCGCCTGTCCTTCTCCATGTTCGCTGTCGCGCGCTCCGTCTTCACCTTCGCCCCGGTCGTGGCGTTAGCTTATCGCTACGGCTTCGCTACGGACGGGGTGGAGGGCTGGCTGAATACCTTCGTCACCAAGTACGTCGCGATGGCAGCCGTCGCGGCCGTGGCCCTCGTGATCCTCTGCCTCGTCTATGTCGCCGTCGGCCCGTCGGGGGCGCGAAAGGCCCGCTGCGTACGGCTTTTCATGGGGGCATCCAGCTCCGCTACGGCCCCGACGGCCGCTGGCACCCCTACGCCCGCGAAACCCTCGCGGGCCGCACCGACTGGTGGCCCTGCGCCCCCGCCCACCCCGACCCGCTCGCCGCCCTGACCAGCGCCCGCACCGCCACCGGGCGCTGACACCGGACGTGGATGGTGGCGTGTGCTTCCCCGGCTCCGTCCGCGCAGACCAGGTGAAGGCCGCCCCCACCACGAGTGACCTCCTTCTTCCTCTCTGCCGCCTTTCCACGGCCCGTCAACCCGTGATCTGCTTGCCCTCGCCGTCTGTCGGGCCGATCTCGATACGGTGCGGCTTGGCCTCCTCCGTCACCGGGATACGGAGCGTGAGCACGCCCGCGTCGTAGTGGGCACTGATCTTCTCCAGGTCGAGCGAGTCACCCAGGAAGAGCTGACGGCTGAAGACGCCGTGCGGCCGCTCGGCGACGAGCAGGTCGGTGTCCTTGGCGTCCGGGCCGGGGCGCTCCGCCCGTACGGTCGGGACGTTGCACTCCAGGTTGAGGTCGACGGTGTCCGGGGCCACGCCGGGCAGTCGAGATGGACGAGGAAGGCGTCTGCGACCGCTTTCCCCGCCCTGGTCGGTACGCCCCTGCCGAGCTGGCTGATGTAAGCGCCCCACGCCCGTTGCTCGGGCACCCGGACCCCGGCCGCGGCCGGGGTCCGGGTGCCGGGAACCGTCTTGACTGGGTCTCCGCGTGACACCACGACGATCGAGCAACCAACCCCGGTCGGCAACCAGGTCAAAGCTGCCTACAGAAGAGCTGCACCCGACTTGAGCCTGCGGCCAGCGGCCGAGCCACTTCAGAGATACAGCATGGACTCCACGGTGATCCGCGACCCCGGAGACCATGGTCGGCGACCGTTCCCATCTGTCTGGTGCCCCCGCCGGGGATTCGAACCTGCGCAGAGGCACCACTCCCCCGGCGGCCCCACACTCAGAGCGAGACAGTCGTCGTCACCACCAATGATCCGCCCCCGACCGGCGCCGATCCGGCTTCCCATGTTTTGCTGCTCCCGCCCAGGACTCGAACCTGCGGCCAAGCGCCATCGGCCTACCGCTTCAGCTGAACGACCGTCTGGATCACCAGCTGTCCGCCCCCGACCGGCGGCTTCCCTCGTTCCCATGTTCTGGGTCCCCCGCCGGGGGCTCGAACCTGCGCAGCACCGGTCACCCGGCACCCTGCCCCACGAGGCACAACGCCCCCGCCAGCCGATCCCCCATTGCACATCCATTGCACAAACTCGCGGGAACTGCCGGGAACACCCCAGGTCAGCCGGGCACACCCACCACGACGCCAAACGGTCCTGACCCCGGGAAAACACCAGGTCAGGACCGTAAAAGCAGACGAGTCGGGCTGTACGCCGGGTACAGACCTGCCGGCACGAGCTGCTGGACCGCACCCTGATCTGGAACCAGCACCATCTGCTCCACGCCCTGCGCGAGTTCGAGCAGCACTACAACTCCCACCGGCCCCACCAGGGCATCGCAGGCGCCCGACCACTGCACGCCTTGCCCCCACCGATCACCGATTCGGAGCAGCTCACCACCTCGACATACGCCGACGTGACCACCTCGGCGGCACCCTCCACGAGTACCGACATGCGGCCTGAACTGCACGGACGGAGTTCTCGGCAAGGGCAGGGCTGTTCTGCCGGACAGCGCCGATCCGGCCTGGTGGACGGCCAGGCTGACGGTGGTCCGCGAGTTCGCCCGCTTCCTGGCGACGTTCGATGAGCTCACCGAGATCCCGCCGCCTGCTGCCCCGTCGCGCCGGGCACTGCCTGACGGGATCGCGCGGCCGTGTGGCGGGCGCACGATCATCCGCCGTGGACGCCGGGCGAAGGTTGCGCCATGGCGAACTCGCCAATTGACTGATGCCGCCGCCGGCGTGGGTGCGCGGGCATGTTGCGCATGCGCGCGTTGGGGGAGGCACACGGGGAGAGCAAACCTGCACCGGCCGACCGTGGTCCTGACCACCACTCGGGTACAGGTCCCCTACTCCAGATGATCATTACACATATTCACACAAAGTGAGCGGAACACCACGTCGGAGGCACTCAGGAAGAAAAGCACATCGGGGACTGCTCGCGACGGAATCGTGGAAGCATGGCAACACTCTCGGCACCTGCGGGTGCCGATAACCCATCCGTGCAGGTAGGAAGCCTGTGAGCTGCCAACTTGAGCGTTCACCGGATGACGAAATTGAACGCGTTCAACTATCAGTGACGAATCGTTGAGCGCGTTCAGTCTCTGCCTCCGCCACGCACCTGTACAGGCCGCTCCCAGGCTGCTGATCTGCGCGGATGAATTATCGGCACCCGCAGTCCCTCGCCGCCCAGCTCAACCAGCTGCAGGTTCAGCAAGCCAGCTCGAAGGTGTACGCGCATCCAGGCAGCAGCCTCGACAACTACTTCGATGGCACACGCCTGACCTTCGGTGTCGGTCGGGGCCGTCCTCGCCGGGGTGCACCGTCTCGCCGAACGGAGGCTCGGTCCAGGACCCAGGTAACCCGGTTCATCCTTGTCGAGGATGCCCGCCCAGGCGTTCACGTCTCCGTATGTCGTCGTCCAGGTGTGCCAGCAGGCGGCGAGGACAGCGCCGTGAGCTCAGTCGCATCTTCGATGCGGCACATGGTCGACCTATAGTTGCCCTCATGAGCCGTTGGGAGGAGTTGACCGGGGGGACGTCCGGACAGGACTACGCTGAACGGTTCGCGGCCCTGGCCGGTAGCGGGAAGGATGTGCACGGTGAGGCGCGGTTCTGCGCAGCACTCGTGCCTGCCGGAGCGCGGGTGCTGGACGCCGGGTGCGGTACCGGACGGGTCATGATCCGGCTTGCGGAGCTCGGCTACGACTGCGTCGGAGTGGATCTTGATGCGTCGATGCTGGCAGTGGCGCAGAAACAGGCGCCGGAACTGCCCTGGTTCCAGGTCGACTTGACCGGGTTCGACCCGGACTTGCTCGGCATTTCACCGTACTTCGATCTCGTGATCGCCGCAGGCAACGTTTTCCCGTTGCTCGCCGCTGGCACCGAGGCCACGGCGGTCGAGCGCCTGGCCGCGGCCCTGCGTCCGGGAGGTCTGATCGTCGCCGGCTTCGGCCTGGACGAAGCCCACCTGCCCGTGCCACCCAGCATCACCCTGTCAGAATACGACGACTACTGCGCCGCAGCCGGCCTCACCTTCGTCGACCGCTTCGCCACCTGGGACGCCGACTCTTACGATGGCGGCGGCTATGCCGTCAGCGTCCACCGCCGGTGAGGTTCTGCGGGACATCTTGGTGGCCTTCGCGGTGCGGGGGTTCTTCGGCAAGCTCGGCCGACACGTCCACACGGTCGTCACTGGGCTCCTGATGTTGCCGCCGTACATCATCGCCAGCGCCCTCGGCAGTTTCCATGTGTTCGCAGCGCTCGCCGAGTTCATCCGGGAACTTATCGCCCAGGGCACGCATGAGGGACTCGCCGAGGCCCGGGCCCGGGGGTGTGGTTCGGTTTGAGGGACCTGGTGACCAGGCGTTTCGCCTTGCGGTAGTCCGGTAAGTCCTTGGGTGGTGCGGGGGTGGACCCTGTGCTTGCCGGAAACCTCATCCATGCAAGTGAGGGTCTGTCTGGGGGGGGCGGGGGCAGGGTTGCCCCTGCCGAGAACCTCATCCACCCTGGTGGGAGGCAGTGTGGTGGCGTGCCGGGAACTGCGGGAACATGACCGACCGTGCTGCTGCGACTGGCCTATCTGGGTGTGACGAACGTGTTCGCCCTGCTGCGCCTACTGCCGATGAGCAACCATGGCAAGGACGCCGAGATCCTCGCTCTACGCCATCAGATCGGGGTACTGGAGCGCCAACTCGACGGCCGGAGAGTGCGGTTCGCCCCGGGCGATCGCGCGTTCCTGGCAGCATTGCTGCGCCGTCTCCCGCGTGGCGTGCTGCGTCAGGTGCGGCTGCTGGTGCGCCCGGACACGGTACTGCGCTGGCACCGCGACCTGGTCGGGCGTCGGCACGCGGCCTGTTCCCGGCCCAGGGGCCCGGGCCGGCCCCGCACCGTCCGCTCCGTCCGCGTCCTGGTGCTGCGCCTGCCCCGGGAGAATCCCGGTTGGGGCTACCGGAGAGTGCACGGCGAACTGCTCATGCTGGGGATCGAGGTGGCCGCTTCCACGGTATGGCAGATCCTGCAGGAGGCCGGGATCCATCCCACGCCCGAACGGAGTTCCAGCACATGGGCCGGCTTCCTGCGTTCCCAGGCCGAAGCCCTGCTGGCCTGCGACTTCTTCGAGACGGTCACTCTGACCGGGGCGCGACTGTACGTGTTCGCGGTGATCGAGCACGCCAGCCGCCGGATCCGGGTCCTGGGCGCTACCGCGCACCCGTCCGCGGCCTTGGTGGTCCAGGCCGCGAGGAATCTCGTCATGGACCTGGAAGACGCCGGCTGCCGGGCTCGCTTCATGATTCGGGACCGGGACGGGAAGTTCCCCGAGTTGTTCGACAGTGTCCTGGAGAAAGCGGGCATCGAGGTCGTGCTCAGCGGGATCCGCATGCCGCGCATGAACTCGATCATGGAACGGTGGGTGCAGACCTGCCGACGTGAACTGCTGGACCGCACACTGATCTGGAACCAGCGCCACCTCCTCCACGCCCTGCGAGAGTTCGAGCGGTTCTACAACGCTCACAGGCCGCATCAGGGCATCGCGAACACCCGGCCACTGCACCCCTTGCCCGGGCCGATCACTGATCCAGAGCAGATCACCCGCCTCGACATACGACGACGCGACCGCCTCGGCGGAATCCTCCACGCATACGAACACGCCGCATGACCTGCACGGATGAGTTTTCCGGCAAGGGCACGGCCAACGTTGCGGGTAACGCCGCAGATGCTTCATACGGTGTGCATCTGGCCACTGGTGGCTTCTGAGCGTCGGCGAGGGGGCTGCGCGGCGTGGCTCAGTCACTTCTGGTGTCTGCCGCAGCAGTTCTTGAACTTGCGTCCCATTCGCATCATGCAGGGGCACGGGCTGTTCCTGCTCGGCCGGACGACAGTGAGCGGCACGGTGGCGCCGACGGTGTGGCCCAGGGCGATGGCGCGAGACAGATACGACGGGTCATCTGAGGACATGCCTTGAAGGTTCCTGCCGATGACTACGGTCAATGATCCCTCAAGTGCTTTTTGGTACCAGTGCGGCAGGAAGTTGAGCGGCCCTGGAGGCAGGAGCAGCCCGTGCGGCCCGACGATGGACAGTCTGTGGTCTTCCAGACGTGCTTTGACGCACCCGTTGTCGATGGTGGGAAAATGGCGCAAGGCCAGGGTCTGCCCGTCCTCGACGGAGAGCGCGCTCAGAAGGTTGGTGAAGCCGGCTTCCTGGTAACGCCGAAGGATGAGATCTGTGCTTCCGCTGTCCTGGCTGGCGGGGCCGTAGCCTCCGTAGCAGTCGGCGATGATGCCTGGGCTGTCCCCACCGAAGAGGATGCACTCAACCTCGTAGCTCTCGGAGGCCTGTTGCGGTGCTGGGCCGTCCGACTGGATCACGGATGATGGCATGCAGTGCGGGTGTGCCAGGGTCAGGACAACCTGGCCCGCCCGCGCATGACGCAGGGCGAGGAGTTCGGCCTCTCCGGTCTCATCGATCAGCAGGTTGCATGCCGTGCACGTCTGCCGTGAGTTCTCGAGCCGGATCAGGATCTCCCCGATGTCCGCTCCGGCAAGTTCGTCACGGACGGTCTGCGACATGTTGATCTTTCTCGTCCTGGTCTCGGTACGGGTGCTGCTGGCAGGGTGGGAGGTTCCGGACGCAGCTTCCTGATCCAGGCGGTGCTTGAGAGCCTCGATGGCTGCCATGACGCGGTCATCGAGGCGCTTGCCGTAGCCAGTCAGATCGCTGAACGGGGGCACGTCGCCGTCTGGCGATGTCTCATAGTGCAAGGCCAGGAGGTGAAGGAGTGCCTTCGCCGCGTCTGGCCAGTTGTCGAGGTCGTGATGGAGGCAGAACGCTTCGCGTGCATGTGCGCGGGAGAGGTCGGCACTCCCGAGTGCGTGGTACGCCTGGGCCAAATTGAAGTGGCAGGTGGCGAGACTTGGTCTGTCGCCGAGTTGATCGCTGAGCGACAAGGAAGCGTGAAACTCCGCGACGGCCCGCTCGAGGTCGCCGGCTTCTGCGTAATGGGCACCCAGCGTGACGCGCAGAACAACTTCGACCGATTTCATGCCCAACTGCTGGGCCGGGGAGATGAGCTGGGTCAGCGAAGCAACAGCCTCGGTTTGTCCGTTGCTGAGCCGGCACATCTCGGCGTGAGTGCGAGCGACGATCAGGAGATAGTGATCGCTCCGCTCAGCGGCTACGTCGGCTGCCTTGTCGTACTGGTCGACTGCTGCTGGCCAATCGCCGTGCCGTGCATGCGTGTTGCCCAGAGCAAGACGGCAATCAAGGATGCCCGCGGCATGGCCGGCCCGCTCGTACAGATCGAGTGCCTCGGTGATGGAGGACATAGCCTCCTGGTGCAGATCTCGGCGCGAATAGACCGTGGCCAGGGCGCGCAGTGCTTTGGCTTTGGTGGTTGGTCCGGTGGTCGCGTTTGTCGCCGAGACGATGGATCGGAGGATCGCGGCGCCCTCTTGCCATCTTCCTGCGACAATAAGGGCTTCCCCGAGAGCCGCTCTGATCTGATCGAGTGAATGCTTGTCGTCCGTGGCCTCGAGACAACCCGCAGCTTCAGTGAATAGGTCTACGGCTTCGTTGATCTGCCCCAGTTGCCAGAGGTACTTAGCCTTCTTCTGCAGTGCCTCAGCGAGGACACCTGGGTGGTCAATCGATTGGGCCATGTCGATCGCCTCTGCGAAGTACTTCTCTGCTGCAGCGAGCTGCCCAAGCGCCCCGTGGTAGGTGGCGAGGTAGGCCAGGGAGCGTGCTGCGTGGTCGTAGTCGCCGATCTCGTACGCCAAGTTGGCGCACTCCGCGAGAAGAGCGGCAGCCTGGTCCATGTCTGCCTGGCCCGCAGCCTGATCGCCGAGCTGGAAGAGAACTCTCACCTGGCCCTGGACATCCCCTGTGTCCCGGTAAATGGCGAGAGCGGCCTGCAGCGGCTGCGGCGGGGCCGATTCAGGGCGCTGCTCGACTGGCGTCATGGCCAGTTCCATCAGCGCCCTGGCTTCCCACTCCCGGCTTCCCACGTCACGCGCACGTTCGATGTCCTGGCAGGCCTCACGGGCCGCCTCAGCCGACCGGCCTGTGCGGCGCAGCAGCGCGGAGATCGCTCCGCGGCTGGCCAGGTCCGCAGGGCTCCCCGGCAAGGACATGTTCCTGCTGTTCAGGAGGTATTCCTCAGCCCGGCGGAACTGGCCGATCGCTGCGTGAGCCAGGCCGAGATTGCTCAGGACATGAGCCAACACGGCACGGTCGTCGGTGATTCGCCAGAAGGGCAGACCACGACGCAGCAGTGGGATGGCCTCTCGGCTCCGCCCGAGGGTGATCAGCAGCGTGCTCAGGCTGAGCTCCGCCTGGAACATCTGGTGGAGGTTGCCCGTCTCGTGCGCCGCCCGGGCGCTGCTGTGCAAGAGTTCGGCAGCGCGCTGGCTGTCACCGAGGTGAGCGGCAACCGCGGCGAGGTTGTGCTGAGCCGACGATGTCCATTCGGGCTCTCCGCAACGGGTGCCTGCCTCGAGCACACACAGAGACACCCGCTCGAGATCAGTCCAGTGGCTGCCGTGTGCCAGAAAACCCGTGAGCTCTGAAGCCAAATGGATCAAGGGTTCCCACACTTCGTGCTGCCGGGCCAGTGCCGTCATCGCCACGGCGCCCGGACGGTCAGCGTCAAGAGTGCGTAGGGCGACCGCATTGCTCTGCGCGGGCACAGTCGCTTCCTCGTCCATGAAGCCGATCGCTTCCGCCGAGGACCTTGTCCGGACGGCGAGCATGACGCACGTCTGACGGATGACGGCTTCACGGCGCGTTCCGGAGACGGCAGCTGACGTGTGTCGGGCGAACCGGTGCAGGATGTCGTGAAGCACATACCGGTCTTCATCAATCTGCTCGATGAAGCACAGTTCGAAGAGTGAGTCGAGCAGGTCCGCGACGTCGTCGACGTGGTTCTCGTCGAATTCCTCCAGCGAGCTGACTGTCGAGGCAGCAACGACATCCGTTGTGACCGACATGTGCGGCAGAATCCCCAGGGTGGTGAAGAGGTCTGCCTGGGCCAGGCTCAGGGCCGCGAAGCTGGTCTCCAGCACGGGCAGGATCGCGTCCTGACCGGCTTTGAGGATCCGCACCCCACGGTCAGGACTGGCCACGGCTTCAAGGAAACGACTCACATTCGCCCTGGGACGGCTCGCCAAATGAGCGGCTGCAATCTGCAGAGCAAGCGGATGCCCGGCGCACGCTTCGGCCAGCGCCGACACCTGCGCGTCGGTAAGCCGATCGAGGCCTGCGATGGCGCGTACCAGCTCTTCACCGTGCTCGGCAGACAGCGGCTGGAGCTCGACAGGGCTGACGAGACCGGTGAGGCCGCTCAGCTTGGCCCGACTCGTACATACCAACGCGAAGGGCCCGTCCATCCGCAGAACGTCAAGGAGAGCTTCCTCCGAGGTGACGTCGTCGATGAAGAGAAGCACTCTGCTGTGAGCCAGCGACGTGCGGAGCAGCGCCAACTGCTGTGCACGCTCTTCAGGAAGGGGGGCCTTGCGGGAAACGAGAGCCCGCAACAGCGCCGGCACCAGATCGGCCGGCTGTCCGTCGTCGACCGAGAGGGAGAGGTTGAGGTGAAATTGCCCGTCCGGGTACGCCTTGGCAGCCAGTGTCGACAACCGTAGAGCAACAGCGCTCTTGCCGATCCCCGGAGCCCCCGTCACCACCACCGCTCGCCGGGCACCCTGCTCCAAACCTTCCAGCACCCTGAGGGCCTGGGCGACTTCAGTCTCACGTCCGAACAGGGAGCGCACTTCCCGAGGCAAGCCGGGGGTTGCGCTGGAGTCGGCACCGAGAGAGGTGTCTGCCAATTGCTTGACGAACTCATCCAGCCGCGCCAGTACGTCGCCAGGCAAGACCGCGTCGGCGTTGGCGTGGCGGATTTCCTTGCTGTCGTCCAGCAGCCGGCAGATCTTGTCGTAGTGCCAGACCTCCACCCCCTCGAGCGGCAGACCGAGAGCGCGTGCGCGCTCCCAGAGCGCAGCCTGGACGCGATCGATGCCCCCCATCCCAGGGACTGACGACAGCACGACGTTGGTGGTGACGAGCAGGTAGTTGGGCACACGTCCGTTGCGGACACGGTTCGACTCCGGATTCGCCCATTCCTCCAACTCGGCAATCATGTGGCCAACCAGCCACTTTGCGTTGCTGGCAGCGTCCTCCGGGCGCTTGCGGAACTTCGCCTGGAGCACGCCGTAGCCGGTCCAGGGAGCATCGCGCGTAGGGAAGTTGCTCAAGGCTTCGAAGGAGGCTTCGCGGCCGCCATCGGGGCCATCGCCGAAGATCTGCACGGACGGCCCGAGCAGGCGCAGTGCCAACGCTTGGGACAACTCCTCGAACCGCTGTGGCCCGAGGCGGGTGAGGGCATAGTCGTTCACAGTGGGCATGGTGGTACACAGCACTGACAATGAGACACAGCGTCTCGCCAGAACCGGGGCATATGGAACGCGCTGCAGCCATGCACCGCGGCGGGGGGATCAGAGCGGCACAGTCGTACTGCCTCACTCTCGGCGGCCCGTCAAGTCGCCCTCGATGCTCGGAGGCTCCTAGTGAACTAGTTGCGGCGGTCGACGCGTCGCGCCAGGTCATCGAGGGCGGGCCAGCGGCGGGCCATCGCACGCGCCGGACCATTCGACCGAGGCAGGCCCGGTATCCTCACCGGTGTCCTCACCCACTTGGACCTGCCCCCACAGCTGTGGGACCGGGCAACCGGACACGCCCTGTCGGGCCGCGGCACCTACCACCTGACCTTCAACCACTTCCGCCCCGAGATCGACGCGCGCGGCCTCAACGTGCACAAGGACTCCGGCTGGGTCACAGTGCTGCGTTGGATTGGAAGATGTCGCTCGCGGCGATCATCACGCACGGCAAGCAGCTCGGAATCATCGAGGAGCACCGTGCCACGGGACTCTTCAAGCAGCTCTCCGCGCGCCGCGATCCCAACACAGGTGTCACCTGGCGAGTCCAGGAGCCCGGGTGGGCCGACCTGGAACCCGAACGGCCCCGACCCCTCGCCGTCATGGCCGAACGGAGCTTGGAGCAACGGCCTACACCCGACCTGTTCACCGCCCTCACCGGCGGCTGGGCCTCGGATCTGATGGAGGAGATCATCTCCGGTCAACGCGAGGCACCGGCAGTCGTCCAGCAGCACGCCAAAACTGCTCCGTCATCACTGCCCGGCAACGTCGTCGCACTGCGCCGGGCCTGAGTCCGGCCCGCGGTGGGCCCGCGCCCCGCGCCAGCCTTGGGCGACGGGGCGTCGGAACCTCACCCGTTATCGACGATTTCGCTTCCTTGGCCTCCACGGCAGCCAGTTCGCCGCCGCCTCGATGACGTCCACGACGTCCTTCCTGTCCGCACGGAACAGGGCTATCACCACGGTCACGAACAGGGTGAACACGAACAGAAGGAACGCGAAGCCCACCCACTCTGCCGCATCGTCTGGCAGTAGTCTCACAACCTGCATGTACATGCGCTGTCTTCTCCAGGCCGCGGACCGGGCGCGACCTCAGAGTCAAGCGAAGGTCACGCTGTGCGGTACATGGGCGGCAGGCTTCGAGACCCGGTCTTCCCGAGCATCCGCACGACGGCGTCACGCGGTGGCGCATTACGCGTGCTCGCGCTCGTCAGGGCTGTACGGAGGTACACCAGTCCCCTGGACCCGAGTTGAGCGAGTCGGTCCCGGTGCCCACGGATGGCCACGCTGCGCAGCCCCACCAGTGCGAGCAACAGGCCCTTGACGTTGCGCGCTTGGGCGCGCGTGAGCCCGATGACCCGGCCGAGGAGGTACACGGTGCGCTGCCAGGACGCGCCCTCGCTGCCCGATCGGGCCTCTTCGATGCGCAGAAATTCCATGTTGTTGCTCAGGCCGTCGAAATCGTTCATCGACAGCAAGACTGTCTCGCCTCGCAGTAGGCTCCACAGCCCCACCACAAAGCTCTTCGCCATGGCGGACTTCCCGGATCCGGCCGACGCCATGATCAGTCCGTTACCCCTGTCGGCAGCCTCTCGGGCGCCCAGCACCATCGTGACCCCGGCACCAAAGCGGCCGATCGAAGGGCGGCTTCGCCGTCGGGACAGGTCTTGGTAGAGGTCGAACAGCGAGGCCGCCCGCACCGCTTGCCGCGCCCGCACGGACACTTGTCGGGCTTCGTGCCGATAGACAAAGGCTGGGCACGGGTTCGTCGGCCGGAACGCTACCGAAGGCTCACACCGCTCCTCGCCTTGCAGTTCTTGCGCGGAGACCGCGTACGCTCGGCTCAGGACGTCAGCTACAACTCCGCTCTGAACGGATGAGCCCGGCCCACCGTCCCGCAAGGCGTCCGTCGGCGTCGTGCGGGCAGCAGGTATCTCGGAAGTCTCGTCTTCAAGCCACGGAGGCGGCAGCCGGAACGCTTCGTTCACGTTACTGCCCCCTTCCGCGCTCGGCTCGCACATCAAGCGTACCGGGAGGATCCGACAAGCGGATCTGCGTAAGTAGGGCACGCCTGGAGGCAGTTGGTGAACAAGCCGCACCGACGCTTCGAGATCCGGTCGACCAGCACCTCAAGGGCGCGCCAAGGCTCGCCCTTCGACACACGACCGGCCCCCACCAGACGGTCGATCGCGGCCGCACCATGGTGGCCCGTCTCCACCGGGACATCCCGCACGCCGAACCCTGTCTCCAGGGGGCCGTGCCACCGCGGGCGGGTTCACTGCTCGCCGGGTCGTGCCAGCCCTCAATCAGCTTATCCCGGTGACTCTCGAACACGGTGAGGATCACACCCAGTGCCGTCGCCGAGTTCCCGATCTTGTATGCGGCACGCGAGATCTCCAGCGCGTCGAGCACCGGCTCGTACTGCGCCAGCTCGGCCGCCCACCGCCGGTTCGCTGTAGGAGTCGACTGGGCCACGTCGAACACGGCCTCGTCGCGCTCCAGTTCGTCGGGCAGGAACACGAATTGCCCGCTGGCGAAGAATCAAGGTTCGCCTCACCTAGGGCGCACTCGAAGCAGCACTTCCGGTTGCCTGTCGATGAGCCTCCGGCGTCCTACTAACTCTTGGGCTCAGAAGGCGCCAAGGGCTCGCGGCTGCCGCCGGACGGACTCGCCCAAATTTTCCACCCGCCGAGGGTGGCTCCGTCAGGGGGTCGGACCACCTGGATCCTGGTTGCGGAGCCGGAGCCGTCAGGCGGCAGCGTGTGAGGCGTTGGCGAGGCGTCTCCACGGTCGGGTGTAGGCGGCGCCGCAGCCCATACAGCAGGCCAGGTAGAGCGCGGAGGCGGGTGTGTGGGCGGGGGCGGGCACGGCGGTGTAGCAGGTGCCCTCGATGACGCTGGTCAGGGGCGGCCGGGGAGGCAGACGGGTGCAGGTCTGCGGGGTGGCATCGAAGGCGCCGGTCATGAGGCCTTTGGTGCGGCCAGGGGGCGAAAGCGGCGGCTGTCGGGCCTGCGGCCGATGCCTCGGGCGACGCTGTCGATCTCGCTGCTGCCGTAGGCGGTGCGGATGCCGGAGGGTGTCAGGCCACTGGCCTGGGCGAGCGGTTCGAGCTTGTAGGGGCGGTCGCCGTGGAACTCGCGGCCGTAGGCGAGGAGATGGCGGATCTCGCGGTCGGCGGCCTCGCGGGCGGCGCGGGCGTTGCCGAGGGCGATCAGCAGGGGGTCTTCCTGAACCTCGTCACACTGGGCCCCGAGGGCGAACGCGTAGTTCTCGCGGGCCTGTTCGGCCTCCTCGCGGGCGTCGGGGTAGAGCTCCGCCGGCGTGACATCGCCAGGCTGCGGCAGGGGGATGCGGATGGCTGTGAGGTCACCGATCAGATCCATGGTTACGGCGATCGCATAAAATTATGCTGTACGCAATACGCAGGTGTGCCCTTCTGTAGTCACCACACGCACATGGACACTTGGTCCTCACCCTGGTGCCCGCCGTCGGCGATACCCTTCGAAGTACCCAACCCCACCCCCTGCTGCGCGGACCACGCCTGACCGCCCGCTCTTGGCCTTGAGAATCACCAACTGCCACCCGAGGCACGAAAGAATGCCTGCAAACACAGCTGATCGCTGCGTTGCAGGGCAGGGCAGATGCACTTGTACATGGGCCTGGAGGCAGGGTGGAGTCACAAACCGAGCGTGTCGGTGTCGTACTCATTCACGGCTTCATCTCCTCCTCGGCTGTGTGGAGCGACTTCGAGCGGCTCATTGACGGCGACGCGGATCTTGGCTTCGTGAGCGCCCTGCCCTTCGATTACGCCTCGCCCAAGCTGCGCCTCAACCCGCTGCGCCGGATTCCGGACGTCGACGACATCGCCGACAGCCTGCAGGGGTATCTGAGCGTCGAGGCAGCTGAGTACGAGCGGCTGGTTCTCGTGTCTCACAGCCAAGGCGGACTGGTCGTGCAGCGATACCTTGCGCGTATGCTCGGCCGCGGACGGGGACTTGACCTCGCCCGCATCAAGGGGATCGTCATGTTCGCTTGCCCGAACGATGGTTCCGAACTGCTCCTGTCGGTCCGCCGACCCTGGTCTTCGCGCAACCCTCAACTACGGGGCCTGCAGCCACTCAGCAGCGACGTGAAGGACGCGCAGAGCAGGGTGATCAGCCAGATCGTCCACGCCACCGAGCTCACCCCAAGCTCCTGCCCAATTCCGATCGCGGTCTATGCCGGCGAATCGGACGACATCGTCCGCCGCCCCTCTGCCCAGAGCACCTTCCCGGACGCGGGCGTCATCCCCGGCGATCACTTCACGATCGTCATGCCAGACTCACCCGCACATCGCTCCTACACAACGCTGAAGCATCGACTGTTGGGCTTTAACCACGCAGCAGATCTGACGCAGCCACAGCTCGCCGACGCGGCACACCAGATCGGAACGGCAGTCAAGGAAGCCTTCGAGCAGTTGAACGCCGCCCGCCCTCCTGAGTCAGGTGGTTCCCCGTCGGTCTCAGACGTTGCGCTGCAAGTGGAGCAGCTTCTCGACAGCCTGGGACTCGGCGAGCACGAGAAAGCGGAGCGCCGCGTGAACCGGCTGTTCCTGCCTCTGCGCCGAGACCAGCAGCGGGCCGTCGTCGAGGCAATGCTTGGGGTAGCCACAACCACGGACGACCACACAACTCAGCTGCTCACCTGCTCGTTGATCGAGGCTGCCAGCCGACTGGACCCCATGCTGATCGAGATTGAAGACGTGGAAAGGCTGGCCCTGTCAGCCGATTTCTCCCTGCGCAGCAGCGCGGCCGTGGTGATGTGGCAGTGGGCGCAGGCGATTCCCGGTCGCGTACCCATCCCCCTGCTCTGCAGGCTCAGCCAGCCGAGCACGGAGGACTGGTACGTGCATGCCGCGGCCAGAGCCGGTGCGAAACAACTCCTGCTTCACCGAGCCGCGACCCGTGCGGTCTTCGACAGAATGGCGGCAAGCCGCGATCACGACGACCGGGACTATGCGGCAGCGGACCTGTTGGATGTGGCCAAGGTGGAGCCGCGCGCGGTACCTGCCGATCTCGCGCGGAAGCTTTCACGTGACGAGGAGAAGTCCGTGGCTGCCCGAGCAGCGGAGCTGCTGCGTGTGCTGGAGGGCGTAAGGAAAGCCGACCGCGCGAACTACTACGGGAGATTCGGGATGTGATCCGCGATGCGGATGGGGGGGGTAGGGCCCCGTCCCTGTCCGACGACCAGATGGAGACGCGGTTGGTCACGCGGATGGAGCGGCAACGACTGTTGCGTGAGCGCCCGAACACGTTGAGTGAGCGCGGCATCGACATCTCCCGCGAGTTCGCCAAACCCTGGACCGACGAGGTCATCCGCGCCGCCGACGTCGTCAGCATGAGCTGCGGCGGCGCCTGACCACGTTCCTCGTGTCGCGGCGGACGGAATAAAACCAAAACCAGATATGCCGTAAATCGACTAAATGCATTAGTGAGGCCCACTTTGGCGCGCACAGGCGCTGATGTGGGCGTTGAAGAGCGTCGTCATCGGCCGGGGGCCGATCGCCCGGATCACCGCCGGGGCCCGGGTGTCCAAGTCTTAGGCGTGGATGAGCATGCGTGGCGCCACACCCCCCGTGGGGACAATCACCGCTACCGCCGCATACAGGGCAGGTATGTAAGCAACAACCGGCCGGTTCACTCGGCACCTGCCCGTCACGGCGAAGAGCTGCTACCGATCGCGGTCCGGGGCGCGTTGGCGGACCAACTCCAAGACACCAGGGTCGAGTTCGGTGGCGTACTTCAGGCAGGAGAAGGCCAGCCGGTGCAGTTGTTCACGATGGGGTTCCTCGTGGTCGCCTCGGCTCACGAGGGCCGACAGCAACTCGGCACGTTCGCGGGGCCGGGCATGGCCGATGGCCATTCTGATCACGTTCTCCCACTGTTCCTGGGTGGCCGAAGAACCGAGCAGTCCGAAGTCTGCTGCCTCAACTGCGGCTCGGGCGCCCAGGTAGTCCTGGAAGGCGCGGTGGATGAACTCCAGTCGGCCGAAAGCAGGCTCCCGCAGAAGTCCGCTCCGGATGAGCAAGTGCTGCAGGACCTGTCGGGGATCACCACGGCCGGAGAGGGCGGGCATGGCCACCAGAGCTGGCTGCAGGAGCCGCGCGGCAGTCTCGGCGCTGGTCTCGGATCGGTTGTTGCGAAGCAGCCAGTACGCCAGCGTTTGGAGCAACTGCACGCTCTCCCGCTGAGCGATCCGGATCCCCTCCACGGCGTCGATACGGCGCTCGACATCCCGCCGTACGAGCAGCATGGACAGGGCTGCCTCGTACAGGCTCATCACCTCGCGCGGCAGCACGCCGCGACGGTCCCGGTTCAGGGCGCAGATCATGGAGCAGAGCAGGGGCGTGGTGGCCAGAGCTGCCAGGTTCTGCTCTTGCCTCACCGCGTCGAGGACGGACCTCTCCAGACTGACCAGGGCTTGGCGCTCGTGCTCGTCCGCCTCCGCTCGGGCGGCGACATGCCACAAGGCGATGGAGCTCTCGACGTCCAGTGCGCTCATCGGCCGCAGCACAAGGTGGCGGAAGCCGACGCCATCCAGCCAGTGCAACGGAACGGCGGAGCTACGTGTGGTCACCACGTAGCAGCCGCGGGGATAGGCCGCCAGCGTGTCCTCCAGCCACCGCTGTGCCAGGGGGCGTTGCTCGGGCGCGATCTCGTCGACGCCGTCCACCAGCACGAGCGCACGTCCGTTCTCGAACACGCGACGAGCCCATCCCTCGGGCTGCGCACCGGCCAGAGGGCAGCCGACGGCGGCGAGCAGGCCCTCCGGGCGGGGAAAGGAGCTGCTCGACACTAGGGAGCGCAGCGGCAGGACGAACGGCACGTTGCCGTTCAGGTGCTCAAGCAGGCTTGGCAGGGATCCCCGCGCGGCGTTGATTGCTAACCACTGCAGAAGTGTGGTCTTGCCGGAGCCCGCGTCTCCCATCACCACCGTGCGCTGCCGCCCGGCGAGGGCCTGCTCCACGCGTTCCACCTGGTCCACCGGTCCTGGCGCGGCGTTGGTCACCTCCAGGCTCACGTAGCTCTGGTCCAGGGACCAACGGGCGTGGCGGCGGTCTCCGAAGTCCATACCGAAGATCGTCAGCTCGCCGTGGCGCTGGGTCAGGTACGCGCGGTAGCGGTCCTCGAACTCGGATTCTTCGCTGGTCAGAGGGTTGTTCGGGGTTGTACGGGACAACATTGTGCCGCGGATGACATTCCCGGGGTTTGGTGGCAGGTCGGCGCTCGCTTCCGCGATCTGTTCCTCGGCGGCCTGAAGGGCATCGCTGCCGGTGTCCAGCACGGTCTGGGCCTTGCGCAAGGCTGCGGCGTAGTCGTCCAGGAACATCTCGTCCGGGTCGGGCGCGGCCGGGATGCCGGCGGTGTCGAACCCGTCCGGCTCCTCGCTGGCCGCGGCCAGAGTGTCGTCGGGTCCATTGCCCCCGGCTCGCAACCGGTCGAGCTCGTCCTGAAGCCGGCGGGCCACGCGGCGGGCCTCGTCCGCCACGCGCAGCGCCTCGTCCCGCTCGTATTCCGCGCGGCGCAGGGCCTCCTGGGTGGAGGCGCGGTGCCCCTTGGCTTCCCGTAGCCGGTCTTCGACAGCTGTGAGCGCAGCGGCTCCCGGGCCGAGTTCAGCGAGGAGCCGGTTCCGGTCCTGGGTGAGGTCGCCAATCTTCGTGAACAGCTGTCCCAGCATGCTCAGCAACAGCGTCACGAGGTGCTCGGCCCGTACCCGGGCTTGATCGCTGTCCGCCTGTGCCTGTCGCAGGCGATCGATCTGCTGATACGCCGCGATGACCCGGTCCTTGGCCTCGATTAGCTCCCGGCCGGTTCCCCTCGCCTCCTGCCCCACGGGGGTCGGGTTTGCTTGGGCGGCTTCCCACAGGGGCCTGACCCGCTCTATCTTCTGCCGCTGGGCGGGTGCGTCATCCGGGGTGCAGACATCAGCCACGGCCTCGATGAAGGCCCAGGTGAGATCCTTGCCCCCGCAGAAGTCGTACAGCTTGCGCTGGGCAGGGACGGCACTGTCCGGAAAATGGTCGGGGGTCAGGCGACCGTGCAATACCGCCACGGTGATTCCGGCATCGTCCAACCAGGCGCGAAGTGTTGTGGCGATCTCGTTCAGTTCTTGACTGGCACCGCGCAGTGCGGCCCATGGCCGACCATTGCGGCGCGGCTCCAGCAACTCGCCCACTCTCGGCCCGCTCCCTGATTAGTCCCGGAACAACCCGGTGTTGTCCGCGCGACAACATCCAACCTGTTCCGGGTGCGGAGCCACAGCGAGATGGTCGAACTGCGCTCCAGTCCGGGAGCAGTTCCTACACCTTCGGGAGGCCCGTCATGTCCGATCGCGAGACTCGCCGTCTCACTCTGCTCCGCGCCGCTGCCGCTGGGTTTCTCTCCGGCGTCACCCGTGCGGTCAGTGCCTGGGTGATCGCCCACTTTGTCGATCACTAAGCTTTTTCTGTCAGCAGTGAGCCTATCGAAGCTGGCCGTGCTGACCGCGAGTTGGACCGTCCTGCCCAACGACGAAGCTCCTGGTAGCCGGGTTCTCGATCAAGATTACCCGTGTCCGGCAGGAGCTTCGCGTGTTCGCCTACCCGTCCTCGATTGATCTGTCCAGCCGCACCTTGCCGTTCCTGACCGGGCAACTGACAGCCAGGCGCAAGGAGATCGGGACGCGGTGATGGCGCCTCTCCGCACGTCGACTGCCGGCGGGCGATCCGCTACACGACCGGCCACAACACGGAGATCGCGCAATGGGCCAAGAAGCCTTCGGCACGGCCATGGTCAGATGATCGGTGAACGTGTGAAGCGGCCTCGCAGCCAGTGCGCGACAGAGTAAGGTAAACCCGTCGACACCGCTGGCACGCTGGGTGATGCTGCGGCCCATGGCGACAACACCCACGGTCCATGGAGACGAATCCAGCAGCACAGGAGAGAACCTTCTCGATGCCGCGCAGCCGGTGTTCTGTGCAGCGGCCATCCACCTGGATGACGACCTGGCATGCCAGACCGTCGACGAAGTCAAGGCTCAACTGCCCGCCACGCATGGCGAACCGAAGTACACCTCCCTGTCCCAAACGGGCAGAGGCCGAGACGCTCTGGTCGCCGCGTTCGACTCGCTGGTAAGCGAGAGCATCGTCGCTTTCATCGCGCACAAGCGGTTTATGGTGGTGACGAAAATGGTCGATGTCCTGGTCGAACCCCTGGCTTACGAAACGGGATTCAACCTGTACGACCGTGACGCCGCGCTCGCCTTGGCCAACCTCTACCACCTTTCCGGTCCCGTGCTGGGCGACCCGGGCGCATACGACCAGATGCTCCAGACATTCGTTGACGCAGTGCGGCGGCGCAGCCGCGCCAGTGCCGCCGACCTGTTCGCTGCGATCTCCGCCTACCGCGCTACCACACGGCCTCCGCTGACGGAGTGGGTCGAACTGTTGGAACTCACTCGCGGGCAAGCAGACGACATCATCCGCCGGATCGCCTCGGGAGAGACACGGGACGAATTGGACCCGGCGATTCCCTGCCTGGCCGTGGTCTGCGGCGAGATGGGGAAGATCGTGGGCGACTTTGCTCTCGTTCACGACGAGTCCAGTGCTGTCGCCCGCGGCTCGGTCTTCCTCCAGTACCTGCACTGGCTCCCCGACCCCGCACGGCCGGGACGCACCATGGAGCGCCTGCCCGTCACCGGCGTCACGTTCTCCGACAGCACCACGGCGCCGCAGCTCCAGATTGCGGACTGGGTAGCCGGCGCGGTCCGGCAGTGGGCCACCAGTCTGGTCATCAGCAAAGCTGATCCGTTCGCAGAGCGGCTGGAGCCCTTCGCAAAGCGGTGGTCGGCGGGAGGGATCTGGCCCGACTCCAACTTCTTCACCACCGGCAGGACACCGATCGGGCGACCCGACGCGCCGGACACCCGGCCCACACCGTAGAACCAGGCATGCGATCGGGATGCTGAGGAGCGGCAAGCTCCCACGCCCGTTCCCAGGCCTGCCTCGGCGGGTGATTCTTCCCGTAGCCCTAAGAACGGGGTTTTAGCGTGTACGGCGCGACGTGGGCGGCGGCGCTGATCGCGGCGGCGTTCACCGCGCCCACCGTGCGGCACGCGGTCGACCAGGCCCTCGCCGTCATCCCGGCGAGCAGTCGCCTCGCCCGCACCGTACGGCGGGTCGTCTCGCTCCACGACACCCGGATGACCTGGGAGGACACGCTCACGACGGTCGCCGAGGAGACCGCCGGGCTCGGCTGGATCCACACCATCCCGAATGCCGCCGTGCTCACCGCCGGGCTCCTGTACGGCGACGGCGACTTCACCCGCAGCATCACGCTCACCGTGCGCGGCGGCCTGGACACCGACTCCAACGGAGCGACGGCCGGTTCGGTGGCGGGAGTGCTGACGGGGGCGGCGGCGATCCCGGACCAGTGGACCGAGCCGCTGGAGGACACGGTGCGCAGTGCGGTGTTCGGTTTCGACGGGGCGCGCATCAGCAAGCTGGCGGAACGGACCGTGCGGCTGGCGGAAGCTGAGGCAGAGGTCCAGGCGACGGTGCGCCGGGGGGACGCCTCCCTGCGCGGGGCGTGAGGCCGCGGCGCGGTTGCGCAGACTGGTTACCCTTCCTCAATGACCACCACGCCAGACTTCGCCACGTACCTCGCAAGTCTCCCCCGCGTCCTCGCCGGGGCCGCTGCCCTCTTCCGTGACGAGGAAGGCCGCGTGCTGCTCGTGGAGCCCAACTACCGCGAGGGCTGGGCGCTTCCGGGCGGCACGATCGAGTCCGACGACGGTGAGACGCCGCGGCAGGGCGCGCGTCGTGAGACGGCCGAGGAGATCGGCCTGGACCGGGAGCTCGGCCGGCTGCTCGCGGTGGACTGGGTGCACGGGACGGGGCGGCCGCCGCTGGTGGCGTACCTGTACGACGGCGGGGTCCTCGGCGAGGACGACTTCAAGGCGATCCGGTTGCAGGAGGAGGAGCTGCTGTCCTGGCGGGTCGTGGCCCCGCAGGACGTCCCGGAGTACCTGCCCGGCGCGCTGGGCCGCCGCGTCCTGGCCGCACTCGACGTGCTCGCGGACGGCGGCGGGACGGTGGAGCTGGAGAACGGTCACCGGGTGGACTGACCGGCGCCAGGTTCAGCCCTCGACGTCCCGGGGCTTCATGTCCACCTCACGCAGCGCGTCGTCGCCAGGACCATGACTTCCACCACGAGTTCGGCATCGAGCGACACGGTGACCTTGGCCATGCCCGGACGCTGGCACCACACCGGGCGGTCGAATATCCATTCGCCGCCTTCGCCGCGCCCGTCCTACCCTCGGCAGCATGACCAAGCCCCTCGTCGCGCTGCTCAGCGGCGCAGGCATCTCCACGGATTCCGGGATCCCTGACTATCGCGGGCCGAACGGGCTGTGGCGGCGGGATCCGGAGGCCGAGAAGCTCGTGACGTACGAGTACTACATGGGCGATCCGGAGATCCGGCGGCGCTCGTGGCAGATGCGGCGCAAGAACCGGACGCTGAAGGCCGAGCCGAACGCGGCGCACCTGGCGGTCGCCGAGCTGGAGCGGGCCGGGATGCCGGTGCGGGTGATCACGCAGAACGTGGACGGGCTGCACCAGCTCGCGGGGATGCCCGCCCGCAAGGTGCTCGAACTGCACGGCAGCGCTCGGAGTGTGCTCTGCACGCAGTGCCATGCGCGCGGGGCGATGGAGGACGCCCTCACGCGGGTGGAGGCGGGGGAAGAGGATCCGCCATGCCTGCAGTGCGGTGGCATCCTCAAGTCGGCGACCGTCATGTTCGGCGAGCGGCTCGATCCGGTTGTCCTCGGCGAGGCGGTGGCGATCACCAAGGCGTGCCAGGTGTTCATCGCCGTCGGCACGAGTCTGCAGGTGCAGCCCGCCGCCGGGCTCGCGGGCGTCGCCGCCGACCACGGCGCACGCCTGATCATCGTCAACGCCGAGCCGACGCCGTACGACGACCGCGCCGACGAGGTCGTCCGGGAGCCCATCGGCACATCGCTGCCGAAGCTGCTGCGCGAACTCGCCGAGTAGCATGGCTGCCGAGCGGAAAAGGTGGTGCGCGTTCTCACCGACCGGATCAGAATCCGTCTCATGACCTCTGCCATCCGCCATGTGACGATCGACTCCGCCGACGCCTACGCCCTCGCGCGCTTCTGGTCCCAGGTGCTGGACCTGCCCGTGCACGAGGACGACAAGCCGGGTGACGAGGACGTGCTGATCGAGGGGGCGGGCCTGCTGTTCGTCACCGTCCCCGAGCTCAAGACCGTCAAGAACCGGGTACATGTGGACCTTCAGCCGCAGGACCGCACCCGTGACGAGGAGGTCGAGCGCCTTCTCACCCTCGGCGCCACGCTGGTCGACGACCGCCGCACCCCGGACGGCAGGGGCTGGGCGGTCCTCGCCGATCCGGAGGGCAACGAGTTCTGCGTTGAGCGCGGTGCGGCGGAGCGGGCCGGCTGAGCCGAACTCCCCTTAGGGCCTGTCTGACAATTCCCGTCGTCCGCCCGGAGGGCGGGCCCCGCGGCGTCATGGGGATCCCCCCGCGCGAGGTTGTTCGAGCGTGGGGGAGCGTGCGATCGCAAGGCGCCGGAGCCGCCCTCGATGGGGGTGCCCCCGCGCGAGCCGAGCGAAGCCGCGTGCCAGGCGTCGCGGGGCAGGCGGGAATTGTCAGACAGGCCCTAGAACAGCGCCGCTCCGCTCTCGAAGTCCAGCAGCCGCTTCTTGCGGTCCAGGCCGCCGCCGTACCCGGTGAGGCTGCCGTTCGCGCCGACGACGCGGTGGCAGGGGACGATGATGCCGATCGGGTTCTTGCCGTTGGCGAGGCCGACCGCACGGGAGGCGGTGGGGTTGCCGAGGGCGTCGGCGAGTTGGCCGTACGAGCGGGTCTCGCCGTAGGGGATCAGGCGCAGTTGTTCCCACACGCCGCGCTGGAACGGCGTGCCGATCAGGCGCAGTTCGAGGGTGAACTCCTTCAACTCGCCCGCGAAGTAGGCCTCCAGCTGGTCGATCGCCGGCCCGAAGGGCGTCTCGTCCCGCCGGCCGAAGGTCTCCTCGGGTGGGCGGTGACGTTGATCGGTCATGTAGAGGCCGCACAGGACGCCGTCCTCGGCGACGAGGGTGAGCGGTCCGTAGGGGCTGTCGATGACGGTGTGCTGTTTCACTGACTTTCCTTACACGGGAAGGAAGTTGATGGGGTGGCTGTCCGTCGCCCACAGGTACTGGACGGCGTACGCCCGCCAGGGGCGCCATGCGGCTGCCCGAGCGGTGAGGGCCGCCGGGGTCGACGGGAGGCCCAACTCCTGGGCGGCGCGGCGGATTCCGAGGTCGGTGGGGAGGAAGGCGTCGGGGTCGCCGAGGGCGCGCATCGCGATGACGTCGACCGTCCAGGGGCCGAAACCGGGCAGCTCCAGCAGCCGGGCTCGGGTCTGCGGCCAGTCGCTGTCCGGGCCCAGGCGCACGTCGCCGTCGGCGAGTTGACGTATCAGGGTCGTGAACGTCGTACGGCGGGTGCGGGGCATCGCCAGTGACTCCGGGTCCAGCGAGGCCAGCGCCTCGGGGGCCGGGAAGAGGTGCGTGAGGCCGCCCTCGGGGTCGTCGATCTGCTCGCCGTGGGCGATGACCAGGCGGGCCGCGTGGGTGCGCGCGGCAGCCGTGGAGACCTGCTGGCCGAGCACGGCCCGTACGGCGAACTCCGCCTCGTCGACCGTGCGCGGAACCCGGCGGCCGGGCGCCTTGTCGACCAGGGGTGCGAGCAGCGGATCCGTACGCAACTGGTCGTCGATGGCGACCGGATCGGCGTCCAGGTCGAGCATCCGTCGGCACCGGCTGATCGCGACGGTCAGATCGCGCAGGTCACTGAGGGTGAGGCGGCAGGCGATGTGGTCGGGCTGCGGGGTCAGGGCCACGATGCCGTGGCCGTACGGCAGCCTGAGCGTGCGCCGGTACGCGCCGTCCCGCCACTCCTCGACTCCGGGGACGGCGGTCGCCGCGAGGTGGCCGAAGAGGTTGTCGGGGTTGAGGGGGGCGCGGAACGGCAGGCGCAGGGTGAGCGCGCCAGTGGCGTTGCCCGGACTGCTGCGGGGGGCGCGGGCGCGCAGGTCCGTCGGGGCGAGGGCGAAGACCTCGTGCACGGTGTCGTTGAAGGTGCGGATGGACGCGAAACCGGCCGCGAAGGCGATGTCCGCCATGGGCAGGGGTGTGGTCTCGATGAGAAGGCGGGCCGCCTGGGCGCGCTGGGCGCGGGCCAGGGCGAGCGGGCCGGCGCCCAGTTCGGCGAGGAGCTGGCGTTCGATCTGCCGGGTGCTGTAGCCGAGCCGGGCGGCGAGGCCGGGCACGCCCTCGCGGTCCACGACGCCGTCGGCGATCAGCCGCATCGCGCGGGCCACGAGGTCGGCGCGCTGGTTCCACTCCGGGGAGCCGGGGCTGGTGTCCGGGCGGCAGCGCTTGCACGCACGGAACCCGGCCTGCTGGCAGGCGGCGGCGCTCGGATGGAACCGCATGTTCTCCGGCTTGGGCGGGACCACCGGGCAGCTGGGCCGGCAGTAGATCCCGGTCGTCACGACCGCCGTGAAGAACCAGCCGTCGAAGCGGGCGTCCTTGGACTGGACGGCGCGCACGCAGCGCTCCGTGTCGATGTGCATCCCCTTCTGCATGCGTCCAGCATCGACCACCGGAGCGAGGAGGGCTGGCGAGAATCCGACATCAACCTCCGCTGCGCTGGGAGCTGCCGGATCGCCCGGGCCGACCAAGGAGACACATGAAGAAGCATTCATGCGTTCAGGTACGATGAGTAAGATACCCGCATGGGTCATGGAGCCGTCACCACCGCGCAGGACGCCACCGAGCGCGTACGCCTGGACGCGGCCAACGTCGCCAAGGTGGCCACCACCCTCCAGGCCCTCTCCACCCCTTCCCGCCTGCTGATCCTGGCGCGGCTGCGCGAAGGGCCGCTGCCCGCCACGGAGTTGGCGGCCGAGGTGGGCATGGAGCAGTCCGCCTGCTCGCACCAGCTGCGATTGCTGCGCAATCTGGGCCTGGTGGTGGGTGAGCGGCGCGGCCGGTCGGTCGTGTACACGCTGCACGACCACCATGTCGCCGAGCTGCTCGACCAGGCCGTGTACCACGTGGAGCATCTGCGGCTGGGCATCAGCGACGCGCCGGAGTGAGCCGCGTCAGTCGACCCGGCGGCGTTACGACGTGGTCGGGGCAGGAGTCGGGCCCACGCCCCGCAACTGTTGGATCCTTCCGCCCAGTCGGGGCCGGAGCTGCTCCAGCAGCGCCGGTTTCGCGCTGACCACCCAGCGGGTGCCGACGAGGTACTTGCCGCCGTAGACGGCGGCCGCGTCCAGCCAGGTCAGCTTGTACTTCTCCTGCGGGAACGTCGTGATGAGGTAGTCGCCCTTCTCCGTATGGCAGACGCCCTCGCGCAGTTCGTCGGCGTCGGTCCGGATCTTGACCTTGCAGCCCGTCAGGTCGGCGATCACCTCTACCTTCGCCGGTGCCACGACGCCGGCCGCGGTGGCGGAGACGTTCGTCGGGCTGCTCTTCGCGGCGGCGCCCTCGTCCTCACTCCCGCCGCATGCGGTTGCCAGGAGGAGGAGAACCAGACTGCCGGCAGCCGTCGCGATGCGGCCGATGCCACATCGGTTGCTTCGTGGGTTGCTTCCTGGGTTGCTTCCTCGCTGTGCCTGCACGAAAAGTGGTACGGATCAACGACGGGAGCCGTTCACCTCGTCTGACACGCAGTGTCGGTCGGCAGCCAGCGGGCGGCGTAGGCCCGCAGCCCCTCCAGCTCGGCGCCGCGTGCGACGTAACCGAGGTGGCCGTCAGGCCGTACCAGTCCCTGGGCGACGCCCGGCCAGGGGCCGCGGTCGTCGAGGCGGTGCACGGTGATCAGGTCGGCCCGGCCGTCCAGGACCGGGGCGAGCCGCTGGTCCGGCCAGAGGTGCGGTGGGCCGGTCAGGAGCAGGTGCCAGCCGGGGGCGGCGGTCCGTGTCTGGAGCCCCTGCGGCAGGTCCGGCAGCCGGTCACCGGCTCGCGGACCGTGGCGGGGCGGTCGTCCGCCCGTCGTGGAGGCCGGACTGCGCCGGTAGTGGATGCCGAGTTCGGAGACGGCACGGAAGACCCACCGGCGGGGCACCGTCGCGCGCACCGCCAACGGGGCGATCCGCGGGACGAGCCGGGCACGGGCGAAGCGGAGCAAGGGATGAGGGCTGGTACCGATGGCGAACGCGCGGTCGGTGAACCGCCGTACGTCGCGGCCGACCGGGGCACGTTCGATGCCGTACGTCTCCAGCAGGTCCTCCGGTGCGGCGCCCCGGCACACGAGGGCGATCTTCCAGCCGAGGTTGAGGGCGTCCTGGATGCCGGTGTTCATGCCCTGCGCCCCGGCGGGGCTGTGGATGTGGGCCGCGTCGCCGGCCAGGAAGCAGCGCCCGGACCGGTATCGGGCAGCCCCGCGGTTGTGGAGCCGGAAGTCGGTCATCCAGACCGGATCCCGCAGTACCAGCCCCTGAGCCCCGTACCGTTCGGTGATCTGTTGCAGGAGCGGCAGCGTCACCTCGGCGTCCGGGGCGTCGGAGGGCCGCATGGCGAGCATCCGCCAGGGTGCCGGGGAGCCGAGCGGGAAGAAGATCAGCATCCCGGTGCCGGTCATGTACGAGTGCACGGCGCCCGGCTCCAGCCCGTCGACGTCCAGGTCGGCGAGCAGGTACGTCTGCGGATAGGCGTAGCCCTCGAAGTCGATGCCCGCCTGGGCCCGCACGGTGCTGTGGGCGCCGTCGCAACCCACGACGTAGCGCGCCGTCACGACTTCCTCCGTGCCGTCACGGCTGCGCAGCCGGCCGACGACGTGGGGGCCCTGCTGCTCCAGCCGGACGAGCTCGGTGCCGCGCTCGATCGACACGCCCCGTGTGGCCAGGTGCTCACCGAGGATGTTCTCGGTCTCGGCCTGCGAGAGGAACAGCAGGAAGGGGTACGGCGTGTCCGTGAGCCCGATGTCGAACAGCGGTAGCGACACCGTGCGCCGGGTCAGGTGCAGGCGCAGTCGCATCGCGGGGTTGCCGCGGGCCACCAGCCGATCGGTCACGCCGAAGCCCGCCAGCGCCTCCAAGGTGCGGGGCTGGATGCCGAGCGCCCTGGACTCCCGCACCCGGTCGAGGGAGCGGTCGACGATGCGGAAGCCGGCCCCGTGGGCGCGCAGTTGCGCGGCGAGCGCGAGCCCTGTGGGCCCGGCGCCGACCACCAGGGCATCCAGCGGTGCCGTCATGACTCCACGGTAGAGGCTGCTCCGCCTCGGGCGTGGCCGAGAGAGCTGATCCAGGTGCGCACGGCCTCGGACGTCGTCCGGGCATGTTCCTTGAGGAAGGCGCGGTGGTCCCCGGCGACGTCCACGCACTCGTGCGGCAGGGGCCAGGAGGTCTGCCAGTCGTCGGCGTCGGGGCCGGCCGCCATCTCCGGTGTGGGTTCCGCGGCACGTATCAGCAGGGTCGGGGTGGTCACCGGTTCCGGAACCCAGTCGAGGAACATCCGCGTGTACGCGCCCATCGCGGCCACCGCTGTGTCCTCGTCCCCCGTGCACTGGCCCGCTCCCAGCACAGGCGCGACCGTGGCCGGCAGCGCCAGCAGCCAGTCCTTGCTCCTGTTCTCGTCGTTGATGAGGTAGGTGTCGAGAAGGACTTGGGCGCGTGGCGGGGCGCCGTGTGCTTCGAGGTAACGGGTCACCACATGGGCGACGGCACCACCGCTGGACGCGCCGATGACGACGAAGGGCCGGTCTCCCACGTGCCGCAGTACGGTCTCGGCCTGTGTGCGTGCCAGCACCTCCCGGTCGGCGGGTACGGCGTCGCCTTCGCCCAGTCCCGGATGCGGGAGTTCGATGATCTCCGACTCACCGTCGAAGAAGCGCTGGAACTGCGCGAATTCTCCGCCGGGGAAGTCGAGCGGGGGTTGGAGCCCGGGGAGGAAGACGAGCACCGGTCCCGTGCTGCCGCTGGTCCGGCGCAGCGCCGGCAGGGCTCGGGTCCGGCTCTCGGAGGCGTCGAAGGTCGGCACCGCCCAGGAGGCGCCGAGCAGCATGTGCATCGCCGGAACGACGTGGCCGGCCGCACAGAGCTTGCGGTAGAGGGCGGCGAGGCTCTGCGTGGGCATGGGTCGGTCGCCCGGCGCCGCAGCCGCAGCCGTTGCCGTTGCCGTTGCCGTTGCCGGCAGGTCGCCGAGCAGGTCGAGGATGTGCCGGGTGAGGGACGGTGTCGTGGGGTGCTCGAACACGACGGCGGCGGGCAGCCGGAGCCCGCAGGCGGCGCCCAGCAGGTTGCGGACCTGGACCGCCATCAGGGAGTCGAATCCCAGATCGGTGAAGGCTTTTCCGGAGGGCAGCGCGTCGGCGTCGGGGTAGCCGAGGACGTCGGCGATCGCCTGGTGGATCAGCCTGGAGAGGGCTGCCTCCCGTTCCCGGGCAGGCAGGTCGGCCAGCAGTGTGCGCCAGGCGTCGGGCTGCGCCGCGGCCGGGCCTGCGGGGTGGGAGCGTGGCCCGGACGTCAGGGTCGGCCGGCCGGTGGGTATCAGCTCGCGCAGTAGCGGAGGCACGGGCGTCGCGGCGGACCGCAGTGCGGCTCGGTCCAGGAGGAACGGTGCCAGTACCGGTTCCCCCTGCTGCAGGGCCGCGTCGAAGAGTGCCAGGCCCTGCTCGGGAGAGAGCGCGGGGAAACCGTCCTCGGCGAGCTGGGGCCGTCCTCCGCTCCGGCGTAGTTGGGCGGCCATGCCGTCGGCGTGCTCCCACAGGCCCCACGCCAGCGACACCGCGGGCAGCCCTTGCGCGGCACGGTGGCGCGCCAGGGCGTCCAGGAAGGAGTTCGCGGCGGCGTAGTTGCCCTGACCGGGGCGGCCCAGCAGGCCCGAGGCCGAGGAGAAGATCACGAATGCCGTGAGGTCCAGGTCCCGGGTCAGCTCGTGGAGGTTCCAGGCGGCGTCGGCCTTCGGTCGGAGCACCGTTGCCAGTCGTCGCGGGGTCAGCCCCGCCAGGACACCGTCGTCGAGTTCCCCGGCCGCGTGGACCACGGCGGCCAGGGGCGGCTCGCTGTTGTCGATCACGTCGGCCAGCGCGGCACGGTCGGCCGCGTCACAGGCGACGATGCGGACCTCGGCTCCCAACTCCTCCAGGGCAGCGCGCAGTTCCTGTGCTCCGGGCGCCGTGGGGCCCCGGCGCCCCGTGAGCAGCAGATGCCGTACGCCGTGGGCGCGAACCAGGTGCCGGGCCAGTTCCGCGCCCAGGGCGCCGGTACCACCGGTGATCAGCACCGTGCCCTGCTCGCCGAATGCGCTGCCCCCGGTTCCAGGGCTGGTTCTCATCAGCCGGGGGGCCGTTGTTCGACCGGCCCGGATGGACATCTGGGGCTCGCCCGTGGCCACGGCCGCAGGAAGCTGCCGCAGCGACTGCGGGTGCCCGTCCACATCGACCAGGACGACCTGTCCCGGCATCTCCGACTGCGCCGTGCGCACCAGTCCCCAGACGGCGGCCCCCGCCATGTCGGGTACGGCTGCGGTGGCGTTCGGCGTCACGACCAGCAGCCGTGTCCCCGCCGAGGCGGGGTCGTCCTGCCAGTTCTGCAACGTCTTGAGCATCCTGGCGGTCAGCACGTGCGTCGCGGACACGGGATCGGGATCCTCCGCGGCCCCCACGGCCGTGACCACCACCGTGTCGGGGCCGGTCTCGGGGACGGCGGCCGGATGTGCGAGGGCGGGAAGGTACGCCGCGAAGCCCAGGTCGTCGGGGCCCAGCGTGGTCCAGCGCTGCCCGCCCTCGACGCTCTCGGGTGTCTCCACTGTCTCAACGGGCACCCAGCCGGGTCGCAGCAGCGCACGCCGAACGAGGTCCTCGGCAGGGTCCTGCTGTGCGTCGGGGAGTTCCCGGGTGGTCAGGGAAGCGACCGAAGCCACCGGCCTGCCCGTCGGGTCGGCCAGGGTCAACGAGACGGAGTCCGCGCTCACTTCGGTCAGTCTCACCCGTAGTGCCGTGGCTCCGTCCGCGTACAGGCGCACTCCGCTCCAGGCGAACGGCAGCCGGACGGGCGCCGGTTCCGGGCGAAGGTCTGATGCGGCTGCGGCTGCGGCTACGGCTACGGCTACGGCCAGCAGGGTGGCGTGCACAGCGGCGTCCAGCAGCGCCGGATGGATCGCGAACCGAGCTGCCTGCGCGGCCTCCGCCTCGGGCAGCTGCACCTCCGCGAACAGTTCGGTGCCGCGGCGCCACATCGCCCGGACGCCCTGGAAGGCAGGCCCGTAGGCGAAGCCGTCGTCCACCGCTCTGTCGTAGGCGTCCGAGAGATCCACTTCGACGGCGTCCGGGGGCGGCCACACCGTGCGGCCGCTCTCGGACAAGTCCTGTTCCCGCGCTTGCGGCCCGTGCACCAGCAGTCCGGTGACATGCCGCGTCCACGCTGTACCGGAGTCGTCCGCGGAGGAGTCCGGATCCCCGGGGCGGGAGTAGATGTCGACCGACCGTCGGCCCACGGGATCGGCTGTGCCGACCACGACCTGAACGCACACAGCCGCACCCGCGGGCAGCGGGAGCGGTGCCACGACGACGAGGTCCTCCACCGCGCCGCACCCCACCTGGTCACCGGCGCGGACCGCCATCTCCACGAATGCCGTCGCGGGCACCAGGTTCACGCCGGCGACGACGTGGTCCGCGAGCCATGGCTGGGTTTCGGCGGAAAGCAGCCCGGACAGCACCGTGCCCCCCGTGTCCGGCAAGGTGAATGCCGGGCCCAGCAGCGGATGGCCCTGGGCGCGTGTCACCGCGGTCGCGTGGACCGCCGTGCTCGGGGGGTCCAGCCAGTACCTTCGGCGCTGGAAGGCGTACGTCGGCAGGTCCACGCGTCGCGCCCCGCTCCCGGCGAACACGGCGGACCAGTCGATGCCCACACCGCGCACATGGAGCCGCGCCAAGGCGGACAGCAGGCTCTCCGCCTCCGGCTCGCCCGGCCGGGCGCTCGCGGCGAGCACCGGCTCCGGTGGACCGTCCGTCGGCAGACACTCCGTGGTGGCCGCCGTCAGGACAGGGCGCGGCCCCAACTCCATGAACGCCGCGACATTCGCGTCGTACAGCCATCGCACGGTGTCCGCGAACCGCACCGGCAGGCGCGCGTGCCGCACCCAGTACTCCGCGGAGCACAGGTCTTCGCCGACGCCCGCCGAGACCGCGCTGACGACCGGGGTGCGCGGTGGCCGGAACGTCAGCCGCTCGGCGACGCGGCGGAACTCGTCGAGCATCGGCTCCACGAGCGGTGAGTGGAAGGCATGGCTCACCCGCAGCCGAACGACTCGTCGTCCCTGCCCGGCAAACCGATCGGCCACGGATCGCACGTCCTCGTCCGCCCCGGAGATGACGAGGGAGCGCGGCCCGTTCACCGAGGCGATCGCGACCCGTCCCGCGAGCCCGGACTCCGCCAGGAGCGGCGCGACTTCGTCCTCCGCCGCGTGCAGCGCCACCATCGCCCCGCCTTCCGGCAGCGCCTGCATCACGCGGCCGCGGGCCGCGACCAGCTCCGCCGCATCGGCGAGGTCCAGCACACCGGCGACGTGGGCCGCCGCCAGCTCTCCGACCGAGTGGCCCGCGAGGAAGTCCGGTCGCACCCCCCCAGGACTCCAGCAGGCGGAACAGGGCCACCTCGTAGGCGAACAGAGCGGACTGAGTGAAGTCCGTACGGTCGAGCAGAGCGGCCTGCGGCGAACCGGCTTCCGCGAACATCACCGTGCGCAGCGGGTGTTCCATACGGCGGTCCAGCTCGCGGCACACGTCGTCGAACGCGGCGGCGAAGGCCGGGAACGCCGCGCACAGCTCCCTGCCCATGCCCACCTGCTTAGCGCCGTGGCCGGTGAAGAGGAACGCCGTACGGATGCCGGCGTCGTCCGCGACGCCCTGGAACGTCGTGACGCTGTGCTCGCCGCGGGCGAGGGCGCGCAGTGCTGCCGGTATGCCGTCCGGGTCACCGGCCGGCACCGCTGCCCGGTGGGTCAGCGCGGCCCTCGACACGGCCAGTGAGAAGCCGATGTCGGTCGGCGACAGGTCGGGGCGGGCGTCCACCCAGGCCGCCAGCCGATGTGCCTGGGCGCGCAGTGCGGCCTCGTCGGCACCGGAGATCAGCCAGGGCACCGCGGGAACGGGAGATGATTCGGCGTCGGGCGCCGTGGGCTCGGCGGTCGGCTCCGGGGCCTGTTCGATGATGACGTGCGCGTTGGTCCCGCCGATGCCGAACGCGGAGACACCGGCCCTGCGCGGGCGGCCGGTCGTCGGCCACGGGCGGGCGGATGTCAGGAGCTCGACTCGGCCCGAGCGCCAGTCCACGTGCGGCGACGGCGCCTCGGCGTGCAGGGTGCGCGGCAGTACGCCGTGCCGCATGGCCATCACCATCTTGATGACCCCGGCGACGCCCGCGGCCGCCTGGGTGTGACCGAGGTTGGACTTGACCGATCCCAGCCACAACGGGGGTTGATCCGGGGCACGCCCCTGCCCGTAGGTGGCCAGCAGTGCTTGCGCCTCGATCGGGTCACCGAGCGTGGTGCCGGTGCCGTGGGCCTCGACCACGTCCACGTCGCTCGGCAGCAGTCCGGTGGTCTCCAGCGCCTGCTCGATCAGCCGCTGCTGTGCCGGTCCGCTGGGCGCGGTGAGGCCGTTGGAGGCGCCGTCGGAGTTGACGGCGCAGCCGCGCAGCACCGCCAGGACCGGATGACCGTTGCGCCGGGCGTCGGAGAGCCGTTCGAGGAGCACCATTCCGGCTCCCTCGCTCCATCCGGTCCCGTCCGCCGACGAGGAGAACGACTTGCACCGGCCGTCGGGGGACAGCCCGCGTTGCCGGCTGAACATGACGAACGACTTCGGAGTCGCCATGACGGTGACGCCCCCGGCCAGGGCGAGCGAGCAGGTTCCCGAGCGCAGCGCTTCGACGGCCGACTGCATCGAGACCAGCGAGGACGAGCACGCGGTGTCGACCGTGACCGCGGGCCCGCGGAATCCGAACGTATAGGAGATCCGGCCGGAGGCCACGCTGCCGGCCGAGCCGATGCCCAGATGGCCTTCCAGCTCGTGGGGACCGTGGAATCGGGTGGCGTAGTCGTTGAACATCACACCGATGAAGACGCCCGTGTCGCTCTCGCGCAGCGACAGCGGGTCGATCCCGGCGCGTTCCAGCGCCTCCCAGGAGGTCTCCAGCAGCAACCGGTGCTGAGGGTCGGTGGCCAGGGCCTCGCGCGGCGAGATCCCGAACAGGGTCGTGTCGAACTCCGCGGCGCGGTGCAGAAAGCCGCCGTGGCGTGTGCAGGAGGTGCCGAACCCGTCCGGATCGGGGTCGTAGAGCGCTTCCAGGTCCCAGCCCCGGTCGACGGGAAAGCCGGAGATCGCGTCGCCTTCCGCCGTCACCAGCTGCCAGAGATCTTCCGGGGAGTGGACGTCGCCGGGGTAGCGGCAGCTCATGGCGACGATCGCCACCGGATCGTCGGCCGCGTCGCTCGCACGCCTCCGGTCGGCCGTGCCGGCGCGGGGGCGCGGTTCCTGCGGTTGCGGTGTGGTGAGCGCGGCCCACAGGTGCCGGGAGACCGCGGCGGGCGTGGGGTGGTCGAAGACCAGCGTGGCCGACAGGCCCAGCCCCGTCAGCTCGCCCAGCCGCTCGACCAGCGTGGCAGCGCCGACGGAGGTGAGCCCCAGGTCCATGAACGCGCGGTCGGCGTCCAGCCGTTCACCGGGCCCCGCCCCGCACAGTGCGGCCGTCTCGCTCAGGACCATCTCACGCAGGGCGTCCGGCGAGGCGGGCGGCTCAACCGCGGTCAGGGCGTCGGTGTCCGCACCGGACGGTGAATCCGTTCGAGCCACGTCGAGGACGCCGGCCGTACGGGCGACCTTGCCGGATGCCGTACGGGGCACAGCCGCGATCTGCTGAATCGCCACCGGGACCTTGTGCTCGGCGAGCAGGGCCCGGCAATGAGCCAGCACCTGATCCATGTCGAGGTTCTCCCGGCCTGGCACCACCCCGGCGACCGGAACCTCACCCAGGACATGGTGCGCGGCGCCCGTCACGACGGCGTCGGCGACGCCCGGACAACTCAGCAGCACTTCCTCGATCTCCGCGGGATGGATGTTCTCGGTCGTGGGAACTCCCGCCAGCACGCTGAACGGGCCGTCGACGTGGTCGCTCGAAGCGCGCACCGCGTGCAGCAGTTCTCCGGGCGCGAGCAGGTCACCTGTGACGTGCGTGCTCGCCCCGACGGCGACGGTTCCCAGGATCGCGAGCGAGTGCCCGAAGCTGTGGAACAACGGCAGTGGCCACAACAGCCTGTCATCGGCGCGGAACCCGAGAAGCGGGACGTAGCACGCGGCGACCGACCACAACGCGCCGCGCTGCGTGGACATCACCCCCTTCGGCCTTCCCGTGGTGCCGGAGGTGTAGAGCAGCCACGCCGTCTCATCGAGGGTGAGATCGTCCCGTGGGGGTTCGGCGCTGTCCGTGCCGGCCACGTCGCTGAACAGCACGGTCGAAGCGGGGGCGTCCGCGGGGAGCGGGCCCTCGCCGGTCAACAGCACGTGTGACGGTCGGCATTCGGGCGGCAGCCGCTTGATGCGGGCCAGGCGTGCGGGGTCGGCGATGACGACGGACGCCCCGCTGTCGGCGATGAAGTGAGCGAGTTCGGCGTCGGAGGAGCGCGGATTGAGCGGAACGCCGACGGCGCTCGCCCGAAGAACAGCCAGACAACTCTCCACTGTTTCCACGGAAGTACCGAGGCAGAAAGCCACCCGGTCGCCCCGGCCGACGCCCGCCCGGGCGAGATGCGCGGCCAGTCTGGCGGTGCGCAGCTCCAGGTCCGCGTAGGAGACACTGCGCGCGGAGTCGGAGAACGCTGTGCAGTCCGGTGTGCGGCCGGCATGCGCCGCGAGCAGCTCGGACAGCGGCAGAACTGTTTCTGTGCTCAGCATCATCCAACCCCGGGGACTCAAGCTCCGTATGTGCCTTACTGGGTATGTGCCTTACTGGCGGCCGAGTTGCCGGGCGAACGTGTCGTACGCCTGGTCGTCGAAGAGGACGAAGCGCACCTCCTCGACCGCTGTCCGCGCGTTGTGGACCGCCTCCACCGCGATACGAGCCGCGTCCTGCATCGGCCACCTGTACACACCCGTGGAGATCGCCGGGAACGCGACCGTCCGCGCACCCAGTTCGTCGGCCACCCGCAGCGACTCCCGGTAGCAGGAGGCCAGCAGCTCCGAGCGGTCCTCGGTGGACGACCAGACCGGGCCCACCGTGTGGATCACATACCGCGCGTCCAGCTCCCCCGCCGTCGTGGCAACCGCCTGCCCGGTGGGCAGGCCCTTGCCGTACTGGGAGGCGCGCAGCTTGCGGCACTCGTCGAGGATCGCTGGGCCGCCGCGGCGGTGGATCGCGCCGTCGACTCCTCCCCCGCCGAGGAGGGAGGAGTTGGCGGCGTTGACGATCGCGTCGACGCTCTCTCGCGTGATGTCGCCCTGAACGAGCCTGATGGTGGTCATGACTGCCTCTATAGCAGCCCCGCCCCCGATGTCCGGCTATTTCCAGGCGACCGGCAGCGCGCGCACCC
Source organism: Streptomyces regalis (assembly GCF_001509475.1). GTDB lineage: Bacteria > Actinomycetota > Actinomycetes > Streptomycetales > Streptomycetaceae > Streptomyces > Streptomyces regalis. The sequence continues at coordinate 41,644 of NZ_LLZG01000384.1, forward strand.
CGTGGACCGTGCTGGTCGACAAAGTGAGCGAATCGAGCGGTGCCGTCATGCGCAGGGACGGGAGCCTGCGGAACAGGGTGGACAGGCCCAGCCGGAGTTCGGTGCGGGCCAGCGACTGGCCGAGGCACTGGTGCAGTCCGTGCCCGAAGGCGAGGTGACCGCCGGCGTCGCGGCGGACGTCGAGGGCGTCGGGGTCGGCGTACACGGAGGGGTCGCGGTTGGCGGCCTGCAAGGCCACGACCACACCCTCCCCCGCGCGGATGCGGACCCCGGACAGGTCGACGTCCTCCGTGGCGATCCGCCGTATCCCGGAGTGGATGACGGTCAGATGGCGCAGGAGTTCCTCGACGGCGGACGGCCACAGGGAGTCGTCGGCGCGCAGTGCGTCCAGTTGGGCCGGGTTCTGCAGCAGGGCGATCACAGCCAGCGGGAACATGTTCGCCGTCGTCTCGTGGCCCGCCAGGAGGAGCAGCGAGACCATGCCTGTGGCCTCGTCGAGCGTGGCCTCGCCGGTCGCGACGCGCTCGGTGGCCAGGCGGGAGATCAGGTCGTCGGCAGGGTCCTGCGCGCGGCGCTCGATCAGGGCGCGCAGATAGCCGTAGAGCGCCATGCGCGCCGACATCGCCTCGGCCGGGTCGCCGGCGACGCTGGTGAGGGCGTTGGACTTCTCGCGGAAGAAGCCGTGGTCCTCGTAGGGGACGCCGAGCAGTTCGCAGATGGCCAGGGTGGGCAGGGGCAGTGCGTACGCCGCGACCAGGTCCGCCTGCGTCGCGTCGCCGTCCGTCATCGCGTCCAGCAGGTCGTCGCAGATGCGCTGGATCGCGTCCTCCATCTGCTCGATGCGCCGGAAGGTGAAGTCGGGGATCAGCATGCGGCGCAGCCGGGTGTGGTCCGGCGGGTCCATCTGGTGGAAGAGACCGGGCGCCTGCGGCGGTGCTCCGGGGCGGGTGTGGGGGAAGCCGGGACGGTTGGCGTCCGCGCTGAAACGGGGATCGGCGAGAACCGTACGGGCGTCCTCGTGACCGGTGATCAGCCAGGGGCTGTTGTCGCCCCAGATCGTCACCCGGCGGATCGGCTCCTCGGACTGCCACTTGGCGTATTCGGGGGCCGGGTCGAGCAGGGGGCGGATCGTGGGGAGGGGCGGGTGGTCGTCACTTCTGCGTGCCTTCCATTGCGTCGGGGGTCTCGTGCAGGGCCGCGAGGTCCAGCAGCAGGGACTTGACCTCCGTGGCCGCGTAGGCCTCCTTCGCCTGCTCCGACTCCGGCTGCGGCTGCGGCTGCGAACACAGCAGTACGGGGCCGTAGTCGGGGTCGGCGGGAAGGCGGCCGTGGCTGCCGCGGACGCCGGAGGGGTCGAGGGGGACGGTCTTGAGGCGGTAGCGGAAGCCGAGCTTCTTGCGGGCGACCTGACCGACGGCGCGCAGTTTCACCGCGGGGACGGTCTCGTCGTAGAGGAGCTCGGCGGGGTCGTAGCCGGGCTTGCGGTGGATCTCGACCTGGCGGGCGAAGTCGGGGGCGCGGGCGTCGTCCAGCCAGTAGTAGTACGTGAACCAGGCGTCGGGGTCGGCGAGTGCGACGAGTTCGCCGGAGCGCTCGTGGTCCAGGCCGTGGGCCGCCTTGCCGTCGGCGTCCAGCACCTGCTCCACACCGTCGAGTTCGGCGACGAGCTTCGCGACCGTGTCGACGTCTGCCGGGTCGCGGACGTAGACGTGGGCGACCTGGTGGTCGGCGACCGCGAAGGCGCGCGAGGTCCACGGGTCCAGGTACTCCATGCCGTCCTGCGTGTACACCTCCAGCAGCCCGGCCCGGCGCAGGGCGCGGTTGATGTCGACGGGGCGGGAGACGGGCGTGATGCCGTACTCGCTGAGCGCGACGACGGTGGCGCCCTCACTGAGGAAGTGGTCGATCAACGGGCGCAGGGCGTCGTCGAGTTGGCGGGCGGCGCGGATGGTGGCGGGTGAGTCGGGGCCGGAGCGCTGGGGCTCGTAGTCCATCTGCGGGATGTAGACGAGGGTGAGGTCGGGGCGCTTTTCGTCGAAGACCTGGCGGGCGGCGGCCAGGATCCACTGGGTGGAGGGCATGCCCGCGTTCGGGCCCCAGTAGGTGAACAGGGGGAACGGGCCGAGCCGGTCGGTGAGTTCGTCGTGCAGGGACGGCGGCCAGGTGTAGCAGTCGGGTTCCTTGCGGCCGTCGGAGTAGTAGACGGGGCGCGGGGTGACCGTCCAGTCGACGTCGGCGCCCATCGCGTACCACCAGCAGATGTTGGCGACCTTGTAGTCGGGGTTGGTCCTGCGGGCCGTCTCCCAGATCTTCTCGCCGCCGACGAGTGCGTTGTGCTGGCGCCACAGCATGACTTCGCCGAGGTCGCGGAAGTACCAGCCGTTCGCCACCGCGCCGTGCGTGGACGGGGGTTCGCCGGTGAGGAGGGTGGACTGGACGGTACAGGTCACGGCGGGGAGCACGGTGTCGAGCCGGGCCTGGAAGCCGCGTTCGCCGAGGGCGGCGACGGCCGGCATGTGCTGCAGCAGCTTCGAGGTCAGGCCGACGATGTCGAGTACGACCACGCGGTTCATGAGGAGTCCTCCTTGAGGCCGAGGCCGGTCAGCCGGTCGCGGGCCCAGGCGAGTTCGGCGGCGATGCCACCGGGCAGGTCGGCGGGCGGTTCGGGGAGGACGGACCAGGTGTAGGTCTCGACCTCGATGTGGTCACAGCCGGCCGAGGCCCCGCCCAGCAGCCCGGCGAGGACCTGGTCGAGCTGGCCGGCGGTCGTGCGGAGCGGGGATTCGGGCTCGGTGTGCAGCGGGGCGTGGAAATGGACGCGCCAAGGGCCGCCGTCCGCGGGAAGCTCGCCGTCGAGGGCGTCGGGAAGGTCGTCCACACCGAGGACGTCACCCTCGCTCGTCGTCCGGGTCTGGTGCAGGAACCGGGGTTCGGCGAGCCGGTGAAGGGCCGCGCGGGCGGCGGGGTCGGCCGGGTTCGCGGCCTCCACGGCGCACGACGCCTGGAGTTTGACCACGGGCATCCCGGCTTCCGCGAGCCGCCGCAGGGCCTCGGCCGGCTCCTCGAACTGGACGGCGAGATGGCACGCGTCGAGGCAGATGCCGAGCCGGTCGGGGTCGAGTCCGCCCAGTTCCCGCACCGCCTGCGTGGTGGTCTCGACGACACACCCGGGTTCCGGCTCGAAGCCCACCCGGATACGGCGGCCCGTCCACGCTTCCAGCGCGGCGAGCCCGGTGGTCAGCCGGTCCAGGGCGTGCCGGGCCTCCTCGGCGCAGGCGGGGGTCCACGGGGTGCGCCACGCGAGCGGCAGGGTGGAGACGCTTCCGTGGTCGACGTCGTCGGGGAGGAGCGCGGCGAGGACGCGGGCGCAGTCCAGGGTGTACTTCAGCCGGGCCTCGTCGGCCCAGTCGGGCAGGTACACGTCCTTCTTGACGACCTCGCGGTGGAATCCGGCGTACGGGAAGGCGTTGAGGGTGACGGTCTCCAGGCCGCGCGCCCGCAGCTCGGACTTCAACCGCACCAACGAACCTTCGTCGTCGGCAAGTTCGGTGACGACGGGGTGCGCCAGCCACAGCCCGATGCCGAGCCGGTCGGCCCCGAGCCGTTCACGCACGGGCTCGGCGTAGTCGGCGAGCTGGGCGATCACGCCCTGGAGGTCCTCCGCCTGGTGGACGTTGCTGCAGTAGCCGAGGTGGACGGTGGTACCGTCCGGGTGCAGAAAGCGCATGGGATGCTCACGCTCCCCCGCGACGTATGGAGTTGCCCCGGAAGGTGGCCTCCTCGTCGGGCTTGGGCTCCTCCAGCTCCAGCCGCCCGCTCTGGCCGTAGAAGGCGACCGGGTTGCGCCAGAGCACCTCGTCCACGGCGTCGTCGCCGAACCCGGCGGCGAGCATGGCGTCGGCGGTCTTGCGGGTCTTCAGCGGATCCGAACGTCCCCAGTCGGCGGCCGAGTTGACCAGCACCCTCTCCGTCCCGTGCTCCTTGAGGATCTCGACCATCCGGTCCTCGCTCATCTTGGTCTTCGGGTAGATCGAGAACCCGGCCCAGCAGCCGCTGTCGAGGACCATGCCGACAGTGAGCTCGTTGAGGTGGTCGAGGACGACGAGTTCGGGGGCGATGCCCGACTCCCTCACGACATCCAGCGTGCGCCGCGTACCGGCCGCCTTGTCGCGGTGCGGGGTGTGCACGAGAGCGGGCAGCTCGTGCTCGATGGCGAGCTGGAGCTGACGGGCGAGCGCCTCGTCCTCCTCCGGGGTCATCGAGTCGTAGCCGATCTCGCCGACGGCGACGACCCGGTCCTTGGCGAGGTAGCGGTCCAGTTCGTCGAGGACCGGGAGGCAACGGGGGTCGTTGGCCTCCTTCGGGTTGAGCGCGATCGTGCAGAAGTGCTGGATGCCGAACTGGGCGGCCCGGTACGGCTCCCAGCCCAGCAGCCCGTCGAAGTAGTCATAGAAGCTCTCCGGCGAGGTGCGGGGCTGGCCCAGCCAGAAAGCGGGCTCGACGACGGCGCGCACTCCGGCGGCGTACATCGCCTCGTAGTCGTCGGTCGTGCGGGAGGTCATGTGGATGTGGGGGTCGAAGATGCGCACGGTCAGCTCTCTTCCTTGAGTATGTCCGTGAGTCGGTCCGTGAGTGCGTGCTTGAGTTCTGCGCCGATGACGTCCGGGAAGGCTCGGACGACGGGCAGGATGTCCTGGGGTACGTCCCGTCCCGCGGCGAGCCGCTCATGGGCGAAGTCGGCGAGCATACGGGCCAGTTCACGGTCGGCGCGGGTGTCGAGGCCGGTGACGCGGTCGAGCGGGATCTCGCAGAAGACGCACTTCAGTACGGCCTGGCGGTACTCGGCGTCCGGGAGGTGCGCGGCGGCATACGGGCCGAGGGCGGCCTCGATCAGGGTGGTGTCGTTGCCGCGCAGGGTCTCCCGTACGAGGGGCAGGGCGAGGTCGCCCAGGTCGAGCAGCGGCAGGGTGCGCAGGACGGCGCGCTGTTCCGCCGGGTCGCCGTGGCGGTGGAGGCGCGTGACGTCGTCGGCGAGGGCCTGGCCGCGCAGGGGCAGCGCGGTGAGCAGGACGGCGCGGGCGGCCTCGTCGACGGTCCAGTAGGCGTCGAGGCGGGCGTGTCCGCAGCGCCTTCGGACGGCGGGAAACAGACGCCGTACGGCGGCGGGATCGGCGGCGACCTTGGCGGCGCTCTCGTCCAGCCAGGTGCGGGCCGTGTCGTCCAGTACGGAGATCAGGGCGGGGTGGGGGTCCGGCGGAGCCGAGGGGGAGGCAGTCGTGACAGCCATGGGGAACAACTTCCGGAGAGGTCGGGGGGGAGTTGAGCTGAGCCAGAAGGAGGGCCGGGCCGGGTCTATCGGCCGGCGGCGGTCTGTTCGGCCGCGCGCAGGAACTCGATCGAGCGGCGGGCGACATCGGGCGCGTCGAGCGAGCCGCCCTGGATCTCGACGGAGACCAGGCCGCGATGCCCGAGGTCACGCAAGGCGGCCAGTACGGGCGGGAAGTCGATCTCGCCCGCCCCGAATTCGAGGTGCTGGTGGATGCCGCGCCGCATGTCCTCGATCTGCACATTACGCAGGAGCGGTGCCGCCTCGCGGACGCAGTCGAGCACGGAACGTCTCTCCACGCAGTGCGCGTGGCCGACGTCCAGGGTGATCCCGAACAGCTCGTGCCCGTCGACCAGTTGGGCGAGATGCCGGCAGCGCTCCACGGTGTCGACGAACATGTACGGCTCCGGCTCGAAGGCCAGCGCCACCCCGTACTTCTCCGCCGTCTCCAGCACGGTCTCCACACCGGCCGCGAGCCGCTTCCACACGTCCTGCTCCGGCAGCCCGTCCGGCGCCGGGCCACTGCACAGGTGGACGGTGGGCGAACCGAGGTCGGCCGCGATACGCAGGGCGCGGCGCAGCAGGTCGACCCTGAGCTCGGAGCCGTCCGACATCAGCGTGGGCAGATGCTTGCCCCAGGGGTCGAGGAAGTACGGCGCACCGGTCTCCACGGTCACGTCCAGGCCGTGCCGCGAAAGCTGCCCGGCGAGCACGGTGACGCGCCGGGGCAGGTCGTCGGCGTACGGGTCGAGGTGGCCGTGGTCGAGGGTGAGGGCGACGCCGTCGTAGCCGAGATCGGCGAGGACGACCAGGACGTCGGTCAGCCGGTGCTGGGTGAAGCCGTTGGTGCCGTAGCCGAACTTGAGATCGGTAGGGGGAGGTCTCATGGTGCCGGTTCCTCACACGGAGGGTGTGGTGGGTCTCAGGTGGGCGATATGCGCCGGGCCAGCCGCCGCGCAAGGGGATGGACGACGCCGAGCGCCGCAGCGACGACAGGCGCCCCGCCACGCGCGGTCAACGCCGCCTGCAGCGGCATCAGCCCGAGGATCCCGGCGCCGACGGCTCGCCGTACGTTCTCCCCCGACGGCTCCTGTACGGCGCGGACTTGAGCGGCCCCGTAGGTACCGAGGTAGGCGAGAGCACCGGCGGCGACGAGGCCGACGCGGAGTCTCTTGGAAGGAGCGGTGCCCGCAACGCCCTTCAGGGGCGCGGGGCTGTGTCGAACAGCGGCTCCGCCGCGGGGCGCCATGGCGACTCGTTTGACCGGAATGGCCGTAGCCACGGCAGTCACCGTAGACACAGCAAGAGTCGCAGCCGGAACCCGCACCGGCGCCCCGCCGACCTCATGCCGACTGAGAGCCATCAACGTACCGGTATGCACCCCCACCAGCCCGGCGGGCACCGCGGCACGCCGCAGCGCAACCCCGACCGACGCGGCACCGGCACCGGCACCGGAGGCAACCGCTCCAGCCAGCACGTCCAAAACCCGGGCCCCCGCCATGGCAACTCCGCCCACCGGCTTGGACTTGAGCTTCAGGTCATACGCCCACACCAGCCCAGCCAAAGGAAGCGCAACGCCCACACTGCGCCGACCCCCCGCCGCGGCGGCGAGACCGATCCCCGCCGCGGTCAGCGACCCGGCCACGGCAAGCGCCGTGCGGCGCGGAACACGCCCCGAGGGCACAGGTCGGTCCGGCCTCTCGACGGAGTCGACCGTGGCGTCGGCGTAGTCGTTGAGGGCCATGCCTGCCCAGTAGAGGCACACGGAGGAACCCATCACTCCGAGCGTACGGACACCCAGCGGGCGCCCGGCTGCGGCCGCTCCCGCGATCACGTCGCCGGGGACACTCAACGCGGCCGGCGCTCTGACGAGCAGGGCGAGGTCGGTGAGGCGCACGGCAGACCGGGATCCCCAGCGGGCAACCGCTTTCCGATCTTTCATGGCCGCACCTTACTCGCGGCTTTAAACATTCAGGTACCTACCCCCCGGTAAGGGAAGTGACAAAGAAGACACCGCTCTTCTTCACCGCGGGCCCGAACTACCGGTAAACGTGGGTCGTTTGAGCAGACTCACAGCGCCCGGCACTCACGACTCCCGGCACTCACGGCTCCTGCCGCAGCCGCCGCCACACCGCCTTGGCCGCGTTGTGCCCCGACATGCCGTGCACGCCCGGTCCGGGCGGCGTCGCCGAGGAGCAGATGTAGACCGCCGGGTGCGGGGTGGTGTAAGGGAAGAGCGACAGCTTGGGGCGCAGCAGGAGTTGGAGTCCGGAGGCCGCGCCGGAAGCGATGTCCCCGCCGACGTAGTTGGCGTTGCGGGCGGCGAGTTCGGCCGGGCCGGCCGTGGCGCGGGCGAGGACGCGGTCGCGGAACCCCGGGGCGAAGCGCTCCAGTTGGCGCTCGATGGCGTCCGTGAGGTCTCCGGTCCAGCCGTTCGGCACATGCCCGTACGCCCAGAAGGCGTGCTTGCCGTCGGGAGCCCGGGTGGGGTCGACGACGCTGGGCTGCACCGTGATCATGAACGGCTTGTCGGGCGCCCGGCCCTCCCGGGACGCGGCGCGCAGCGCGGTGTCGATCTCCGCACTGTCCCCGCCGATCTGCACGGTGCCGGCGCGTCGGGCCTCCGGCGCGGTCCACGGCACCGGGCCGTCCAGCGCGTAGTCGATCTTGAAGGCGGCGGGGCCGTAGCGGTAGCCCTCGTAGTACCGGCCGAGGCCGGCGATGCGGGCCAGCGCGGTGGGTGAGGTGTCGAAGATGTAGGCGCGCGCAGGCGGCAGATCGTCGAGCCGCTTGACCTGGTAGTCGGTGTGGACGGTGCCTCCGAGGTCCTCGAGATATGCGGTGAGGGCGTCGGAGATCGACTGGGAGCCACCGCGGGCCACGGGCCAGCCGCGGGCGTGGGCCGCGAGGGCGAAGACCAGGCCGATGGCGCCGGTGGCGAAGCCGCCGAGCGGGGCCATGACGTGCGCGACGAGGCCGGAGAACAGGGTCTTGGCCCGCTCGTCGCGGAAGCGGCGCATCAGCCACGTGGACGGGGGCAGTCCGACGAGGCCGAACCGGGCGAGGGTGACCGGGTCGCGCGGCAGCGCGGTGAGGGGCAGGGACATGAAGTCACGGGCCAGCGTGTCCCACTTGCTCAGGAACGGCTCGACCAGCCTGCGGTACGTCCCCGCGTCGCGCGGGCCGAAGGAGGCGGCGGTCTCGGCGACGGAACGGGACAGCACGGCGGCGGTGCCGTCGGCGAAGGGGTGCGCCATGGGCAGCTCGGCGTGCAGCCACTGAAGGCCGTAGCGGTCGAGCGGCATGGTCCGGAACACGGGCGAGTTGATGCCCAGGGGGTGTGCGGCGGAGCACGGGTCGTGCCGGAAGCCGGGCAGGGTCAGCTCTTCCGTGCGGGCACCCCCGCCGACGGTGTCACGCGCCTCGAACACGGCCACGGAGAAGCCACGCCGGGCCAGCTCCACGGCAGCGGTCAGTCCGTTCGGCCCCGCACCCACCACGACCGCATCGAGCATCGACGGCACCTTCGGACCCCTTCGTCAGCCGACGGCCTTGAAGGATCAGGATATGCCGGGCCACTGACAGCGCCGGGGCGCGGGTAAAGTCCGCGGGGTGACGCGCCGCTTTCGCTTCCCTGCGCCCGAGGACGATGTGTGGCACTGGTTCGAGGTGGGGGATGCCGGTCAGGTGGTGCGGCAGATCTCCTTCCGGGGACTGGATTCCGTGCCCGTGGTGGCCGCCGTACCGGTCGAGGTGGCGCAGACGCGGGAGGCGTGCGGGGAGTGGGGCGTGCGGCTGTACGAGGTCGTGTACGGGGTGCCGGTGCGTGAGCCGGTCGTGGAGCCACCCGGGGCCCGGTCGGTCGAACCGCGGGAGTTCGATGTGGCGTGGGGCCGGGCCCGGTCCTTCCGCAAGTGCCACGTCCGCCACGACACCGGCCCCCTGCCGGTCGGTACGCGCCTGACCGGGACGTTCACCGTCTCGCCCTGGGGTCCCGGCGTCACGGGAGCATTCGTCGACATCGGTCTGCCCGCCGCCGGCTTCGTGGACGCCCTGGTGCTGCTGCAGGCGGAATGCGAGTGGCCCGCGGACGGCACCCCCGCCGAGTTCGAGGTGATCGACCTCCGTGTCGGCGGGGGCCGCCCCCAGATCAGGCTGCGCCCGACAGCAGTTCCCTCACCCGGCGAGCCGTGGCCGCGTCACGGGCCGTCGTGAACGGCAGGGCGTTGCCGCCGGTGATGCGGAAGGGCTCGCCCGCGCGGGTCAGATGGGCGCCGCCCGCCTCCTCGACCAGGAGAATGCCCGCCGCGTGGTCCCATGCGGCCTCCCAGGAGAACGCCGTGGCGTCCAATTCGCCCCGGGCGACGGCGAGATACTCCAGCCCCGCGGAACCGCAGGGGCGGGTTCGCACGCCGTCGGTCCACAGGCCGAGCAGCGCGCGCTTCTCCTCGTCGGTCGTGTAGTCCGGGTGGGACGTGGCGATTTCCAGATCCCGGCCGGGATCCGGCGCGCCGGAGTGCAGCCGCTCGCCGTCGAGGAAGGCGCCCCGGCCCCGTACTGCCGTGGCCAGCTGGTCGCGGGCGGGGGCGTAGGTCCAGGAGGCGAGCAGGACGCCGCGCTGTGCGAGCGCGACCAGCGTGCAGAAGCCGGAGTCGCCATGCACGAACTGGCGGGTGCCGTCGACGGGGTCGACGATCCAGACCGGGGCATCGCCCTGGAGCGCGTCGTACGACGCCGGGTTGGCGTGCACCGCCTCCTCGCCGACCACGACCGAGCCGGGCAGGAGGGCGCCGAGTGCCGCGGTGAGGTGTTGCTCGGCGAGCCGGTCGGCGTCGGTCACCAGATCGTGCGGGCCGCTCTTCTGGTCGACCTCGTGCGCGGCGAGCTGCCGGAAACGGGGCATGATCTCGGCCGCGGCCGCCTTGCGGACCGCTTCCTCCACGTCGGCCGAGTGCTGTGCGAGAAACTCGTCGATGGTTTCGTTGTTTTCGATCACCTCTCCATGAGAGCACGTCCCACTGACAACCCCCGCCCGCCCGATGGACGCCGGATGGCCTCGGCGTGAACATGAGGGGCACGTATCGGCAGGTCAGAGGCTTGTTCTCAGCGCCCGACCGCGTACCCCTGCATTCCCCGCGGATTCGCCGCCGCCGACAGGACGCCGGTCTCCGGGTCCCTCGCGACCGCGCACAGCCGGCCCTCCGACCAGGCCTCACCGACGGTCACCTCATGACCACGCCGCCGTAGCTCCTCCACCACCTCCGCGGCCGTACGGGACTCCACGGTGACGCTACCCGGACGCATCCCGCGCGGGTAGAAGGAGCCGGGGAAGCTGTCGTTGTGCCAGTTCGGGGCATCGATCGCACCCTGCAGGTCGAGGCCGCCGCGGACCCGGTCCCGCAGGGCGACCGCGAGGAAGAAGTGCAGCTGCCACTGGTCCTGCTGGTCCCCGCCGGGCGTGCCGAAGGCCATGACGGGCACGCCGTCGCGCAGGGCGATCGAGGGCGTGAGCGTCGTACGCGGCCGCCGCCGCGGCGTCAGTGAGTTCGGCAGGCCCTCTTCCAGCCAGGTCATCTGCAGCCGGGTGCCGAGCGGGAAGCCCAGTTCGGGCACGACGGGGTTGGACTGCAGCCAGCCGCCGCTGGGGGTGGCCGCGATCATGTTGCCCCAGCGGTCGACGACGTCGAGGTGGCAGGTGTCACCGCGGGTGCCCCCGTCGGCGGCGACGTCCGGCTCACCCGGCACGGGGGACGCCGGGCGCTTGGCCACGGTCGGCTCGCCGACGCCCAGCACGTCGAAGCCGGGTTCGTCGCAGGCCACCACGCGCGCGTGCGCGCACAGCCGCGGGGCGCGTCCGCCCGGGCTGCCCGGCCGCAGCTCGTGAGAGGCCTTCTCGCCGATCAGCTCCCGCCGGGCCGCGTTGTACCGCTCCGACAGCAGCTCGGCGAGCGGCACCTCGGCCGCGTCGCCGTACCAGGCCTCCCGGTCGGCCATGGCCAGCTTGCAGCCCTCGATCAGCAGATGGACGTACTCGGCGGACCCGTACCGCGGCAGCTCGGGCGGGAGCAGCGCGAGCTGCTGGAGGAGGACCGGGCCCTGGCTCCAGGGGCCGGCCTTGCACAGGGTCCAGCCATTCCAGTCGTACGTCGCCGGCGCCTCGTAGGTCGCGGACCAGCCGGCGAGGTCGGCGGCCGTGAGCGTGCCGGAGTGCCGCTCACCGCTGGTGTCCATGGTGGGCCGCTGGGCCTGCCGTACGAGGGCCTCGGCGATGAACCCGGTGCGCCACACCTCCCGCGCGGCGTCGATCTGCGCGACCCGGTCCCCGGCCCCGGCGACCTCGTCCAGCAGCCGCTTCCAGGTGACGGCGAGGGCGGGGTTACGGAACAGCTCCCCGGGCCGTGGTGCCTTCCCGCCCGGCAGATACACCTCGGCCGACGAGGTCCACTCCGTCTCGAACAGCTCCCGCACGGTCTCGACGGTCTCCCCGACGCGCTCCACGGGCGCGTGCCCGTGTTCGGCGTACCCGATGGCGTACTCGAGCACCTCGGCGAGCGTCCGGGTCCCGTAGTCCCGCAGCAGCAGCATCCACGCGTCGAACGCCCCGGGCACGGCAGCCGCGAGCGGCCCCGTCCCCGGCACGAGCGCCAGGCCGAGTCCCCGGTAGTGCGTGACCGTCGCCCCGGCGGGCGCAACGCCCTGCCCGCACAGCACGCGCACCTCACCGCCCGCCGGCGCGAGCAGGATCGGCACCTCGCCGGCCGGCCCGTTGAGGTGCGGCTCGACGACATGCAGCACGAACGCGCCCGCCACGGCAGCGTCGTACGCGTTGCCGCCTCTTTCCAGCACGGCCATCGCCGACTGGGAGGCCAGCCAGTGGGTGGAGGACACCATGCCGAAGGTGCCTTGGAGGGTGGGGCGGGTCGTGAACATAGGGCCTCTCACCTCGCTGTTTACGCCCATTGGCCAGACCGGTCGGCGCTCAGGGTCAGTACTGGGGAGAATCTGGGGAGTTCGGGCCAGAGCTCTTCTCCGTCCGCTCCCCCAGCAGGCTATCGATCGTCATACGCCCCGCGCGCACAGGCCAGACCGATCGCCCGCAGCGCGTCGAGGTGGAGGGGGCGGCCGGGACACGTCTACGTCGTCACCCACTCCGAAGCCCCGCACGGCCGACGCCCACACCGCCGTACGCGCTCCGCCGAACTGGTCGCGATAGCGCTCGTCGACGCCGTGGTGGTCGTACTCGGCCATGCCTCGGGGATCGGCGCACCCGCCGCCTCCTCCGACGCGACCGCAGCCCCGCCGCAAACGCACGACGCCGCGCGCTGATCGGAGGGCCGTGGCCCGCCCATCGGCGGATTCCGACGCCTTCTTGACGCCGTGCCGCGTTCCGTACGCCGGTTCGGACGGCTGGGCCAGGACGGCCGCTTTCGACGGCCGCGGAAAGCGACAGCGACGGGCCACGGCCCGAGCGTGTTCCTGCGCACACACCGGCATCGGCGCACCGCAGCCGAGCGTCGTCCGGCCCGCGACTCCAGAGTCGCCGTCATCGGTCTCGGCCGTTTCGGCCAGTCGGTGACGGAAGATGACGGAAGACGACGGAAGAGCTGATGCGACGTGGCTGGGACGTGCTCGGCATCGACGCCCACGCCGGACTCGTCCAGAAGGCCGGCATCCTGGTCACGTCGAACCTCGTCGACGCGGCCGTACCCCACATCTGGGCCCGTGCCACCACCCGGCAGCACGGTCAGATCCTTCATCGCCTTCGACAGCGACTACGCCCTCATCAAAACCCTCGCCCCGAAATTCGCCGGCGGCATGCCGCTCGTCATCATCGTCACCGGCAAGACCCGTGCCGTGGAGACGTTCGCGGAGCTGGACCAGTGAGGACCAGTGAGGACCAGTGAGACGTTCTACGAGGTGGCAGTCACCGGAAGGTCCGCAGTCACCGGCTGACGGTCCGCCGCGGTCGGCAGGCTGAGCACCATGGTCAGGCCGCCGCCGGGGGTGTCCTCGGCGTGGATCGTGCCGCCCATCGCCTCGGCGAAGCCGCGGGCGACCGCGAGGCCGAGGCCGACGCCGTTGCCGCGCGGGGCGTCACCGTAGCGCTGGAAGGGCGCGAAGATGCGGTCCTTGGCCTCGTCGGGGACGCCCGGGCCGCGGTCCACCACGCGGACTTCCACCCGGTCGGCGATGGCGCTGGCCGCCACCAGGACCGGCTCGTCCTCGGGGCTGTACTTCACCGCGTTCTCCACGACGTTGGCGACCACCCGCTCCAGCAGACCCTTGTCGGTGGCCACCATGGGCAGGGTCTCGGGGATGTCCAGGCCGACCGTCTCGTCGGGGTCCGGGATGCCGCCCAGGGCCAGCGGGACGACCTCGTCCAGGTCGATCTCACGGATCAGCGGGGTGAGGGTGCCGGTCTGCAGGCGGGACATGTCCAGCAGGTTGCCGACCAGGTGGTCGAGGCGGTCCGCGCCCTCCTCGATCGCGGCCAGGAGTTCGGCCTGGTCCTCCTCGGACCACTCGACGTCGTCCGAACGCAGGCTGGACACGGATGCCTTGATGCCGGCGAGCGGGGTGCGCAGGTCGTGGCTGACGGCGGCCAGCAGGGCGGTGCGGATGCGGTTGCCCTCGGCCAGCTCCCTGGCCTGGTCGGCCTCGGACTGCAGCCGCTGGCGATCCAGGACGACGGCGGCCTGGGCGGCGAACGCGGACAGTACGCGCCGGTCGGAGGCCGGCAGCACCCGTCCCGACAGGGCCAGTGCCATGTGGTCGCCCACCGGCACGTCCACGTCGGCGTCCTCGGGCCTGCCCACGACCGGGCTCTCACCGACCCTGCCCGCGCAGCTCCACGGCGCCGTGTCGTTCTCCCGCTCCAGCAGAGCCGCCGACCGCATGCCGAAGGTCTCCCGCACCCGCTCCAGCAGCTCCTCCAGGCCGGTCTCGCCCCGCAGCACACTGCCGGCGAGGTAGGAGAGGATCTCCGACTCGGCGCGCAGCCGGGCCGCCTGCTCGGTGCGGCGGGCCGCCAGGTCCACCACCGACGCCACCGACACGGCCACGCCGACGAAGACCGCGATGGCGACGATGTTCTTCGGGTCGGCGATCGTCAGCGTGTGGACCGGTGAGGTGAAGAACCAGTTGAGCAACAGTGAGCCCACCATGGCGGAGGCCAGGGCGGGCAGCAGGCCGCCCAGCAGCGCGGCCGCCACCGTGAGGGTCAGGAACAGCAGCATGTCGTTGGCCAGGCCCAGTTCGGGCAGGACACTGCTGAGCAGCAGCGTGAGGAGCGCGGGTCCTGCCACACCGGTCAGCCACCCCCAGATGAGCCGCGACCGGCCGAGCCGCGCACTCCTGGCGGCCGGCAGGCCCCGCCCCTTGCCCGCCTCGTCGTGGGTGATCAGGTGGACGTCCAGGTCAGGTCCCGAGTCGCGGGCGACGGTGGCGCCGACGCCGGGCCCGAAGATGTACTGCCAGCTCTTGCGCCGTGAGACGCCGAGGACGATCTGGGTGGCGTTGACGGCGCGCGCGAACTCCAGCAGCGCCACGGGAATGTCGTCGCCCACGACGTGGTGGAAGGTGCCGCCCAGGTCCTCCACGAGGGTGCGCTGGACGGCCAGTTCCTTCGGTGAGGCCGAGGTCAGCCCGTCGCTGCTGGCGATGTAGACGGCCAGCACCTCACCGCCGGCGCCCTTCTCAGCCAGCCGCGCGGCCCGGCGGATCAGCGTCCTGCCCTCCGGGCCACCGGTGAGCCCGACCACGATCCGCTCGCGCGAGCCCCAGATCGTCGAGACCTGGTGCTCGCTGCGGTACTGCTGCAGGTACTCGTCGACGCGGTCGGCCACCCAGAGCAGGGCCAGCTCGCGCAGTGCGGTGAGGTTGCCGGGGCGGAAGTAGTTGGAGAGGGCCGCGTCGACCTTGTCCGGCTTGTAGATGTTGCCGTGTGCCATCCGCCGCCGCAGCGCCTGCGGCGACATGTCGACCAGCTCGATCTGATCGGTGCGGCGCACCACCTCGTCCGGCACGGTCTCCTTCTGCCGGATGCCGGTTATGGACTCCACGACGTCGCCCAGGGATTCCAGGTGCTGGATGTTGACGGCCGATATGACGTCGATGCCGGCCGCGAGCAGCTCCTCGACATCCTGCCAGCGCTTGGAGTTGCGCGAGCCCGGGATGTTCGTGTGGGCCAGCTCGTCGACCAGGGCGACCTGAGGACGACGGGCCAGCACCGCGTCGACGTCCATCTCCGTGAAGACGCTGCCGCGGTACTCCAGCTCCTTGCGCGGGATCTGCTCCAGGCCGTGCAGCATCACCTCGGTGCGTGGCCGGCTGTGGTGCTCCACGAAAGCGACCACGCAGTCGGTGCCGCGCTCCACCCGCCGGTGCGCCTCCGACAGCATCGCGTACGTCTTGCCGACGCCCGGTGCCGCACCGAGATAGATCCGAAGCTTGCCGCGTGCCATGGTCATCCTTCGAAGCGGTAGCCCATTCCGGGCTCGGTGATCAGGTAGCGGGGGTGGGACGGATCAGCCTCCAGTTTGCGGCGCAGCTGGGCCATGTAGACCCGCAGGTAGTTGGTCTTGTTGCTCTGGGATGCCCCCCACACCTCCTGGAGCAGCTGTTTCTGTGTGATGAGCCGGCCGGGGTTGGTCACCAGGATCTCCAGCAGGTGCCACTCGGTCGGGGTGAGGCGGACGTCGCGTCCGGCGCGATGGACCTTCTTGGCGGCCAGGTCGATGGTGAACTCGTCCGTCGTGACCCGCGTCATCTCGGGTTCGATCGGCACGGCTTGCGTACGGCGGACCGCGGCGCGCAGGCGGGCCAGCAGCTCGTCCATGCTGAACGGCTTGGTGATGTAGTCGTCGGCGCCCGCGTCCAGGGCGGCGACCTTCTCGTCGGACGCCCGCCGGGCGGAGAGCACAAGGATCGGTACCCGGGCCCAGCCGCGCAGCGCCTTGATGACGTCGACGCCGTCCATGTCCGGCAGGCCCAGGTCGAGGACGACCACGTCGGGCTGGCGGGCAGCGGCCAGGCGCAGCGCCGTGGCTCCGTCCGGGGCCGCGTCGACGCCGTAGCGGCGGGCCTGCATGTTGATGACGAGCGCGCGTACGAGCTGGGGGTCGTCCTCCACGACCAGCACCCGGGTCATCGGTGCGCCTTCCTGTCATGCGCGGGGGTGGGACAGCCCGTAAGGGCTGGATGGCGGTGGGAGCCGACGGCCCCGGGGGGTGTCCCGGGCCGTCGGCTCCCGCGCGGTTCGCGTAAGCCCATCAGCTCTTCGCCGCGAGTCCCTTGAGCGCGATGTTGAGCTCCAGGACGTTGACATGGGGCTCGCCCATGAATCCGAGCGTGCGGCCGTCGGTGTGGTCGTCGACCAGCTTCTGCACCTGCGCCACGGTCAGCCCGTTGTTCTCGGCCACCCGCTCGACCTGGATGTCCGCGTACGCCGGGGAGATGTCCGGGTCGATCGCGGAGGCCGACCCGGTGACCGCGTCCTTGGGCACCTCGGACTGGGGTACGCCGTTGAACTCGGCGACCTGCTTCTTCGCCGCCTTCACGTTCTTCACGAGGGTCGGGTCACTGGCGCCCAGCTGGCTGGAGCCCGTGGTCAGCGGGTCGTAGCCGCTGTTGGACGGGCGGCCCTGGAACCACTTCGGGTCGGGCTTGTCGGTGCCCTTGATGTTCCAGCTCTGGCCGATCGGCTTCGAGCCGATCTCCTTGCCGTCGACCTCGACCATCGAGCCGTTGGCCTTGTCGTTGAACAGCACCTGGCCGATGCCGGTGACCAGCAGCGGGTACGCGATGCCGGTCACCACGGTGAGGACGAGCAGCATGCGCAGGGCGGCCCACGCCATGCGTGCGGAGCTTGCGAAAGATGTGTTCATGTCCTTCAGCCGATCCCGGGGATGAGCGAGATGAGCAGGTCGATGATCTTGATGCCGATGAAGGGCGCGATCAGGCCGCCGAGCCCGTAGATCGTCAGGTTCCGTCGCAGCATCTTGTCGGCGCTGACGGGCCTGTACTGCACGCCCTTCAGGGACAGCGGCACCAGCGCGATGATGATCAGCGCGTTGAAGATGACCGCGGACAGGATCGCGGAGTCGGGCGAGGACAGGCCCATGATGTTGAGCTTGTCCAGGCCGGGGTGGACGGCCGCGAACAGCGCCGGGATGATCGCGAAGTACTTGGCCACGTCGTTGGCGATGGAGAACGTCGTCAACGCGCCCCGGGTGATGAGGAGTTGTTTGCCGATCTCGACGATCTCGATGAGCTTGGTCGGGTTGGAGTCGAGGTCGACCATGTTGCCGGCCTCCTTGGCGGCCGACGTACCCGTGTTCATCGCCACGCCGACGTCCGCCTGCGCCAGCGCAGGGGCGTCGTTGGTGCCGTCGCCGGTCATCGCGACCAGCTTGCCGCCGGCCTGCTCCCGTTTGATGAGGGCCATCTTGTCCTCAGGGGTGGCCTCGGCGAGGAAGTCGTCGACGCCTGCCTCCTCGGCGATCGCCTTGGCGGTCAGCGGGTTGTCACCCGTGATCATGATCGTCTTGATGCCCATGCGGCGCAGCTCCTCGAACCGCTCCCGCATGCCCTCCTTGACGACGTCCTTGAGGTGGATGACGCCCAGCACGCGGGCGCCCTTGTCGTCCTTGACCGCGACCAGCAGCGGGGTGCCGCCGGCCTCGGAGATGCGGTTGGCGATGGTGTCCGCGTCGTCGGCGACCGTGCCGCCCTCTTCCTGCACCCAGGCGATGACGGAGGCCGTGGCGCCCTTGCGGACCTTCCTGCCGTCCACGTCCACACCCGACATCCGGGTCTGCGCGGTGAACTCGATCCACGCCGCGTGCGCCAACTCACCCTGGTGGCGCTCCCGCAGACCGTACTTCTCCTTCGCCAGGACGACGATGGAACGGCCCTCCGGCGTCTCGTCGGCCAGCGACGACAGCTGAGCGGCATCCGCGACCTCGGCCTCCGTCGTCCCGCGCACCGGCACGAACTCGGCGGCCTGCCGGTTGCCCAGCGTGATCGTGCCGGTCTTGTCGAGCAGCAGCGTGGAGACGTCACCGGCGGCCTCGACTGCCCGGCCGGACATGGCGAGTACGTTGCGCTGGACCAGCCGGTCCATGCCCGCGATGCCGATCGCGGACAGCAGCGCGCCGATCGTCGTCGGGATCAGACAGACCAGCAGTGCCACCAGCACGACCATCGTCAGGTGGCTGCCCGCGTAGTCGGCGAACGGCGGCAAGGTGGCCACCGCCAGCAGGAAGACGATCGTCAGCGAGGCCAGCAGGATGTTCAGCGCGATCTCGTTCGGCGTCTTCTGCCGGGCCGCGCCCTCGACCAGGTTGATCATCCGGTCGATGAAGGTCTCACCGGGCTTCGTCGTGATCTTGATGACGATGCGGTCGGACAACACCTTCGTGCCGCCCGTGACGGCCGAACGGTCGCCGCCGGACTCTCGGATGACCGGAGCCGACTCACCGGTGATGGCCGACTCGTCGACGGACGCCACTCCTTCGACGACGTCACCGTCGCCGGGGATGATGTCGCCGGCCTCGCAGACGACCAGGTCGCCGATCTTCAGGTCGGTGCCCGGAATCTGCTCCTCGGAGCCGTCCTTGAGCAGCCGCCGGGCGACCGTGTCGGTCTTGGCCTTGCGCAACGTGTCGGCCTGAGCCTTGCCGCGGCCCTCGGCGACGGCCTCCGCCAGGTTGGCGAAGATCACGGTCAGCCACAGCCAGGCGCTGATCACCCAGCCGAACCAGTCGCCCGGGTCCTTGAAGGAGAAGACCGTCGTCAGGACGGAGCCGACGAGGACCACGAACATCACGGGCGACTTGACCATCACCCGCGGGTCGAGCTTACGGAAGGCGTCCGGCAGCGACTTGACCAGCTGCTTCGGATCGAACAGCCCTCCGCCGACCCGCCCGTCGGGCTTGTGCCCGGTGGGCGCGTCCTGGTGGGGCGCAAGGGTGGGAGTGGACATGGAGTCCTGCTTCTTCACGTCGGTCTTCTGCGTGGTTGCGTGGGTCTTCTGCGTGGTTGCGTCAGTCTTCTGCGTGTTGGTCGTCATCACGCCAACCCCTCGGCCAGCGGGCCCAGGGCGAGGGCCGGGAAGAACGTCAGACCGGTGATGATCAGGATCGCGCCCACGAGCAGGCCGGTGAACAGCGGCTTCTCGGTCCGCAGCGTGCCCGCCGTGGCCGGGACCGGCTTCTGCTCGGCCAGCGAGCCGGCCAGCGCGAGGACGAACACCATCGGCACGAACCGGCCCAGCAGCATGCACAGGCCCAGCATCGTGTTGTGGTACTCGGTGTTCGCCGCGAAGCCCGCGAAGGCGGACCCGTTGTTGTTGCTAGCCGAGGTGTAGGCGTACAGGACCTCGGAGAAGCCGTGTGCGCCCACGTTCGTCATCGACGACTCGCCCTTGCCCAGCGCCATCGCCAGCGCGGTGCCGATCAGCACCAGCGCCGGGGTGATCAGGATGTAGCAGGCCGCCAGCTTGATCTCGCGGGTGCCGATCTTCTTGCCCAGGTACTCGGGCGTACGGCCCACCATCAGACCCGCGATGAACACCGCGATGACCGCCATGATCAGCATGCCGTACAGGCCGGAGCCGGTACCGCCGGGCGCGATCTCGCCCAGCATCATGCCGAGCAGCAGCACACCGCCGGACAGACCGCTGAAGGAGTCGTGGAAGGAGTTGACCGAGCCGGTCGAGGTCATGGTCGTGGAGACGGCGAACAGGGAGGAGTTGCCCTCGCCGAAGCGCTGCTCCTTGCCCTCCATCGCCCCGCCTGCAAGCTGCGAGGCGGCGCCCGGGTGGGCGTACTCGGTGATGGTCACGGCGACCACGCCGAGGAACCAGATCACCGCCATGGCCGCGAGGATGGCGTAGCCCTGCTTGACGTTGCCGACCATCGTGCCGAAGGTGCGCGGCAGCGAGAACGGGATCACCAGCAGCAGGAAGATCTCCAGCAGGTTGGTGAAGCCGTTGGGGTTCTCGAACGGGTGGGCGCTGTTGGCGTTGAAGAAGCCGCCGCCGTTCGTGCCCAGGTCCTTGATGGCTTCCTGGGAGGCGACCGCACCCGGGCTGATGGCCTGCTTGTCGCCGGTCAGGGTGGTGATGCTGTGGATGTCACCGAAGTTCTGGATGGCACCGCAGGCGACGAGGATCACGGCGGCGATCACCGAGAGCGGGACCAGGATGCGGATGACGCAACGCACCAGGTCCGCCCAGAAGTTGCCCAGGTCGCCGGTGCGGGAGCGGGAGCGGGCGAATCCACGTACCAGCGCCACCGCGACGGCTATGCCGACGGCTGCGGAGACGAAGTTCTGCACGGCCAGGCCCATCGTCTGGGTGACGTGGCTCATCGCCACCTCGCCCGAGTACGACTGCCAGTTCGTGTTGGACACGAAGGAGGCGGCCGTGTTGAACGCCTGGTCCGGGGTGATCGGCTTGAAGCCCAGCGACAGCGGGAGCTTGTCCTGGATCCGCTGCAGCAGATAGAGGAACAGCACGCTCACCGCGGAGAAGACCAGCACCCCGCGCAGGTAGGCGGGCCAGCGCATCTCCGCGTCCGGGTTGGCGCCCACGGACCGGTAGATCCACTTCTCGACCCGCAGGTGATTCTTGGACTGGAAGACGGCGGCCATGTAGTCGCCGAGGGGACGGTGTACGAGGGCGAGCGCGCCGATCAGCGCAGTCACCACGAGCACGTCAGCAAGTACCGAACTCATGGCGGCGGCTCAGAACCTCTCCGGGAAGACGAGGGCGAGGACGAGGTAGCCCAGCAGGGCGACGGCCACGATCAGACCGACGATGTTCTCGGCAGTCACAGCTTCGCCACCCCCTTGGCGACGAGAGCCACCAGCGCGAACACCGCGATCGTGGCGACGACGAAGGCCACATCGGCCATCGCAAGCTCCTGAATGAGGTTCGAGTACGGATCGGACCAGTACAGGGAACCCGCCGTTCGGCCGGATTCAGGCGTCCTTAACGGCCCTCTTACGGCGACTCCGCCGGCCTTGACGGACCTCTTACGCCGCGCCGCGCCCGCCACTCGGGTGATCATGGACTGCGCCCGCACCGACGCGTCAGGGATCGGTCGGCAACCCGTCAGCGGCACCTCAAGATCCGGAGCCCGCCGCAATCCCGCGCCTGTCGTCCCCGCCATGGGACGCCGCACTCACGGGCTCAGGCGCTGCTGCTGTTCCGCGTCCTGATGCCTCCCCGCGTCACCGCGGGCGAGGGATGGCTGGCCGTAAGGACCCTCAGGGGCACCCGCACCGGCTCGACATGGACACCCGACATCGGCCGACAGGGATCACCACGGCGCTCACCTCGCGCCGCTGGGCACACTCTCGGACCGCCTCGAACGCGAAACCGCGTGGGCCGTGTTCAAGGTCTCCGGGATGACCACCGAGACCGACGATCACCCCATCCCCCAGGGCGTCGCCTCGTTGAGGCTCGTGGCTAGCGGACCAGCGGGAGGAAGATCGTGTCGACGATCTCCTCGATCACCTCGGGTGCGACCGGCCGCAGCGTCATCATCGTCTCGCCTCGAAGCAGGTCGAAAGGGAGTGAGGCGATCCGTGGCGTGAGCTTGGCCGGATCGATCTCGCCGCGCTCGATGGCGCGCTCCATGATCTCGTCGCGTCCGGAGCGGCGTCCGGCGAGGATCATCTCGCGCAGCTCGGCGAAGCTGGTTCCGGTCTCGGCGAAGTAGCCGGCGAGCAGCAGGCTGAGTTGAGTGAGGAACGGCCCCCGCTTCTCGCTCAACTCGGTGAGGGTGGCGATCAGGTCGCCGCGCAGGGACCCGGTGTCGGCCGGGGTGGTCAGCTGGATGACATTGCGGCGTACGACTGCCGCCTCGACCAGCTTCTGCTTGTCCGCCCAGCGCCGATAGAGCACCGGTTTGCTGGTGCCGGCTCGCCGGGCGACGGAGTCGAAGGTCAGGTTCGCGTACCCACGCTCGCTCAACTCGTCCCAGGCCGCTTCGAGGATCGCTGCCTCGAGCGCTTCGCCGCGCCGTCGTCCCACAACACTCCTTAGAAACTTTGACGTTTCTTATCGCCGCACTCTACTCTCAGTAAATAAGAAACTGAAACGTATCTTAAGGGGGTGTGTCATGCAGCAGAGCAGGACCGAAAGCACAGACGCCGGACTGCACACGAGATGGAACGGGCGGCTCATCGGCCTGGTGACTGTCCTGGCCCTGGTGAACTTCGTGGTCGACTCGGCCATCACCGCACCGCTGGTCGTCCTCCCGGAGATGCTCGACCATTTCGGCACCGACCAGGCGGCGTGGCTCAATGCCACCGCGATGCTGGCGGGAGTGCTGTGGGCACCCCTGCTCGGAAAGAGTGCCGACATCTACGGCAAGCGCAGGGTGCTCGTGTTGACGTTGCTCCTCAGCTGCGCGGGCGCCCTCTTATGCGCCGTGGCTCCCAGCCTCTGGGTATTCGTGCCAGGGCGCATGCTGCAGGGAGCGGCTCTGGCCACCGTCTTCCTCTCCGTCGCAATCGTTCGAGGTGTCTGCGCACCCCGCATCGCGATGATCATCGTGGGCATCGTGACCTCCGGTTCCGCGGTGCTCAACATCGCGTCCCGTTTCCTCATCGAGAAGCTGGCCACGGAGTTCGGCTTCCAGATCTTGTTCCTCGGATCGGCCTTCGTCGCGGCCGCGATGGCGGTCTGCGTGCGCAAGGTCGTTCCCGAATCCCCGATCAGGACACCAGGCAAGATCGACGTCGGTGGTGCCCTCCTCCTCGGCGGAGGTCTCGCCGGGGTGCTCAGCCATGTCAGTCTGGGCTCGGACCTCGGCTGGCTCGCTGCCGGCCCGCTGGCTCTCCTCGTCGGTGGCGTAGCGGCATTGGCCAGGTGGTTCCTGGTCTCGACTCGAAAGCCCGACCCTCTGATCGACGTCAGGGACATCAGCAGGCCATTGGTGCTCACGCTCCTCGTCGTCTTCCTCGCAGCCGGTTCGTACCAGAGCATGCTTCAGCTCGTCTCTCTCATCGGTGAAGTCTCGGCGGATCAGCAACTCGGGTACGGACTGGCCGACCAGGGATCAGTGGCACTGTTGCTCGCGGCGCCGGGAGTCGGCGTCACGCTCGGAGGTCCGGCGGCCGGATGGCTTGCCGCACGCATCGGACCGGCCTCGACGTTGGCCGGGGCGATCATGCTCGGCACGGTGGTGACCCTCGGGATGTTCCTCGGGGCTTCCCAGCTTCCCGTGGCGCTCTGCTGCGGATTCCTGCTGGGTGTCACTGTGGGAGCGCTCGGGACATCCGGCTTCAACATGGCTGCCGGCTTGGCGTCCCCCGAACGGCAGGGCGTCGTGTCCAGCCTGGTCATGGTCATGGTCTCGATCGGGGCGGTGGTGCTGGACTTCGTGGGCGCGGCCGTGCTCAAGTCGACCACCGTGGTCGTCGACGGCGAAACAGCGAACTCGGCCACCGGCGTGTTCGGCTATATCGGGATCGCTTCCGTCGCGTTCGCGATCGCCGCGATGCTGGCCGTCATGCTCGTGCGAAACACACGCATCGGCCGCAACTCGCCGTCGCCCGACCTCGAGCGGGAAGCGGTGTGACGGAAAATGACCATGAGAACCGCATCGAAAGGCACGGTCCTGGTTTCCGGCGCGAGCATCGCGGGTCCCGCCGTGGCGTACTGGCTGCACCGGTACGGATTCGCGGTGACGGTGGTGGAGAAGTCCACCGGGCTGCGGGGCGGTGGGTACCCGATCGACGTGCGTGGCACCGCGGTGGAGGTGGCTCGCCGGATGGGAATCCTGCCGCAGCTCCAGGAAGCGCATATCGAGTCGCGCCAGGTGACCTTCCTCAATGCCGATGGCAGTGAGGCGGCGGTGGTTCACCCACAGGCGGTGGTCGGCGGGGTCGAGGGACGTGATGTCGAGGTGCCTCGCGGGGATTTGGCAGAAGCCCTGTACGGGGCCGTCCGTGACGAGGTGGAGTTCGTGTTCGACGACTCCATCGATGCGCTCACCGAACACGAGCACGGTGTCGACGTCACCTTCCGCAGCGGCGGCCGGCGCAGCTTCGACCTGGTCCTGGGTGCGGACGGGCTGCACTCGCACACCCGGAAGCTCGTATTCGGCCCCGAGCAGCAATTCCACCGCTATCTGGGGTACTGCTTCGCCCTGTTCACCATGCCCAACACCTTTGGGCTCTCCCATGAAGTACTCATCTGGAACACTCCCGGAAGGGCGGCGGCGCTCTACGCGGTCAGAGACAGCAACGAGCTGCACGCATTCCTCAACTTCGCTCACCCGGAACAACCGTACGAGGTCCTCCGCGACCCCGAGGCGCAACGTGACCTCGTCGCCACCACCTTCGCGGGCGACGCATGGGCAATCCCGACCGTGGTCGCCGCCATGCGCCACGCGAACGATCCGTTCTTCGACACCGTGAGCCAAGTCCGCATGCCGCGCTGGTCCAGCGGCCGGGTCGCGCTCGTCGGCGATGCCGCCTACGCCCCGTCGTTCCTGACCGGGCAAGGGTCCAGCCTCGCCCTCGTCGGCGCCTACATGCTCGCCGACTCGCTGGCCGCCCATCGCGACCACACCGCGGCCTTCGCCGCCTACGAACGCGACATCCGCGGATTCGTCGAACTGAACCAGGCACAGGTCGGTGAAGGCGACGCGGCGCTCTTCCCCACCACCGCCGAAGCCCTTGAAAAACGCAACAACAGACTTCGCGGCCTCACCGCCCTGCCACCAAAAACCGGACGCCCGGCCCACACAGCCCTCACCTTGCCCGACCACAGCCCCCGTCGAGGACGGGTTTTCACCGGCGGAGGGGCCGGGGTGCCATAGAAATTCCCTATAGCACGTACTCACATTCCGTCTTTGCCTCTCGTTCTTTTCCGGACCTACCGTGAAACAGCTCGACGGGGCGCTCACCGCGATCTCCCGTCGAGCGGCAATTACGCGATCGAGAGGACCGGTGGCATGGCTGCAATCGAGAACGGATCAGGAACGCGAGAACTCGCGGGAAAGCGGGCCCTGGTCACCGGTGGTTCTCGCGGAATCGGAGCGGCCGTCGTGCGCCAGCTCCTGGACGCGGGCGCCGAAGTGCTCACGACCGCCAGGTCGGCGACGAGCACGGTGCCGGATGGAGCCACCTTCGTGGAGGCCGACGTGCGGACACGGGCTGGGGCGGAGGCGCTCGCCGCGGCCGCGCAGGAGGTGCTCGGCGGGGTGGACGTCCTGGTCCACAACGTGGGTGGCGCGCGACCGTACAAGGACGCCTCGGCCATCCCCGCCGAGGAGTGGCAGGACGCGCTGGACTTGAACTATCTGGCGTCGGTGCGGCTGGACTCGCTGCTGGTACCGGGGATGCGGGAACGGCGTTCGGGGATGATCGTGCACGTCTCCTCGGCCGCAGTCCTCACCCCGGTAGGACCGTTCCTGCACTACACGGCGGCGAAGGCGGCGCTGGAGAACTACAGCCGGGGGCTGGCCTCGGAGCTGGCCCCGTTCGGAATCCGGGTCAACACGGTGACTCCCGGCAGAGTCGCCACCCCCGGCGGCGAAGAAACGCGGGAGCAGTGGGCGCGCCTGAACGCGGCGCCGGGCCGGACCAACGCCAACGACACCACCCCGCTGGGGCGCGACGGGCAGCCCGACGACATCGCCCACGCGGTGCTGTTTCTCGTGTCCGACCGGACGAGCTGGCTGACCGGGAGCAATCTCATCGTGGACGGCGGGGAATTCCCCAGGGGGTGACGCAACCGCTTCCTTCTCGGCCGTCAGGACGCCGGCGAGAAGGAAGCGGACTCGGACCAGGTCTCCTGACGCAGGAGTTCGAGCAGGGCCGCCTCCGCCGGGCCCGCGCCCTGCCGGACAACGGCGATGACGGGCTGGGACACGACCGGGAACACCGGGCGAACGAGGTGCTCGTGACCGTGGGGCACCGCGGAGGCCGGGACGAGCGTCACCCCCAACCCGTGGGCGGCCCAGCGCACGGCCGTCGCCGTCTGGGACACGCGGGCGGCCGTGGTCGAGGCCAGATCGTTGCCCCGCAGCACGTCCAGCAGCACGCCGTCGAGCGCGCTGTCACGGTCGAACCTCACCCACGACTCGCCCTCCAGGTCGCGCAGCTCGACCCGGTCCGCGGCAAGCTGCCGGTGCCCGGCGCCCAGCACCACGACGAACTCCTCGTCGCCGAGGTGGTGGGCGTCGGCGGGGCTCCGCTCGCACGCCGCCATCAGTGCGAGGTTCAGTACGCCCTGGCGGCACAGCCGCTCCAGCTCGGCGGAGCTGGGCTCCTCGAAGACGGTGACCTCCAACCGCGGGAAGCGGCGGCGCAGCGCGCCCAGCGCGCCCGGCAGCTGCCGCGTGCCAAACCCCATCTGCACCGAGACCACCAGCTCGCCCACCAGCTCGTCGGCGCCTGCCCGCGCCGTCGACCTCGCCCGCCGCGCCGCGCTCACCGCGACCTCCGCCTCCCGCAGGAACGCGCGGCCGACCACGGTGGGCACCAGTCCGGTCGGCGTGCGGGCGAACAGCTCCACGCCGAGTTCCCGCTCCAGTCCGCGGATCTGCTGGGACACCGACGGTTGAGCAACATGCAGCCGCTCCGCCGCCGCCGTCACCGAGCCCTCCTCGGCAATGGCCAGGGCGTACTCGAACTGACGAAGGCTCATCGGCTCCTGTCCCCTTCCTGCGGTGGACCGCGGTCCACCCGTTGTCATCGTCGCAGTCGCAAGCAACTCAGTTCCGCCGGCAGGGATTCCCACGACACGGCCAGAGCCGGCCGCGTCGTCAACGTGTCGTCCTCGCTGCACCGCACGGCGTCCATCCAGTGGTCCGACCCCAACCGCGCCCGCCGCTACTCCCGACTCGCCGCCTACGCACAGTCCCAGCCGGCCCTGACGGTGTTCGTCGCCGACCCGCTCCACCGCCCGAACTCAACTACGGCAACCGTCTGCCCGCAGTCAGCAGATGCCCGCTGGCACCGAGGAGACCCGGCTCGGACTCGATGTGCCGGCACGCCGCCAGGACGGTCTCGCGGCGCTCCGGGTCGTCGAGCCAGTCCTCGACACCGCCCATGAGCCAGGCGACGCCCTCGACGCCGTACTGGCCCTCGACGGTGAGTCCGGCCTCGGCGAACTCCGTGGGCACCTCGTCGGGTTGGGCGAAGTGAGCCACGGTGAAGAACCCGTCCTCGTGGTAGGGATGTCGTCCGTCCGCCAGGACGGCGTCGGTCCGTTCGCGGTGCTGCGGGATGAAGTAGCGCTCCTCACGCAGGAGGTCGTGCAGCTGCGCGAAGCGGTTGATGGTGGCCGCGACCACCAGCCCACCCGGCCGGACCGCCCGGTGCGCCTCCGCCAACGCCCTGACCCGGTCGGCCCGTTCAGGCAGGTGGTACAGCGGGCCGAGCATCAGCACCACGTCGCAGGCGGCATCGGAGGCGGGCAGCTCGCGCGCGTCCCCGGGGCGGGCGGTGACGCCGGGGATCCGGGCGGCCTGCTCGACATGGAGCGGCACAGGATCGACGAGCTCGACCTCGTACCCGTCCTGCGCGAGCCACTCCGCGTGCACCCCGCTGCCGCCTCCGACGTCCAGCACGCGCGCGGGCGCCGCGGGCAACGACCGCCGGAGCACGTCCTGCGTGCGCCAGAACTCCAGCCGTCCGGCGGGGGCGCCGCCCTCTCTGAGCCGGTCGTCCTCCTTGCCCCGCGCGTAGTAGGCGAGGATCTCCTCGCGCACGGCGGGCTGTTTCGCGTCCGTCGTCTCGGTCATCGCCTCAGGTTGCTGATCGCCGCCCGCCCGGCGCAACGGGTTATGCCCCGCGTGCCGTCACCAGCCCCGACTCATAGGCGAAGACCACCAGTTGGGCCCGGTCCCTTGCCCCCAGTTTCGTCATCGCCCTGCTGATGTGGGTCTTCGCCGTGAAGGGGCTGATCACCATGTGCTCGGCGATCTCCTCGTTCGTCAGCCCCCGCGCCGCCAGCGCCGTCACCTCGCGTTCGCGGCGTGTCAGGCACTCCAGGCCGGGGGCGGTGGCCCGGTCGGGTGGGCGGGAGACGAACTCGCCGATCAGGGTGCGGGTCACCGCCGGGGAGAGCAGCGCCTCGCCGCGTGCCACCACCTCGATGGCCTGGAGCAGGTCGGCCGGTTCGGTGTCCTTGAGGAGGAAGCCGCCGGCGCCGGCTCGCAGGGCCTCGAAGACGTACTCGTCGTGGCCGTAGTTCGTCAGGATCACCACGCGGACCGGCGCCAGCGCCGGGTCCGCGGCGATCCTGCGCGTCGCCTCGATGCCCGTCATCACCGGCATCTGTACGTCGATCAGCGCGATGTCGGGGACCTGGGCGCGGATCAGTGCCAATCCCTGCTCGCCGTCCGCGGCCTCGCCGACCACCTCGATGCCGTCCTCGGCGTCCAGCAGGGCCCTGAAGCCCGCCCGCATCAGCGCCTGGTCGTCGACGAGCGCCACTCTGATCACGTCGTCCGTCATGCCGTCTCCCCCAGCGGCAGCCGCGCCCGCACCGCGAACCCGCCCTCCGCGCGCGGGGCGGCGTGCAGGGTGCCGCCGAGGGCCGTGACGCGTTCACGCATGCCGGTCAGACCGATGCCGGGGGTGGGCGGGCCGGCCGGGTCGGCGGCGCCGTCGTCCTCGACGCCTATCGTCAACTCCACCTCCCCGTAGATGAGTTGTACGGTCACCTTCGCCGGGCCCGCGTGCCGCGCCGCGTTCGTCAAGGCTTCCTGGACGATGCGGTACATCGCCCGGTCGACCGTCGCCGCCAGCGGCCGCTCCTCCCCCGTCACCGTCAGTTCGACCGCGAGGCCCGCCGCCCGCGCCCGCTCCACGAGCAGCGCGGGTGTGCCGGTGGGCTCGTCCGTGCGCAGCACCTCCAGCGTGGCGCGCAGCTCGCGCATCGCCTCCCCGCTCGCCTCCTGGATGGCGAGCAGCGCGGGCGGCACCTCCTCGCCGCGCTTGCGGGCCAGGTGCACGGCGACGCCCGCCTGGAGCTTGACGATCGAGATGCTGTGGGTAAGGGAGTCGTGCAACTCGCGTGCTATGCGCAGACGTTCCTCGCCGGCCCTGCGCAACGCCGCCTCCTCCCGGGTGCGTTCGGCCTCCAGGGCGCGCTGCTCGGTCTGGCGCAGATACGCCTGCCAGTTGCGGTCGGCCAGGCCCGTCACCACCGCGCACAGGAACCAGCCGGCGAGCAGCAGCGCCTCCCGCGAGACGTCCGAGCCCGCCGAGCCCGCCGCCACGTATCCGCCGAGGAAGACGGCGGCGGCCGCCGCGGCCGTGCCCCGGTGTCCGGTCCGCGACGCGGTGTGCACCGCGCCCACGACGGGGACGGCCAGGCTGCTCGCGGGTCCGGCGTGGACGACTGCGGCGAGCAGGCTGCCGGTGGTGACCGCGAGCACCACGCGCGGAGCCGTGCGGTGCCCGGCCAGGGCAAGCGAACCGACCGCGATCAGCGCGCAGTCCACGGGTCCGGCGCGGCCGTCCGCCACGGCGGCGAGCAGGACGATCACGCCGACCACGACCGCGACGGCCAGGTCGACGAGCCGCCCACGGGTGATCCGAAGCCCACTCATGCCCGCACACTAGACCGCCCCACCGACAGCGACGTCACCCCTGTGGACGGCTCCTGGACTACTCCCCACGCAGTAGTGCCCGGCACCGGCCCGCCCGGCCGGCGCAGCCCCGACTGCCTTCGGCAGTACGACGACGCGGCCCACCCCGGCGGCGCACGCTGCTGCCCATGTCCACACCCTTCCGATACACCGAACCCCTCCCGCCGAAGTCGGCCACCGGCACCGTCGCCGAGGTGTACGCGCAGATCGCCCTGGACTTCGGCATCGCCGAGCCCGTCACCTTCGTGGTCCTGTCCTCCGCACCCGAACTCCTCGCCCCCACCTGGGCATTGATGCGCGAGTCGCTCATCGCGGGGGCCGGCAGCCGGACCGGCAAGGAACTGGCGGCCCTCGGGGTGTCGCTCGCCAACAAGTGCCCGTTCTGCGTGGACGCGCACACCGTGCTGCTGCACGCCACCGGCGACCACGGGCTCGCGGAGCGGCTGGCCCGGGGTGAAGCCCCGCAGAGCGAGGAGCACGCGCGCGTACTGGCCTGGGGGCGGCACACGCGCGTGCCCGGCGCCGCCCTGGAGCCGTATCCCTTCCCGCGCGAGCACGCCCCCGCCTATCTCGGCACCGCGCTCACCTTCCACTTCATCAACCGCATCGCGTCGGCCCTGCTGACCGAGAACCTGCTCCCCGCGGGCGCCCAGCGCTTCCGGGCGGTACGCAGCCTCGCGGGCCGCACGCTCGCCCGTACCGTGCGCCGCCCCGCCCGGCCCGGCACCGCCCTCGCCCTGCTCGACCACATCGACCCCGGCGAAGCCCCCGCCTGGGCGGACGGCACACCCGTAGGCCTCGCGTACGCGGCGCTGCTCAGGGCGGCCATGCGGGGCGCGGGCCTGCTCGACACCGACGACCATCACCTCGTGGAGCAGACCCTGCAGGACTGGGACGGAAGCCATCCGCCGCTCACCCTGGACGGGTTCCCGGACCGCCGGGAGCGTCCGGGGGCGCGCCTGGCGCTGCTGGCCGCCCTCGCGCCGTACCGCATCACGGACGAGGACGTGGCGGCCTGGCGCCGGCCGGAGCACACCGACCACTGCCTGGTGCATCTCGTCGCATACGGCGCGTTCGTGGCCGTGGACCGTATCGAAAGCTCACTTTCCGCTCAAATCATCCGGGAGGCCCTGTAACTCACCCAGGACACCACGTAATTACGGCCCTGTCGTAACCGCGTCAGCACGGAGCGAGTTGGCACTTCCGCCTCACAGGGAGTCATGTGACACTGGCGTCCCGTCCGCAGTGCGGACTCCCTCCGCACCGTCCCCCACGAAAAGTGCGCCGTGCGTTCTCTTCCCTTGCCGCTCGCCCTCACCGCGCGCCTGTCGCCCGTCATCGTGCTCGCCGCGGCGGGCTGGGCACTGTCGTCCGGACCTGCGACGCAGGCCGCCGACGAGCCGGCGGCGCAGAAGAGCGGCGACGATTCGCCCTCGGCCCCCGCGACGGCGGCGGTGTCGAAGACGTACGCCTCCGCTCCCGCGCCGTGCGACAGCCTGAGCGCGAAAACGGTCAAGTCGCTCGTGCCGGGCGCCAAGGCGGCCGGCAAGGAGATCCCGTCGACGGACTCGAAGCTGCGCCGCACCTGCTCGTGGAACGCGCTCAAGGGCTACGACTACCGCTGGCTGGACGTGCAGTTCGAGATCACGGAGTCGGACGACGCGGCGGAGAAGTCCTACAAGGAGCGCGTCGCGGACAAGAGCGGCGGAGGCGCTGTCCCCGGCATCGGCGACTCGGGGTACTCCGTCGTGAACCTCACCACCGAGGACAATCAACAGACCCGAGAGGGCGTGGTGATGATCCGCGCGTCCAACGCGCTGGTCTCCATCACCTACAGCGGAAGCGACTTCGAGTCGAAGAAGGCGCCCAGCACGGACGACATCAACAAGGGCGCCATCAAGGCGGCCAAGGAGGCGGTGGCCGCGCTGGAGGACGGCCAGAAGGGCTGACCGTCCTCCAGAAAGTCCCTCCAGAGGTCCTTTCACAGCGGGTTGGCGGGTTCAGACCTCGACGCGTTCCTTGTGCCCGGCCATCAGCACCACGTACAGCACCAGCGAGGCGCCCAGGCCCACTGCCCAGCCGTAGTCGGCGAGCGGCTTGAGGAACGGGATCAGTCCGTCGACCGGGAACGGTCCGGTCTTCGTACCGTCGGCGCCGACACCCGAGTACGAGCCGCCGACCGCGAGGACGCCGCCGACCAGGAAGGCGACGATGGCGCGCCAGTTCCAGCCGCCCGAGTACCAGTAGCGCCCGCCGGGCGTGTACAGATCCGCGAGGTGCAGGACCGTGCGCCTGACGATCCAGTAGTCGGCGATCAGGATGCCCGCGACCGTGCCGAGCAGGCCGCCGACCACGCCGAGCCAGGTGAAGATGTAGAACTCCGGGGTGGAGATCAGCTTCCACGGGAAGATCAGCACACCGATGACACCGGTGATCAGCGCGCCCGTACGGAAGTTGATGAGCTTCGGTGCCAGGTTCGCCAGGTCGTACGCCGGGGAGACCACGTTCGCCGCGATGTTCACGGAGATCGTGGCGACCAGGACGACGATGAGGGCGAAGAGCAGGCCGAAGACGCTGTCCGTCTTGGCAGCGAGGGTGACCGGGTCCCAGATCGCCTCGCCGTAGACCACCTCGGAGCCGGAGGTGACCAGCACGGCGAGAACCGCGAAGAGGGTCATCGTGGTGGGCAGGCCCAGGGACTGGCCCCAGGTCTGCGCCTTCTGACTGGCACCGAAACGGGTGAAGTCAGGGATATTGAGGGACAAAGTTGCCCAAAAACCAATCATTCCCATGAGGGACGGGAAGAAGACCGGCCAGAAGTCGGGGCCCCAGCCCAGCTTCGAGGGCTGGTCGAGCAGCGCGCCGAAGCCGTCCGCCTTGACCGCGATCCAGACCAGCAGAACGAGGGCGCCGACGATCACGAAGGGCGCGGCCCAGTTCTCGAAGTGCCGCAGGAAGTCCATGCCGCGATAGATGATGGCGATCTGCGCGGCCCAGAAGAGGACGAAGCACAGCCACAGGGGCCACGGGTTGCCCGCGATCTTGCCCGCGTTCTCCCACTCACCGCCGGTGAGCTTGGAGCCGAGGACGAAGATGCCGCTGCCGCCGATCCAGGTCTGGATGCCGAACCAGCCGCAGGCCACGGCCGCCCGGATCAGCGCCGGGATGTTGGCGCCGCGCAGCCCGAAGGAGGCCCGCGCCAGCACCGGGAACGGGATGCCGTACTTGGGTCCGGCGTGCCCGGTGGCCAGCATCGGCAACAGCACGATGACGTTGGCCAGGGCGATGGTGAAGACGGCCTGCTTCCAGTCCATGCCGAGGGCGACCAGGCCGGAGGCCAGGGTCCAGCTCGGGATGCAGTGGGCCATGGAGATCCACAGGGCCGCGAAGTTGTACGTCGTCCACTTGCGCTCGGCGACCGGAACGGGACGCAGATCCTCGTTGGCGAAGGGACTGTCGGCGGGGAATGCCTCGGGGGCGAGCTCGATGCGTCCACCGACGTCGGCGGACTGGGATATCGGTGACCCCGTGGGGACTGTGTCGGTCATGGGCAGGCCAATCGATCAGGGCGGGACGGGATAGGCCGTGCGGGGGCCTTGGGCCCGTCCCCGAGGTGGGAGGCGGGGAGGCCGGGCCGCGGGGAGGGAGACAAGG
>NZ_LLZG01000385.1 GCF_001509475.1 Streptomyces regalis
TGCCCGAAGACGTCGATCCGGCCCGGTACAGCAGCGTCAGCATCTGGTGCGACCGGTTCGACGTCTCCTTCGGCGCCGCCGAACTCGCCCGTGCCTGACGGGTACTGGTGACGCCGGCGCCGGCGGTCGTTGACGCGCGGGGGGCGTAGCCGAGCTTGTCGTGGACGGCGGCGAGGTCGTCGGGGAGGGTCGAAGGCAGGCGGGCAGGTCGACAAGGGGGCGGCCGGGTCGGGCCCCTCGCCGACTCCCTGGCCTCAACGCCACAGGCGGCGCGGAAGGTCGCCTTCCGCGAAGAAGTGCACATCGTCGAGCACCCAGCCGTCGGCCAGGGAGTCGACCAGATCACGGTCGAAGAAGTGCACGGCGAACCCGCCGTGTTCAAAGATGTCGTCCCCATGGGCCGTGCCGGCTCCGAAGTGTGCGTGTGCTGCGGCCCGGGCCGCCTCCCGAAGCTGCTCCAGACCGGTCCTGCTGAAGTCAGCAGCCCGCACCGTGAAGCCCTCCCGCGCGAAGAACAGCGCGTCGCGACCGTGCCCCGCCCCCAGCTCCAGCACGTCACGTGCACCGGCCGCACCGAACACTTCAGCAGCATGGACGGCGGGCACGGAGGGATGCTCGCCGTACATCCCCGGGTGGGCGATGTACGTGCTCTGCCACTGCGCCCGCTGCGCGTCGGCCAGCTCCATCCCGTCGTCGCTCGCGTCTGTTCGCTCCTCTTGCCCAATCTGTACCGCCGACGCGCTCGGGCAGCGCGCGGTCACGCCGCAGCCGGTGCCGTGGCCAGCAGCTGGCCCATCGCGGCAAACACGGAGGGCTCCACCCGGTAGTACACCCAAGTGCCGCGCCGCTCAGAGGTCAGCAGCCCGGCCTCCTTGAGCTTCTTCAGGTGATGGGACACGGTCGGCTGGGAGACGCCGACGTCGGAGATGTCGCACACGCACGCTTCGCCGGCCTCATGCGAGGCCACCGCGGAGAACAGCCGCAGGCGGACCGGGTCGCCGAGCGCCTTGAACATCCGCGCGGCCGTCTCGGCCTCATCGGCGGTCATCGGGCGCTCGGTCAACGGCGGGCAGCAAGGCACCACACCCTGGCCGTCGGTCTCCAGCAGCGGCAGCACCTCGGCATTCGACATGCGTCTATGTTGACACACATCGAAGCAACCGGGCTGGGTTCACCTGTACCCCAGGCGGGCGGCCAGATGGCGGGAGATGCGGGCCGCGTCCCGGCCAACGCCTCGGAGGACGTTCGACGACAGACTTGGCTGCCACTCCAGCCCGGCGTATGCCAGACCCCGGTGGTTCCGGGAGACGCCCTGACGATGGAGGGGCCGCCCGGCGTCACCCAGGGCGCCGGGGAGGCCGGCGAGGTAGGGCAGGCCAGGCCAGGCCGGTAACGGCGCGGGAGCGGCAGTCGTCGATGACGAGTTGCATCGCAGGCTCGCGCAGGAAGCGGCCCGAGGATGCACTGACAGGCAAATCGCGACTCTGTCAAGATTTCCGTGAAGCCGATCATGCTTCCGTGCGCCGGTGACGCTCCGTTACAGGCGGCGTGACAGTCGCCGAGTGCGGGGAGCTGCTGCCGACCGTGTTGCCGCCGCACCTGGGCGGTGCACTCGTGGAGCAAGTGAGCCCCGAGCGGGGGCCGTAACGCATCGTGACCAGAACCTCGGAGTCGGTACAGGTTGCGCGAGCCACCAGAAGGCCCTACCGCCCTCGCGCCTGCTCCAGGTTCGACCGGTGGATGCCGGAGAGCCAGTCCGCATGCGGCCCCAGACGCGCATCGACCGGTTCCTCTCCTCGCCGGAGCGCGTCGATGTAGGCATGATCGGCGGCGAGGCGGGCCGCCACCTGGGGACCCTCGGCAACGGCGCCGTGGCCGGGGACCACGACATCGACATGCCTGGCGGCCTCATCCAGCCGGTCGAGTGCCGTCTCGTAGGCGCCCACCTGGTCGTCTTGGCGAAAGTCGAAGAGCGGGATCAGCACGTCGGAGAGCATGTCGCCGGCGAGCAGGACGCCATGGTCCGCGAGGAGGATCGCGGCGTGACCGACAGCGTGCGCCTGGTGCTCGATGATCTCGCCCGGCACGGGTCCGCCGTCCGCGGGCAGCGGGGTGACGAGCGCGACCAGCTCGAGAGGGATACCCGACGCGCTCTCCGCCGCCATCGCCTGCGCCCGCTCTCGCGCTCCACCGGCAACCCGGGCGCAGGCGGGGGTGGCGTAGCGCGGCACGTCGCCGAACCGGGAATGCCAGAGCAGGTGGTCCCAGTGGGGATGGGTGGAGAACCCGGCAACCACAGGAATGCCGAGCTGGTCCACGGCATCGGCGAGTTGGTCCAACTCGGAGCCATCGATGCCGGGATCGATCAGGATCAACCCATCCTCCCCGCGCACCGCGATGGAATTGCTCCAGACCCACTCGCTCTGCCGGACCCAGACGCCGTCGGCCACCTGATGCAGCTTGCCCATCTCCACTCCCATCGGTTGGTTACCGTGACGAGACTGCGATCCGCAGCCAAATTCATCGCTTTCGGCGCCCACTGGGCCCGATGGTGTGGTCGAGATGAAAGGAACGTTGTCGCCGACGTTCAGGTCATCCGCTGATCGGCCGTCCGCAGGGCGAGTCAGGTCTCCTCGCGACGCTGGAGTCGAGCCAGCGGTGAGGATCCCGTCAAGGCCGGCTGCGGGCCGCTATCCGCCCGCCGCCCTCCGTCTCCACGTCGGAGCCACCGTGAGCGCGCCGGACGGCGGCCACGCGGCGGCCCGTGCGGATGTCCGCATCCAGGCGGCGGTCGCCTCCAGCGCCACCGGCTTCAGACTCTGACGCAGCAGGGCATGCGCCGCCGCAAGGCCGGACTGCCCTGCGCCGAACACCACCACGTCGACGCGCTCCACGAATGAATAATTCGATGAATGTCTATGTTGACATATATCGAAACAGCTACCATGCCGGCCGCGCAAGCATCGACGGATGCCAAAACAAGCAAGGAGTCGCCGTGAACGCGCCCACCACCGAGCTGCCCGTCGTAGCGATCGGAGCCGGGGCAGCGGTGCGCGCACGTCCGTCTCTTCTCCACCTGGGGCGAGGTCACCGACCCGGTCGCCGAAAAACTCCTCGCCCCGACCGGCTGGAGCAAGCCCGACCCGGTGACCTACCCCTCCGGCGGGGACTGGGCCGAGCAGTACCTGGAGCCTCTCGCCGACGTCCTCGCCAGGCGCGTGCGCTTCGGTGCCCGGGTGACCGGTGTCTCCCGCGCCGGGCGCGACCGCATCGTCGACGCCGACCGCGAGACTCAGCCGTTCGTCGTCCACGTCACCCACGCAGACGGCCGGGAGGAGGGTCTGTTCGCCCGCGCGGTCATCGACGCCTCCGGCACCTGGACCACCCCCAGCCCCGCCGGCGGCAGCGGCCTGCCTGCCCTCGGTGAGAAGGCAGCGGCCGACCGGATCACCTACCGCGTCCCGGACCTGATGGACCGGGCCGTACGCGCTCGCTACGCGGGCAGGCGCACCGCCGTAATCGGCTCCGGCGCCTCCGCCTTCACCGCTCTCGCCCACCTGGCCAAGGCCGAGGACGGCAGCGGCACGAAGGCGGTGTGGATCCTGCGCCGCGGCATCTCCGGCTCCACCTTCGGCGGCGGCACCGCTGACCAGTTGCCCGCCCCCGGCGCCCTGGGGCTCGCGGCGAAGGCAGCCGTCGACGAGGGCTACGCCGACGCGGTCACCGGCTTCCGCACCGAGGCGATCGAATGCGACGCCGACGGCCGCCTGGTCCTCGTCGCCGAGGACGGCCGCCGTCTCAACGCGGTCGACGAGGTGATCGCGCTCACCGGGTTCCGCCCGGACCTGTCCTTTTTCTGTCCGAGATCCGACTCGGACTGGACGAGCGGCTCGAGGCCCCGGTCGCGCTCGCACCGCTGATCGATCCCAACCAGCACTCCTGCGGCACCGTCTACCCCCACGGCCACCGCGAACTCGCCCACCCCGAGCAGGGCATCTACCTGATCGGCATGAAGTCCTACGGCCGCGCCCCGACGTTCCTGGCGATGACCGGCTACGAGCAGGTCCGCTCCGTGGTCGCCGCCATCGCCGGGGACCTGGAGTCCGCCGACCGCGTCGAACTCACCCTCCCCGAGACCGGGGTGTGCGGCGGGGCCGGACTGTTCGACGCCCCCGAGGCCGACCAGGCCGGGGGCGGCTGCTGCGACTCGTGACCGCTCTCAGCACTCGCAATGGCCGGGCCGCGACCGGATCCAGGGACCGGTCGCGGCCCCGCGCCACCCTGCCCGCCTCTGCGTCACACAGATCACCAGCTGGAACATCGTCCACTACGCCTTCCCCGTCCTGAACCCGCAGATCACGCCGCCACGGGCTGGTCCACCGGCGCGACCACCGCGGCGTTCTCCCTTGCCCTGGTCATCTCCGCGCTCGCGGGGGATCCGCATCGGCCGCGTACGCGACCAGGCCGGCCCGCGAATGGTCATGACCGCGACGATCCCGAGGCACCCATGCTCCCGGACCGCGAGGTGCCGCGGCTGCAGCCGTTCTTCCAGCAGGCCCTCGTCGACGGCGACCATCGGCAGGGTCTCGGGGATGTCCAGGACGACGGCCGACTCGGGGTCGGGGGGTGACCGCGGCCTTGATGCCGGCCGGCGGGGTACGCAGGTCGTGGCTGACGGTGGCCGGCAGCGCGGTGCGGATGCGGTTGCCCTCGGCGAGTTCCTTTGCCTGGCCGGCCTCTTGCTGCAGGCGCCGGCGGACCAGGACTACGGCGGCCTGTGCGGCGAAGGCGGCCTGGACCCGGCAGTCCTCGGCGGGCAGAACCCGGCCAGCAAGGGCCGGCACCCGTCAGTGCACACTGCGCCGGTGGGCATTGCCCTCGCATGGGGAACATCAGGGGGAACAGGCATCCGCCGCAGCTCACAGCAAGGCTCCGGCCAGAGATTCCGCACGCGTACGAGGCTCTCCGGGATGCAAGCCAAGGGGACACGGGTCAATGGCCCAGGCTCACAGATCCGCCGAGAACCCAGGCACGCGAGGCATCAACAGAATGGCCGAGAGCCATACTTGGGCATGCGGAGATCATCCCGCGGCGGCCTGATACGGGAGGGGCAGCGTCCGGTGAGCAGCCACAGCGCAGGACTCGGCAAGGTCGAGGTCAGGCTCCGGTGGGATCCGAGCCCCTGGAATGAGCCGCCCCATCATCTCGACATCGTCGCCGCGACCTACTCGGCGGATTCCCCTCACGGACGCCCCCTGTACGTCGTCCACTTCGACAGCCGCTCACCGGACGGCACCATCAACATGAGCCGGCACAGCCAGACCGGTCAGGGTTTTGGCTTCGTCGAGGTGATGGTCCTGGAACTCGACCGGCTGGCGTCCTCCTACGCGCGGGTGGTCGCGGGTGTGGCGATCCATCAGAGCAGCGGCCCCAAAACCTTCGGCGACATAGCGAACGCCGGGGTGCTGGTCGTCGACGGGTACAAAGAGCTGCTGGCATACGACTTCGCGCAGGTCGCCGACTCCACCGCCGCGACGATCGCGGAGTTCACCCGGAGTGCCACCGGAGCCTGGGAGATGCACGAGATCATCCGAGGGTACGACAGCCACCCGGCGGTCTTCGCCATGGAGATGGGCAGGGCTCCACAGCCCTGAGCCGTCCCGCCCTCCATGCGGTCAAGCCCTCTCCGCTCGCGCTTCGACGGCCTCGATGCCGGTCGGGCGGCCGGCCCGGCTGCACCGGCGAGCGGCAAGCGGCAAGCGGCAAGCACCGCCACTGACGAAGGCGTGCCATCGGAGCGGATCCGGCGTCGTGCGCGGTGGCGTTCCGCCGCGGACTTCGCCGTATGCACCGATCCTTGCCGGACCCATCCGGAACCCAGCCCCGCATATGTAGAGATGTCGCCGATTGCCGTCTATTGCGCAACTATTCCTGGGTGCCCGGTGTCTTATGAGACGAGTGCGATGTCACGCACAACTCATGGGGGAATACGGGGGATTCGTATGAGTGATCGTCGTTTTGCCGCGCGCGACGCGCGGGTCCGGGCCGCCGAGGCGGAGTTCCAGCGCCACGTACCGGTCCACGCCTCCAACGGGGAGGAGACGGACCACCCCTTCGTCGCGAACTACTCCAAGGGATTGCCGCACAACAAGTTCGGAGAGGTCGACCCGGCCGCGTACCACCTGCTGCGCCGGGCGCTGGCCACAGGCAGCTACGAGGACTTCGAGCGGATCCCGCTCGCAGACACCCGCAAACTGACCAACCCGCAGGCCGGGCTGGCCTTCGACCCGCAGGGCCCGGACGCCCAGGCCCTGTCCATGCCGCCCGCGCCGCGCATCGACAGCCCGCAGAATTCCGCCGAGGCGGTCGAGCTGTACTGGATGGCGCTGTGCCGTGATGTGCTGTTCACCCGGTTCGGTGACAGCGAGCTGGTCGCCGAGGCGGCCGGTGAGCTGAGCGGGCTGGAGGACTTCCGGGCGCCGAAGCTGGACGGCCGGGTCACCCCCCAGACCATCTTCCGGGGCGACACCCGGGGCGATCTGGCCGGGCCGTACCTCTCGCAGTTCCTGCTCAAGGACATCCCGTACGGCACGCTGCTGATCGACCAGCGGCAGGACACCCTCGTCCGTCCGGTCGACCACCTGACCACCTGGGGTGACTGGCTGGAGGTGCAGAACGGCTCCGAACCCGAGCCGGACGAGCGAGACTTCACCCACCGGCGCTACATCCAGACCCCGCGCGACCTGGCGCACTACGTGCACTTCGACGCGCTGTACGAGGCTTACCTCAACGCCGCGCTCATCCTGCTGGGCAACAACGCCCCGGTGGACGCGGGCAATCCGTACAACTTCTCACGCAACCAGATCGGCTTCGGGACGTACGGCGGACCGCACATCCTCTCACTGGTCACCGAGGTGGCCACCCGCGCGCTGAAGGCGGTGTGGTTCCAGAAGTGGTACGTGCACCGGCGGCTGCGCCCCGAGGAGTTCGGCGGCCGGGTCCACCAGCAGCTGCGCGGGCAGCGCGAGTACCCGATCCACTCCGGCGTGCTGGACTCGGTCGCCGTGAAGCGGGTCTTCGAGAAGCACGGCAGCTACCTGCTGCCGCAGGCGTTCCCGGAAGGCAGCCCGACCCACCCCTCGTACGGCGCCGGGCACGCCACCGTGGCCGGGGCGTGCGTGACCATCCTCAAGGCGTGGTTCGACGAGTCGCACATCCTGGCCGACCCGGTCGTGCCCACCACGGACGGCACCGCCCTGGAGCGGTACACCGGCCCGGACGCCGACCGGCTCACCGTCGGCGGCGAGCTCAACAAGGTCGCCGCCAACATCGCCACCGGCCGCAACATGGCCGGCGTCCACTGGCGCACCGACTACACCCAGGCCGTCCGGCTGGGCGAGGAGATCGCCATCGGTGTCCTGCGCGAGGCCAAGGAGGCCACGCTGGAGGACGCGGCCTTCACCCTCAGCCGCTTCGACGGCACCACCCTCTCCATCTGACCGCCTCCGGACCGGCCGGCCCGGTGCCGCGGGAGCCTGCGGCACCAGGCCGGTCAGCGCAGTGCGTCGAGGGCGGTAAGGATGCCGGCCGGTTCGGCGCGCGTGCTGTAGTCGGGGTCTACGCAAGCCCAGCGAAGCGTGTTCTCGGGCCGCCTACCGCTCGCCGTCGTCGTCGATCAGACGCCTGTGGAGCTCCATGGTCATCGCGTGGATGGCCCGGGTCAGCTCGGTGTTGGTCTTGAACTCCCGCGGGTGACCGCGCGGCGTACGCCGGCTTCGGTGAAGGTCAGTGCGGCGGCGGCCACCAGGCCCAGCAGGACGAGGCCGATCGCGTAGGAGCCGTACGCGCCGTACAGCGAGCCCATCAGCAGCGGCGGCACGAACCCGCCCAGGCCGCCGGCCGCGCCGACGATGCCGGTGACCGAGCCGACCTTGTTGGCCGGGGCCAGCAGGGCGACCAGGGCGAAGGTGGCGCCGCTGCCCGCGCCGAGGGCGGCAGCCATGGACAGGAACGCGATGGTTCCGACCGGTGCCAGGGACGGGGTGAAGGACTGTGCGAGGGCTCCGGCGAGGACCACGGCCAGCGATCCGGCCAGCACCTGCACCGGGCCGAGGCGGTCCGACAGCCAGCCTCCAAGGGGGCGCATCGCCACTGCGAGGAGCACGAAGCCGGCCATGCGGTTGGCGGCGTCCGCCTGGGTCAGCCCGTAGCCGGTCTTGAGGTAGGTGGGCAGGTAGACGGAGAAGGCCACGTAGCCACCGAACGCGACCGCGTACAGCGCGGATGCCTGCCAGGTGATGCCGAGCCCCAGTGTGGCGGCCAGGCGGCGGGCGAGCGGCTCGGTGGGCACCGTGCGGCCGGGAGCGTCCCTCAGGAGCAGTGCGGCCGCGGCAGCGTAGACCGCGAGTACGGCGGCGGTGATCAGGAAGGGGTTGGCCATGCCGTGGGCGTCGACGAGCTTGACCGTGGTCAGGGCGCTGATCGCGGTGCCGCCCATGCCGGCGCCGAAGATCCCGATCGCCAGTCCGCGCCGTTCGGGCGGGAACCACGCGCTGACGAAAGGCACCCCGACGGCGAAGGCGGTGCCGCCGATGCCGAGGAAGAAGCCGCCCACGAGCAGCGCGGCCAGCGAGTCGTGCCCGGCGAGGCCCAGGTAGAGGACCGGGACGATGGTGGCCGCCGACACCAGCGGGAACATCACCCGGCCGCCGAACCGGTCGGTCAGCGCACCGACCGGGATCCGCCCGAGTGAGCCGACCACGACCGGCACCGCCACCAGCAACGACTGCTCGAACGAGGACAGCCCGAGGGAGTCCTTGAAGCGCGGGCCGAGCGGGCTCAGCAGCGCCCAGGCCCAGAAGTCGACGGCGAAGCCGACCGTGGCCAACGCCAGCATCAGCCAGGCCCGCCCGGACACGGACTCGGCCGGTGCCTCGCTTTGCTTTCTAGACGGCAGGAGCATGCCGCCCGCCCTTCCTGCTCGCCATGGGCGGCCCCGGTTGTCGGTCCGGGGCCGCAGGCCCTGCGGCCGCTCAGCGCGTGCCGGTGACCTGCTGCCACTATCCGCATCGCGACGCTCTGAACGGGTGGGCCATCAGTCCTCGATCACCGGGCCCGGCGGTCCCCGGTTTCTGGGCCGGGTGGCAGCAGGACCGCGCACCCGTCCGGGGTTGGTTGGGGCCGGTCGGCCCTAACAGGGGCTCGGCCCCGGGAGGGAGCATGGACTGATGTTCCACAACGACGGCTTTCGCACGCTCGACCGGCAGGAGTGTCTGCGGCTGCTGGCCAAGGTGCCGGTCGGGCGCATCGTCTACACCAGGCAGGCGCTGCCCGCAGTCCTGCCGGTCAACTTCTCCCTCGACGCGGACTCCTCCGTGGTGCTGCGCACCTCGGCCCGCTCGGAGCTGGTGCGTGCCGTCGACGGGGTCGTGGTCGCGTTCGAGGTGGACGAGTTCGATGCCTCCACTCGGTCCGGGTGGAGCGTGGTGGTCACCGGCCGGGCAATGGTGGTGACCGACCCCGCCCAGCACGAGCGGCTGCTGCGGACCGGCCCCCGTTCCTGGGCGGTCGCGAGCGACGGGGTCTTCGTACGGATCGAGTCCGAGCTCGTCACGGGGCGGGAGATTGTCGGCGCCGAAGACGCGGTGGGGGGCAGCGCCTCACGCTGAGCTTCGGCTCATGCCGGACAGCACCCGGCGGCGATGCAGGGCCGCGCAGATGGTTCAGCCGGACGTCGCCCTGCCTTGGTGTCTGGCGGTCTGTCTGCGTGCGTTGCGCGGCGGCGGCCGCGCCGCCCGTCACTGTCCGGTCTTTGGGCGGGCAGCCTCGGTTTTCAGGAGCTGTCCGGACGGGCTGTCGCCCGCGGGGTCCTCCCGCCCTCGGGGCCGTAGCCGAAACGGATCAGCAGCTGCGGGCAGCACCGCCTTTGTCGGAGGCGGGCCGCATCGCGCAGATCCGGCCACTCCATCGCCTGGTGCAGCATGGAGGTCCGCAGCCCGTACTCAGTCGCCGTCAGCAGCACGCGCTCCAAGCCCTGCCCCGCACGCAGCCAGTTCTCCGGTCGGTCGTGCGCGGTCCACAGCAGGGCCAGCTGGGCGTGGCGCTCGAAGCGCAGGGCCGGCAGGCGCAGCACTGGCAGCGGGCCGGTGAAGTCCCGCATCGGCATTCGCCCTGCTGTGTCTTGCGGACCGAGGGCAGTGAACGGGATTCCATACGGCGTACTCGCTGCCGGGGCGGTGATCCAGGTACGTGTTTCGGCGGTGCGTGCCGGGCTGGCCTGGTTGCGTGCCTCGACCGCGGCGGTCAGCCGCAGCAGCCGACGGGTCCCGGCGATGCCCGGTACGTGCAGCCGCGCGCCCTCGGCCTGTGCGGCCGCGACCATCTCCGCGACGACCGGCTCGGGCACCGGGCGGCCGGTGAACGGCATCCGGCTGGTGTGGCGCCGCTCGATGGCCGGGTACAGCCACTGGTAGTCCGGCGGGTCGCCCGCGGCGCGGGTCAATTGCACGGTTGCCAGCAGGTCGGCATGGGCGGGATCGGGCAGCAGCCGTACGACTGATTCCCAGCCCAGGTGCGCGACAGCGACGCGGAGGTTGAAGAGCGCGGCGCCCACGGACAGGTGCCGGGCGCGTTGCTCCGGATCGGCCAGTGGCAGTGCCCGTCTGCGGTCGGCGCGGACCTCGATGGACCGGGTGGCCGGGTCCATGCCGAAGCGCCAGGGCTGTGTGTTGTGGATCGAGGGCGCCGCCACCGCTGCTGCCAGCAGCGTTTCCAGCGCGGTGGCATCGATCTCCCGGGTCGGCATCGCGGCTCCTCACTCGTCCGGGGAGCCGCCTGTGCGGGCGCGGTTCCCCGTGTGCCCTCCACCCTCCGACGGCGGCGAGCGGGTGGCGAGGGCCGCCAGTCCCTCGCTGCGGGCCGAGGGGCCCGGGGCCTGGAGTCCACAGGGGCAGAGTGCGCCACGCGGTGGTCAGGCGGCGCGCATCG
This sequence comes from Streptomyces regalis, assembly GCF_001509475.1. Classification (GTDB taxonomy): domain Bacteria; phylum Actinomycetota; class Actinomycetes; order Streptomycetales; family Streptomycetaceae; genus Streptomyces; species Streptomyces regalis. Next base: position 10,987 of record NZ_LLZG01000385.1, read on the forward strand.
CGGTCGGGAGATCGGGGTGGACGTCGAGCAGGTGATCGGCTCCCGTGATGCGCAGCACCTTGCGGCTGATGCGGTGGCGTGCCGTGATCCGCAGGACCCGGCCGCATCGCGTCGCGACCGCGTGGGCGCGTTCGAGGAAGGTGACGCCGTCCGTGGTCAGGAGCGAGCAGCCGAGGTCCACGATCACTGTCCGCTCGGGACTTTCCCGGATCGAGGTGTCGAGTTCGGCCGCGAACTGCTCGACATTGGCGATGTCGACGACTTCGTTCACCTCTACGATCCGGTGGCCGTCGATGTCGTAGATCAACAGTGCCATGATCGGCTCCGGCGCAGTGTCATGTCATACCCGGGAGCAGCCGTGGCCCGGCCGTGCCCCGAGGATGCCTGGAAATGGGTTTGTCCTACCGACTACCCGTTGTCAGCGGTTCATCCCTACGGCAGCGACTGCCGCCGGCAGAACCTCAGCGCTGTCTCCCGCCGGGAGGGGTTACGTGGCGGGCAGCGCGGTGGCCAGCAGCACGACGCCGACACCGGTCGCCGAAGGAGTCTGGAGCTGCTGTCCGACCATCAGTAAGGAGCGGAGCACATGACCGTCAAGGACACCGGTGTCCATGCCACCACCGTCGCTGTGCACCCGACCGAACGTGCCGTCGCTATGACGACCGCCTCTCACCCAGCACGGCTGGCTGCGGCTCGAAGCCGACAGCGACCGCGTCCTGCGGATGCTGAGCGCAACGGGGCTAAGCGGCGCGGCTTCGAGACCAACGGCTGTCTGCCCGAAGCTCCCGCTCCCGGCGGAAGCCTGTCCGGCGCAGCGGGCTGACGAGGCCGTTGCCCCGTCACTCGGCGTCGTACAGCTGCTCCGGTGCACGTCGCGGACTGGCCGGGCCCTCAGGGCCGTACCCGAGCCGAATCAGCATCTGCGCGTGCCCTGTCAGGTCCGGTACAGGACTCAGGTCGCGGCGCAGGTCGGGCCACTCGATCGGCTGGTGCAGCAAGGAAGCGCGCACACCGTACGCCGTCGCCACCAGCAGGACGTGCTCCAGCGCCTGTCCCGCGCGCAGCCAGTCACTGCGGCGGTCGTGCTCGGTGGCCAGCAGGGCCACCACGGGGTGGGACTCGAAGGGCTTGGCGGGGAGCCGCTCGGTGTGCCGCTGTGCGGTGAAGTCGCGTATGGGGAACTGCTCGTGCGCGTCCTGCAGCCCCAGTGCCGCTCGCGGTATGCCGAGATCTGCGGAGTCGTCCGGGTCCCGGTGCACCCATCGGCGGCTCTCCACGGCCCGGTCGGGGTCAGTGCGATTGCGGTGCTCGGCCACCCTCGCCAAGCGCAGCAGCCGTGCCGTCTCGGCAGCACCGGGAAAGGTCAGCAGGGTGCCTTCCGCGTGGGCGGCTTCGCCGAGTTCGGCCCGCACGTTCGGCGCAAGCGGCCGACCGGAGAACGGAACCCGGCTGCTGTGCCTGCGCCAGATCATCGGATAGAGATCGGCGCGGTGCCCCGCGGGTGCACGGCGGCCCGCCCCGGACAGCCGGAGGTTGGCGAGCAGGCTTGGATCCTCGGGATCCGGCAGCAGACGTACGACGGGGGTCCAGCCGAAGTGGGCCGCCGCAATGCGTAGGTTGAAGACAGCGGCGCCGACGGACAGGTGCAGGGCCCGACCGACGGGATCGACGTGGCGCAGCCCCCGTTCCGGAACGGCGTGCACGTCCAGTGCGGCGGTCTCCGGGTCGAGCCGGAAGCGCCACGGCTGGGTGTTGTAGATCGAGGGGGCGGCCACGGCGGCCGAGATGCAGGATTCCAGGGTCGCCGCATCGAGGGGCACGGTGCGCATGCCGGCCTCCTCCCGTGCAGACGGTGGACAAGTACTGGCGTCCTACGAGCGTGAGAGCACCGCGGCAGCATGGTGAGGGGCCGTTGGTCCCTCTTCCGGGCCCGGTCAGGGCACAGTCGCCCGCCCGCCACACAGGCGGAGACCGAGGGCACGTCATCGGCACGTACACGTCCCGGACCGAACGTCCCGCCGATTCGGCGTACTTGGCCCCGATCGGCCCTCCGCTTCCACCTGATCGGCCCATGACGCGGTACCGCTCGGGCTGCCACCTTCCTGTTCCACCTGATCGGCCCATGACGCGGTACCGCTCGGGCTGCCACCTTCCTGGGGTGACCACGAGGAGGTGCGGGGAGATGCGCGCGGATCCGAGCGTCGGGGTGCAGGTCGGCGGCCGTCGGTTCACCGCTCGCGCCCGGGTCGCGTCCCCGGCCGAACGCGGGCTCCTCTGACCCCAGATGGCCCGCATCTTCTTTTCCCGCTGTACGACGAGTACGCACAACGGACCGACCGCGAAATCCCGATCGTCCGGCTCACTCCGCAGGACTGACCCTGACTCAAGGAACTTGACGGGGCACATCGTCACCGGGTGGCCCCGAGTCAGTCCTGCACGGCTTCGGTGAAGAACTCCGGTGGTGCCTGCAGGTCGTGGGCACGGGACAGGACGGCGTGGGACGTCCCCACCCAGGAACTTCTCAACGACCTCTTCGGCCGCCTGGCCGACCCCGAGCAGATGCTGCGCGCCTTCGGCCTGGACACGGCGATCGCAGCCACCCAGGAGAGCCAGGAAGGCAGGGCCGCGTGAGCGTCGTGGAATTCCTCACCGATCCCTGGCAACTTCCGTTCATGCAGCGGGCGTTCGCCGTCGCTGTGATCACCGGGCGGGTGTGCGGGGTCGTCGGCGTGTACGTCGTCCTGCGCGGCATGGCGTTCAACGGCGAGACCGTGTCCCACTCGGCGTTCCCGGGCGTCGCACTCGCCTACGCCTTCCATGGCAACCTGCTCCTCGGCGGGGCGCTCGCCGGCCTGACCACCTCGATCCTCATCGCGTTGGTCTCGCAGAACCGCCGCCTGAAGGAGGACACCGTCATCGGCGTGTTCTTCTCCTGCGCATTCGGACTCGGCATCGTCCTGGTGTCCACGGCCGCAGGCGTCGGCGCGCTCCTGGTGACTGTCGTCCTGCCGTTGAGCAAGGAACTGGTCGCCGTCAGCCTCGACCGCGAGACGGCGAGGGCGGCCGGGCTTACGGTCACGTGGCTCGACTTGATCCTCTACGCCGTCGTCACCGCCACGATCGTGATGTCCCTGGAGGCGGTGGGCAACATCCTGGTCCTGTCCCTGCTCATCACCCCGGCCGCCGCGGCCCGCATGCTGACCGAACGGCTGTGGGCGATGACGCTGCCGGCTTCGACGTTCGGCGGCACGGGCGCGCCGGCCGGGCTGTACGTCTCATACGCCTACGACCTGGCTGCCGGCGGCTCCATCGTCTGCGCGCTGACCGCACTGTTCGCCGTGACCTGGTGCCTGGCACCCCGGCACGGACTGCTGGCCCGGTCCCGCGCCCGTCGGCACAACGGCGCGGCCTGGCAGTCAGCCGGCGAACAGGCGGTCTCGACGTGACAGCGCCCTCCAGCGGATACGGCCGATCCGTCTGCCCCAGGCCCTCGGGCGCGCCGTCGTCCCTCAGTTGAGGTGGGCGACGTGCTGCGAAGCGGGCGCCGCACGCAGCCGGTCGGGCAGTGTGCCGTCGTCCGGCATGCCGGCCCGCAGCCACGCCCCGACCGCGTCGGCGTCGGCCTCGGTGACGAGCGGGCCGAGACGTACGACGGCGCCCGTGGGCCGGCGGTCCACCGTGCACGGCTGTACGGCGGCGTGCAGCCCACGCCGGCCGCGGCAGCGCAGGAACTTCTCCAGACAGCCGGTGGAGACCATGACGCCGTGGGGGCAGCTGCGGATCGCCAGGCGCAGCCCGTCCATCACCTGATCGGTCCCGGCCTCGCAGGAGGCGCAGACGACAAGGGTGAAGGGGCGGTCCCGGCGGTCGCCTCCGGCGTCAGTCATCCTGCACTCCCTCCGCCACTGAAAATGGTTTCCATTTTATATCACCTCAATCCCAGGAGCGGCTTTGCCAAGAGCGGCCCGCCGACGGGCACCGCCACCACCTGGGCCGGACGAATCGCGACCGACACCGGCTTCGCCGAGGTCGAGCACACCGTCGAACTCACCGGCGTCTGCGCTGGATGCCGGCCCGCATCGGACGACGACGAAGGAGCACCACCGCCATGCCACCGGGATTCCACCCGAGCGGACCTCCGGGGCCGAACCCGCAGCTGCGCGATCCGAGCTGCGCATGGACGCCGTCCAAGCAGCCCCGGTCAATGATCGTTGTGCAGCATCCGTTCCAGGTATGTGGGCACCTCCCCCGGACACAGGCGCTCGGGATGGCCGGGCGGAGGGCCGGTCAGTGGCGGAGGAGGCCATGTGGGCGGCGGGACGTGGATCCACAGGAGGCCGAATCGTACGACCGCCTCCCCGATGGCGCGCACACAGCGCAGGGCAAGCTCACGCATCCCGTGAGAGTGAGGTGGGAGGCCAAAGCGGTTCCAAAGCCAAGCGCCACAGGATGGACCCGCGGTGGTCGAACACCGAACGTCGCGACGCATTTCGGCCAGCCCGTCTACGTACGTACTTTCTCCGATGTGCGGACGGTGCACGCCCCTGCACAGTGATGGACATCAAATTCGAAAGCAGGTTCCCAACATCCCTTGAGGTTTCGATGCGCTATGAGCTGCTTGGCCCGCTCCGTGTCTCTGACGGAGTGGGAAACTTCTCTCTCAGCGCCCCCAAAATGGAGATGACGCTCGCGACTCTGCTCATCGGGGCGGGCCGTGTCACCACCAAGGAACAGTTGATCACGGAGCTGTGGGGCGACAAACCTCCCAAGCGGGCCTCCGCGGCCGTGCATGTCTATCTCTCGCAGTTGCGCAAGTTCCTTGTGACCGCCGGGGACAGCGCAGGAGGCGCCATCCTCACCAAGCCCTCCGGCTATGTGCTCGTCCTCGACGATGCCGGCTACGACGTGACCGACTTCCAGGAGCTGATCCGCACCGGCCGCAATCATCAGCTGGCGGGGCATCACGAGGCGGCGCTGGAGGCGTTCGAGCTGGCACTGCTGCTGGTCCGCGGTCCGGTTCTCGACGGCATGGCCGAGGGCCCGGCACTCTCCGCGTTCAGCACGTGGGTGGAGGCCGAACAGCTGGACTGCCTGGAACTGTCCGTCGAGTCCCGTACCGCGCTGGGCCGGCACCGTGAGGTGATCAGCCTGCTCGACGGGCTGATCACGCGGTATCCGTTCCGGGAGTCGTTCTACCGGCAGCTGATGCTGGTGCTGTACCGCTCCGAGCGACAGGCCGAGGCCCTGCGGGTGTACCGGCGCGCACAAAAGGTGCTGCGTGCCGAGCTGGGGCTGGAGCCGTGCCGGTCGTTGCGCCGACTGCACCAGGCGATACTCACCTCCGACCGGCTCCTCGACCTGCCCATGGCGGTCTGACCATGGGGCGCGCGGACCGCGAGGTCTGGCTCAGGTGTTTCCATCCGAGCCCCGACGCGGCCTCGGAACTCGTCTGCTTCGCCCACGCGGGCGGCTCCGCCGCCGGCTGGCACGGCCTGTCCGAGGCCCTCTCTCCAGAGGTCGAGGTGCTGGCGGTCCAGTACCCGGGGCGGCACGACCGCCATCGCGAGGCTCCGGTCGGCGACCTGCACACGCTCGCCGACCGGATCTGCGAGGCTCTGGGCCCCGCAGATCGGCCCAGGACGCTTCTCGGCCACAGCATGGGTGCCTCGCTCGCCTACGAAGCGGCCGTACGCCTCACCGCCGGTTCGGTCGGCGAGCCCGCCGCGCTGGTCGTGTCGGGACGCCGCGCGCCCTCCCGGCCCCGATCCACCGGGGACCGGCTGATGGACGACGGCGCCCTCGTCGCGAAGATGCGGGCCCTCGGCGGCACCGGAGCGGCTTTGCTGGACGACGAGGAGATGCTCGGCATGATCCTGCCCGCGCTGCGCGGCGACTACCGCGCCCTCGCCTCCTACGAACCCACACCGGGCAGACCGCTGGCCTGCCCGGTGCTGGCCGTCACCGGCGACCGGGACACCGAGGCGTCCGTCGAGGACGTGGCGGCGTGGCAGCACCACACGTCGGGCCGTTTCCGGCTGCGTGTGTTCGAGGGCGGTCACTTCTTTCTGACCGACCATCTGGCGGCTGTGGCCGACCTCGTCCGTGCCCTGTCACCGGCAGATGTACGGCCGTCCGGCTCTCCGACCGCCTGAGCCGTCGCTCTCAGCCCGACAGGGCAACGATCCGGGCCAGTTCGGCTCTTGAGTTGACGCCCAGCTTGGTGTAGATCCGCGTGAGGTGGGCGTCCACGGTCCGGGGACTCACGCGCAGCTTCTCCGCGATCTCCCGGGACTTGCGGCCCTCCCCGGCGAGCTCCGCCACCTCGCGCTCGCGCAGAGTGAGTTCGGCGAGCAGTTGCTCGGGCCGCGTCCCGGTGCTCCGGTCGGCCGCACGCGCCAGCTCCTTGGCGCGTGCGGCCGACGGGCTGTTGCCGCCGAAGAGTTCGAACGCCTCCCGGTAGCGCTGTGCGGCCTCCTTGGTGAGCCCTTGGCTCATCAGCGCGTGGCCGTGGGCCAGCATGGCATGCCCCTGCTGCTCGGCGAGGCCCACCGCCGTAGCGGCCTCCGTCGCGTGATCGGCCCACTCCTGGATGCTGTCCGCGTCCATGCCGCTCTGCACCGCTGCGGCGGCCAGCAACTCGTAGCCCCGTGCCGCGAGGACGGCGACGGGCTCGGAAACCCGCCAGGCCTCCTTCCTGGGCAGGAGCAGGGCCATCGCCGAAGGCCCGTCGCCCGCCGTCAGATAGGACTCGGCCATCAGGAGCGCGTTGAGGGGCGTGCGCGACGCGGCGAGCGGCTCACCGGTCGGCGGACGGCGGGCCGTGCAGGTGGCCGTGCGGCCCAACTGCGCCCAGGCGGCAGCGGTGATCGCGTCCGAGAGACCGACGTGATCGGCACGTCCGGCGGCCTTGGCCAGCACTCTGCCCTCCTGAGCGGCGTGCAGGGCGTCGGCCATGTGCCCCGCTTGGTAGTGCGCGTACGCGAGCGTGTCGAGGAGCGGCGGCAGCAGATGTGCGTCACCCCGTTCACGTACGGCGCTCAGCGCGCGCTCTCCGTGGTCGCACGCCCGCTCGTACCAGCCCATGAGCGCTTCGGACCAGCTGAGGACGAGCAGGTGGACGGACTCCTGGTCGCCGGCCGGACGGCCGTCGTCGAGTTCGTCCAACGCCTGGGCACCGGCGTTCAGCGCCCGCTCGGCGGAGCAGGTGTCACCGGCGAGGACGGCGCACAGACCGCGCAGCACGAGGGCCCCCGCCACGGTGCCGGGGGCCGCCCCGGCGGTCTGACGTACCAGCGCCTCCGCGTCGGCACGGGCCGGCACCTGCCCCGACAGGACCTTGACCACCTGTTGTTGGACATGGAGGAGGGCAGTGGCGTCGCGGTCCATGGCGGTGTCAGAGCCGAGTTCCGCGCCGATGAACGCCTGGGCCTCCTCGTCCCGGCCCAGCGCGGCCAGCACGCCGGACAGCAGGGTCACGGCGGCCAGCCGGGGGATCTCACCGTTCGGGCCGGCCGGGATGTCCCGGGCCAGGGCGAGGACTCCCTCGGCGTCGCCGTGGGCGGTGAGGGCCAGGACGACCGACCGCCACAGTTCGAGGCCGATCGCCTCGCCTTCAGGACTCGGCCGCGCGGTGCGGCGCACCCGCAGGGCGACCGTCAGCCAGCGCGCGGCGTCGGCGGGTTTGCCCAGATGCAGTGCCGTACGGGTGGCGGTCCCGAGCACCCGCAGGTCCGACGCCTCGGTCGTGGATCCGGAGCGTGCGATGTGCGGGGCGAGTTCGATGGCCGGTACGCCCAGTGCGGAGAGCCTGCTGAGCGCCCTGCGGTGGGCGCCGGTGCGCCAGCAGGCGTCCGCCGCCGTGTACAGGCAGCTCCTCAGCAGCGGGTGCCGAAAGGACAGCAGGCCCGGGCCCGCCGCGGGCCGTATCAGGTCGCGCTGCCGCAGTCGGCCGAGCACCGAGCACGCCTCGTCACGGTCGATCCCGGCGACCTCGGCCACGGAGTCCACGTCGAAGGGGTCGCCGAGGACCGCCGCCGCGTTGGCGACGGTGCGCGCCATGTCGTCGAGGAGGGTGGTCTCGGCGAGCAGTCGTGCGCCGAACCCGCCACGGGTCCAGATGTCCAGCCGGTCATCCGACCGGCGTGCCGACGCCAGGGCCGCCAGGTAGAGCGGGTTGCCGCAGCTCTGTTCCTGCAGCCGGGCGAGGGCCGGATCGTCGGGCGTCGTATGGAGCAGCTCGGCGCTCTGTTCCAGAGACAGGGCAGGCAGTTCGATGGCCTGGATGGCGCCCTGTTCGATGCCGTGCCGCAGCGCCACCCGCAGTTCGACCGGCGCCTGCCTCGGCCGGTGAGCGACGACGAGGGCGAGGCCTCCCTCGACCGGCCAGCGCACCAGCATGTCCAGGAGCTCCGCCGAGCAGGGGTCGGCCCAGTGGCAGTCGTCGAGGGCGATCAGCATTCCGCCGGTCGCGTGGGCCAGGCAGTCGGCCAGCAGGCGGCGCAGTTCGGCGTAGAAGTGGCAGCGTCGGGTGAAGTCGGTCGCGTCCTCGCTCGGGGGACCGGCCGCCAGAGCCGTGATCAGCGCGGTGGCCTGGGGCACCTCCGCTCCCGAGCCGTCCTTCGCCCGCCAGGTGGTGAGCGCCTGGATGAAGGGGTGGAACGGCACACCCCGCTCGGCCTCCGCACAGCGGCCGCGCAGCACTGTCAGCCCCTTCTCCACCGCCCGGTGGACGACGGCGGTGAGCAGCCGGGTCTTGCCGGCTCCGGGATCGCCCGCCAGCTCGATCGCCATGGAGCTCCCGGCGCGCGCCGCTTCGACGGCGCGCAGAAGTCGGTGCAGTTCTTCGCTACGAACCGTGCTGTGTCCAACCGTTCCCATACTCGTGACGGTCATCCGTCAAGTTCCCTTCCCCCGGTTTCGGTTCCCTCGTCCCCGCACCTGAACAGGCCGGGAAGAGCGGTGGCCCGCCATCAGCGTAAGAGAGCCCGGGGGACGTCAACTGGCCTGTAACAGAAGGTTCATCAACCACCCATCGGCCTCTGCGCAGCCGGCGTGGCCCGCCCGCCCCCGCGAGTTGACCGGAAAGGATCGGCAGAGCGCGAGCCTTAGCGGTGCTTTAGAGCCGCGGCCGAGCCTGGTGCTCCGCCGACGGGGCCCGCATCCGCGAGCGTCGTCCCGCATACCGAACGAGGAGCCGCCCGTGCCCGCGCCCGAGGACGTGCCCGCTCTGTGCTTCTCCCCGTCCCGGCCACCGTCTTGGTTGTCCGGGGTCCGGCGCATCCCGATCGGTGATCTCACGGAGATCCTGGTCGACCTGTCCGAGGGCGAGTTGATCGTCCGTCAGCTCGATCTGGTGGTCGCCGGGGCCCACCGTCATCTGCGCCTGGTCCGCGAGTACCACGGTCTCCGGCGGAGCGAGGAGGGGTTCGGCCCGGGCTGGACGTTCTCCACGGGGCTGGGACAGGCGCCCGACCTCTCCGCGGAGCCCCTGACCGTCACGGACGACCAGGGACGGGTCACCGTGCTGCACCGTGACCGCGAGGGGCGGATCGTCAAGACACTCGACCCGCTCGGCGCGGAGGCGGCGTCGTACGCGTACGACGCCCTGGGCCGACTGGTGCGGCACAGTCATGTCTCCGGGCTCGTCACGGAGTTCGTGTGGGACGCCGAGGACCGACTGGTGGCCCTCACCGTCGCGAACAGCGAAACCCTCCGGTTCTCCTACGACGGCATGTACGCGATCTCCGAGATCGACTGGACGGGCCCCGGGCATCGGCTGCGTCTCGACTTCTCCTACGGTGACGGACGCACGGTCGTCGTGGGGCCCGAGGGCCGCCGTACGATCCACTCCTTCGACGCGCAGGGCCGCCCGACCGCCGTGACCGACCCGCTCGGCAACGAGATCCGGCAGGGCTGGGACGCGGACGGCAACCCGGTGTCGCTCACCGACGCACTCGGCGCGGTGCTCACCCGGACCTACGACCACGAGGGCCGGCCCACCGGCCTGATCCTGCCGACATCGGCGCGTTCCAGCCTGGTCTACGGCGATCCGGCTCATCCCGGCCTGCCCACGGTGCTGCGCGACCCGGCAGGCAACGAACTGCTCCTCGCGTACGACGGCACCGGCCGGCTGCGGCAGACCCGGACGCCCGGCCGGGACGGCGTACTGGACGCGCGGACCTACCATCCGGAAAACGGCAGGCTCGCGACTGTGGTCGACGGCAACAGCGCCGTCACCACCTTCGTCCACGACGCGGACGGCAACCTGACCGAGGTCGTCCGGCCCGCGCCGCTGGGCCGGACCGTGTTCCGATACGACGGGCTCTCCCGGATCACCGAGGTGGTCAGCGGCAATGGCCGACGTACCGGATACCGGACGGATCCGGCGGGCCGGCTCGCCGAGGTCACCGACGAGGACTCGGGACAGACCCTGATCTCGCTGTCCCATGACGAACTGGGGCGCGTGGTCCACAAGTCGGGCCCCGGCTGGTCGTACGACTTCGACTGGCTGAGCACGGTGGGCGGCAGCAGGCTGGTGTCGGCCGTGCGTACGGCCGGGGCGGAACGGGAGGAGATCCGTGCCGCCTACGACCAGGAGGGCGCGCTCACCTCGTTGACGACCGCCGCGGGGACCACGCGCTACACCTACGACGCCGCGGGTCGCCCGGCGTCCGTCGTGACACCGGCGGGCCGTACGGCACAGCTCACCCATGACGCGGCCGGCCGGCTCACCGGTGTGGACTTGGGCCGGGGCACGCAGGAGATCGGCTACGACGCCTCCGGCCGCAGGACCACGCTCACCGTCCGGGACGCGGCGGGTGACCGGCTGCTGGGCGTCGAGTACGGCTACGCCTCGGGCAGCGGCGCCGACACCGACGTCCTGCGCTCGACGGTGGTCGACGGCGAGTTCACCGGCTTCGCCTACGACGGGCTGAAACGGCTGGCACGAGCCGGGGACACCGTGTTCGAGTACGACGACGCGCACCACCTCGTGCGTCTGGGCGACGTTCGGTTCACGCTCAACGCCGCGGGCCAGGTCACCCTGTTCGGCGAGACGGAGTTCGTCTACGACGGCGCCGGCAACTTCACGGAGGAGACCAACCCCACGGGGTCATTCACCTACAGCGCCACCCACCAGACACTTACCGGGGTGTTCGGCGGCCGGCAGGTCGTCGACGTCGGGTACGACGGGCTGGGGCAGGAACTGCCCCGGCGCATCACCGAGACCACCGTCGACGGCCGAACCGTCACCCATGTGCTGACACACGGTCCCCTGGGCATCGTGCGCGTCACCGACGACGGCGTGCCGACCGACTTCGTGCGCGCATCGGACGGCACCCTGCTCGCCGTCATCACCTCGGACGGACGGCACTTCTGGGCCGTCACCGACCAGCAGGGTTCGGTCCTTGCGCTGCTGGACGAGGAGGGCGGCCTCGCGACGCGCTACCGGTACACACCGCACGGGGCGGTGACGGCCTCGGGAGAGGCCGCCGCGGTCAATCCGTTCCGTTACCGGGGCGCGTACCAGCTGCTGCGCAGCGCGCATGTGCTCGACCACCACCTCTACAACGGCTTCTGGGGTCGCTTCACCCAGCCGGATCCGACGGGCCGCCAGTACGCGCCGTACACGTTCGCCGACAACGACCCGGTGAACAGCGGCACTTGGACCCGGCACGACTTCTGGTCGGTGCTCGCCCGCCCCCATGAGCCGGCCGCCGCGGTGTTCCTGCCCGGGCCGGACGCACGGGAGGAGCCCGACGTGCTCACCGGGGCCGGCCCGACGCCGGACCGGCCTCCCCTGATCGCCGGGGCACCGCCGTCCCGGACCGTGCACCACCCCTGAGTCGAACGACATTACGGAGAGGAACGGACATGGCCGACGAGATCGTGCTGCGCGTACCGAAGGAGATCGTCGTCAAGGTGGTCGACGACGTGGAGGTGTCCGACCCCGAGGTGGGCCAGACGGGAACGTTCGACGACGAGCTGTACGACGAGACGGGTGCCCTGATCGGCACCTCGCACGGCTCGTTCCGCATCGAGTACGTACGCCCCGGAGACGGCGGGCTGCTGACGTACTACACGGAGGACATCACCCTGCACGACGGCACCATCCACGCCGAGGGCTGGGCCGACTTCAACGACGTGCGCACCAGCGAGTGGGTGTACTACCCCGCCACCGGGACCGGCGGCCGCTACGCCGGGCTCACCGGCTTCCGCAAGTGGCGGATGACCGGCGTCAGGGCCTCCGCCGAGGCCCGGATCCTGCTCTCCGACTGAGCCCCGACCACGCACCGAGACACGACCACGCGAGGAGACACCCCACGATGACCGGTCGGGACGTATACATCCGTTCGGCGGCGTCGGCGCTTCCGGGAGAGCCCGTGGACAACGCCACGCTCGCCCGGCGCTTCGGCATGGACGCGCTGTGGGAGCAGTGGGTGGATGTGTTCATCGGCACCGCCTCCCGGCATCTCGCCCTGGACCTGGAGTCCGGCAAGGTCACCGGCACGCTGGCGGACCTCGCCGCGGAGGCCGGGCACGCGGCGCTCGTGGCCGCCGGGGTCGGGCCGGAGGAGGTGGACGCTGTGGTGCTGGGCACGGCCACCCCGGACCAGCTGATGCCGGCCACCGTCAACATCGTCGCGGACCGGCTGGGCATCAACGGCGTGCGCACCTTCCAGCTCCAGTCCGGCTGCTCCGGCGCGGTGCAGGCACTGGACGTCGCCCGCCAGTTCCTGCTCAGCGGGGGCGGCCGTACCGTGCTGGTGCTGGGCGGCGACGTGATCGCCCGCTTCTACGACGTCGAGCGGGACCTGCGTACGGCGGCGCCGGCCGAGCTGGTCAACTACGTCCTGTTCGGCGACGCGGCCGGGGCCGCCGTGCTCAGCACGCGGCCCGCTCCTGGCTCCGCCGTGGTGCATGAGCTGTTCACACGGCTCGTCGGGCTGGGCCGGGAACCGGGCGCGGTCCTGGAGTGGTTCGGTCCCGCGGACCGCGACAGCGACAGGCCCGCCGCCACCGAGGACTACAAGGCGATCGAACAGCACGTGCCGGAGATGACCGAGCAGGTGCTCACCGAACTGCTCGACTCCCGCGGCTGGCGTCCCGAGGACGTCGACGTCCTGCTGCCGCCCCAGCTGTCGGGCCGGATGACCAAGCTGATCACGGAGCGGCTCGGGCTGCCCGGGGCGCAGGACGTGACATGCGTGGACCGGGCCGGCAACTGCGGCAACGCCATCGTGTTCCTGCAGCTGGAGCGAGCCCTGGGCGGGGCACTCGGCCCGGGGCGGCGAGCGGTGGGGATCTCCGTCGAGTCCAGTAAGTGGATCAAGGCCGGTTTCGCACTGGAGGGGTGCTGACGCCGTGACGGACGCCCTGACGGCACTGACCGGGCTGCACCGGGACGGCATCCTCGCCGACCGCTATCCGCGGGTGCGTGCGCTGCTGGCCGGACTGTCCGACGCCGAACTGGCACGGGCCGGCCGGATGCTGGCCCGGGTCGACCCGGACGCCGTGCTCGCCGCGCATCCCCGCACTCCCGCCCCGCGCATCGCCGTGACCGGACACGGCACGCTGTCGGGCCTCGTGCCCGCGCTCACCGCGCAATTGGCCCGGCACGGGCTGCTGGCGCGGGTCAGTGCGTCCGACTTCGACGGCTGGGTCTTCGACCTCACCGATGCCGGCAGCGAGTTGTACGCGACCCGGCCCGATCTCGTGCTGTGCGTTCTCGATGCCGCGGTGGTGGCGGACGAACTCCCGTCGCCGTGGCGGGTGGAGGACGTGGCACGGGTCCTGGAGGAGAAGCTGGGCCTGGTCGAACGCGCCGCCGAGGTCTGCGCCGCCGGCTCACCGGCCACCACGCTGGTCCTCAATACCCTTCCACTGCCCGGCGAGTTGACCTCCCAGGTACTGGACCTGCGGGCCCGGGCGCGGCTCGGCGCGGTGTGGCGGGAGGCCGAGGCGCGGCTGCTGCGGCTGCCCCAGCGCCATCCCGGGGTGGTGGTGGTCGATCTCGCCCCGCTCCTCGCCGAGGGCGTCGCCGTCCGTGACGTACGCCAGAGCGTGTACGCGAAGGCGCACCTCTCGGACGGCCTGCTCGCCGGGTACGCGCGGGAGGTGGGACACCTGGCGCGAGTGTGGTCCGGCGGCGGGAAGAAGGTGCTCGCCCTCGACCTCGACAACACGGTGTGGGGCGGGGTGCTCGGCGAGGTCGGCCCGGAGGGCATCGAGACGGGCGGCGGCTACCGGGGCGAGGCGTTCCGGCGCTTCCAGCTCGTGGCCAGGCAGCTGGCCGCGCAGGGCGTGCTGCTCACCGCGGTCAGCAAGAACGACCTCGAACCGGTGGTGAAGACGCTGCGTGAGCACCCCGGACTCGTGCTGCGTGAGGAGGACTTCGTGCGGATTCGGGCCAACTGGCGGCCCAAGCACGAGAATCTGGCCGAGCTCGCCCGCGAGCTCAATGTGGGGACGGACAGTTTCGTCTTCGTCGACGACAGCGCCTTCGAGTGCGGGCTGGTCCGACGGGAGCTGCCGGGCGTGGCGGTCGTGCAGGTCGACGAGGAGCCGGCACTGCATCCGCGGCGGCTGCTCGGCGAGGGGTGGTTCGACGCGCGCGAGCTCACCGACGAGGATCTGGTGCGGCCCGTCCGCTACCGCGAGGAGCAGGCCCGCCAGGACTTCCTGCACACGTTCGACTCACTCGAGGGCTATCTGCGCGAGCTGGACATCGCGGTGACGGTGGCGCCCGCGCAGGCGCGGCAGTACGCGCGTGTCTCCCAGATCACCCTGCGCACCAACCAGTTCAACCTCACCACCCGGCGCCTGCAGCTCACCGATGTCCAGGCGCTCGCCGCGGACCCCGCGGCCCAGGTCCTCGCCGTGCGTTCCACCGACCGGTTCGGCGACAACGGGCTCGTCGGCGCCGTTGTGCTGCGGCGCGTGGACGACGTGCTGCACATCGACAACTTCCTGCTCAGCTGCCGGGTGTTCTCGCGCGGCATCGAGCAGACGGTCCTGGGCGCCGTCCTGCGCCACGCGCGGGAGAGCGGGGCGCGGGAAGTGCGTGCCGGGTACCGGCGCACCGCGAAGAACGGCAAGGTCGCGGACTTCTATCCGCGGGCCGGGTTCGAGACCGTGACGGCCGACGAGGACACGGCCGTCTTCCGGCACGACCTGGCTGTGCTGCCGGGCCCTGCCGCGCACATCCGTCTGACCGCGCGTTTCGACAGCGCGCCTGGTGAAGGGGACGCCCCGTGAAGACCGTCGAAGACTTCGTCGTGCTCCTGCACGACGAGCTCGCCCTGTCCGTCACGGTCGAGGACCTCGGCCGCTCGCTGGACAGTGTGGAGTCCTGGGACTCGGTGCATCTGCTGACGCTGTGCACGCTGCTGGAGCGGGAGACCGGCCGCTCGCTGTCGTTGGCCGACGTGCTGGAGGCGCCCAGCCTCGAGGCCGTGTACCGCATGGCGGTGGCGCCGTGAGCGAGGCGAGCGCGCCGGACCGGCCCGCGGTGCGGGAGGAGGTGCGGGAGGAGGCGCTCCCCCGTCAGCGTCACCACACGCTGTTCTTCCTGGAGGTGATCCGGGACTTCTCCCCCGTGTTCCTGGACACCGAGGTGGACATGAGCGGTGTCCTCGCCCACCGCACGGCGGCCCTGGAGGCCGAGGGCGTGCGGTTCGGCACGAGCTCGTACGTCCTGCGCGCCGCGGGCCGGGTACTGGCCAAGCATCCGGACGCGAACGCCGCGGTCCGGGGCGGGCCGCGGCGACTGCGCGTGGCGCACTACCCGTTCGTCAACGGCAAGCTCGCGCTGGACCGCGTCCTGGACGGCCGGCGGGTGGTGCTCGGCACGGTCGTACCGGATCTCCAGGATGCCGAACTGCCCGCGATCCAGGCGCATCTGGACCGCGTACGGGACGGCGACCCGCAGCGGCTGCCGGACTTCGAGGGCATCCGGCAGCTGCACCGGCTGCCCTGGCTGGAGGGCCGCAAGCGGTTCCGGCAGGCGGCCGATTCGCTGTCGTCGCGCCCGCATCTCACGGGCACCTTCGCGGTGACCTCGCTGGGGCACCGCGCGGTGGACTCGTTCCATTCGGTCGGTGGCACCACCACGACCTTCGGGGTGGGCCGGGTCCTGGACCGGCCCGTGGTGCGGGAGGGTCAGGTCACGGTGGCACCGGTGCTGCGGCTGAGTCTCACCTTCGACCACCGGGTCATCGACGGGGCGGAGGCGGCGGACGTACTGACCGAGGTCAAGGAGGCGCTGGAGAGCGTATGAACGTCATCGCGGAGCTGAAGAACTTCGTGGTCGCGCACACCCGTTCGCAAGGGCTGCCGCCCGAGCACTACGACCCGCTGCTGGCCCGGATCCGGCACGACGAGGACGGCACGCCCGGCTCCTGGGTGCGGGAGTGGAGCGACGAGGCCGCGCGGCTGGAGGGTGCGGGCAGGCTGCTGGAGGCGTGTGTGCACTACAACATGGCGCGCTTCCCCTTCGTGGACGGCGGGGCCCGTCAGGAGGCACTGGACAGATGCGTCGCCACGTTCGACGGCTGGCGCTCGGGTTTCCCGGCGATCGAGCGGCTGGACGTCGACCTGCCGGAGGGCCGGATCCGCTGCTGGACGTCCGGTCTGGACGCGGCGACGCCCAGGCCCCTGCTGGTGATGACGGGCGGCATCGTGTCGGTGAAGGAGCAGTGGGCCCCGGTGCTGCTCCAGCTCGCCGAGCTCGGCTTCGCCGGCGTGGTCACCGAGATGCCGGGCGTCGGCGAGAACACGCTGCCGTACCGGGCGGACAGCCCGCGGATGTACTCCGCGCTGCTCGACGCGGTCGGCGAGCGCGCCGACACCTCCCGCGCCTTCGTCCTGGCTCTCAGCTTCAGCGGTCATCTGGCGCTGCGCGCGGCCCTGCACGACACCCGCATCAGGGGTGTGGTAGGCGCCGGTGCTCCGATCCACGACTTCTTCACCGACACCGAGTGGCAGCGCTCGGTGCCGCGGGTGACCACGGACACGCTCGCCCATCTGACCGGTTCGACGCCCGCCGAGGTCTACGGAGTGATCAAGGAGTGGGCGCTCGACCCGGAGGAGCTGAGCGCGCTGCGCGTCCCGGTCGCCCATGTCACCAGCCTGCGCGACGAGATCATTCCGCCCGGGGACGCGGTGCTGCTGCGTGAGCGGGTGCACCGGGTGCGGCTGCTGGCCCATGACGACGTGCACGGTTCGCCCCGCTTCTTCGCGCAGACCCGGCTGTGGACGCTGCTGTCGGTGCTGCGGATGCGCGGCGGGTACGCGGAGCAACGGACCGCCCTGACACGGGAGTTCGCGCGGCTGCGGTACAGCGGGGTGGGGGCATGAGCGAGGCGCTGGCCCTGGAAGGCGGTTCGCGCTGTCTGCGCAGTGTGCTGGGGCGGTTCGCGACGGGTGTCGTCGCGGTGACGGGGCGGGAGGCGGAGACCGGCGAGCGGGCCGGGCTGGTGGCGAACTCCTTCTGTTCCGTCTCGCTGGATCCGCCTCTGGTGTCCTTCTGTGTGGCCCACACGAGTACCAGCTGGCCGCGTATCCGGGCCGCCGGGATGCTGGCCATCAGCATTCTGAGCGCTCAGCAGCGGGAGGCCGCGACGCGACTGGCGGTGTCCGGAGGCGACAAGTTCCGGGGCCTGCCCTGGCTCACGTCGCCGGGCGGGGCGCCGATCCTGGACGGGGCGCTGGCCTGGCTGGAGTGCGAGGTGGAGGCGGAGCACCCGGCGGGCGACCACGTGATCGTGGTGGCGCGTGTGCTCCGCCTCGACGCGCTGCGTGAGGGCGAGCCGCTGCTGTTCTTCCGTGGGGCGTTCGAGCGTCTCAGCCGCTGACGCGGGGCCCGGCGGGGGCGGTTCAGCCGCTCGCGTCGGGCCCGCTCACGCTGCCGCCCGTGCCGAAGGCGCGCAGGAAGGTGTCGACCCCGGCGGTGACGACCTGCCCCACCTGCTCCGGGTCGAGGGGGCGGGTGCCGAGCGCGCTCATCTCGGGCAGTTCGTCGTAGACGAGCGCGATGAACTGGTTGGCGGCCCGCTCCGGGTCGTTGATCCGCAGGTGTCCGGCGTTGGCGAGGCGCGCGAGCCGGCCGGCGAGGGCGTCGGTGAACTGGTTGGGGCCGCTGGCCCGGACCGCGTCGAAGAGATCGGGGAAGCGCACCGCCTCCGCGTACAGCAACCGGCGCACCGCCTCGGACTGTTCGTCGCAGTAGCAGTCGACCAGCTTGTGGGCCACGTCCTCCAGACCGGGCCGCAGTTCGCCGGGGTCGTTGGGAAAGGACTCCAGCACCTCCAGCGTCTTGGCGTTGGAGCGGGCCGCGGTCTCGGTCATCACATGCCGGAAGAGGTTCTCCTTCGACCCGAGGTGGTTGTAGATCGTCGGCTTCGCGACGCCTGCCTCGGTGGCGATCATGTCGAGGCTCGCCTGGGTGTAGCCGACGCGGGCGAAGACCCGCAGAGCGGCCTCCAGGATCGCACGTCGCTTGTCCATACGGCCTCGGTCCACCGGGGCCGTGCTGGTCTTCGGGGTCTCGCCAACGCTCATGCAGCCATGCTACCGTCCCAACCACAGAATTGAACTACCTAGTTAAATTACATGGGCGAGATGGTTCAAAGGAGTTGCCGTGTCTGAAACAAAGGCAGAGAGCGGGCCCGCCCGGCTCGATGCCGCGCTGCTCACGATCGTCGGCGTGATGGTGCTCGGCGGGATGATGTCCTACCTGGACGCGACGATCGTCAACGTCGGGATCAGCACCCTGAGCGGCGAGTTCAAGGCCTCGCTCGCCACGATCGAATGGGTCACCACCGGCTATCTGCTGGCCGTGGCCCTGGCCATTCCCCTGGCCGGCTGGGCCGTGGCCCGCTTCGGCGCCAAGCGCATGTGGCTGCTGGGTCTGACGGTCTTCCTGACCGGATCGGTCCTGTGCGCCGTCGCCTGGAACGCGGAGTCCCTGATCGCCTTCCGCATCCTGCAGGGCTTCGGCGGCGGCATGGTCGACCCGATCATGATGACGGTGGTCGCCACCGCCGCGGGGCCGGAGCGGATGGGCCGCGTCATGGGGCTGATCTCGGTGCCGATCACCCTGGGCCCCGTCGTCGGCCCGATCATCGGCGGTCTGCTGCTGGACAGCCTGTCCTGGGAGTGGATGTTCCTCGTCAACATCCCGTTCGCGCTCGCCGCCATCGTGCTCGCGATCCGGGTCCTGCCGGCCGATCCGCCCGGCAGTGGTACCTCCGCCCCGATCGACGCCCTGGGCGTGGCGCTGCTCCCGCCCGGTTTCGCCGCGCTGGTCTACGCCTTGTCCCAGGCGGGCGGTGCCGGCTTCGGCAGCACGCGGGTGATCGTCGGGCTCGTCGTCGGCGTGCTGCTGTTCATCGCGTACGCCGTGCACGCGCTGCGTACCGAGCGCACCCCGCTGCTGGATCTGCGGCTCTTCTCCAGCAAGGGGTTCTCCGCGAGCGTGGCCACGATGTTCCTGCTCGGCGGCGGTCTGTTCTCGCTGCTGTTCCTGCTGCCCCTCTACTACCAGCAGGTACGCGACCACAGCGTGCTGGAGTCCGGACTGCTGCTCGCCCCGCTGGGCTTCGGCACCCTCATCGGCATGCCCGTCGCGGGCAACCTGGCGGACAAGTTCGGCGCGAAGCGGCTCGTCCCGGTCGGTGCCCTGCTCATCGGAGCCGGCGCCCTGGTCTTCACCCAGGCCGACAGCGGCACCTCGCAGGTCGCTCTCACCGCGGCCCAGCTCGCCACGGGCTTCGGCATGGGCCTGGTCGGCGCCCCCACCATGGGGTCGGTGTATCGCACGGTGCCCGGCGAGGCGGCCGCCGGAGCGACCGGCGCGGTCTTCATCCTGAACCAGATCGGCGCCTCGCTCGGCATCGCCGTCGTCGCCCTCATCCTCCAGGGCGGCGGCTCGCACGCCACCCCCACCGCCGGCACGTTCGCGGACGCCTTCTGGTGGCCCGTCGCCGCAGCCGTCGTCGTGTTCCTGGCGGGACTCCTCCTGCCGGGAAGGCCGCAGCCCGCGCCCACCGCGGACCCCCAGGGCTCCGAACGAGTCGCCGACCCCGCCTGACCCTCCCGTCCGGCACCGCCCGGACCCGCCAGCAGGGGTGTGCGCCGTCGTTCATCCCCCGTCCACGGCGCACACCCCGTCCGCCCGACACCCAGGGACTCGCCCATGACCACTGCCACCAGCATCCCCGTGTCCGTCCTCGACGTGGTTCCCGTCTTCGAGGACGGCACCGCGACCGCCGCGCTGCGCGACACCGTGGCGCTGGCCCCACGCGTCGAGGAACTCGGCTATCTGCGCTACTGGGTGGCCGAGCACCACAACACCCCGAGTCTGGCCACCTCCGCCCCCGGCATCCTGGTGGGGCAACTGGCCGCCGCCACCAGCACGCTGCGGGTGGGCTCCGGCGGCGTCCTGCTGCCCAACCACGCGCCGCTGGTGGTGGCCGAGCAGTTCGGCACCCTTCAGGCGCTGCACCCGGGCCGCATCGATCTGGGTCTGGGCCGCGCGCCCGGCACCGACCCCCTCACCGCCCGCGCGCTGCGCCGGTCCTCGCAGGGCGAGGACTTCCCGCGCCAGATAGACGAGTTGAGCGGTTACTTCGCCCCCGGCGACCCCGCGTCCGGCATCGTCGCCGTCCCCGCGGCCGACGGCAGGCCCGACCTGTGGATGCTCGGTTCCAGCCCGTCCAGCGCCGAGGCGGCGGCCCTCCTCGGCCTGCCGTACGCCTTCGCGCACCAGATCAACCCGCACGCCTCCGCGGCCGCCCTGGCACGTTACCGGGAGGCGTTCCGGCCCTCGCCGTACCTGGAGCGTCCCCGCACCCTGATCGCCGTCCTGGTCACCGTGGCCGACACCGACGAGGCGGCCCGGTCCGTCGCCGCGCCGTATCTGCTCGGCAAGATACAGATGCGCACCCGGCCGCGCTTCGACGCCTTCCCCGGCCCGCGCACCGCGGCCGACCACCCCTACAGCGCGGCCGAACTCCGGTTCCTGGACGACCTGGTGGAACCGCAGCTGATCGGTTCCGTGCACATGGTCCGGGCCCGGCTCGCGGCCTTGGTGGAGCGCACCGGCGCGGACGAACTGATGGCGCTGACCGTCGTCCACGGCCAAGGCGACCGGCTGCGCTCGTTCGAACTGCTCGCCGAGGCCGCCGCGGACGTGGCGGCGCGGCCGGCCGAGGGAGCTTCAGTCCCGCTTTAGCGGACTCCCGACAGTGGATACGGTCCCCCGCACCCTGACCCGACCCGGAGTTGGCATGCAACTGCGCCGTACCGTCCGCAGAGCCGCCCTGCTGAGCGCCCTCGTACTCGCCGCGGTCCCGGCCTGTTCGGCCGGCGGCAGCTCCTCGGCGGGCGGCGCACCCCACTCCGGCGGCAGTCTCGTCTACGCCACGAACCAGGAACCCGACTGCTGGGACCCGCACACCAGCGCCCAGGACATCACCGCCTTCGTCCAGCGCCCGGTCTTCGACTCACTCGTCTACCAGGCTCCGAACGGTGATCTGGAGCCCTGGCTCGCCGAGAAGTGGACGATCGGCGACGGAGGCAGGAGCTACGTCTTCACCCTCCGTCGAGGTGTCACCTTCCACGACGGGACACCAGTCGACGCCGCGGCCGTGAAGGCCAACCTCGACCACATCACCGCCAGGTCCACCCGCTCCCAGTACGCCGCCGGCCTGCTCGGCCCCTACCGGGACACCACGGTCAAGAGCCGGTACGTGGTCGAGGTCCGCTTCACCCGGCCGTACGCCCCCTTCCTCCAGGCCGCCGGCACCACCTACCTCGGCATCGAGTCCCCGGCCTCGCTCAAGGCGGGCGCGGACAAGCTGTGCGCGGGGACGACGGCCGTCGGCTCGGGCCCGTTCAAGGCCGCCTCCTACGTCCGCGGCCAGCAGCGCGGCTACACCCGCAACGCCGCGTACGCCTGGGCACCCAGCGGAGCCGGACACAGCGGCCCCGCCCGGCTGTCCTCCTTCACCATCCGCTTCATCACCGAGGACGCCACCCGCGTCGGCGCACTCACCTCGGGCCAGGTGGACGCGGCCGCCGAGCCGCCGGCCCAGCAGATCGGCACGGTGAAGCGGGACGCACGGCTGAGCGTGGTCTCCAAGGACGTCCCGGGGGCGGTGGACGCCTTCTACCTCAACACCAGGAGCACGCTCTTCTCCGACATCCGGGTGCGCCGCGCCTTCCAGCACGCCGTCGACCTGGACACCGTCGTCCGCTCCGTCTTCCAGGGCACCGCCTCCCGCGCCTGGAGCGCCCTCTCGCCGACGACCCCGCACAGCTACGACGCCTCCCTGAAGAACAGCTGGCCCTACGACCCGAAGCTGGCCGCCCGGCTGCTCGACCAGGCGGGCTGGACCGGCCGAGACTCCCAGGGGTACCGCACGAAGAACGGCCGCACCCTCACCGTCGTGGCCCCCGTCTACGGCGAACCGTCCCTGTTCTCGCAGGCGGTGCAAGGCAGCCTGAAGAAGGCCGGCATCGAACTCGACCTCGCCGCCTCCACGGACGCCACCGAGGTCTCCACACTGCTGGACAAGGGGAAGTACGACCTGGTCGAGACCTCCTGGGCCCGGGCCGACGGCGACATCCTCGGTCACTTCTTCCTCTCGTCCCAGACCTCCGAGGGCGGCGGCCACAACTTCTCCCGGCTCGCCGACCCCCAGGTCGACACCTGGCTCGAACAGGCGGAGGCGGCGCAGGACCCCGAGGCGCGCGAGGCGGCGTACGCGAAGGTGCAGCGGCGCACCATCGACCAGGCCGTCGTCGTTCCCGCGTACGTGGTGAGGTCCACGGTGGGTGTCAACAAGCGCGTGCACGGACTGCGGCTGGGCATCTCCGCCTGGCCCGAGTTCTATCCCGCCTGGGTGGAGGCCCGATGAGGCCGGTCGTGCGCCAGGTCGCCGTGCGGCTGGGTGGCGCACTGCTCGTGGTGTGGGGCGCGGCCAGCTGTGCCTTCCTGGTGCTGCAACTCGTGCCAGGCGACCCCGTGCGTGCCGTGGTCGGCGCGAACGCCCTGGTCGACGCCGGGCAGCGGGAGGAGATCCGGCACCACTACGGGCTGGACCGGCCGCTGCCGGTGCAGTACGTGACGTATCTGGGCCACCTGCTCACCGGCGACCTCGGGGACTCCTACCAACTCCAGCAGCCGGTCTCCGGTGTGCTGGCGCAGCAACTGCGGCCGACCGCCGAACTGGCCCTGTACGCCACCTTGCTGGCGGTGCTGCTCGCGGTCGTGGTGACGGTGGCCACCTCGGGGCGGGCGCGCTGGCCACGTCGGCTGTCGGCGGTGGTGGAGCTGGTCGTCGTGTCCACCCCGTCGTTCTGGCTGGGCATCATGCTGCTGACGCTGTTCTCGTTCCGGCTGGGCTGGCTGCCCGTGTCGGACAGCGGTGACGTCCGCTCGCTGGTCCTGCCGGTGATCACGCTCGCCCTGCCGATCGCCGCCGTCCTCACGCAGGTGATGCGCGAGGGGCTGCTCGACGCCCTGCGCAGCCCTTTCGTGCTGACCGCCCGGGCCCGTGGCCTCACCGAGCCGGCCGTGCGGTCCCGGCACGCGCTGCGGCACGCCGCGCTGCCCGCTCTCACGCTCGCGGGCTGGTTCACCGGAACGCTGCTGAGCGGCGCGGTCGTGGTGGAGAACGTGTTCGCCCGGTCCGGGATCGGACGGGTCACCCTGCAGGCGGTCACCTCGCGCGATCTGCCGCTGGTGCAGGGTGTGGTGGCACTGTCCGCGGTGGTGTTCGTCGCGGTGGGCACCGTGGTGGAACTGCTGTGCCTGGCCGTGGATCCACGGTTGCGCGGCGCGACGGGGGTGAAGGCCGCATGAGCGTCTCCCCCGCACCGCGCACCGGCCCGCCGGCCGGCCGGGCCACTGAGGCGCGCACCACGCGGCGGCCACCGGTCTCCGTGCTGCTCGCCGCCGCGGCACTGTCGCTCGTCCTGCTGGCCGCGCTCGTCCCAGGGCTGTTCGCCCACACCAGCGCCACCGACACCGACCCGCTGCAGGCGCTCAGGCCGCCCGGCTCCGGACACTGGTTCGGCACCGATGAGCTGGGGCGGGACGTCTTCGCCCGCATCGTGCACGGCACGCGCTACTCGCTGGCCATCGGCGCGGCGGCGACCGGTGCGGGGGTCGCGATCGCCGTGCTGTGGGGGCTCGCCGCCGCGCTGTCGGGACGGCTCGGGGACACGCTGCTGATGCGGGCCGCCGACGTCCTGCTGGCGCTGCCCGGTCTGCTGCTGGCCCTGCTGGTCGTACTGATCACGGGCAAGGGGGTGGCGGGTGCGACCATCGCCGTGGCCTTCGGCACCGCGCCGGGGTTCGCCCGGGTCGTACGGGCCCAGGCGTTGGTGGTGCGCCGCTCCGGATACGTCGAGGCGGCGGTCGGACTCGGCGTGCAGCGGCCGCTGATCATCCTTCGCCATGTGCTGCCGAACACGCTCGGGCCGCTGCTGGTCCTGGCAACCGTCACCCTCGGCGCGTCCATCTCCACCGGCGCGGCGCTGAGTTACCTGGGCCTGGGCGCCCAGCCTCCGACACCGGAATGGGGTGCGATGCTGACCGAGGGCCAGGGTTTCCTCCAGCAGGCCTGGTGGATCGCGCTCTTTCCGGGCTTGCTGCTGGTCGGGACCGTGCTCGCGGTGACCGTCCTGGGCCGGTACGCCCAGAACCGGGCCGAGTGGCGGGCCGCCTCATGAGCGCCCCGCGCACCGGACCCTCCCCGGACGAGCCGCTGATCGACGTGGTGGACCTCGATGTGCGGTTCGGTGAGGGGACCACGCGGGTGCAGGCGGTCCGGGGGGCCTCGCTGCGGCTGTCCGCGGGGCGGTGCCTGGCGCTGGTCGGCGAGTCGGGGTCCGGCAAGAGTGCGCTGGCCCGCTCGCTGCTGGGTCTCGCCGGGCCCACCGCGACGGTCGGCGCCGGCCGGCTGAGCCTGTTCGGGCGGGACGCGCTGGCCTTCGGCCCACGGGACTGGCGTGCGCTGCGCGGGCGGCGCATCGGTCTGGTGGCCCAGGACGCGCTGGTGGCCCTCGATCCCCTGCGCCCGATCGGCAAGGAGATCGCCGAGCCCCTGCTGGTCCACCGCGTCGTGCCCCGGCACCAGGCGGCGGACCGGGTCATCGATCTGCTGGAGCGGGTCGGCGTGCCGGAGCCGGTCGAGCGGGCCAGGAGCCATGTCCACCAGTTGTCGGGGGGACTGCGCCAGCGGGCGCTGATCGCCTCGGCGCTGGCGGCACAACCCGGTGTGCTGATCGCCGACGAGCCGACCACCGCGCTGGACGCCTCCGTGCAGGCCCGGATCCTCGATCTCCTGGGCGAGTTGACGAAGGCGGGCACCGGACTGCTCCTGATCAGCCACGACCTGGCTGTGGTGGAGGCACTCGCCGACGAGGTGGCCGTGATGCGGGGCGGCCGGATCGTGGAGCAGGGTCCCGTCCGGGACGTACTCGACCGGCCCCGGCACGCCTACACGCGGGCGTTGCTGGACGCGGTCCCCGGCGGCGGGCCGCCCGGTGCCGCGCCGCCCGCCGCCACCGGCGGGGCGCCGATCCTGGAAGTCACCGACGTGGTCAAGGAGTTCAGGGGGCCGCGCGGCGCCCGTCGGACGGCCGTGGCCGGAGTCTCGTTCACCCTGCGCCCCGGAGAGACGCTCGGGCTCGTCGGCGAGTCGGGGTCGGGCAAGTCGACCCTGGCCCGCATGGTGCTCGGCCTGCTGTCCCCCGACAGCGGGGACGTACGGCTGGACGGCGCCGCCTGGAGCGGGGTGTCCGAGCGGGAGCGACGGCCACGGCGGCGGGCGCTGCAGCTGGTGCCGCAGGATCCGCTGAGCGCGTTCGACCCCCGCTGGAGTGTGGCCCGGATCGTCGGCGAGGCCCTGCAGACGGCCGGGGTGCACAGCCGGCAGGAGCGGCGGGAGGAGACCGTACGGCTGCTGGAGCAGGTCGGTCTGTCGGCGGAGCATCTGGACCGCCGGCCCCTGGCGCTGTCGGGCGGCCAGCGGCAGCGGGTCGCCGTCGCACGGGCACTGGCGCCCCGGCCCCGGCTGCTGGTGTGCGACGAGCCGGTCTCGGCGCTCGACGTGTCCGTACAGGCGCAGGTGCTGGGGGTGTTGCGGGAGCTGCAGGAGTCGCTGGACCTCGCGATGCTGTTCATCTCGCACGACCTCGCGGTGGTCCGGGAGGTCTGTGCGCGGGTGATGGTGATGAAGGACGGCCGGGTGGTGGAGTCCGGTCCCGTGGAGGAGGTGTTCTCGGCGCCGCGGGATGCCTGCACACGGGCGCTGCTGGAGGCGGTACCGCGTCGTGCACACGCGCGACATGCCGCTGAAGAACGGCTTTAGATCCGGCCAATGGACGACTGCCAGCCTCGACAGGCCAGTTTTCGGACAAGCCGGAGGTCACCACTCATGCCAGGCGCCCCAGCACACCCCAAGGTGTCGAGACTGCCGTCACTCACCGGGATGCGGTTCATCGCGGCCCTGCTCGTCTTCGCCTTCCACACCACCTGGCAGACCAGGTTCGTCGACGGGCGGGGCGGCGACGCCCTCGGCGACGTCTTCGCCAACGCCGGTTTCTACGGCGTGAGTTTCTTCTTCGTCCTCAGCGGATTCGTCCTGACGTGGTCGGCGCGGTCCGACGACACCGCGCCCGGCTTCTGGCGGCGCAGGCTGGTGAAGATCTACCCCAACCACCTGGTGACGTTCGGGCTCGCGGCCGCGCTGATGCTGATCGCCTCCGACGTCTTCACGGTCGAGGGCACCCTCGCCAACCTCTTCCTCGTGCAGGCCTGGATACCGGAGATCCAGGTCCCGAACACGATGAACGCCGTCAGCTGGTCGCTCTCCTGCGAACTGTTCTTCTATCTGAGCTTTCCGCTGCTGCTGCGCCTGCTGGACCGGGTGCCGGTACGCCGGCTGTGGGCGCTGGCCGGGGTGCTCGCCGCGTTCACGGTGGTCGCCCCAGTGGTCGCCCGCTACGGCATCGGCGGCACGCCCCTGCCGTTCATCGCCGACGGCAGCCTCTCCTTCGACCAGATCTGGTTCGTGTACTTCTTCCCGCCGGTACGGGCACTGGAGTTCGCCCTCGGCATGGTGGCCGCGCGTCTGGTGCTCGCCGGGGCCTGGCCGCGCCTGGGGCTGCTGCCCGCCGGTCTGATCGCCGTCGGCGGCTATACCGTCAACTCGAACGTGCCGTACCTGTACGGCGTCGCCGGGACCGCGGCCCTGTGGCTCACCCCGCTGGTGGCGGCCGCCGCCTCGGCCGACGAACGGACGACCGCGTCGCCGTTCCGCGGCCGGGTCATCGTCCGCCTCGGGGAGCTCTCCTTCGCCTTCTACATGGTGCACGGCCTGGTGGTGGCGTACCTCCACCGCTGGGTGGTCGCCGACGCCGGTCTGTCGCCGGCCGTCGGCGCCCTGACCCTGCTCGGCGCGCTGTTGCTGAGCCTGGCACTGGCCCACGCCCTGTTCACCTGGGTGGAGGCACCGCTCGTACGGAAGTTCGGCGCACCGGCCGGCAGCCGGCGCCCGCCCGTGTTCCCGGTCGCCCGCCCCACCGCTCTGGAGGCCCACGAATGACCGAACTCGCCCCCGACGAGACCGTCGACCCGGCGGTCCCCGTCTACCCGCAGGCGCGGGGCTGCCCCTTCCAGCCGCCCGCCGGGTACGAGCGGTACACGCAGGCGGGCCCGGTCTCCCTGGTCGAGCTCTACAACGGCCGCCGGGTGTGGGCCGTCAGCGGGCACACGGAGGCCCGGCAGGTGCTGCTCGACGCGGCCACCTTCTCGTCCGACCGGATCCATCCGCACTACCCGGCCACCGCGCCGCGCTTCGAGTCCGCCCGCAAGGTGCGCAACTTCATCGGCATGGACCCGCCGGAACACACCGTCCAGCGGCGCATGCTGCTGTCCCACTTCACGGTGAAGAAGATCCAGGCGCTGCGCCCCGGGATCCAGCGTCTCGTCGACGACCTGATCGACGCGATCGAGGCGAAGGGTCCGGTCGCCGACCTGGTACCGGACTTCGCGCTTCCGGTGCCGTCCATCGTCATCTGCGAACTGCTCGGGGTGCCGTACGCCGACCACGCCTTCTTCGAACAGCAGTCGCGGCGCGTGGTGACCGGCACGACCACGCTGGAGGACAGCGCGGACGCGTTCGCGCAGCTGAGCGCCTACCTCGACGGTCTGATCCGGCGCAAGGAGAGCGACCCGGGCGACGGGCTGCTCGACACCCTGATCGCCGAGCAGCTCTCCACGGGGGCGCTGACCCGGCGCGACCTGGTCGACATCGCCCTGCTGCTGCTCGTCGCGGGCCACGAGACCACGGCCAGCGCGATCGCGCTCGGTGTGCTGACCCTGTTGGAACACCCGGCCCAGCTGGAGGCGTTGCGCGCGGACGCCGCGCTGCTGCCCTCCGCGGTGGAGGAGTTGCTGCGCTACATGGCGATCGCGGACGGCGTGGCCCGCTTCGCCACCGCCGACACCGAACTCGGCGGCCACCGGGTGAAGGCCGGGGACGGGGTCGTGGTGGTGATCTCGACCGCCAACCGCGACGAGGAGGCCTTCGAGGGTTCCGGGGCCTTCGACGTGGCGCGCGGCGCCCGCCACCACGTGTCGTTCGGTCACGGGGTCCATCAGTGCATCGGCCAGAACCTGGCCCGCGCCGAGATGGAGATCGCCCTGTCCACGCTGTTCCGCAGGCTTCCGGGGCTGCGTCTCGCGGTCCCGGCGGACCGGTTGCCGGTCAAGGAACCGGGCGGCGTCCAGGGCATCTGGGAACTGCCCGTCACATGGTGACGACCGCTTCATGGTGAGAACCGCTCACATGGTGAGAACTGCTGAAAGGACCTGAGTGCCCATGCGCATCACGGCCGACACCCACCGGTGTCTGGGCGCGGGACAGTGTGTGCTGTCCGCACCCGACCGCTTCGACCAGTCGGACGAGGGGACGGTGCTCGTGCTCGACTCCCGGGTGGACGACGCGGCACAGGAGACACGACTGCGCGATGTCGTGGCGCTGTGTCCGTCGCAGGCGATCGCGCTGGAGGTCTGAGATGCCGGTGACCGGAAGCCTGGCGGACGCCGTCGCGGAACACCGCGAGGCGCTGCTGACGGTCGGTGAGCTGCCCGCCGTGCCGGAGGTCTCGGTGCGGGAGGTGAGAGTTCCCGGGCCGGCCGGGGCACCGGACGTCCTCGTCCGGGTCTACCGGCCGGTCTCGGCCGGCCGCGCGCTGCCGGCCGTGCTCTGGATCCACGGCGGTGGTTTCTGCCTGGGCAACGTGGACTCCGTGCACCTGGGCGCGGCCCAGGCGGCGCTGGCCGCGTCGGCCGTGGTGGTCGCGGTGTCGTACCGGCTGGCGCCCGAGCATCCGTTCCCGGCGGGCCTGGACGACTGCTGGGCGGCCCTCGAGTGGGTCGCCGGTCATTCGGACGAGCTGGGCGCGGACCCGGCGCGGCTCGCGGTGGCGGGGGCGAGTTCCGGCGGTTGTCTGGCCGCCGCTCTCACGCTGCTCGCGCGTGAGAGCGGCGGGCCCGCGCTGTGCTTCCAGCATCTGAGCACTCCGGTCCTGGACGATCGCCTCGCCACCGGCTCGATGACCGCGTTCACCGACACGCCGATCTGGAACCGGCCGCTCGCCGAGGAGAGTTGGCGTCTGTATCTGGGGCCGCATCCCGGCCCGGTCCCCGACCACGCCGCTCCGGCGCGCGCCGCCGACCTGACCGGTCTGCCCCCGGCATACCTCTCGACGGCGGACCTGGACCCGCTGCGCGACGAGGGCCTGGAGTACGGCCTGCGGCTGGCCCGGGCCGGGGTCCCGGTGGAACTGCACAACTTCCCCGGCGCCTACCACGCCTTCGGCGGCCCGGCGGCACCGGAGGAGCAGCGCCGGATCGCCGGGGAACACCTCGGCGCGCTGCGCCGCGGGCTGCATCCGGAGCGCTCCCGGGCGGCGGCGAACGGAGCGATTTAGAACTGCCAAAGGCCGCCGTTAGGGCAGGTCGCGAGGGTGGTTGTGCCAGGTGTCCCGCACCGAGGGAGTACGTGACAGACCATGCCTAACGACCGCCCCACGCCGATCGCCGTCGTCGGACTCGCCTGCCGCCTCCCCAAAGCCCCGGATCCCGACTCGTTCTGGGAACTGCTCAGCCGCGGCGAGGACGCCGTCGGGCAGGCCCCGGCGGGGCGTTGGTCCGCGACGGCGCCGGGGCGGGGGGCGTTCCTCGACGAGGTGGACCGCTTCGACGCGGCCTTCTTCGGGATCTCCCCGCGCGAGGCGGCCGCGATGGACCCGCAGCAGCGGCTGATGCTCGAACTGGGCTGGGAGGCGCTGGAGGAGGCCGGCATCGTGCCCGCCGACCTCGCCGGCAGCCGCACGGCGGTCTTCGCCAGCGCCATCTGGGACGACTACGCCGCGCTCCACCACCGGCGCGGCGAGGACGCGGCGGACCGCCACTCGGTCACCGGGCTGCACCGGGGCATCCTCGCCAACCGGCTGTCGTACGTGCTCGGTCTGACCGGTCCGAGCCTCACCGTGGACGCGGCCCAGTCGTCCTCGCTGGTCGCCGTGCACCTGGCCTGTGAGAGCCTGCGCGGCGGCGAGTCGGATCTGGCCGTGGTCGGCGGCGTCAACCTGATTCTGTCCGCGGGCAGCAGCGCGGACAGCGCGCGCTTCGGGGCGTTGTCGCCGGACGGGCAGTGCTTCACCTTCGACGCGCGGGCGAACGGGTACGTGCGGGGCGAGGGCGGCGTGGCCGTCGTACTCAAACCCCTGGAGCGGGCGGTCGCGGACGGCGATCGGGTGCACTGCGTGATCCTGGGCAGCGCCGTGAACAACGACGGCGCCTCCCGCGCGCTCACGGTGCCGGACCGGTCGGCGCAGGAGGCGGTGATCCGGGAGGCCCACGCCCGGGCGGGCACCACCGCCGAGGCCGTGCAGTACGTCGAGTTGCACGGCACCGGCACTCCGGTGGGCGACCCCGTCGAGGCCGCCGCCCTGGGCGCCGCCCTCGGCGTCGGGCGGCCCGCCGACGCCCCGTTGCTGGTGGGTTCGGCGAAGACGAACGTGGGGCATCTGGAGGGCGCCGCCGGTCTGGTGGGCCTGCTCAAGACGGCCCTGGCCATCGCGCGGCGACGCCTGCCCGCGAGCCTGAACTTCCGCACGGCCAATCCGGCGATCCCGCTGGCGGAGCTGGGGATCCGTGTGCAGACCGGGGAGACGGCGTGGCCGCGGGAGGACCGGCCACTCGTCGCGGGTGTGAGTTCCTTCGGCATGGGCGGCACCAACTGCCATGTGGTGCTGGGCGATCCGCAGGCGGTGGGTCGCGACGCGGTGGACGCTCGCGACGGGTCCCCGGCACGGGACGGTGTACGGCGGGCCGGCGGGCCGGTGCCCTGGCTCGTGTCCGGCCGGGACGCGGGGGCACTGCGGGCGCAGGCGGCGCGACTGGCGCGGCACGGCCGGAGCGCCGATGCCACGGCACATGCCCTGGACACGGCCTTCGCGCTGGCGGCGACGCGGACGCAGTTCGCCGAACGGGCCGTGGTCGTGGCAGAGGACCGTGCGGAACTGCTGCGGGCCGTCGAGGCGCTGGCGGCGGGCGAGGAGCATCCCTCGGTGGTGCGCGGCCGGGCCTCGGACCCGGTCCGTACGGCCTTCCTGTTCACGGGGCAGGGCAGCCAGCGCGCCGGGATGGGGCACGAGCTGTACGCGGCCGAGCCGGTCTTCGCCGAGGCGTTCGAAGCCGTCTGCGCGGCACTCGACGTCCACCTCGAACGGCCCCTGCGGGAGGTCGTGTTCGGTGACGACCCCGCGCTGCACGAGACGCGCTGGACCCAGCCCGCCCTGTTCGCCCTGGAGACGGCGCTGTTCCACCTCGTACGGCATCGGGGGCTGGAGCCGGACTGCCTGGCCGGGCACTCGATCGGCGAGCTCACCGCGGCACACGCGGCCGGTGTGTTCTCGCTCGACGACGCCGCGCTGCTCGTCGCCGCCCGCGGGCGTCTGATGCAGCAGGCCCCGGCAGGCGGCGCCATGGTGGCGGTGGAGGCGACCGAGGACGAGGTGCTGCCACTCCTGTCCGCCGGGGTCTCGGTGGCCGCCGTCAACGGGCCGCGGGCCGTGGTCGTCTCGGGCGAGGAACCTCAGGCCGAGCGGATCGCCGCCCACTTCACCGAGCGCGGGCGACGCACGCGACGGCTCACGGTCAGCCATGCCTTCCACTCCCCGCACATGGACTCCGTGGTCGCGGAGTTCCGCCGTATCGCCTCCGGCGTGGACTTCCACGCGCCCGCCGTTCCGGTCGTCTCCAACGTCACCGGTGAGTTCGCCACGACCCAGGAGCTGACGTCCCCGGACTACTGGGCGCGGCACATCCGCTCGGCGGTCCGGTTCCACGACGGGGTGCGGACCGTCGGGCTCGGTGGCCCGACGGTCTTCCTGGAGCTCGGCCCGGACGCCGTCCTCACCGGCATGGCCCGTGAGTGCCTGGAGGGCGGCGGCCACACTCTGCTGTCCGCTCTGCGGCGGGGCAGGCCGGAGCCGCGGACGCTGTTGTCGGCGCTGTCCGGGGCTCATGTCCACGGCGCCGTGGTCGACTGGGCCGGTGCGCTGGCGGCACGCGGTGGTCGGCCGGTGCCGCTGCCGACGTACGCGTTCCAGCGGGAGCGCCACTGGCTCGACGAGGCGCCGGTGGGCGGCGACGCGGCCGCCCGGCCCGGCAGCCCGCCTCCCGCGCGGGAAGCCGCCGACGGCGCACCGGACGAGGTGACCACGGGCGCGGACGGCGGGAGCGAGCGGCCGCCGGTGTCCCGTGCCGGGCTGCTGGACCTCGTACGCACCCAGGCGGCCCTCGTGCTCGGGCATGTCACCTCCGACGCCGTGGACGCCGGCCGCAGCTTCAAGGATCTCGGCTTCGACTCGCTCTCCGGTGTGGAACTGCGGGACCGGCTGCGCACGGCGACCGGGCTGGACCTCCCGACGGGGCTCGTCTACAACCACCCGACGCCCGAGGCCGTGGTGGAGCTGCTGGCCGAGCGGCTCGGCCGCGGCGGTGCGGCCACGGATGCGGCCGGGGCGCCGTCGGCCGTCGCCGCCGACGAGCCCGTGGCGATCGTCGGCATGGCCTGCCGCTATCCGGGGGGTGTCGCCTCCCCCGAGGACCTGTGGCACCTGGTCGACTCGGGCACCGACGCCATCGGCCCCTTCCCCACCGACCGCGGCTGGGATCTCGCCGCCCTGTACGACCCCGACCCGTCGACGCCGGGGACGACCTATGTGCGGGAGGGCGGATTCCTGCTCGGGGCGGGCGACTTCGACGCGGCGCTGTTCGGGATCAGCCCGCGCGAGGCCGAGGCGATGGATCCGCAGCAGCGGCTGCTCCTCGAGACGGCCTGGGAGGCCTTCGAGCGGGCGGGCATCGCGCCGGACCGGATGCGGGGCAGCGCGTCCGGGGTGTTCGTGGGGGCCACGGCCCAGGACTACGGGCCGCGTCTGCACGAGGCCGCGGACGGTCACGACGGGCATCTGCTGACGGGGAGCACCACGAGCGTCGCCTCGGGCCGGCTGGCCTATGCCTTCGGCCTGGAGGGCCCGGCCGTCACGGTGGACACCGCGTGCTCGTCCTCCCTGGTCGCCCTGCATCTCGCGGTCCAGGCGCTGCGCCAGGGCGAGTGCGATCTCGCGCTGGCGGGCGGGGTGGCGGTGATGCCGACGCCGGGCATGTTCCTGGAGTTCAGCCGGCAGCGCGGGCTGGCGCCGGACGGCCGGTGCAAACCCTTCGCGGCCGCGGCGGACGGCACCGCGTGGTCGGAGGGTGTGGGCCTGCTCCTCGTGGAGCGGCTGTCGGACGCCCGCCGCAACCGGCACCGGATCCTCGCCGTCGTACGGGGATCCGCCATCAACCAGGACGGCGCCAGCAACGGCCTGACCGCGCCGAGCGGTCCCGCGCAGGAACGCGTCATCCGGCAGGCCCTCGGTGCCGCCGGGCTGGTGCCCGCGGACGTGGACGCGATGGAGGCGCACGGCACCGGCACCCGGCTCGGCGACCCCATCGAGGCCGAGGCCCTGATCGCGGTGTACGGGCAGGACCGGCCGGCCGAACAACCGCTGCTGCTGGGCTCGTTGAAGGCGAACATCGGGCACGCACAGGCCGCGGCCGGGGTCGCCGGGGTCATCAAGATGGTGCAGGCCCTGCGGCACGGGGCGCTCCCCGCGACCTTGCATGTGGACGCGCCCTCCCCGCACGTGAACTGGGCCACGGGCGCCGTCGAGCTGCTCGCGCGGCCCACGAAGTGGCCGGACCGCGGCCGCCCGCGCCGGGCCGCCGTCTCCTCCTTCGGCATCAGCGGGACCAACGCCCACGTCATTCTCGAACAGGCACCGGACGCCCCGCTGCCGTTGCCAGTGCCGGTGCCGGATGCCGCTGGTGCCGACCCGGAGGCACCGGTCGAAGGCCCGGGCAGGTACGACGGCCCGGTCCTGCTGCCGCTGTCCGGGCACACCCCGCAGGCGTTGCGCGCCCAGGCCGAGCGGCTGCACGCCCATCTCGACGCCCTGCCGCGGATCGTTCCCGCCGCCGTGGCCCGGGAGTTGAGCAGGGGCCGCGCCCATCTGGAGCACCGCGCCGTCGTCGTGGCCGACCGCAGGGCGAGGACACAGGACGCTCTGGCGGCCCTGGCCGCCGACCGGGACCACGCCGGTCTGGTGCGCGGCCGGGCCTCGGGCCCCGTCCGTACGGCCTTCCTGTTCACCGGGCAGGGCAGCCAGCGCGCCGGGATGGGCCGCGAACTGTACGCCGCCGAGCCCGAGTTCGCCGCCGCCTTCGACGAGGCCTGCGCCGCCCTCGACCCCCATCTGGACGTGTCGCTGCGCGACCTCGTGCTCTCCGGCGACGACACGCTGATCCACCAGACCGGCTACACCCAGCCCGCCCTCTTCGCCCTGGAGACCGCGCTGTTCCGGCTCGTACGGCATGCGGGGCCGGAACCGGACTTCCTCGCCGGGCACTCGGTCGGGGAGCTGGTGGCAGCCCATGTCGCAGGTGTCCTCACCCTCGACGACGCCGCCACCCTGGTCGCCGCCCGAGGCCGCCTGATGCAGTCCGCCCAGCCAGGCGGCGCCATGACCGCCATCGAAGCCACCGAGGACGAAATACTGCCCCACCTCACCCCCCACACCGCCATCGCCGCCATCAACGGCCCCCACGCACTCGTCATCGCCGGCGACACACCCGACATCGAACACATCACCACCCACTTCACCCACCGCGGCCGACGCACCCGACAACTCCCCGTCAGCCACGCCTTCCACTCCCCCCACATGGACCCCGCCCTCGACGACTTCCACCACACCGCCACCCAACTCCACTTCCACACCCCCCGCATCCCCATCGTCTCCACCCTCACCGGACACCTCGCCACCCCCGACCAACTCACCACCCCCGACTACTGGACCCACCACATCCGCCAAACCGTCCGCTACCACCACGCCATCCAGACACTG
>NZ_LLZG01000386.1 GCF_001509475.1 Streptomyces regalis
CCGGCCCCCGCCATTGCCGCCGCTCCCACCCGCTCCCCCCTTGCGCGGATCCTCACCCTCCCCCGCCCCCGCGCCCTCCCGCACGCCCGGCTCACACCCCCGGGTGGACTTCGGCCGGGACCGCTCGGTGCGGAGTGCGCGCGCGTACACTACGCGGCTGATTTTCGAATGGTTCACGCCATCTGTCGCCGTGTCACTCTTGACCTGTCCATGCCACCGGCCCACGATGAGCGCCACACCCGCACCATGCAGTACGTCGCAGTGAACCCCACCCCCCACTCCCACAAGGAGAATTCATGCGACTTCGCACACGCGGCTCAGGCGGCCGCAGCGGCAGACATACCGCCGCGCTCGCCACGCTGCTCGCCCTCGCCCTCGCGGCGCCCCTGGCCGGCACCATGTCCGCGAACGCCGACAGCGCCACCAAGGCGGCCTCGTCGACCGATGACGCCCGGCAGTACGAGGTGCACATGCACTCGACCGCCAAGGACCGCACCGCACTTCAGCGGACGGGTGTGACCGTGGACGAGGTCCACGGCCACGGCGTCGTCGTCTCCGGCCGCACGGACCAGATCAAGAAGCTGCGCGATCTCGGATACGACGTCACCCCGCTCGGCTCGGTCCCCGACCGCTCCGCCGGCGAGGACGACGTACGCCTCTACGACTTCCCGTCCGGCGACTCGCGCTACCACAACTACGCGGAGATGACGAGCGAGATCAACTCGATCGTCTCGGCCAACTCCTCCATCGCGAGCCAGCGCGTCATCGGCACGTCGTACCAGGGCCGGAACATCGTCGCCATCAAGATCAGCGACAACGTGGGGACCGACGAGTCCGAGCCGGAGGTCCTCTTCACCCACCACCAGCACGCCCGTGAGCACCTCACCGTCGAGATGGCGCTGTATCTGCTGCGCGAGCTGACCTCCGACTACGGCAGCGACTCCCGGGTCACCAGCATGGTGAACAACCGCGAGATCTGGATCGTCCCCGACCTCAACCCGGACGGCGGCGAGTACGACATCGCGACCGGCTCGTACCGGTCGTGGCGCAAGAACCGGCAGCCCAACTCCGGTTCGTCGTACGTCGGGACGGACATGAACCGGAACTGGAACTACCGGTGGGGCTGCTGTGGCGGTTCGTCCGGGTCGCCGTCCTCCGACACATACCGGGGTGCGTCCGCCGAGTCGGCGCCCGAGGTGAAGGTGGTCGCGAACTTCGTACGCAGCCGGGTCGTCGGCGGCGTACAGCAGATCAAGGCCGGGGTCGACTTCCACACGTACAGCGAGTTGGTGCTGTGGCCGTTCGGGTACACGTCCGCCGACACGACGACCGGCATGACCGCCGACGACCGGAACGCGTTCGCCACGGTCGGGCAGAAGATGGCCGCGAGCAACGGCTACACGCCGGAGCAGTCCAGTGACCTGTACATCACCGACGGGTCGATCGACGACTGGCTGTGGGGCAGCCAGAAGATCTTCGGGTACACCTTCGAGATGTACCCGTCGTCCAGCGCGGGTGGGGGCTTCTACCCGCCCGACGAGGTGATCGAGCGGGAGACGTCCCGCAACCGGGATGCGGTGCTGCAGTTGCTGGAGAACTCTGACTGCATGTACCGGTCGATCGGCAAGGAAGCCCAGTACTGCAGCTAGGACTCACTGTCCTCGAAATAGGCATCCAGGACGGCGTCCAACTGCTCGTCCCACTCCGTGAAGCGGCTCCTGGCCGCCGCCTCGATCTCGATCGGGTACCAACGGCGGTCAGGAGTGTGCACCGTGACGGTGAAACGCTTCCCGAAGCGCGGCGCCTCCGTCTCGATCGCGCCGATCTCGTCCCAACGGAACTCGCACTCCTGGTCGTCCAGGGAGAGGCGAACACCCTTGTGGTCGGCGACGATACGGGCCCGGCGGTCGGCGGCCTCGAAGACGGGACCGTCGACGGGGGCGTCGTCGCCGGCTTCCTCGTCCGCCTCGTCGTCGGAGGCGTCGTCATCGGCCTCGTCATCGGCCTCCACCTCGGGCCCGTCGACGGCTTCGAGATCCCTGGTCTCCCCGGAGTCCGTCTTCTCGGAACCCGTCTCCTCCGAGACGGACCCCTCGGCCACGTCCTCGTCCTTCACGTCCTTAGGCCCGGCGGACGCGGGCGAGGTGAGCCCGGGGATGAAGGCCGGGTCGAACCCGGCGCCTTCCAGGGGCTGGCTGCCTGAACCTATGCGCTGCTCCACAGCGGAGCAGTATGGTCGACAACCCTGTGTCCCGCGCAACCAGCCCCCGCATCGTTATACGAAGATGCTCAACACCGCCGCCACCACAAACCCGGCCACCGACAGCACACTCTCCAGCACGGTCCACGTCTTCAACGTGTCCCGCTCACTGATGCCGAAGTACTTGGCGACGATCCAGAAGCCTCCGTCGTTGACGTGTGAGGCGAAGATCGAGCCTGCCGAGATGGCCATGATGACGAGGGCGACGAAGGGCTGGGAGTGGTCGCCCTCGGTGAGGAGGGGGGCGACGATGCCGGCCGTCGTGACGATGGCGACCGTCGCCGAGCCCTGGGCCACGCGGAGGACGACCGAGATCAGGTACGACAGGACGAGCACCGGGAGGCCGACGTCGTTGAAGGTGTCGGAGAGGGCCTGGGCGACGCCGCTGGCCTTGAGGACGGCACCGAAGACACCGCCCGCGCCGACGACGAGGAGGATGTTGCCGACCGGCTTGAGCGAGGAAGTCGACACCGTTTCCAGGGACTTGCGGGACCAGCCGCGGCGGATGCCCAGCAGGTAGTACGCGAGCAGCAGGGCGATCGTCAGGGCCACGAAGGGGTTGCCGAAGAACTCGATCACCGAGCGGGTGGTGGAGGGGTCCAGGGCGATCGAGGAGAACGTGGCGGCCAGGATCAGCACCAGCGGCGTACCGATGATGCCGAGGACCGTGCCGAGCGGGACGGGCGTCTCACTGGGCTCGACTCCCGCGGCCCGCTGCTCGTTGATCACGGCTTGCTTGGCCTCGTCCGCCGCCTCGACCATGTCCTGCGGTACGGCGACGAAGATGCGCCGCCCGATCCAGGCGGAGAAGGCCCAGGCGGCGAACACGGCCGGGATGCCGCAGACGATGCCCATGAGGATCACCCAGCCGAGGTCCACGCGCAGCAGGCCGGCGGCCGCCACCGGGCCGGGGTGCGGCGGCAGGAAGGCGTGGGTCATCGACAGGCCGGCCAGCAGCGGCAGGCAGTACAGCAGGATCGACTTGCCGGACCGCTTGGCGGCGGCGTACACGATCGGTGCGAGGACGAAGATGCCGACGTCGAAGAAGACCGGGATACCGAAGATCAGGCCGGTCAGGCCCATGGCGAGGGGTGCCCTCTTCTCGCCGAAGAGGTTCAGCAGCCGGGACGCCAACACCTCAGCGCCGCCGCTGACTTCGAGGATCGCGCCGAGCATCGTGCCCAGGCCGATGATGATCGCGACATGGCCGAGGATGCCGCCCATGCCGGACTCGATGGTCGACACCGCGTCCGACCGCTGGACGGTGCCGAAGAGTTCGGTGACCGACAGGCCCGCCATCAGGCCGACGGCTATGGAGACGGCGAGGAGGGCCACGAAGGGCTGCAGACGCGTCTTGATGATCAGGAACAGCAGCAGCGCGATGCCGATGGCGGCGACCGTCAGCAGTCCGGCCGTACCGTCGATGAGGAGGAGCAGTCCGCCGGTGTGGGGTGGTGTCTCGGCTGGGGCGGATGCGGCGAGCGGGAGGGACAGAGGGGACATCAGGGGGGTCCTCGGGGTAAGTACATACGGCTTTCGGGCAGGGGGGATCGCGGCATGGCGTCCCAGGGGTGACGGACACCATGCCGTGTACGGCGTGCGGGTGGGGTTGAGGAGGCGTCAGCCGAGTACGGCCAGCGCGTCGATCTCGATGAGGAGCCCCGCCGGCAGGCCGACGTACACCGTCGTCCGCGCGGCGGGCGGCTGGGTCAGGCCCTGCTCCTCGAAGTAGGTGTTGTAGATGTCGTTCATCTCGGCGAAGTGGGCGACGTCCGTCAGATAGACGCGGATCATCATGACGTCGTCCCAGGAGGCACCGCCCTCCTCCAGGATCGCCTTGACGTTGGCGAGGGTCTGGAGGGTCTGCTCGCGCAGGGTGGGGCCGGCGGGCGTCGGGGGCTGCCCCTCGACCGCGGGAAGGAAGCCGACCTGACCCGCCACTTGGAGAATGTTCCCTTTCTTCACACCATGGGAGAACTTCGCGGGCGGGGTGGTGTGGGTCTTCGGGGTGAGCGCGATCTTCTCGGTCATGCGGATCCCTTCGTTGCATTTCTGCCGGAGTACTCGCCGCTGATGTCGTCCGCCGTACGGCGTACCAGTGGGAGCAGGGTGAGGAGTTCGTCGGCAGTGACGACGACGTTCGGCGCGGAGACCGACATCGCGGCGACGACCCGGCCGTCGGCACCGCGGATCGGCGCGGCGACGCAGTTGATGGATTCCTCGTGACCACCGAGGTCGGTGGCCCAGCCCTGTTCGCGCACCTTGTCCAACTCCCGCAGGAACGCGGGGGCGTTGGGGGTGGAGCGGGCCGTGTACATGGGGTAGTCGAGCTTGTCGGCGAGGGCCCGGCGCTCGTGCTCGGCCAGATCGGCGAGGAGTAGCTTCGCGACGGCGGCGACGGTGATGGCCACCGGCTTGCCGATCCGCGAGTACATCCGCACCGGGTACCGGCTCTCGACCTTGTCGATGTACAGCACCTCGTCCTCCTCGTACACGGCGAGGTGGACGGTGTGCCCGCACTGCTCGTTGAGGCGTACGAGGTGGGGGTGGGCGATCTCGCGGATGTCGAGGTTCTCCATCGCCTCCTGGGCGAGGGCGATCAGGCGGGCGCCGAGGCGGTAGCGCTGGTCGGACTGGCGGTAGACGAGGCCATGCTCGTGCAGGGTGCGCAGGAGGCGGAGGGCCGTGGATTTGTGGACGCCGAGGCGGTCGGCGACCTGGCCGAGGTCGGCGGGGCCCTCGGCGAGCAGCGGCAGGATGCTGAGCGCGCGGTCGACGGTCTGGCTCATGGC
This sequence comes from Streptomyces regalis, assembly GCF_001509475.1. Lineage (GTDB taxonomy): Bacteria > Actinomycetota > Actinomycetes > Streptomycetales > Streptomycetaceae > Streptomyces > Streptomyces regalis. Next base: position 5,053 of record NZ_LLZG01000386.1, read on the forward strand.
GTGCGTACCTCCTCGTCGGCCCGTTCTTCTGCGGCTTGCGTCCAGCCGGGGCCGAGTCGAAGTTTCTCCCACGCGGCGGCGTCGAGGGCGACCAGGCGGTCGGCGTGGTCGCGGGAGGGGGGTGCGGCGAGGTCGCCGGGGGCGGTGAGGGCTGCGGCGGCCCAGAGGTGACCGTGCCGGAGGCGGTCACGCAGGGGGAGGTCTCGGAGGGTGGCGGAGAGGAACCCGGCGGCGAAGGCGTCACCGGCACCGACCGTTGCCACGGGGGTGACATGGAGGGCGGGTACGAAGGTGCTCGCCGACTGCACGGCGCCCGGGGCCGGGGCAGGCCGGGGATGGGTCGCGCAGCCCGGCGCTTGCGGGGCGCCGCCCTTCTGTGGGTCGGGATCCGCCCTGAGCGGCACGAATGCCTGCGGCTGGGCGGACGGGTACGGTCCGTCGGCTCGTCGCGGCCCGACGGACGGGTACGGTCCGTCGCCGGCTTGCGGCTTGACGGACGAGCCCTGCCAGTCGACTGCCTGCGGCTGGGCGGACGGGTACGGTTCGTCGGCTGCTTGCGGCTTGGCGGACGAGTGCGACCCGTCGGCTACTCCCGAGCTGACGGACAGATCCAGCCGGTCGACTGCCTGCGGCCCGACAGACGGGTACAGTCCGTCGCCGACTT
>NZ_LLZG01000387.1 GCF_001509475.1 Streptomyces regalis
CCTGCGGCTGGGCGGACGGGTACGGTCCGTCGGCTGCTTGCGGCTCGACGGACGAGTGCGACCCGTCGGCTACTCCCGAGCTGACGGACAGATCCAGCCCGTCGGCTGCTCGCGGGCTCGGTGCGGGCTGCGTTCCCTCGGTTGTGTGCTCGAAGAGTGTTGCCCCCCTCGCCCCCTCCTTCACCACCAGCACCCTCGGCTCCGGCAACAACGCACGGATCGCCTCCGGCCCCCCGGCAACCCCCCAAGCCGCCTCCGCCTCGTCAGCCCCGACGAACACCAGGTCGCAGGCGCGCGCCAGTTCAAGCAGCACCGCCGGACCGTCGGCGTCGCGCCACAGGCCCGGGCGGTAGTTGACGTCGAAGGAGAGGAGAGGGCCACCCGGCCGCCGTACGACGAGCTCCCGCAGCAGCGCCAGGCAGTCACCCGACAGCGCCGCCGTGATCCCCGACAGATGCAGCACCCGCCCGGCCCGCACCGCCTCCAGGTCCATGTTCGCGACGGACATCGCCGACGCCGCCGAACCCGCCCGGTAGTACGCCACCTCATGCGCATCGGTCCCCCGGTCCCCCGCCGTGCGGAAGTACACCCCCGTCGGACGCACCGGATCCCGTCGTACGGCCGAGACGTCGACGCCATGTCCGCCGATCGCCTCCACCAGATGGTCACCGAACCCGTCGGCGCCGACTCGGCCGACCCACCGCACCGCATGCCCGGCGGCGGCGAGCACACAGGCCACGTTCGACTCCGCGCCCCCGATCCCCCGCTCGAACGACGGCACATCGGCGAGGCGCCCCGGCCGCGACGGCAGGAACGTGACCATGGACTCGCCGAGCGCGACAACGTCCACGACGTCGAGGGCATTGCAGGGTCCGGTGGCAGTCACGATCGTCGTAGCTCCTCGGCGGTTGCGCGGGACGCGGCTGTCGTTGACCCCGCGTTGGCCGAGATGTTAGACAGCGATAAGCGATATACGCAATGGATGTTGCAGAGAATGCAACTCCCCAGATCAGGGAGGTTCCATGAGCAACGAGGCGCTCGCCCGACTGGCCGAGGAACACGTCGATCACCGCTTCAAGGGCCTCCCCCCGGACGCCGACGGCCTGACCGTCGCCGAGCTGGCCGCCCAGCGCCGCAACCTCTTCACCGGCGGCTTCGCCACCCCCGTCCTCGCGCTCTCCGCCGAGCGCCTGGAGCACAACCTCGACCTGATGGAGACGTACGCGGCCCGCCACGGCCTCGCCTTCGCCCCGCACGGCAAGACCTCCATGGCCCCCCAGCTGTTCCAGCGGCAGATCGAGCACGGGGCGTGGGGCATCACGCTCGCGGTGCCCCATCAGGTGCGCGTGGCGCGGGCGTACGGCGTCCAGCGGATCTTCCTCGCGAATGAGCTCGTAGACCCGTCGGCCCTGCGCTGGATCGCCGGCGAGCTGACGGCCGACCCCGCCTTCCGCCTCATCTGTTACGTCGACTCCGTGCGCGGCGTCGAGCTGATGGACGCGGCCCTGCGGGACGCCGGGGCCGACCGTCCGGTGGACGTCGTCGTCGAACTGGCGGCCGGTGACGGGGCCCGTACCGGCGTCCGTACGGAGGCAGAGTGCGCGGCGGTCGCGGACGCGGTGGCGGCCGTACCGACGCTGCGGCTGGCCGGGGTCGCCGGGTACGAGGGCGAGGTCCCGCAGGCCGATCCCGAGCGGGTGCACGCGTGGCTGCGGCGGCTGGTCGCGCTCGCCGTCGAGTTCGACAAGGCGGGCCGCTTCGCGGGGCTGGAGGAGATCGTCGTCAGCGCGGGCGGCAGCGCGTGGTTCGACGCGGTGGCGGACGTGTTCGCCGAGATCCCCGAACTCTCCCTCCCTGTGCTGAAGTTGCTGCGCTCCGGCGCGTACGTCTCGCACGACGACGGCCACTACCGCAAGCTGACCCCGTTCAACCGGGTCCCGGTCGAGGGCGCCCTCGAACCCGCCTTCCGCCTCTGGGCGCAGGTGGTCTCCCGCCCCTCCCCCGACCAGGCCTTCGTCAACGCGGGCAAGCGGGACGCGGCCTACGACCTCGATCTGCCCTTCGCCCAGGTGGTCCGCCGGGACGGCGCAGAGCGCGCGGCCACCGGCATCTCGGTCACCGCCCTGTCCGACCAGCACGCGTGGCTGCGGACGACCGAGGAGGCGGACCTGGAGGTCGGGGACTGGCTCGGCATGGGGCTGTCCCACCCGTGCACGTCGTTCGACAAGTGGCAGCTGATTCCGGTGGCCGAGGCGGACGGGACCGTCGTCGACTACATCCGCACGTTCTTCTAGGAGGTACGGCCGTGGAGGACCTGGTCATTCGGGACGCGGAGGTCGTGGACGGCAGCGGTGCGCCGTCGTACCGCGCCGATGTGGTCGTGGACGACGGCAGGATCGTGTCGATCGTCCGGGAGGCCGCCGCGGCGGGCTGTCAACGCCCCACGGCGCAAAGGGAACTGGACGCGGAGGGCCTCGTCCTCTCCCCCGGCTTCATCGACATGCACGCCCACAGCGACCTGGCGCTGCTGCGGGACCCCGACCACAGCGCGAAGGCCGCGCAGGGGGTCACCCTCGAAGTCATCGGCCAGGACGGCCTGTCGTACGCCCCGGTCGACGACCGCACCCTCGCCGAGGTGCGCCGCGCGATCACCGGCTGGAACGGCTCGGGCGACGACATCGACTTCGACTGGCGGACGGTGGGCGAGTACCTGGACCGCCTCGACGCCGGTTTCGAAGGCCGGGGCATCGCCGTGAACGCGGCGTACCTCATCCCCCAGGGGACGGTCCGCGCGCTCGCCGTCGGCTGGGAGGACCGGGAGGCGACGCCGGACGAGCTCGACCGGATGCGGCAGTTGGTCGCGGAGGGCATGGAGCAGGGCGCGGTCGGCATGTCGTCCGGGCTGACGTACACGCCCGGCATGTACGCCAAGGACGCCGAGCTGACGGAGCTGTGCCGGGTGGTGGCGTCGTACGGCGGCTACTACTGCCCGCACCACCGCTCCTACGGGGCCGGGGCCCTGGAGGCGTACGAGGAGATGGTGGCCCTGACGAGGGAGGCGGACTGCTCCCTGCACCTGGCTCACGCCACGATGAACTTCGGCGTGAACAAGGGCCGGGCGCCGGAGCTGCTGTCACTCCTGGACAAGGCGCTGGCCGCCGGGGCCGACATCACCCTCGACACCTACCCCTACACCCCCGGCTGCACCACCCTCGTCGCCATGCTGCCGAGCTGGGCGAGCGAGGGCGGCCCCGAGGCGATCCTGGCCCGCCTGTCGGACGACGGGACGGCCGAGCGCATCCGCCACCACATGGAGGTCATCGGCGCGGACGGCTGCCACGGCGTGCCGATCGAGTGGGACACGATCGAGATCTCGGGCGTGAGCGACGCTTCTCTGGCGGATTTTGTGGGCCGCACGATCCAGCAGTCGGCAGACGTACGGGGCGAGGCCCCCTGGGCGACCGCGCGGCGCCTGCTCCTGGCGGACCGGCTGGGCTCGACGATCCTCCAGCACGTCGGCCACGAGGAGAACGTGCAGACGATCATGCGGCACCGCGTCCACACGGGCGGTTCGGACGGCATCCTGCAGGGCACGAAGCCGCACCCGAGGGCGTACGGCACATTCCCGCACTACCTCGGCCGGTACGTACGGGAGTTGGGCGTGCTGTCCCTGGAGGAGTGCGTGGCCCATCTGACCTCGCGCCCGGCGGCGCGGCTGCGGCTGCCGGACCGGGGGCTGGTCCGCGAGGGCCATCGGGCGGACCTGGTGCTGTTCGACCCGGGGACGGTAGCGGCGGGCTCCACGTTCGAGGAGCCGCGCACGCTACCGACGGGCATCCCGCATGTCCTGATCGACGGCCGTTTCGTGATCGAGGACGGCCGCCGGACGGACGTACTGGCGGGACGGGCGATCCGTAGAACCGCCTAGAACCACCTAGCCGGTTACGGCTTGGGCAGCACGCAGCCGCTCGCGCTCAGGTCGAGCTTGTTGTCGACGCCGAAGCAGGCGGGGATCTGGTAGATCTCCTGGGCGTAGTTGATGCCCTGGTGGACGGTGACGTTGCCGCTCTCGTCGACCTCGCACGGGTTGTTGACCGTGCAGCGCTGGCCGTCCTCGTTGCCGGTGTTGTTGACGGCGACGACCTGGTTGGTGGCCTGGTCGATGACGGGGGAGCCGGAGGTGCCGCCGATGGTGTTGCAGGCGGAGGTGTAGCGGACCGAGTCCTTGAAGGTCCAGTCGCCTTCCTTGAGGCGGTATGCGAACCCGTCGATGTTGCAGTTGTACAGGCGCTTCCAGTAGCCGGAGGCGACGGTGATGGCGGTGCCGGCGACCGGGTGGGTGTCGGCCACGGTGAGCGCGTTGATGCTGTACGAGCTCTTGATCTGCGCGTACGTGGTGGTGAGTTGGTAGAAGGCGACGTCCGTGTCGGTCATCGTCCCGTAGGCGATCTTGCTGGCACGCAGGGTGCCGACCCGGTTGCCCGAGGAGTTGAGCAGGCTGAAGGTACGGCTGGAGGCCCGGTCCACGACGGCCTCGCCGGGGCCGGGCATGCCGGTCTCCAGACAGTGGCCGTTGGTCATCACCAGCGCCGGGTCGTTGTCCTCCGAGTCCGGGAAGCGGACGACGGAGCCGGAACAGTTGCTGAGCGCCACGGTGCCCGCGAAGTTGACGGCCTGAACCTTGGGGCCGTTCAGGACCTGGTCAAGGGTGTCCGCGGTGGAGGCGACGGTGTCATTGACCACCGACGTGACGCCGGCCGTGTCCACGCTCTTGCCGAACGACCCGGCCGACTCCACGGGAGCCGCGACCGCGGGTACGGCGCCGGCCCCGGCTATCGCCAGGGCGAGGAGGGCGGCGCCGAGAGGTTTTCTCATGTGGGGGTCCCCTCATACGGAGAAGGTGACCGAAGAATCTCCGGTCACCTGCGTTTTTGTCATGCACATTCTCACGCACGAGGGGGGTGCGGACAAGGACTTGCATACTGGCGAGTTCAGGCCGTAGGGGTTTCCCTATCACGGAGGGATGGGGGTGTTGGGTGAGCGGCGCAGGACGTTCACGGGAGGGGATGAGATCACCACAGTCGGCACACCCGGGGCTCACGCGACCTGGGCGCCAACCCCCTCCTCGCCCGCATCGCGCCCGCATACGGCCGGCACCGGACGACTCGCCACCCGCGATGCCTACAGACGCCGCCTCACTTCGGCCGCGAACTGCGGTACCCCACCAGCGTCAAGGCGGTCCAGCAATCCATGCACATCACGCGGCGCACGGCGATATCCCCTTGCCTGGGCGTGAAGAACTGCCAACACTTCGGCCGGAGCGAGGTCCAGCTGGTCCAGTAGGAACTCGTCGGGGTGAAGCACTTCGATGCCGTACGGCCGGACCGTGTCCTGAGGAAAGTCCCGGAGGTTGCGGGTCACCACCACGTCGGCCTCCCCCTTGATCGCGGCAGCCAGCACATGCCGGTCCTTGGGATCGTTGCCCATGGCGGGGACCAAGCCGCCGTATCCGACGACCGAACTCTCCGGGAAGGCGGACTCCATCAGCACGATCAGGCGCTTCACAGCGTCGGGCTGTACCCGTTCCGTCAGGTTTCTTGCGAGCTCTTGCAGAATGTCCGCCGACCACAAGGGCTCCTAGAGTTCCGCCTCCGCCAGACGCAGGAGCGTGTCCCGCAGACAGTTCGGATACAGCACGCACGCATCCAGGACGGCCCTGATCAACACCCTCCCCCTCCATCCCTCCGCCCTACGCGAAGGGCTCCTTCAGTCGCCGTAAAGGCCCAGGTCTTCACCGAGGCGCACCATCTCGTCCAGACCCTGCCGCCGTCGGACGCCGCCGCTCGCGGTACTCCAGGACATCGGTGAGCAGCACGCGGCGGTGGCGGCCGGGCCGGGTGTAGGGGATCTCGCCCTCGTCCAGCAACTTCACGAACGTGGGGCGGCTTATACCCAGGACCTCCGCCGCCTCCTGCGTGGTGAGCGTGGTGTGCATGGGAGCAACCGTCACAGCCTTGCCCTCCGACAGAGCACGCACCACCGCCAACAGGGCCTCGTAGACCTCAGGCGGGAGCGTCTTGATCGCGCCGTCCGGCCCCTGCAGGACAGCCCGGTCCGGCGCCTCGGGGGCCCGATCGAGAAATGCCCTGAGCTCGGCGATCTCCGCGCGATGCTCAGGCAGCAGTGTCGTGTCCTCGGTCGTGCCGCGCATCATGAGCCTCCTTCGACACCTCATGGTCCCACGAAATCGAAAGAAACGAAAGAAGCCGGGATCCCGGGCTCAGCGTCACACGGTGGCAAAGTGACGGGATCCGGACACGGCTTCCCCCAGGCATCGCGCACCCCCATCGGCCTCCCTCACACCCGGATCCGCGACCAGCAGCCGCACCTTCAGCGGCCTGACAACGACCACGGAGACCACCCAGCCCTGCTCCGCAGGCCGTCCGCGAGCCGACGGACGATATCCGTCATCGAGGCGGGATGCCGGGTGGCGAAGTCCAGGTCCTGGCTCGGGCGACCGACGAGACCGTGCGCCTGAACGGCGTACCCACCGGCCAGGGCAAGCTCGTAATCATCCCCCGCGCGCAGAGCGTCCGCCAGCAGACGGCGATGCAAATCGGGCAGTTTCATCCGGCGACGGGGCGCAGGAGCTCGGGGAAGGATTCCTCCCACGTGCTGCGCACTCCGCGTCCGAGCATCTTGCGCAGGATGGGCCAGTGACGGACGAGAAGGCCGGCGTTGAGGTAGTGCACGAAATCGTCTCGCGAGCCGTTGTTGAGGACGATGCGGTACAGCCCGAGCAGGAGCTTCACATCACCGATGTCGAAAACGCGCAGCCCCGACCACGCCAGATGCAGTGGCAGCTCGACGCGCCCGCTGTCCGGCCCCTTCAGTTCGTCGAGGGAGGCGGGCAGGCGGTCGGCGCCGTACCCCCAGCCGGAGGGAGTCCGACTGCTTCGGTGCGCATGCTGAGAGCGCTCGGCCACGACAGCAGTATGCCGCGATCGCGGGGAAACAGGTGCGAGACGCTCGATCACGCGGCAGCCCTCGCATGATCGGCCGCGGAGGCCCCCAGCTCACACCACAGCAGCTTCCCTCCCCGCCCAAGGAGATCGTCCCCGAGCGGATAACCGCCCCAGGCGTCCGCGTAATGGCATACGAGAAAGAGCCCACGTCCGCCGTCGGCCTCGAGCGACACAGGGCGTACGGACCCCGGGCCCTTGTCGAACGGGGGCGGGATATGCGGGTTGGCGTCCCAGACGCTAACCCGCAGCCCACCGCCGGGGAGGCCACGCAGGCGGAAGGCGGCCGGGCCGGTGGAATGGCGATAGGCGTTGGTGACGAGCTCCGAGGCCAACAGCTCGGCTGTGTCGATCAGTTGACGCATACCGTGCCCGGCGAGGACGGCCCGGAGTGTGACGCGGGCGATGCGGGCGGCCCGGGGATCGTGGGGTAGCTGGAGGGCGTACGCCCAAGTCGGTTCCGTTTCACACTCCGACGGCAACGACGGGGATACGGTGACCATGAACGCCTCCTGCAGTGGGGGAACTTGGTTCGCTCGACGGCGCCACCGGGCGGTGGCAGTGCCGCACGTATGGCGCGAGACGCAGCGCGCGGTGCACTTCCGGCTTGCAGGCGGGGCCAGTTGAGCGGTTCGGGTCTCACCGTAGAGCGCTCCATGGACTACATTCCATGAATGTCAGGGAATGTAGTCCCAATACCTTCGTGTGGGTGACCCACGCGCCATACGTACGAACGGGAAACGCATCCAATGCCGCAGCCACACCCCCTCCCCACCGCCCGGCGCCGCCGCCTCGGCGTCGAGTTGCGCAGGCTGCGCGAGCGCGCGGACCTGTCCGCCACGCAGGCCGCCGTACTCATCGGCGCCACGCAGTCACGCGTGAGCAACATCGAGGCCGGGCGCTACGGCGTGAGCGCTGATCGCGTACGCGCCATCACCCGCCACTACGACTGCACCGACGAGCCACTGATCGACGCCCTCGCGGCGATGACGGGCGAGCGCCGGCGCGGCTGGTGGGAGGAGTACCGCGACATTCTCTCGCCCCGAATGCTCGACCTCACGGAGGTTGAGCACCACGCCACGGAACTACGCGTGGCGCACATCATCAACATCCCCGGCCTGCTGCAGACCATCGATCACGCCCGGGCGCTGTTCAGCCAAGCGGTGCCGCCGCTGAAGGCCCACGAGATCGAGCACCGCGTCTCACACCGCATCAAGCGCCAGGAAGTCCTGCACCGCGAGCAGCCCCCGCCATACACGGCGATCATCCATGAGGCCGCCCTCCGCATGCGCTTCGGCGACCGGGCCACCGTCCTCGCCCAGCTCCGCCACATCGGCGAAACGAGCGAGCTGGATCACGTCACCGTCGCCGTCATCCCCTTCGACAACGGCCCCTTCCACACCTCGGGCCAGGGTATCGACTACTTCCACGGCCCGGTCCACCAGCTCGACACCGTCCAGCTCGACACGGACCACGGCGCCGAACTGATCGAATCACCGGCGCAGTTGGAGCGTTACCGCCTGGTCCTGGACCGCATGCAGCACGCCGCGCTCCCCCCGGCCAAGTCCCGCGACTTCATCACCCAGCTCACCCACGACCTCTGAGGAGCCCTCCCATGCCCGAACTGCACTGGCTGAAGTCCACGTACAGCCAGGAGGCCTCCGCCTGCGTCTACGTCGCCACCACCCCCACCGGAACGGTCCTCCTCCGCGAAAGCGACGAACCGGAAAACATCCTCACCACCGGCCCACGCCAACTCGCCGCCCTGATATCAGCTCTGAGGCTCCGCTAGGGAAACGGGAACGGGCGCGGCGTCCTCAACACACCGCGCCCGCTGCTCCCCGGGAGCCGCTCCCTCTTGCTTCGTGAAACACGAACTCCTGGAACAACCCCAGCATCTCCGGAAGCGACCCGGGGTCGCACGAGGCCCGGAACATCTCACCGTCCGACCAGGCGACGAGCCACTTCCCCTGCCCGTCGTCCGTACGCCGCTTGGGCATCAGGCGACCTTCCGCGTCGGTCTCCAGAAGGTCCACTTCGATGTGCCAACCGGGGTTGTCCAGGCTGGCGAGCCGCACCCCGTACTCGTGCTCCCAGTCCCCGTCGCACTGCGACCGGTACCACCGCACGAGCCCGGCGAGCGCGTTCGTCCCGGGATCTCTCCCGTCAGGGGCAACCATTCGGCTTCTCCCAGTCGTCCAGCGGCCTGGCGCTGCCGTCGGCCTCGTTGATGTGCGGGGTCGACACGGTAGTGCCGTCCGCGTTCGTGTGCGCCGGGCCGACCGGCCGCACGGGGGTTGCTCCCATTGAGGGCGAAGACCCCGCCCAACACATCGTGCGCAACCACAAGACCTGCACCAGGCTGCCATCCGGGATCGAACGCCGAGGGCATCGCGTTGATCTCGGCCAGGCTGGGCAACTCCTCGTAACAGGAGGCACTCGGGCTTCCGAAGATCCGGAGCCATCCGCCGTCCACGAGCAGACCTCCGCAATTCAGTGCGATGCCGCCCAAATATGATCGGGCGGCGACCTGGAGTTGCAACAGACAGGCGCGGCCCATCTCGGCACCGCCGGGCAGCACCTCAACTGGTACGTCGGTGCCGGACAGCTCCTCAAGGAGGAGCGGCCAGGCTGGATCCTCGACGTTGATCAGCAAAGAACTCGTAACAGATGCCCTGTGCGCTATCCCCACCCGCCCGGTCTTCAACCCGGCTTCTTGGTGCTGCCATGGCCCTGTCCGGGCTTATCGTTCGCGCTGCCCGGCGCGGTCGTGGTGGGCGTGGAGGGGGTCTTGGTCTTGTCCTCGGAATCGGCGTCATCCGACGCGGACGGGCTCGTGGAGGCGCTCGGGGCGGCACTGCGCGACGACTCGGTGTCTCGGACGGACCGGCACCGGCGGACGCGCCCCCGGGCGGATCCGTCAGTGCCGCCGGGTCCACAGCCGTCGGGCTCGTCCGGTCGTCCTTGATCTGCGCGCCGCCCCCCGAGGAGGACCCGGACAGGGAGAAGCCGACTATCAGCGCCGCCGACACCACCCCCACCGCGCCGGCCGCCATCACCACGCGACGCGAACGCCACGCGGTGGGCTTGCGCCGCGAGCCCCGGCCCGCGCCGCCGCCCCGCCAACCGCGTCCCTCGCCGAAGCCGTAGTCATCGTCCGGGCTGTAGCTGTAGTCGTAGCCATCGGCCGCGCCGTCGGCCCTTCCGGAGGCCGTCTCGTCGGGCGCTCCATGACCCGCGTCAACCACCGCACTGATGGTCACCCGCACCAGCCGCTTCCCCGGCAGCGGCCCCCTCACCGACCGGGCGCTCATGGCCGGCCGACCCCGCCGAGCCACGCGCAGAGGCATAGCGGAACCTGAAACCCTAAGAGAAAGAAAAACCGGCCCCAGGGGCACAAGGCCTCCGGGGCCGGCAGGAAAACTACCGTCGGTGACTACGGCGTCAGGGCTTGTCGATCGTTCAGCCAGCCAGGTGCGCTTTCCTCACATGGATAGTCTCCGTCCCGATCGGGCCACAGCAACTGGAGCACTGCGAAGGCTCGATCTCCGTAGAAGGCCTCCGCCTGCACAAGATTTGCGTTCACCAGATCGCGTGAGACCCCCCGGAACCGCACGGAGAATCCTTCAAGGATGTCGCCCGAAACGTCGCCTTCCCCGTAGGTGTGTCCCTCGGCAAGCATGGCTTGCGCAGAGCTCAGAACACCTTCGGAAGTCTCCTCCGGAAGGCCCGCCACGACCACTTCGGGGTGACCGAAGCTGGGACCGAAGCCGATGGTGTACGCAAAGGGAGGAGATGACCCGTCAGGATCGAAGACCCAGATCCAGCTCCACCCTTGGGTCGCCACATCATCGCGAATCCTTCGCTGAACCGGGCTGAGGCCCGATCCCTCCGGTCCACTCACAGGAAATCACCCTTCAGCTGTCCCACTTGTCCCTATTGCAGACCCGGCACAGAACTTGGCCGTTGGATGGGTCTCCCGAGCCACCTCGCGACTTGGGTTCGATGTGATCAATCTGCCATTCGTTCCCTGGAGGCGTCACGCCACGCTGAGATTTCTTCGGGCGCACGACCTCCTTGCCGCATATTTCTCACGTTGGCACCCCGTATTTTTCTGCCCTGAGCGGCATCTGCGAGCGGCATCCGGTCGGCCGCATGAGCCGAATGAGCCGGATCAGCCGACTGCCGGTCGCGGCGGCTACCCCTACGTCCGCCCCTCCGGCCTTCAACCCGGCTTCTTGGTGCTCCCCTGCCCCTGTCCGGGCTTCTCGTCCGAGTTGCCCGGCGCGTTCGTGGTCGCGGTGGGTGTGGAGGAGGGCGGGGCCGCGCTGGTGGTGGTCGGGTCGGGTGAGGGGCTCTTGTCGTCGGAGTCGGCGACGTCCGAAGCGGACGGGCTCGTGGAGGCACTCGGGGAGGCGCTGCGCGACGACTCGGTGCCGTCGGACGGGCGGGCACCGGCGGACGCGCCCCCGGGCAGCTCTGTCGGTGCCGCCGGGTCCAGGGCCGTCGGGCTTGTCCGGTCGTCCTTGGTCTGCGTGCCGCCCCCCGAGGAGGACCCGGACAGGGAGAAGGCGGCTATCAGCGCCGCCGCCGACACCACCCCCACCGCGCCGGCCGCGATCACCACGCGACGCGCACGCGGGGCGGTGGGCTTGCGCCGCGAGCCCCGGCCCGTGCCGCCGACCCGCCGGCCGCGTTCCTCGCTGAAGCCGTAGTCGTCGTCAGGGCCGCTGTAGCTGTAGTCGTAGCCCTCGGCCGCGCCTGCGCCGTCGGCCCTTGCGGGGGCCGTCTCGTCGGGCACTCCATGGCCCGCGTCGACCACCGCAGGGAGCTGCGCCGTCTCGTCGTACGCGTTCTGCCAGCCGTGCGCGGCCGCAGGGTCGACGTACTCCTCATAGGAGGGGGATCCCTCCGGCAGCGGGTGGTACACGTTCGGCGGCGCCTGGGGCGCGTCGGGCTTCGGGTGCGCATCGGGGACGTCGTACCCGCCGGTCGCGTGGTTCGCGGCATCGGCGTCGTACATCCCGTTTTCGTGCTCCGGCGGCCTGGACATGACCGCGCATTGTAGAGACGGGAGTGGTCCGTGGGACAGCTACCGGAGATAACAGCCCAAACCCCCGCGTCTCACGTGTCGGAAAACACGGCCCACGCCGCTTTACCGGGCCGTAAGCTCCTTGACATGCAGGTGATCCAGTCGACCAAGCTCGCCAACGTCTGTTACGAGATCCGGGGCCCGGTGCTCGAGGAGGCGATGCGGCTCGAGTCGGCGGGGCATCGGATCCTCAAGCTGAACACCGGAAATCCGGCCGCGTTCGGCTTCGAGTGTCCGCCCGAGATCCTGGAGGACATCCTCCGCAACGTGTCGTCATCGCATGGCTACGGCGACGCGAAAGGCCTGCTGGCCGCACGCCGGGCCGTCGTCATGCACAACCAGACCCTCGGCATCGAGACCGACGTCGAGCACGTCTTCATCGGCAACGGCGCCTCCGAGCTGATCGTCATGGCGATGCAGGGGCTGCTGGACGACGGGGACGAGGTGCTGGTTCCGGCGCCCGACTATCCGCTGTGGACCGCCGCGGTCTCCCTGTCCGGCGGCACCGCCGTCCACTACCGGTGCGACGAGCAGTCCGACTGGATGCCCGACCTCGCCGACATCGAGCGCAAGGTCACCGACCGCACCAAGGCCATCGTCATCATCAACCCCAACAACCCGACGGGGGCCGTGTACGACGAGGCCATGATCCGGGGACTGACGGACATCGCCCGGCGGCACAACCTCCTCGTCTGCTCCGACGAGATCTACGACAAGATCCTTTACGACGGCGCCACGCACACCCCGACCGCCGCCATCGCCCCCGACCTGCTCACCCTCACCTTCAACGGCATGTCGAAGGCTTACCGGGTCGCCGGGTACCGGGTGGGCTGGATGTCGATCTCGGGCCCCCGCGCCCACGCCGACTCCTACATCGAGGGCCTCACCATCCTCGCGAACATGCGGCTGTGCGCGAACATGCCCGGCCAGCACGGCGTCGTGGCCGCGCTCAGCGGGCGGCAGACCATCAACGACCTGGTGCTGCCCGGGGGGCGGCTGAAGGAGCAGATGGATGTCGCGTACGAGCTGCTGACGCAGATCCCCGGCGTGACGTGCGTACGGCCGAAGGGGGCGCTGTATCTCTTCCCGCGCCTCGACCCCAAGGTCTTCAAGATCAAGGACGACCGGCAGATGGTCCTGGACCTGCTGCGGCGCGAGAAGATCATGGTCGTCCAGGGCAGCGGCTTCAACTGGCCGGAGTCGGATCACTTCCGGGTGGTGACCCTGCCGACGGTCACGGATCTGCGGGACGCGGTCGGGCGGATCGGGCGGTTCCTGGATGGATACAGCCAGCCGTAGATCTTTTGCGTGCACTCAACTTTAGACGGAATCTAAGCTAGGATGGTTTCCTGACAGCACAGGAGGCCATCCATGTACGAACCGATCCGCACCAAGTCGGTCCACAGCACGATGGCCGGCACGCCCTCCGATTTTCCGCATCGGTCGCGCGAGGAGGAGCTGGACATCCAGCTGGGGGGCCATCTCGCGGCGCTGCTCGCCGTCACGGACGAACTGCGCGCGGCTGCTCCCTCCGCCGACCTGGACGAGGCGGCCGAGCGGCTCGCCGCCCAGGTCAGCCGGTTGCGGGGTGGGGTGGCGCCGGTCCGCACGAGTGCCTCCGGCGGTGAGGCGGGGATTGCGGCGCTGCACCGCCGGGCGCATGACCTTGCGGGGCGGGCGCTGGTCGTTGCCGCGTCGCGAGCGGATACCTCTGCCGCGATTCTCGCCGCTGAGCGCATGGATGCACATGCCGCTGCGCTGGCCGAGCCGCAGGAACTTACCGGCGTCGGCTGACCCTCCCCTGAACGGCCCCGGTCCGCGTGCACCCGCAGCGACGCGCGGACCGGGTTGCCATAGTTTGTTGTTTTGCGGCTGCCGGTTCGTTGTGGCTTGTCGCGCAGTTCCCCGCGCCCCTGACGGGGCGCTCCACTCGCCCCGTGTTGTAACGGGACCGGTACGACACCTCCCGTTCATCCCTTTCGGCGGGGAACGTTGGATTCCGCGAGCACTCTTCCCTGCGTGAGACGTATCGCAGGGATCGTCCTCGCGGTTCTGCTGATCGGTGGCGTGGTGGCCGCCGTCGTCGCGGGCCGCAGCAATGAGGACAAGAGCACGGCAACGAAGACCGTGCGCGCAGTGATCGGATCGGAGAAGGCGGAGTTCTTCGCCGATCCCGACGTGGTGAAGGCCCTCGCCGCCAAGGGCTACACCGTGAAGGCCGAGACCTCCGGGTCGTGGGCCATGGAGGGGCTGGACCTCAAGGGGTACGACCTCGCGCTGCCCTCGAGCCAGGCGCCGGCCGCCGAACTCGCCGCGAAGTACAAGGTGACGGGGACACTCCCCCGCCCCTTCTACTCGCCCCTCGTCGTCGTGGCGCACAAGAACGCCGCCGAGGTGCTCGCGGCGAACAGGCTCGCCGCGCTGGACGAGGCCCACCGGGGCACGCTGAAGATGGCCGCCTATCTGGACGCCGCCCGCGCCGACCGCACCTGGCAGCAGCTCAAGGGGGCCGGGAAGTACGGGGAGTTGACGGGCACGCTCTACCTGTCCAGCACCGACCCCGAGACCTCCAACTCCGGCGCGCTCTATCTCGCCGCCGCCTCCTACGTCGCGAACGGCGGCAAGGTCGTCGCCACCGACGCCGAGGTGGACCGCACCGCACCGCTGCTGCACAAGCTGGTCAGCGTGCAGGGCGCCCAGCAGGCCGGCAGCGACGCCGCCTTCCGGGACTTCGTCAGCGGTGCCGGCAATCCGCTCGTCGTGGTCTACGAGTCGCAGGTCGCCTCGCTGCTGGCGGACGGGCAGAAGCCCGACGACCTGGTCGTGCTCTACCCGGACACCACGGTCAACAGCGACCACACCGTCGTACCGCTCACCGAGAACGGCAAGGCGGTCGCCGAACTCCTCTCCTCGGAACCGACGTTGCGCAAGCTGGAGTCCCGGCACGGGTTCCGGCCGCAGGGCGAGGTCGCCGGGTTCGCCTCGGACACCACCTACCTCAAGCAGGAACTGACCGGCGTCCGCCAGGCGCCCGTGCCCACCTCAAAGGTGCTGCACGAGCTGGCGCGACGGGCGCGCGGATAGGGGGACAGCAGTTCATGAACAGCGACGACGACACCTTCGTCCTCACGCCGCCCGAGCCCGTGACCACGGTGCCGCGGGAGAAGGCGGGCGGGCTCGTCCCCGTCGACGACGCCGTCCGTACCGACATGGCCAAGAAGGCCTCCGCCTACATCGAGGGGCTCGCGGCGCTCGACGCCCGGTCCCCCGAGTTCGCCGGCAAGGTCGGCGAGATCACCGCCCTCGGCGCCGGCGAGATGCGCACCGCCGCCGCCCAGTCCAACCGCATGCTGGAGCGGACCGTGCGGAGCCTGCCGTCCAACGGCGGTGACGCCCAGTCCCAGGTGGCCGGGTCTCTCGTCGAACTGCGGCGGGTGGTCGAGGACCTGGACCCGCGCGACCTGCCCGCGTCCAAGGGGCGCAAGTTCCTGTCCCGGCTGCCCGGTGGCAACAAGCTGCGCGACCACGTGGCCAAGTACGCCTCCGCACAGGGCACGTTGAACAAGATCGTGGGCTCGCTGCGCGGCGGACAGGACGAACTGCGCCGCGACAACGCCGCGTTGCAGACCGAGCGGGTCCGCCTGTGGGAGACCATGGGCAAGCTCCAGGAGTACGTCGTCCTGACTCAGGCCCTGGACAGCGCCGTCGAGCAGCACATCGCCGGGGTCGACGCGAGCGACCCGCAGCAGGCGGACTCCCTCCGGGCCGACGTGCTCTTCCCCGTCCGGCAGAAGCACCAGGACCTGCTCACCCAGCTCGCGGTGTGCGCGCAGGGCTACCTCGCCATGGACGTCGTACGACGCAACAACGAGGAGCTGATCAAGGGCGTCGACCGGGCGGCCACGACCACCGTCTCGGCGCTGCGGATCTCCGTGATGCTGGCCTCCGCCCTCGACAACCAGAAGAAGGTCATCGAGCAGGTCAACGCCCTGCGCGGCACCACCGAGGACCTCATCCGGGGCAACGCCGAGATGCTCGCCACGCAGAGCGGCGAGATCCAGCGCATCGCCGCCGACCCGGCGGTGGGAGCGGAGACCCTCCGAAGCGCCTTCCAGCAGATCTACCGCACGCTCGACGCCATCGACACCTACAAGGTCCAGGCGACCGAGGCGATGGCGACGACGGTGGAGAACCTGACCGCCGAACTGCAGCACGCGAGCGTCTACTTGGAGCGCAGCCGCTCCCAGGGCACGCTGGAGGGTGGGCTCGGATGAGAGCACGACTCCTCGCACCCACGCTCGCCGCGCTGGCCCTGCTGACCGCCTGCACCTCGGAAGCGGACAAGGCCGCCGAGCACCCGAACGCCCCGCAGCCCGGCACCCTCCGCGTCCTCGCCTCCAGCGAGCTCAGTGACATGACCCCGGTGCTCGACCGGATCGCCGACGACACCGGCATCAAGGTGCGGCCCACCTACATGGGCACCCTCGACGCCGTCGAACTGCTGGCGAAGGGCAAGACGGACGGGCAGTACGACGCCCTGTGGCTGTCCTCCAACGACTATCTGCGCCTGCGGCCCGACGCGGCGAAGAAGGTCGTGTCCGAGACGCCGGTCATGTCGAGCCCGGTGGCCATCGGCGTCAGGTCCACGGCACTCGGCAGGCTCGGGTGGAAGCCGGAGGACGTCACCTGGTCGCAGATCGACCAGGCCGTGCAGGACGGGAAACTGACGTACGGCATGACCGACCCCGCCCGTTCCAACTCCGGTTTCGCCGCCCTCGTCTCCGTCGCCTCGGCCCTCTCCGACGCCCAGTCCGCGCTCACCGACGCGGACGTCACCAAGGCCACGCCCCGGCTGAAGGAGTTCTTCCAGGGGCAGAAGCTGACATCGGGTTCGTCGGGCTGGCTGGCGACGGCGTACCAACGGCGCGGGAACGTCGACGCGCTGCTCAACTACGAGTCCGTCCTCAAGGGCATCCGGGGCCTGACCGTGATCCGCCCCCGCGACGGCGTCGTCACCGCCGACTACCCCCTCTCCTCCCTCGCGTCGACGAGCGCCGCGACCCGTGAGGACGTCCGCCGCCTCACCGAGGCCCTGCGCACCGAGGACGTCCAGCGGCTGATCACCGAGCGCACCCATCGCCGCCCGGTCGTCGCCTCCGTCCCACCCGAGTCCGGCCTGGACACCAGCCGGCGGCGCGAACTGCCCTTCCCGGGCAGCCGTTCCGTCGCCGACGGCCTGCTCGACTCGTACGAGAACGAGCTGCGCCGCCCGTCCAGGACGGTCTACGTCCTCGACACCTCGGGCTCCATGGAGGGCGACCGCTTGGAGCAGCTGAAGCAGGCGCTCACCGACCTCACCGGCGACTTCCGCGAGCGTGAGGAGGTCACGCTGATGCCCTTCGGGTCGGACGTGAAGAGCGTGCGCACGCATGTCGTGGAGCCGGCCGAACCGAAGTCCGGGCCGGCGGGGATCCGCAAGGACACCGAGGCGCTGTCCGCCGAGGGCGACACGGCGATCTACACCTCGCTGGAGAAGGCGTACGACCATCTGGGCTCCGGACGGTCCGGAAGGGACACGTTCACGTCGGTCGTGCTGATGACGGACGGCGAGAACACCACCGGCGCCGAGGCGGCGGACTTCGACGCCTTCTACGCCGGGCTCGACCGCGCCCGGCGGGAGACGCCCGTCTTCCCCATCCTCTTCGGCGACTCCGACCGGTCCGAACTGGAGCACATCGCCGAGCTGACCGGCGGCCGCCTCTTCGACGCCCAGGAGGGCTCGCTGGACGGCGCCTTCGAGGAGATCCGTGGCTACCAGTAAGGCGTTGGCGTACCTGGAGTCCCGCAAGAACCTCGCCGGGAGCGCGGGCGGGCTGGTCGGGCTGGTGCTGACCTTCACGGGGGTGGCGGGACCGTACTGGCCCGTCGTGGTCGCGGGTCTGTACGGCGCGGGCGCGCTGATCGCCCCGCCGGAGCGGCCCGCGCTGCCCGACTTCCCGGATCCGTCGGCCCAGCTCGACGAACTGCGGGGCGACTTCGAGAAGCTGCGCGGTTATCTGACGGGCGTCGAGCTGTCGGTGACGGCCGCCGCACGGCTGCGGGAACTCACCGAGCTGCTGGCGGCGTTGCTCGACCGGGGCTGGGTGGCCGAGCTGCTCGCGCACGATCCGGAAGGCGTGCACGTGCTCTCCCGGATCGTGCGGCGCGATCTTCCCGAGGCCGTCGACAGCTTCGTACGGACGCGGTGGTGGACGCGGATGACGCCCGGCACCGAGTCGCCCGAGCTGCATCTGGAGCGTCAGCTCGGTCTGTTGAAGAAGGACGCCGAGCGGCTGGCGGCGGGCCTGCGCGAGGCGGAGGCCCGCCGCCAGGAGTCCCACACCCGGTATCTGGAGGACCGGGGCGGGACCGGCGGCGGCCTTACCGCCTGACGTACACCGTCGCCGAGGCGGAGGACCCGGTGTGCAGGTCATCACCCGGCCAGCTGACCGTGTAGTCCGCGTCGCCCCGGGTGCGCGGCAGGTCGTCGATCGTGAAGGTGCCGTCGGCGGCGACGGTCACCGACGACAGCGTGCCGGTGCCGAGCCGGTCGGTCCGGGTGACCTTGAGGACCGCCCGGTCGGGCAGCGTCTTGCCCTGCGCGGTGAAGGTGCCGGTGATCTGGACGCCCGTGCTCAGCGAGCCCTCCTCGGGCGCGGTGAGCGCGATCGAGGTGGGCGCCTTGCCGACGTTCACCGTGGTGGTGATGTCCTCGGCGGGGCGGTGGGTCAGGTCGCCGAGGTAGGAGACGGTGTAGGTGGCGTCGCCGATGAGGTCGGGCTCGTCGAGGACGGTGAAGGTGCCGTCGGCCTTGACGGTGAAGGTGCCCAGGTCGTGGGTGCCGGTGGCGTCGGTGCGGGTCGCCTTGACCTTCAGGGGCTCGGCGGGCGCCGGGCCGTCCTGCTCCAGCTTGCCGCGCACGGCCAGCGGCTCACCGGCGACGGCCTGGGCGGGGCTGTGCGTGAGGCCGCCGGTGAAACGGGCGTCGTACTGGACGGCCGGGGGCTGGATGATGTGCAGCCAGTACTGGTTGCCGGCCGTGTTGGTGGTGACCGCGAACAGGCGGGAGCCGTCGGCGGACCACTCCATGCCGCGCGGCACGACCCGGTCGCCGTCCTGGCTGCCCTCGAAGACGAACTCCAGCGGGGCGGTGGCGTCGCTCGGGTCGGCGGGCTGCACCAGCAGGTCGGGGGTCGAGCCGGTGGCCGAGGCGCCGCGCGCGATGTACTTGCCGTCGCCGCCGAAGGCGACGGAGCTGGCGGTGGCGCCCGCGGGCAGGGCCTGGTAGCCGGTCGCCGCCTCCGACAGGTCGCCGGTGTTCAGCAGCCGGGTGCCGGCCGCGGCGTCGGCGAGGGCGACCTTCGCGCCGTCCGGGGAGACGGCGATGTCCTTGAGGTTCAGGGCGCCCTTCCCGTCGGCGTCGGCGAACCGGCGGGTGGCGTTCCGTACGGGGGTCTCGCCGCTGCCGTCGAAGACGCTGACGAACGGGTTGGCCGCCGAGGAGTTGAGTGCCTGGCCCATCACGAAGGTGTCGTTCGGGCCGCTCTCCAGCAGGAGCTTGCCGGCGTCGTTCCAACCGGTGCGCTGCCAGGCTCCGCCTGCGGCCGTGTCCAGGTAGGAGGTCGCCGTGGAGCACTGGGCGGGGTAGTCGGTGTACTGCGAGGTGTAGTACGGCTTGCCGCCCGCGACGACGACCTCGCGCCCGCACTGGTCGGTGTTGACGCCGGTCGCGGTCTTGAGCGCGAGCGTGGTGGTGTCGTAGGTGAAGAGCCGGTAGCGCTCGCCGACGTAGAGGGTGCTCGCGTCGGCGCTGAGCGCCAGGCCGGAGACGTGGTACGACACGCTGATGGTGGAGATGCGCTCGCCCGCGAAGGTGTAGACGGCGATCTGCCCGGTGTTGGAGCTGGAGCCGACGTTGGCGTCGGCGAGGAAGACACGCTGGTGGACGTTGTCGACGGCCAGTGCCGAGTACGAGGTGAACGGCAGCTTGGCCACGCTGTCGCCCGCGGCGGCGTGCGCCGCGGGCGCGACGGCCACGGTGAGTCCGGTCCCGGCGAGTGCGGCGGCGAGGACGGCGGCCGCGAGACGTCTGGGACGGTGTGCAGTATTCAACTGTGCCCCCCACAGGCTGTGTTGGTGCCCACTGGGATGAGTGGTGCACCTGTGTGGAATATGTAACAGCCGTGAAGATCCACTGATCAAGGGGGCGTGCCGCACAAAGATGGCGTGTTGTTGCGGGCGAAGGCCTGCCGTCGCCTTCCCGTCGGGGCGGACGGGGACGCGACGACAGGCCCAGGGCTCCGCACGCCGTTGTACGGAACCTCGCCGGTACGCACCGCGGCCGGCCGTGACGATCACTGGTCAGGGCACATCCGTGCCGGCCGCGGAGTCTTTCGGGCGGGCCTCAGCCCAGGCGCTGCACCAGCGCGCGGTACTCGTCCCACAGCTCCTTCGGCGTGTGGTCGCCGAAGGTGTTGAGGTGGTCGGGGACGAGCGCGGCCTCCTCGCGCCAGATCTCCTTGTCGACGGTGAGCAGGAAGTCGAGGTCGGAGTCGGCCAGTTCGAGACCGTCGGTGTCGAGGGCCGCCTTGGCCGGCAGGACGCCGATCGGGGTCTCGACGCCCTCCGCCTTGCCCTCCAGGCGCTCGACGATCCACTTCAGGACGCGGCTGTTCTCGCCGAAGCCGGGCCAGACGAACTTGCCCTCGTCGTTCTTGCGGAACCAGTTGACGTAGTAGATCTTCGGCAGCTTCGACTGGTCCTTGTCCTTGGCCACGTCGACCCAGTGGGCCATGTAGTCGCCCATGTTGTAGCCGCAGAAGGGCAGCATCGCGAACGGGTCGCGGCGCAGCTCGCCGACCTTGCCCTCGGCGGCGGCGGTCTTCTCGGAGGCCACATTGGCGCCGAGGAACACGCCGTGGTTCCAGTCGAAGGACTCCGTCACCAGCGGTACGGCGGTGGCGCGGCGCCCGCCGAAGAGGATCGCCGAGATCGGCACGCCCTTGGGGTCCTCCCACTCGGGCGCGATGATCGGGCACTGGGAAGCCGGGACGGTGAAGCGGGCGTTGGGGTGGGCGGCCGGGGTCTCGGACTCAGGCGTCCAGTCGTTGCCCTTCCAGTCCGTCAGGTGGGCCGGAGTCTCCTCCGTCATGCCCTCCCACCAGATGTCGTTGTCGTCCGTCAGCGCCACGTTGGTGAAGACCGAGTTGCCCCACAGCGTCTTCATCGCGTTGGCGTTGGTGTGCTCACCGGTGCCGGGCGCGACGCCGAAGAAGCCGGCCTCGGGGTTGATGGCGTACAGGCGGCCGTCCTCGCCGAAGCGCATCCAGGCGATGTCGTCGCCGATCGTCTCGACGGTCCAGCCGGAGATGGTGGGCTCCAGCATGGCGAGGTTGGTCTTGCCGCAGGCGGAGGGGAAGGCCGCCGCCACGTACTTGGACTCGCCCTGCGGCGGGGTGAGCTTGAGGATCAGCATGTGCTCGGCGAGCCAGCCCTCGTCACGGGCCATCACCGACGCGATGCGCAGGGCGTAGCACTTCTTGCCGAGCAGGGCGTTGCCGCCGTAGCCGGAGCCGTAGGACCAGATCTCGCGGCTCTCGGGGAAGTGGGAGATGTACTTGGTCCGGTTGCAGGGCCAGGGGACGTCCTCCTGGCCTTCCTCCAGCGGGGCGCCGACGGAGTGCACGGCCTTCACGAAGAAGCCGTCCTCACCGAGCTCGTCGAGGACGGCCTGACCCATACGGGTCATGGTGCGCATGGAGACGGCGACGTAGGCGGAGTCGGTGATCTCGACGCCGATCGCGGAGAGCTGCGAGCCGAGGGGGCCCATGCAGAACGGGACGACGTACATCGTCCGGCCGCGCATCGAGCCGCGGAAGACGCCCTTCTCGCCGGAGAAGACCTCACGCATCTCGGCGGGGTCCATCCAGTGGTTCGTCGGCCCCGCGTCCTGCTCCTTCTCGGAGCAGATGAAGGTCCGGTCCTCGACGCGCGCGACGTCGGTCGGGTCGGAGGCCGCGTAGTAGGAGTTGGGGCGCTTGATCGGGTCGAGCTTCTTGAAGGTGCCCTTCGCGACGAGTTCCTCGCTCAGGCGGTCGTACTCGGCCTCGGATCCGTCACACCAGACCACGCTGTCCGGCTGCGTCAGTTCAGCGATCTCGTTCACCCACGAAATCAGTGCCCGGTGTTTTGTGGGGACGACGGGGGGAGCCGCGATGTCGCGCGCCACGGTTGCTCCTAAGTGAGGGATTTTGTCCTGAATATGCCCTTGTGTGCCCCGTGGGGGCCACGACCCGGATGCTTCACGGACTGACCCGCTGTTCTGATCTTCCGCGCTCATCCGGTGCCGACCGCACTCATTTGATCATCCGACGCGTCCGCCCATATGTCCAGAGGGCGTCACAGGTGAGCGGCGTGAGCATCGCCACTCATCCAGATGTTTTCGATGCGTCACCACGGCTTCACCCCGGGTGCGCCCATCCCGGGTACCCCATGAGACGATGGCCACTTCCGGGCGGTCATCTGGCCGCCCTGATACGTAACTTACGGTTCCGTAGGTACGATGCCCCGCATGACGTCGCCCGCCCCCGACGCGCCCTCGGACACACCGGCCGCCGGCCGCGGTCCCGCCGCGTCCTCCCTGCCGCACCAGATCGCCCACCACGCCCAGCAGCTCACGGACGAGATCAAACCCAAGCTCCGGGGCTGGCTGCATCTCGGCATGTTCCCGGCCGCGCTCGTCGCGGGCCTGGCGCTCACCGCCCTCGCGGACTCACCCAGAGGCCGTCTCGCCTGCGGGATCTACGCCCTCACCGCCTGCCTGCTGTTCGGCGTGAGCGCGCTGTACCACCGGGGCAACTGGAGCCCGCGCATGGACGGCATCCTGCGCAGGCTCGACCACGCGAACATCTTCCTGATCATCGCGGGCACCTACACGCCGCTGACGATGCTGCTCCTGCCGGAGACCAAGGGCCAGTGGCTGCTGTGGGGCATCTGGGCCGCAGCCGCGGCGGGCATCATCTTCCGGGTGTTCTGGGTCGGCGCCCCGCGCTGGCTCTACACGCCCTGCTACATCGCGATGGGCTGGGCGGCCGTCTTCTTCCTGCCGGACTTCATGCGCACCGGCGGCATCGCGGTCCTCGTCCTGGTGATCGTCGGCGGCGTCCTCTACAGCGCGGGCGGCGTGATCTACGGCATCAAGCGCCCGAACCCGTCACCGCGCTGGTTCGGCTTCCACGAGGTCTTCCACTCCTTCACGCTGGCCGCGTTCGTCGTGCACTACGTGGGGATCTCGCTGGTGGCGTACCAGCACGCGTAGCTGCACCGCTCAGGAAAGGGCCACGGCTTCCGAGCCGTGGCCCTTTTTCATGCCCAAATCAATTGACATCTCCACTCTTTTGAGAGCTACTCTCATTTCATGGCTACTGTCACTCAACGGGGTGCCGTACAAGGTGATCCCCGCCGCTGGTGGGCGCTGGGCGCCCTGGTCGCGAGCATGCTCGTCCTCGGTTTCGACCTGACGATCCTGAACGTGGCGCTGCCCACGATGGCCGGGCAACTCGGGGCGAGCAGCGGCGAGTTGCAGTGGATCGTCGACTCGTACGTCGTCGTGTTCGCGGCGCTGATGCTCCCCGCCGGGCTGCTCGGCGACCGCTTCGGGCGGCGCAGGATGCTGATCGCGGGGCTCGTGGTCTTCCTCGCCGGATCCCTGTTCGGCACTGTCGTCGACACCCCGGAGCTGGTCATCGCCGCCCGTTCGGTCATGGGCCTCGGGGCCACGCTGGTGATCCCGCTCGGCCTGTCCGTGCTGCCGTCGATGTTCGGCGAGGAGGAGCGCGGCAAAGCGGTCGCCGCGGTCACCGCCTCCATGGCCGCGGGAATGCCGCTCGGGCCGCTCGTCGGCGGGCTGCTGCTGGACCACTACTGGTGGGGCTCGATCTTCCTGATCAACATCCCGATGGCCGCCATCGGGATCATCGCCTGCCTCTTCCTGCTGCCCGAGTCCCGCGACCCGTCCTCACCCCGGGTCGACACCCTGTCCACCGCGTTCAGCGCGTTCGGGCTCGGCGCCCTGGTGTTCGGCATCATCGAGGCACCCGAACGCGGCTGGGGCAGCGCTGTCGTGCTCGGCTCGTTCGCGATGGCCGCGGCGCTGCTCGCCGGGCTGGTCCTGCGCGAGCGGCGGGCCGTACGCCCCATGCTCGACCTGAAGCTGCTCGCCCACCGCGGTTTCCTGTTCAACAGCCTCGCCGCGACGCTCGGCACCTTCGTCTTCTCCGGGCTGCTGTTCATGCTCCCGACGTATCTGCAGGAGGTCGGCGGCAGCGACGCCTTCGGCACCGGGCTCAGGCTGCTGCCGATGATGGGCGGCCTCATGGTCTCCGCGCGGGCCAGCACCGCCCTCGTCCAGCCGATGGGACCGCGCCCGGTGGTCACCGCAGGCCTGGTGGTGCTGTGCTTCGCCGCCCTGCTCGGCTCGCGGACCGACACCGGCAGCGACTACGGCTTCACCGCGCTGTGGCTGACCATCGCCGGCCTGGGCTTCGGCCTGGCGATGGTGCCGGCGATGGACGCGGCGCTCGGCGGCATCCCCGCCGACGAGGCGGGCAGCGGCTCGGGGCTGCTGATGACGCTGCGGCAGGTGGGCGGCGCCATCGGCATCGCACTGCTGGGCAGCCTGGTCGCGGGCGCCTACGGCGACCGGATCGACACCGGCGGCCTTCCCGAGGCGGCCGCGGACGCGGCGCGCGACTCGCTCAGCGGCGCTCACGCCGTCGCCGAGCAGCTCGGCCTGCCCGCCCTCGCCCGCTCCGCCGACGCCGCGTACGTGGACGGCATGGCCACGGTGCTGGTCGTCTGCGGCATCGCCGCCCTGGTGACGGCGGCACTGACGGCGCTGCTGCTGCCGAACACACGGCCCGCCGAACCGGCCCGGCAGGAAGAGCCCCCGGCTCCGGTCGTGGTCCCCCGGGAGGCCGATGAACGACAATGAGCGACATGACCACGGCACGAACCCCTGTTCCCGACGCGGCTCGCCATCTGAGCCTGCGGGAGCGCAAGAAGATCAAGACGCGCATCGCCATCAGGGACGCCACCTACGCCCTGATCAGGGAGCAGGGGTACGAGGCCACCACCGTCGAGCAGATCGCGGAGCGCGCCGAGGTCTCGCCGAGCACCGTCTTCCGTTACTTCCCCACCAAGGAGGACATCGTCCTGACGGACGAGTACGACCCGCTGGTGGAGGACCTGCTGCGGGAACGGCCCGAGGACGAGCCGGTCCTGGAGTCGCTGCGCTGGTCGGTCCGCAAGGCGCTGACCATGGCGCTCGCCGACAGCCCGAACTTCGAGCAGGACGAGATGATCCTGCGCACCCGGCTCATGGTCGAGGTCCCCGCGCTGCGCTCCCGCCTGATGGAGAGCATGTCCGTCACGGGCCGCCTGATGTGCCGGGTCCTGGCGGAACGCACCGGCCGTGACGAGAACGACCTGGAGGTGCGCGTCTACGCCATGGGCCTGATGGGGGCCATGCTGGAGACGATGATCTACTGGGTCGAGCACGACTTCGGCGACGACCTGCCGGAACTCATCGACCGCACCCTGGCCACCTTCAAGGACCTCCCGAAACGGCAGGCCGCACCGCCGCAGCCCGCAAAAGGGCAGGCCCCCGGCCCGGGCCCCATGACATCCTGACCAGGTGAACGGACCCGAGATCCACGTCGAGTTCGCCCCCGAGCTGGCCCTGTTCGTCCAGCGTGCGCTGCGCCGGACGCTCGTCACCGACGGCGTCTCGTCCCTGGGCCACGTCGTCGAGTCGGCCGGCGTCCCGCTGACCGAGGTCGGCGCCCTGTGGGTCGACGGCCGCGAGGTTCCGACGTCATACGTCCCCTCAGCCGGCGACCGGGTGGAGGTCCGGCCCGTCGAGCGCCCCCAGCGGGTGCCCGGCGCTCCCCTGCGCTTCCTCCTCGACGTCCACCTCGGCACCCTCGCCCGCCGCCTGCGTCTGCTCGGCGTGGACACGGCGTACGAGTCGACGGACATCGGCGACCCGGCGCTCGCCGCCCGCTCGGCCGCCGAGCAGCGGGTGATGCTGAGCCGGGACCGGGGCCTGCTGCGCCGGCGTGAGCTGTGGGCCGGCGCGTTCGTCTACAGCACCCGGCCTGAGGAGCAGCTCCAGGACGTCCTGGACCGGTTCCGGCCCGACCTGCGCCCCTGGACGCGCTGCACCGCCTGCAACGGGCTGCTCAAGGAGGCCACCAAGGACGAGGTGGCGGACCAGCTGGAGGGCGGCACGCAGCGGTCGTACGACGTCTTCGCGCAGTGCACCCAGTGCGGGCGCGCGTACTGGAAGGGCGCGCACCACGAACAGCTGGTGGCCATCGTGGAGCGCGCCCTCACCGACTACGCGAGCTGAACGAGCGGAAAGCTAACGCCTGCTCACATCACCCTTCCCGCAGGCGATTCCGTCCCCGTTCCGGTCCAGCCGCAGCGGGTCGTCCCTGCCGTTGACCTTCAGGCGGCCGTAGTCGTTCGCCTTCAGCCAGTCGCAGCGGGACTTCGTCGTCGCCTTCACGGTCGGCGGGAACGCCGTCGGCACGCAGACGTTGATCGAGCCGTAGTGGCGGTCGCAGCCGGAGACGGTCGGGCTGACCTTCTGGGACTTCCGCTTCTTGCCGGGGCCCGTGACCTTGCCCTTGAGGTCGTCGGCGAAGTCGTGGAGGTGTGCCGAGGCGTCCGCGGCGGACAGGGCCTGCGGGCCTTGGAGGTGTACCCACTTGGCCACGGACGGGATGCCGTTGGCGTCGACCGCGAAGAGCATGTACCAGCCGGGCGGGGCCAGGTTGGGGTTGCTCGTGACGTTCAGGTCGATGTTGTTGCCATCCACCGACAGCGGCAGGTCGACGAAGCGCTGGTTCGGGTCGGAGGAGTGGGTGACCGCGGCCGGGCGGATCAGCTCGGCCTTGGCGATGGGCCGGTCGACGGTGATCCGCTGGGTGTCGCCGTATGTCCACTCGGTGTCGATGACCGAAGTGATCGTCGGGCGCTCGCCCTTGAGGAGATAGGGCGGGGTGTAGATCGACACGTCGTGGTTCCAGGAGCCGTTGCCCGGGTTGTCGCCCGTGGTCATCACGCGGCCGTCCGGCAGGAGGAAGGCGGAGGAGTGGTAGCCGCGCTCCTCCGGGTCGGGCGCCACCGGGTCGAAGGTGTTGGTCGCCGGGTCGTAGAGAGACGACTCGTACACCGGGTCGGCCCGGTTGTGCAGCGCGCCGCCCGTCTCCAGGACCTTGCCGTCGGGCAGGAGTACGGCGGAGACGTACATCTTGCCCTGGTTGCCGGTCTCGGGGACCTTGCCGGCGCCGAGGTCGACGGTGCCCTGCGGGAGCGGCGGGCCGGCGAGGTAGGACGGGTTGGGCTGCTTGAGGTCGATGACGTCGGTGAGTCGGTTCGCGTCCGGGTTGGAGTCGATGTTGCCGCCGCCGAGGGTGAGGACCTTCTGGTCCTGGGCCGGGGGCAGCAGCACGCTCGCGGACTGGTCGCGCTCGTCCTTGTTCTGGAGGCCGGGGATCTGGGTGACCGTGTTGGCGTCGTAGTCGTAGATCGCGCTGCCCGTGCCCGGGATGTTGTTGCCGAAGACATGGCTGCCGGAGTAGAAGAGGCGGCCGTCCTGCATGAGGATCATCGACGGGTACAGGCCCCAGTACGACCAGGTCTGGTTGACCTTCCACAGCGGCTGCCACTGCTGCTCGGCCTGCGAGAACAGCTCGGCGGTCACCGAGCCGGTGGAGTCCTCGCGCAGGCCGCCGAAGGAGATGACGTCACCGTTGCCGAGGACCGTCGCCGACGGGTACCAGTGGCCGTCGTTCATGTCGTTCGTCTTGCTGTACGTCGCGGTGGCCGGGTCGAAGACGTACGAGTCCTTGAACCCCTCGTAGCCGTGCCCGCCCGGCACCGGATACGCCTTGTTGCCGCTCATCACCAGCACCCGCCCGTCCTGCAGCTGGACGTGCCCGGCGCAGAACATGTCCTTCGGCGTGGGAATGACCTTGTAGGTGCCGTTGGCCGGGTCATACACCGCGCTCGTGAACGTCCCCGCGTTGAACTGCTCCTCGCTGTTGCCGGAGCCCGCGATCAGCAGCACCTTGCCGTTGTTGAGGACGACGGAGTGCATGGAGCGGACCGGGTTCTGCGTGGGGAGCACGTCCCACTTGCCGTTCGCGCACTGCTCCGGGGCGCCCGTGCACACGGGGTCCGGGACCGGGTCGGCCACCTGCTCCATGGCGTAGTCGTCGGTGGTCGCCGAGCCGGTGCCGTACACGGAGACACCCCAGGTGATGCGATCGGTGCCGGCCGGGACCTCGGGGGTGCGGACCGTGGCCTGGGTCCAACTCGACTGCATCTCCAGCGTCTTGAGATCGCTCCAGTACTGCCAGCCGGCGGTGGTGTCATGCCGGAACAGGGTGATGTTCGCGTCCGGCGTGGTCGTCTTGTACCAGAGCGACAGGTCGTACTGCTTGCCCACGGTCACCACCGGCGCGCACTCCGTCGACTCGGTGATCAGCGCCTTGCGGTCACCGTCGACCCGGCGGGTGAGCGACACCTTCATCGCCTTGGATCCGCTGTGGGCGTCACTCGTCGTCTCGAAGGTGAAGTCGTTGTCGCCCCAGCCGGACTTCTCCCAGCAGTACGGCATGTCGCCGGTGCCGGCGGTCTCGAAGCCGGGGTTCTTGATGAGGTTGGCGGCGGAGGCGGACTGGGGTGAGGAGAGGAGAAGGCCTCCGGTGAGGCCCATGACGGCCAACAAGGCCGATCTCCGTCTGGATCTCATGCGGTACTCCTTGCTGTGCGGCTCCTGCGCGGCAGATAGACCAGCGCTTCGGTCCCGACGAAGCGCAGGACGAACGTGATGACCAGGGCGCACGCGGTGGCCGGCAGCACCGCCAGTCCGAACTGCCCCACCAGCAGCGCGATCAGCGGGATGCGCAGCACCAGGTCGGCGTTGGCGAGCAGCGCGAACCGTACGGTGCGGTCGGCCCAGTGGCGGTGCCGGCGGCGGTCGCGGAACAGCAGCTTCTCGATGAGCAGGAAGTTCCAGGCCACGCCGAACTGGTTGGCGACGATCTCCGCGGGGAGGTAGTGCAGCCCGGCCTGGGTCATCGCCCACAGCGCGGCCAGGTTCGGCACGAAGCCGGTCAGCCCGATCAGCCCGAACACGACCATCCGGGCCAGCGGGTCCGCCGTACGCAGCCCGGCGAGGTGCCGGAGGAAGCGGCGTCCCTCCGCCGCCGTGGACTTGGACTCCCCCGCGAACCGCTCCTGGAACACGAACGGCACCTCGGTGACCGCGCGCGGGCGGCTCCGCACGGCCAGCTCCAGCAGGATCTTGTAGCCGAGCGGCTTCAACGCCTGAGCGGTGATGTCGCTGCGGCGGATGGCGAAGAAGCCGCTCATCGGGTCGCTGATGCCGTGCAGCCGGCGCGGGAAGAGGGACTTGGTCAGCCAGGTCGCCGCCCGCGACACGACCACGCGGTAGCTGCCCGCGAGCCCGGCCCGGCTGCCGCCCTTGATGTACCGGGAGGCGACGACGAGCCCGGCGTTCGCGCGCTCACCGGTGGCGACCAGCTCCGGGACCAGGGACGGCGGATGCTGGCAGTCGCCGTCCATGACCACGATCCAGTCCGACCCGGCCGCCTTCATCCCCTCGACGACCGCGCCGCCGAGCCCGCCGACGGGGTCGTCCCGGTGGATGACGGTGACGGGGAACGGGCAGTCCTGGGCCGCCTCCTTGATGACCTGCGGGGTGTCGTCGGTGGAGTCGTCCACGAAGACGACCTCGCAGGGCAGCCGGGACGGCACCGACTCGGTGATCTGGTGCAGCAACTGCCGTACGTTCGCCGACTCGTTGAAGGTCGGTACGACGATGGTGACGGCACCCGGCTCGGCCACCTCTGAGGCCTCCACGGCCGGATCGCCCAGCTCCTCGCGGGCGGTGTATTCCTGGCTCATCGAACGCCTCCGGAGGCTGTCTGGATCTGGCGGATCTCGACGCGGTCCTCGCCGCTGCCGAACACGGCGACCGGCGTCGAGTGCTCCATGGCCGCCTTGACGTTGGGCAGCTCGACCGCGTCGCGCCGGACCGTCGGCGAGGCGACGACGTAGTCGAGGTCCTTCCAGCCGCGCGGCATCGTCTTCGTCACGGCCGGGTCGAGGTCGGCCTTGTAGAACCAGATGGCACCGCGCCCTGGCTCGTAGCCCGCGTGCACCAGGTCCAGCCACAGCGCGTCGTCGACGAGCACCCGGGTGTCCTCGGGGTCCGCCACCTCGGTGGACAGCCACTTCGAGGCCGCCTGGTAGGGCGCGTTGGCGTCGGCGGTGACGGCGGTGCGGTCGCCGTCGTACCAGCGCGGGACGACATAGGCGCCGGCGGCGATCGCGAGGACGGCCGCGAGGGCGTACCGCCCGCCGGTGACGTACCGCGTCTCGGCCTCGGAGCGCCGGCGCCGCAGTACGGCGTGGGCGACGGAGGCCGTTCCTCCGGCGAGGACGAGGGCGAGGAACGGGAGCGCCTGGATGACGTACATCGCGGGCAGGTAGCCGCTGGGGCGCATGGCCACCAGGGCGAGGATCACCACCGCGAACGACGGTCCGGCGAGCGCCCGGGCGGTGACCGACCAGCGCCAGGTGACCAGGAGCAGCAGGCCGCCCGCGAGGCCGCCGAGGATGAGGACGCGGTCGTAGTAGAGCCAGGAGTGCAGAACGCCGTGGGAGCCGGAACCCTGGTCGAGGATGAAACCCGACCCCGGCCTGGTCATCTGGTACTTGATGCCGTCCCACAGCGAGACGTGCCCGCTGCCCGAGAACAGCTCGCCCTTCAGCAGGGCGAACAGGGGATACGCGAGGCCGATCAGCACGCATGCGGTGACCGCGCCGGTCAGGGCGAACTTACGGGTGTCGCGGTGGCTGTGCCGCCACATGGTGACGAGGACCGCCGGGAGGACGAAGAGCATCGTCTCCTTGGTCAGCACGGCCGTGGCGGCCGCGATCCCGGCGCCGAAGTGGTGCCAGAGGTGGCGGCTCGGGGAGGCGGCGAGGGCGAAGGCGAGGAGCGTCCACATCACCGCGAGGTTGTCGAGGAAGATCTCCCGCTGGAGGACCACCGACAGGGGCGAAAGCCCGAACAGGACCATGCCGAGCCCGGCCGCCCAGCGCGGCAGGGACAGCCGCCGCCCGAGGACGTACACCAGGACCGCGCTGACCGCGCTGACGACCAGCATCGCGGCGCGCATGGTGCCGACGGTCATCGACTCGGGGCTGAGGGCCGCCGGTATCCAGGTCAGCAGGGCTATCTGGATCCAGCCGAGGGGCGGGTGGTCGTACCAGTAGGTGTAGTGGGCGAGGCCCCGGCCCTCCTGGACCGCCCAGGCCTGGGCGAGGTAGGTGCCCTCGTCGTCGCTGAGGGTGGGGTAGTCGGCGATGTTCCAGCCCTGGACGACGAGGATCGCGACGAGGAGGACGCCGCACAGGATCAGGTCGGGGCGGGAGGAGCGGCGGCGGAGACGGTTCGACGGGTCCGTTCGGCCGATCGAACGCGTTTCAGGGACAGCTTGTCTCTGCGCGGGGACCTGGGGAGTGGTCACCGCGGGAAGGGTGGAGGTCACGCAGGGACGTCCTCTCGGAGGTCACGGGTCACTTCGGCGCTGGTCAGATGCGCGCCGACGTGGGTGGTCAACTCCCAGTCATTACGGCCGCGTTGCTCCCGCCATACGGCGCGGACTGCGGCCCCGGCGAGGAGCACCTGGTAGAAGGGACCGCCCACGATGAGCTTCAGGTAGTGGACGAAGCGGACGCGAAGCCCGTACTGCTTGCCGAAGTCGTGCAGTCCTACGACCTCGAAGACGAAGGTGACGAGCGCGGTGACGGCCGGCAGGAAGGTGATGAACGCGACGCTCACGGGCACGTCGAGGAAGACGGCGATCGCGATGTTGAGCGGGATGATGAGCCCGGTGAAGGCCTGCATGAACGGCGTCATGAGGGTGTACCGGGCGAGCAACCGCTGCCCGAAGGTGGGCAGTTGCTTCCAGTCCTTCTTCCGGTAGACCTGCAGGAAGCCCTGGTTCCAGCGGGTGCGCTGCTTCAGCAGCGACATGAGGCTGCCGGGCGTCTCCTCCTTGGTCACCATGTCGGAGTCGTAGGCGACGACGACCTTCTTGCCGACGCTGGACAGGCGGACGCCGAGATCGCAGTCCTCGGCCAGGCAGTTCGGGTCCCAGCCGTCCGCTTCCCGCAGCACATCGGTCCGTACGAAGACGGTGTTGCCGCCGAGCGGGATGAACCCCTTCTGCGCGTGCAGGTGCAGCCGGGAGCGGAACCAGAAGAAGTACTCCAGGCAGTTGCGCAGGCTGTACCAGCTGGAGTGGAAGTTGATGAGCTGGACCCCGCCCTGGACGACGTCGGCGCCGGTGGTGCGGAAGGCGTGGTCCACGTGCGCGAGGAGCTCCGGGTGGACCTGGTCCTCGGCGTCGAAGACCCCGACGACATCGCCGCGGCAGTGCGGCAGCGCCGTGTTCATGGCCTTCGGCTTGTTCTTCTTCTCGTGGGTGTCGACGACGACACGGACGCGCGGGTCACGACCGGCGGCCTTGTTCGCCACCTCCGTGGTCTCCGGGTCGTCGTGCCCGACGATGACGATGATCTCGAAGTCGGTGTGGGTCGACTCCAGCAGGCGCTGGATGGTGTGGTCCAGCACGGCCTGTTCGTGCCGGGCCGGCAACAGCAGCGAGAACGACACGTGCTCGCCGCCGTCCGGTCTGCTGAAGCGGGTGGAGGCGAGCACTTCGGGCGTGCGCCACGCGTGCATCTGCCACCACAAGGTGAAGGCCGCCATCCAGAACAAGGCCAGCGAAACGGCAGCGATGAAGACAGACGTCAGCAACAGAATCCCCCCAGATCCCCCAATGCCCCCTGTCGCGACAGCGCGTCACATCTGTCGCAGAACTGTGTAGACAGTAAGGGGGATCTGTGAAGTCCGCAGGCCGTTTCGATGAAGAGCGCGTTTCATCACAACGAGCCCCGAGAGTGAACAATTCGAACACAGCCTGCGTAACTGCCCCATACACGCTGCCGTTTCAGCTGGTCAGCACGGTTCGCAACCGGTCCGGATCGGCGGTCGGGGCATCGCAGGTGAAGTTACGGCAGACGTAAGCCGCGGGTTGACCCTGCTGCAGGGGCCGGTCAACGAGGAGCGGAAACTCGTCACTCTCCGGAGTACCTACGGCCACGACCGCGCCCGGGGCGGTAGCGAGAAGTGCCGTGTGGTGCAGGGCCTTTGTGGCGGGGTCATCCATCGCCGGTCCTACGACCGCGACCTCACGCGGCCCGTCGAGGTTGGCCTCGGCGACGGCCAGACCCCAGCCGATGAAGCGGGGCACGCGCGGGCCGAGGGCCTTCACGACGCCCAACGCCTTCTCCGCGGCGGCCCGATGAGGCTCGGCACCGGTCTGCGCGGCGTAGCTCAGCAGGGCGCCGGCCGCCGCGCTCCAGCCGGAGGGGGCGGCGTTGTCGGTGGGGTCCTGGGGGCGGCGGATCAGTTGCTCGGCGTCGGCGGCGGTGTCGTAGAGGGCGCCGGACTCCTCGTCGACGAAGCGGGCCAGGACGTGGTCGAGCAGGAACCCGGCGAAGTCCAGCCAGACGCCCTCACCGGTGACCGAGGCGAGCGCGAGGAAGCCCTCGGCGACGTCGCCGTAGTCCTCCAGCACGCCCGCGTTCGCGCCGACGTGCCCGTCCTTGCTGGTGCGGGCGAGGCGGGCGGCGTCGTCGAGGTGCAGCCGCACGAGGAGGTCGGCGGCGCCGAGGGCGGCGTCCACGAGGTCGGGGCGGTCGAAGTAGGCGCCGGTCTCGGCGAGGGCGGCGATCGCGAGGCCGTTCCAGGCGGCGACGATCTTGTCGTCACGGCCGGGGGCGGGGCGGTCGGCCCGCGCGGAGAGCAGGCGTTCCTTGACGGAGGCGACCTTCTCGGCGTCGAACACGCCCTCGTGCTGCGGGAGTTGGAGCACAGAGGAACCCTGCTCGAAGGTGCCTTCCTCGGTGACGCCGAAGTAGGCGGCGGCGAGCTCCGCGTCGTCGTCACCGAGCACCTCACGCAGCTGCTGCGGAGTCCAGACGTAGTACGCGCCCTCGACGTGCTTGCCCGTCCCGTCGTCGCTGTCGGCGTCGAGCGCGGAGGCGAATCCGCCCTCGTCGGTCCGCAGTTCGCGCACCATGAAGTCGGCGGTCTCCAAGGCGACCCGGCGAGCCAGCTCCGAGCCGGTGGCACGCCACAGGTGCGCGTACACGCGGCACAGCAGGGCGTTGTCGTACAGCATCTTCTCGAAGTGCGGCACGACCCAGTCGCGGTCGACGGAGTAGCGCGCGAACCCGCCGCCGAGCTGGTCGTAGATCCCGCCCCGGGCCATCCGCTCGCAGGTGTCCTGCGCCATCTGCAAGGCGCCCTCGGCCCCGGTCCGGGCATGGTGGCGCAGCAGGAACTCGATCACCATGGACGGCGGAAACTTGGGCGCGCCCCCGAACCCGCCGCGCTGCGGGTCGTACTCCCGGGTGAGCCCGAGCAGCGCCTGGGCGAGGTCCTCCTCACCGGGCGCCTCGGTACCGCCGTAGGAGATCTCCCGCCCGGCGAGATCCCGCACGATCTTCCCGGCGACCTCGGCGACCTCGTCACGCCGGTCGGCCCACGCGCTGCGCACGCCCTCCAGCACCTGCCGGAAGGACGGCATGCCGTGCCGGGCGGCGGGCGGGAAGTAGGTGCCGAAATAGAAGGGCTCGGCGTCGGGGGTGAGGAAGACGGTCATGGGCCAGCCGCCCTGGCCGGTGGCCGCCTGGACGGCCTCCATGTAGACGGCGTCCACGTCGGGGCGTTCCTCGCGGTCGACCTTGACGCTGACGAAGTGGGCGTTGAGGTAGTCGGCGGTCTCCTGGTCCTCGAAGGACTCGTGCGCCATCACATGGCACCAGTGGCAGCTCGAATATCCGACGCTCAGCAGCACCGGAACCTCCCGCTGCCGTGCCTCCTCGAAGGCCTCTTCCGACCAGGGCCACCAGTCGACCGGATTGTCGGCATGCTGGAGCAGGTACGGGGACGTTTCGTGAGCCAGTCGGTTCGGCATACCTCCATCCTGCCCCACAGGGGCCACCGCTCGTGGAACACGCTCCTCAGCCCAGCGCGTCCAGCCGTGGTCGTATGCGATGCGCTCATTGATCCACGGTGATCTCCGCATCTCTCCCCGCGAGTCGGCCCTCTCCCCACAACGCACCGTCCGCAGCACACTTGACCTACGGAAATCCGGGAAGGGACCGGGAAAGCCGTTGCCGCCGGAGGGGGACGAGACATGCGGGACAGTCATCGGGCGGAAGCCGAGCGGCTGTTGGCCCGGGCCGTGGAGGAGGAAGTGCGGCGCTCGGGCGGGCGCATCGACGGGCAGGTGCTGTTGTCACGGGCGCGCGGGGCG
Source organism: Streptomyces regalis (assembly GCF_001509475.1). Classification (GTDB taxonomy): domain Bacteria; phylum Actinomycetota; class Actinomycetes; order Streptomycetales; family Streptomycetaceae; genus Streptomyces; species Streptomyces regalis. The sequence continues at coordinate 35,649 of NZ_LLZG01000387.1, forward strand.
TTGGACGCCATGGCGCAGACGGCGGCCGAGGAGTACGAGGCGTATACGCGCGCGCTGGACGAGGCGGAGGCCGGCCGGCTGACGTTCGGGCAGCGGTTCGCGCGGGAGGGCGGCAGTACGCCGCTGATGGTGGCGGGCGTCGCGGCCCTCGCAGCCGTCGTCACCGACCTGGCGCTCGGCACGGGCACGGGCACCGCGGTGGGCGCGGGCGTGACCGTCGGTGTCGTGGGCGCGGCGGCGACGGTCGTGAAGGTGGCCGGCACGCATCTGCCCGCCGCGCACCACCGCGCGGGCGCCGTCGGCCAGCCCGGCGGCCCGCAGCAGCTGCGGCTGCAGTGGCTGACGGCGCTGGAGGTACGGGGCATCCGTCCCTTCCTCGACCAGCAGCGGGTGCTGAGCGCGTCCACCGGCCCGAAGAAGACGGGGCCGCGGCTCAAGGGCGCGGACAAGAGCGCGGCGGCCCGGGGGCGGAACCTGCTGGAGCAGTCGTTCGGCCAACTTCCGGAGCCGACGGGTCCGTTCGCGGGCCGCAGGCAGGAGATGGCGCGCATCCGGCAGTGGGTGCAGGCGGCACGCGCGAGTACGGAGACCAAGCCGACGGTCGTCGTGCTGCACGGGGCGCCCGGCAGCGGCCGTACGGCATTGGCGGTCCGCGCGGCCCACGACCTGAAGGACCAGTTCCGCGGCGCGTGCGTGGTGGACCTGCGCGGCGACACGGCAGAGGAGCCGCCGCTGTCCACCAGGGACGCGCTGCTGCATCTGCTGAACCGTCTGGGCGCCCCGCGCGAGCAGCTCCTGTTCCGCGAGCGCTCCTCGGCGGACCAGCAGGTCAAGCGGCTGGGCGAGCTCTACCACCAGCACCTCACCGGCCTCCCGGTCACCGTCGTACTGGACGACGCCTCGGACCCGGAGCAGGTCCGCACCCTCGTCCCCGAGCGCTGCGACAGCCTGGTCCTGGTCACCGCCCGCGAGCCCCTCGACCTGCCCGCGGATCTCGCCGCCTGGGTGCACCAGCTGCCGGTTCAGCCGCTGGACGCGGCCGGTGCGGAGGAGCTGCTGACCGCGGCGGCGCAGGATTCCTCGGCTCCCTACGACGCCGAATCCGCCGACCGGATACGGGAGTTGTGCGGCGGGCTGCCGCTGGCGCTGCTCATCGCGGGCTCGTCGCTGGGCCCGCGTTCCCCGCGCACGCTGGCGACGGACCTGGGCGCGTACGGCCCGGTGGAGCCGATCGAGCGGGTGCTGTGGCTGCGCTACACCGACCAGTCGGAGTCGGCGAGGCGTCTGCTGCGCAGGCTCGCGCTGGCGGGCCGGGCATCGCTGGGCGCGGCAGCGGCGGCATCGCTGCTGGCCACGGACGAGGCGGAGGCGACCCGCCACCTGGCGGCCCTGTCCCGGTCGGGCCTGATCGACCACGTCCGCGGCAACCGCTACCGCCTGCACGACCTGGTCCGCGCCTTCGCCCACGCCCGCCTCCTCGACGAGGAGGAGCCGTCGGAGCGTACGGCGGCACAGGAGCGGCTGATCGTGAACTACGCCGACCTCGCCGACTCGGTCCTACGCCTGGTCGACGGCAACATGTCGACCCGCTCGGACCGCTTCAGCCCGCACGGCTTCACCTCGCCGGACGACGCGCTGCGCTGGCTGGACGACGAGTCGAGCTTCATCACGGCGGCGCTGCGGCACGCGGAGGACGTGAACCAGGCGGCGGTCCTGAACCTGCTGGGCGCGCTGTGCGACTACTGCCTGCTGCGCGGCGACCTCTACCGCCTCGGCGAGATCAGCGAGCTGGCGCAGGCCGTGGACCAGGGCCTGCTGGTCCGCTCGGTGCAGTGGCGTACGGGCATCGCGGCCCGCCAGCTCGGCGAACTGGACAAGGCCCGCACGACGCTGACCTCGGTGGTCGACCTCTACATGGAGGCCCAGCACGACGCGGGCGCGGCCCGCGCCCTGTGTTCCCTCGGCATCACGCTGCACCACCAGGGCAACCTCACCGAGGCGGCGACCAAGCTCCGCGAGGCCCTGGACCTGCAGTCGGCCCCAGCCCTGGCGACGGACCGCGCCTGGACCATGCACGCGCTGGCGGCGGTGGAACGGGACCGTGGCCGCGTCTCCGAGGCACTGGGCCTCCTGACCGACTCCCTCGCCCTGCACCGCGCGGGCGAATCGATCCACGGCGAGGCCTGGGCCCACTTCCAGCTCGGCCAGCTGGGCTTGCGCATGGGAGACGTACCGCGTGCGGAGTCGGAGTTGCGGACGGCCCTGGACCTGTACGGCCGCACCCGCGACGCCCGCGGCGAGGCGTGGGCGATGACTCAGCTCGCCCGCGCCCGCCTGGTCGCCGGCGATCCGTCCCCGGCGGTGGACGGCCTGCGCCAGGCGGCCTCCCACCACCGCGACAACGAGGACGCGCGCGGCGAGGCGTGGTCCGTGTACTACCTGGGCCAGGCCCTGGAGGAGACGGGCAACCTGGACCTCGCCGTACGGGAGCTGGAACGTTCACGCACGATGTTCTCCCGCATGCGGGACGTGTACGGCCTGGCCTGCGCCCGGCACCACTCGGCGCGGGTGACGCGGGACCAGCGGGCCGCCCAGACGGGCTCCCTGCGCAACTCCGGTTTCGCCCGCCAGCTCCTGGTCGACGCCCGCGCCGACTTCCACCGCATCGGCGTGGCACACGGCGAGGCGTGGACGTGCCTGGAGCTGGCCGTGGTGGACGCCGGGAACAGCCGTACGCAGCAGGCGCTGACCCTGTGCGACGACGCGGTCGGCCTGTTCGTGTCCTACGGCGACCGCAGGGGCGAGGACTGGGCCCGCTTCCTGCGCGGCACGCTGCTGCCGTATGCGGCGCCGGGGGGTGTCGAGGTCGGGACGGCTGTGGCGCAGGAGGAACTGGCCCAGCTGGGGCGCGACGGGCATGCGCTGCGGGACGGGAAGCTGAGCGACTACGTCGAGGCGTATCTGCTCGTGCTGGAGCGCGGGGTGGACCTGGAGGAGGGGTGGCAGGCCTGGCGGCTCGGCATGGTGCCCAACCGGCATGCGCGGGAGGTCATGGGGGTGGGGGTCGCCGCCGGGGCGTAGGCCTGCGGCCCGTCGGCGGGCGTGGGCCCGCGGACCGTCGGGCCGTACGGTCCGTCACACCCGTCCGTGACGGACCGTGCCGAGGAGACGCGCTCGTGCGAGGCGTGCGGTGGACGCGGCGGGCCGACGCCGGCGCCCCCCCTCCCTGTCAGCTCTGGCGCGGCTTCGCCGTGCCGGAGGGCGCGGCGTCCCCGGCGTCCGCCTTCGGGTCCGGGGCCTCTTTGAAGTCGACCTTGCTCATGTGGCGGTTCATGGACTTCATCAGACCCCACACCGCCAAGGCCATCACCGCGAAGACGATGAAGCCGAGGACACCGGGGGTGACCTTGTCCTCGTCCACCTCCTTGGCGAGGGTGGCGAGCTGTGTCATTGCCAGGCTTGCGCTTGCGCTCATGTCAGGCATTGTCGCGGATGCCCGCAAAGAGGTCGTCCTCGGGGAGGGAGGTATCGACGAGGGACTTCGCCAGCTCGTACTCCTCCGTCGGCCAGACCTCCCTCTGGAGCTCGAGCGGAACCCGGAACCAGCCGCCGTCGGGGTCGATCTGCGTGGCGTGCGCGATCAGGGCCTTGTCACGGATCTCGTAGAAGTCGCCGCACGGGACGTGCGTGGTGAGCGTGCGCTGCTTCATACCGAACTCGTCCCAGCGCTTGAGCCAGTCGCCGTAGGGGGACTCCATGCCGCGGTCGAGCATGGCCTGGTGCAGCGCCTCGGTGCGGGGGCGGTTGAAGCCCTGGTTGTAGTAGAGCTTCCGCGGCTGGTACGCGGGCCCGAACTCCGACTCCGGGTACTTCTCGGTGTCCGCCGCGCCCTCGAACGCCACCATCGAGATCTTGTGGGTCATGATGTGGTCGGGGTGCGGGTAGCCGCCGTTCTCGTCATAGGTGGTGATCACCTGGGGACGGAACGAGCGGATCTGCTTCACCAGCTCACCGGCGGCCTTGTCGACGTCCTCCAGGGCGAAGCAGCCCTCGGGGAGCGGGGGCAGCGGGTCGCCCTCGGGCAGCCCGGAGTCGACGAAGCCCAGCCACTCCTGCTTGACCCCGAGGATCTCGCGGGCCTCGTCCATCTCCTTCTTGCGCACCTCGTGGATGTGCTCCTCGATGTACTTGTCACCCTGCAGCTTGGGATTGAGGATGGAGCCGCGCTCCCCACCCGTGCAGGTCACGACCAGCACGTCCACCCCCTCGGACACGTACTTCGCCATGGTGGCCGCGCCCTTGCTCGACTCGTCGTCGGGGTGGGCGTGGACGGCCATCAGTCGCAACTGGTCAGTCAAGACTCAATCCTCATAAGTCGGCGCCCCGGAGTGAACCGGTGCGATCGGCGGCTTCTATAGTGACCGAATCGGGGGGCGGATAATTCCGGGGTACGGCCCGCAGGCCCCTTTTCGGGAGATCCGTCCCGCCCCTGCCGAGAGGACGATCATGAGTACGGCGAGCACGCGGCTGCCCGAGGGCCGCTACGGCCGCTCCTCGGACGCGCGCTCCGACCGCACGCTCAAGGTCGTCGGCACCGCCCTCGGAGTGGCACTGCTGGCACTGGTCGGCTACTTCGGCTACCACTACGTCGGCCAGAACAAGATCAGCGCCGAGGTGATCGAGTTCGACATCGGCAAGGACGCGGTGAAGGTCCACCTCGAGGTCCGCAAGGACGCCGGCGCCTCCGGCTACTGCACGCTGCGCTCCCAGGCGGAGAGCGGCGCCGAGGTCGGCCGGGCCGACTTCCGCTTCGACGGCGACGCCACCCGGATCGACAAGGTCGTCACGCTCCGTACGACGTCCCAGGGGACGACCGCCGAGCTGCTCGGCTGCCACGCCGGCTGACCCGCCACCCGGCCCATCGACCGGAACCGACCGACCCTGGTCGACACCGACCGGCTTCGTCCGGAATCCATAGGCGCTGACCTGCGTTGACGCGATTCTGATGGCTTATGTCCTCCCCCTTCGGGCATTGAATTGTTAGGCTCGTGGTTTCGCCCATCCGTGAAGGAACATTCTTCTGGGTAGGGCGATGCTTTGTATTCCCAGTACCTACGAGGAGCACCTGTGACCCAGACCAGCGAGAACGTCACCTGGCTGACCCAGGAGGCGTACAACCAGCTCAGGGCCGAGCTGGAGTACCTGTCTGGTCCTGCGCGCACGGACATCGCCGCCAAGATCGCGGCCGCGCGCGAGGAGGGCGACCTGCGTGAAAACGGCGGGTACCACGCGGCCAAGGAAGAGCAGGGCAAGCAGGAGCTCCGTGTGCGCCAGCTGACCCAGCTCCTGGAGAACGCCAAGGTCGGCGAAGCGCCGGCTTCGGCGGACGGTGCGGTGGCGCCCGGCATGGTCGTGACGATCGCCTTCGACGGTGACGAGGACGACACGATGACCTTCCTGCTCGCCTCCCGCGAGTACGCGAGCTCCGACATCGAGACGTACTCCCCGCAGTCCCCGCTGGGTTCCGGCGTGATCGGCCACAAGGTCGGCGAGGACGCGGAGTACGAGCTGCCGAACGGCAAGAAGGCCTCGGTGAAGATCCTGAAGGCCGAGCCCTACAGCGGCTGACCCGGACCGTGCGGCGGTCGCCCCCGCCCGGCATGTCCCTGACGAGCCCCCGGCGCCCATGTGGAGCCGGGGGTTTCGTCACATCTGGGCCTCCTCACGCCGTCGCCGAGCGGTACTTGCGTACCGCGAGGGTGCGGAACACCACGATGATCAGGGCCGAGTAGATCAACGAGGCCCAGACCGGGTGCTGCATGGGCCAGGCGTCCGAGGGTGAGACCCCCGGATTGGCGAAGAGCTCGCGGCAGGCCTGGACCGTGGCGCTGAAGGGGTTCCAGTCGGCGACGTGACGCAGCCACGGGGTCATATGGCTGGTGTCCACGAACGCGTTCGAGATGAAGGTGACCGGGAAGAGCCAGATCAGCCCGCTGGACGTGGCCGCCTCGGGGGTACGCACGGACATGCCGATCAGGGCGCCGATCCAGGTGAACGCGTACCCGAGCAGGAGCAGCAGCCCGAAGGCCGCCAGCACCCTGCCCGCGTCGGTGCTTCCGTCCGACCCGACGCGCCAGCCGACCAGCAGGGCCACCACCGCCAGGACGACCAGGGTCAGGGCGGTCTGGACGAGGTCGGCGAAGGTACGCCCGGTGAGCACCGCGCCCCTGGCCATGGGCAGGGAGCGGAAGCGGTCGATGAGCCCCTTGTGCATGTCGTCGGCGATGCCCGCGCCGGAGCTGGCGGTGGCGAAGGTGACGGTCTGCGCGAAGATGCCCGCCATCAGGAAGTTCTTGTAGTCGACGGCGCTGGTGCTGCTCCCGATCTGCATGGAGCCGCCGAAGACGTAGGTGAACAGCACCACGAACATGATGGGCTGAATGAGACCATAAATGATCATCTCTGGAATTCGGGACATTCGAATCAAATTGCGCTTTGCGACGACCATCGAGTCCCGGACGGACTGACTGACCGGGTTCGTGGCCGGCGCGACCCGCACGGCGTCGAGAGCACTCACTTGACGGCCTCCTTACCGTTCTCCTCGTCCTTCACCTCGGCGACGTGTCCCGTCAGGGACAGGAACACGTCGTCGAGGGTCGGGCGGCGCAGCCCGATGTCGTCGATCTCGATGCCGCGGGTGTCGAGTTCGCGGATGACCTCGGCGAGAAGCTTGGCGCCTCCGGTCACGGGCACGGTGAGCTTGCGCATGTGGTCCTCGACCGTGGTGCCGCCCTTGCCGAAGCCGCGCAGGACCTCGGAGGCGGTCGGGATGTCCTCGCGCTCGTGCACCACGACCTCGACGCGCTCACCGCCGGTGCGTGCCTTGAGCTGGTCGGAGGTGCCCGTGGCGATGACGTGGCCGTGGTCGACCACCGCGATCTCGTGCGCGAGGTGATCGGCCTCTTCGAGGTACTGGGTGGTCAGCAGCAGCGTCGTACCGCCCGAGACCAGCCGCTTTATGACCTCCCACAGCAGCTGACGGTTGCGCGGGTCGAGGCCGGTCGTCGGCTCGTCCATGAACATCACGGGCGGTGAGACGACGAGGGCGGCCGCGAGGTCGAGGCGGCGGCGCATGCCGCCGGAGTAGGTCTTCGTGGGACGGTCGGCGGCGTCGGCGAGATCGAACTGTTCCAGCAGTTCGACCGCGCGGGCCTTCGCCGCCTTCGCCTTCATCTGGTAGAGCTGGCCGACCATCTGCAGGTTCTCGCGGCCGGTGAGGTACTCGTCGACCGCCGCGAACTGGCCGGACAGGCCGATGGAGCGGCGCACGGCGTCGGGATGCTTGAGGACGTCGATGCCCGCTACGACCGCCGAGCCGCTGTCGGGGCGCAACAGGGTGGTCAGACAGCGGACGGCCGTCGTCTTGCCCGCGCCGTTCGGCCCGAGCAGGCCGAGGACCGTGCCCTCGGGGACATCGAGGTCGACGCCGTCCAGAGCCCTTACGTCACCGAAGGTCTTCACCAGGCCTTCGGCATAGATGGCGCCTGGCATATGAATCTCCACGTCGTCGGGGAAACTTCGGAAAGCCTAGGTTGGTTTGCACTTTTCGTTCCGCGCCATCACTCAGCGCTGCGGCGAGGATACGAGACACACCATAACGCGATGTATCGCGTCCCTCAACGGATTTACCCGAATGAGCGACAAAGAGCCTCCGACCTGGGCTTTCGCCCGCCCGCGCCTCAGCCGATGACCGTGTAGCCCGCCTCGCGCAGGGCCTGGCCGACCTCGACGCAGTGCGCAGTGCCCTTCGTCTCCAGGTGCAGCTCGACCTCCGCCTCCGTGAGCCCGAGCCGTGGGTCGGTCCGTACGTGGCTCACATCGAGGACGTTAGCGTCCACCACTGACAACACCCCGAGAAGCGTGGCGAGCGCGCCCGGCCGGTCCGTCAGCCGCAGCCGTACGGCCAGGTAACGGCCCTGCGCGGCCATGCCGTGCCGCAGGACGCGCTGCAGCAGCAGCGGGTCGACGTTGCCGCCGGACAGCACCGCGACGACCGGGCCCTCGAAGGCGCCGGGGTCGCTCAGCAGTGCCGCGACGGGGCTCGCCCCGGCCGGTTCGACGACCAGCTTGGCCCGCTCCAGGCACAGCAACAGGGCGGTGGCCAGCTCGTCCTCGGTGACCGTGCGGACCTCGTCCACCAGGTCGCCGATGATCCGGAACGGCACGTCACCGGGCCGTCCGACCTTGATGCCGTCGGCCATCGTCGCCGGGTTGTCGACCGCGACCGGGCGCCCGGCCGCCAGCGAGGGAGGGTACGCCGCCGCGCCCGCCGCCTGTACGCCCACGATCCGCACGTCGGGCCGCAGCGCCTTCACCGCCGTCGCGATGCCCGCCGCGAGCCCTCCGCCGCCGATGCCGACGACGATCGTCCGCACCTCCGGGCACTGTTCGAGGATCTCCAGGCCGACCGTGCCCTGGCCCGCGATGATGTCGGCGTGGTCGAAGGGGTGAATGAACACCGCGCCCGTCTCGGCCGCGTACTCCTGCGCGGCGGCCAGCGTCTCGTCGACCACCTGTCCGTGCAGGCGCACCTCGGCGCCGTAGTCCCGGGTGGCGCTGATCTTCGGCAGCGGGGCGCCCTTCGGCATGAACACCGTGGAGCCCACGCCGAGCAGCGACGACGCCAGGGCGACGCCCTGCGCGTGGTTGCCGGCGCTGGCGGCCACGACCCCCGCCGCCCGCTCCTCCGGGAGCAGCCCGGCGATCCGGACGTAGGCGCCGCGCAGCTTGAACGATCCGGTCCGCTGGAGGTTCTCGCACTTGAAGTGCACCGGCGCGCCCACCAGCTGGGACAGGTGCCTGCTGCCCTCCATCGCCGTCACCCGCGCCACGCCCGTCAGCATCTTCTGGGCGCCGCGTACGTCGTCGAGCGTGACGGGAGGCAAGGAGTCAGCCGTGCTGTAGCTCATGACTCAAGTCTCGCAGTTCACAGGCGGGGCGCCCTGGTGTGACCAAGCACCGAGATGTGTTTGCGCAGCGCCGGTACAGCCCGCGTCCGGGCCGCGTACCCTGTCCCCCAACCCAGCACCCCCTTCATGAAGTGAGCCCCCGGCCATGCCCACAACACCTGAAATGTCGATGGACATGACGACCGTCGCTGACAGCGGTCTCCTCGACACGCTGCAGCACGAGGTGGCGGTGTTCGCCCGTCGTGCCGAACAGACCCGGCTCGGTGGGGTCGGGCAGGTGCGCAACTCCATGGACCGCGCCGCATACCTGCTGCTCAACCGCCTCGACAAGGAAGGCCCCATGGGCGTCAAGGCGCTCGCCGCGAGCATGGGGATCGACTCGTCGACGGTCACCCGGCAGGTCGCGCCGCTCGTGGACACGGGGCTCGTCAAGCGCACCTCGCACCCCGAGGACGGGCGGGCGGTGGTGCTCCAGCTGTCCCCGCGCGGGCAGTCGCGGCTGGAGGAAGTGCGTTCGTCGCGGCGTCAGTTGATGGCCGAGCTGACACACGACTGGGCCCCGGAGGAGCGCGAGGCGTTCTGCACGCTCCTCACCCGCTTCAACACCGCGCTCTCCTCTCGGATGGCGGCGCAGGGGATCTCGGGCGCGGAGTCGCCTGCGGCGTCCTGAGAGGCAGTTCGGCGGGGCGGGCGCTCGCCCAGTGCGCGCCGGATCCGGTCTCGCCCCCGCCGCCCCATCCCGATACGGGCACGGGTACGCGCGCGTGCTCATGTGATCGGCCGGCTCCCGGCTCTTGACCCTGCGCCGCCGCTGGCCTCATATGAAACCGGGTCCTCTTCCCGTGCGCCCGACGTGTCGCGCGTGTGGCCGGGGCCCGGTTCCTCGGGGCGTTCAGGCAGGAGGGGCGGTGGGACGACGGCGTGCGGCCCAGGACGCCCGCCGGGCCCGGGAGTTCGAGGCGTTCGTCGCGGGCGCGGCAGGGCGGCTGCTGCATGCCGCGACGCTGCTCACCGCGGAGCCCCCGGACGACAATCCGCGCGCGCGGCGCCTGCTGACGCTGTCCCTCGCGCACACGTACGCGTGCTGGGACCGGCTGCGCGGCGAGGACCCGTACGACCGCGCCCGCCAGTATCTGGCCACCCGCTTCTCCCGCGCCGCCTGGCATCAGTACGGCGGCCTGGGCGCCCTCGGCCGGTCCCGCCCGCACCCCGACAGCCCGCTCGCCCGGCTCTCCCCGCAGGAACGCCTGATCCTGGTCCTGCGGCTGTATGAGGGTGTCGCCGAGGAACAGGCGGCGGCCCTGCTCGGCCTGCCCAGGGAGCGTGTCCACGCGATCTGCGACCGGGCGACGGCGACCCTGCTGCATCCGCAGCGGGGGCCCGCACCGCGCGTGCTCGGAGCGAAGGTGGCGTCGCCGTGAATCGAAGCCAACGTGAGGCGGCCGCACGGCAGATCATGGAGCGCACGCCGCCGCCGGTGCCGCCGGAGCTGTACGCGGAGGTCGTGCGGCGCGGTGGCCGCATATTGCGCCGCAGGACGGCCGCCGTACGCCTGATGTGGCTGCTGCTGTTCGCCGCGACGGTGGCATTCGTGGTGTGGGCGCTGATGGCCCGGCCGTGGGTGGAGCCGCCGTCGGAGACGACTCCACCGCTGACGGGCTGGTGAACCCTTCCTGCAGGCCCCTGGACCAGGGCCTGTCCGGCGGATCATGCCGGCGTCGCGGTGCCCGGCACGCACTCCCCCAGAGGGGGGACCCCCAGCCGCGTTGTCGTCGGTCGCCGACGCTCCGCGTCGACTCCCTCCTCCGCCTTGCAGCTGCACGCACCAGACACCGCTCCGCCGGACAGGCCCTAGCCGAGCGCCTGCTGGAGGTCCTCCAGGAGGTCGTCGACGTTCTCGATGCCCACCGAGAGGCGGACGAGGTCGGCGGGGACCTCCAGGGCCGAGCCGGCCGCGGAGGCGTGGGTCATCCGGCCGGGGTGCTCGATGAGGGACTCCACGCCGCCCAGGGACTCGCCGAGCGTGAACACCTTGGCACGGTTGCAGACCTCGACGGCCGCCTCCTCGCCGCCGGCGACCTGGAAGGAGACCATGCCGCCGAACGCCCGCATCTGCTTCGCGGCGACCTCGTGACCGGGGTGCTCGGGCAGGCCCGGGTACAGAACGTTCGTCACGCGCGCGTGCCGGGTGAGCATGTCGGCGATCTTCGTGGCGTTCTCGCTGTGCCGGTCCATGCGCACCGACAGCGTCTTGGTGCCGCGCAGCACCAGCCAGGAGTCGAAGGGCCCGGCGACCGCGCCCATCGCGTTCTGGTGGAAGGCCAGTTCGTCGCCCAGGTCCGGGTCGCTGACGATCAGCGCGCCGCCGACGACGTCCGAGTGGCCGCCCATGTACTTGGTCAGGGAGTGCACCACGACGTCGGCGCCGAGGGACAGCGGCTGCTGGAGGTACGGCGTGGCGAAGGTGTTGTCGACGACGAGCTTCGCGCCCGCGTCCCGGGCGATCTGGGCGACGGCGGCGATGTCGGTGATGCCGAGCAGCGGATTGGACGGGGTCTCCACCCAGACGACCTTCGTCTTCGGGGTGATGGCGGCCCGTACGGCGGACGGATCGCTGGTGTCGGCGACCGACCATTCCACGCCCCACCGGGCGACGACCTTCGCGAAGAGGCGGAACGTGCCGCCGTACGCGTCGTTGGGGATGACCACGTGGTCGCCGGGGCTGAGCAGCGTACGCAACAGGCAGTCCTCGGCCGCCAGTCCGGACGCGAACGCGAGACCCCGGCGGCCGCCCTCCAGGGCGGCGAGGTTCTCCTCCAGTGCGGTCCTGGTCGGGTTGGCGCTACGGCTGTACTCGTAGCCGCCGCGCAGGCCGCCCACGCCGTCCTGCTTGTAGGTCGAGACCTGGTAGATCGGCGGGACGACGGCGCCGGTCAGGGGATCGGCGGTGTTGCCCGCGTGGATGGCCAGGGTCTCGAAGTGCTGACTGATGTGCCTGTCACTCATGGGCACCGAGCGTAATGCGCGAACCGGGCGGGTGACTCCGTCGGCTGGGCCGGACCACCATGCGCGGCGGATTTTGGGCCCTCCGCGAAACGCCGGACAGGCAGTTCCCCGGCCGAGCCCACAGCCCCACCGGCCCGATCCCCACAGAACCCTTTCTCCACAGGTCCCCGACCTCGTTGGCCATATGTCGGCGGCGTCTGGAACGCTGGAGGCATGGAGATTCTCTGGGTCCTGATCGCGCTCGTCATGATCGGCTTTGTGCTGGTGCCGTTCATGAGGCGTCGGCGGGGCATGATCGAGCAGGTCCCGCCGGGCCACCCGGACGCCGCGGACCCGGCGAACTACGGCTTCGTACGGCAGGAGGAGCTGGACGTCCGCATGCCCGGCCCCGACCAGGACCTGCTGGACGTCCTGGACCTGGTGCAGCGCACCCAGGACTACCGCGCGGCCTCGCAGCTGCTGGCCGGCACGGAGGCGGAGGGCGAGGTGCGCTGGCAGCGGGTGCAGGCCTTCGCCGGCGCCGCGTCGCTGGAGCTGCAGCAGCGGCCGGGCGGGGTCAGCGAGGCGCCGGGCGGGCAGTGGCTGCGCGTGTGGCGGGCCGAGCAGCCCAAGGACGCGGGCGGGGCGGCCGTACACGCGGAGTTCCTGGTGCAGCAGGCGTGGCGCACGGCGACGCCGGGCACGGACGAGTTCCGGATCATCATGGAGGAGGCGAAGTCGGCGTGCGGCGACGCGGCGCTGCTCGCCCCCGGTGACCCGATCCCGTACATCATCGAGCTGTCGGTCGCGCGCGGACTCGCCTACTCCCAGCCGGAGTTCGAGCAGCTCTGGCTGAAGATCCTGGACCGCGCCCCGGCCCACATGGGCGCGCACCTGGCGGCCCTGCACTACTGGTGCGAGAAGTGGCACGGCTCGCGCAAGCTGGCGTACGACTTCGCGGAAGCGGCCGCGGCCCGCGCCCCCCAGGGCTCCCTGCTAGCCGCCATGCCGCTTTTCGCGGTCTTCGAGCATCTGCCCGAGGTGAACCTGGTCAGCGGCTTCTATCAGAGCGAGGTCGTGACGAAGGCGATCCACGGCGCGCTGTACGCGGTGCACGCGGCCCGCCCCGACGACCCGATGCTGGCGCACGTACGCCATCTGCTGGTCTTCTTCCTGGTCCGCGGCGAGCGCTGGGCGGAGGCCATGAACCAGCTGATAGCGGTCGACGGCCACGTCGGCGCCCTCCCCTGGACCCTCTCCGCCGACCCCGCCGCGGAGTTCGCGGTCTACCGCGCGCTGGCGGTGGCGGGCTACGAGGCGAACGGCGGCAGCCCGGCGACGCTGCCGCACTGAGCGGCCTCACGGGTACCGTCACAACCCCGGCATTGCTGCGCTGACCTGCGGTAGTGCATACTCCGCTTCCCCCCACAAGTTCGTCATGTCCATTTCTCGTGGGGGTTTGCCCATCATGGGGACAACTCTGCGCGCGGTGCGCGCTCTTGACCTGCTCGCCGGGTTCCATCTGCCCAAGTCGAAGGAGGCGCAGGCCGCCACGGGCCGCGCCGCCCGCGAGTGCGCACGCCCCCAGGTGCGCGCCCGGCACTCCCGCATGGCCGTCGCCGGGCTCGCCCGCCTCGGCCGGGCCCACTGGGAGCTGTCCTTGACGGACGCGGCGGTGGCGGACGTACCGGACACGCGGGATCCTCACCGACTGCTGGCGCAGACGGACTGACCCGACATCCGGCGCGGACCCTCACCCCGTCCCCGCTCCCCCCGTCCCCGCTCCCCCGTCACCGCTCAAGGACGTCAGACACCCATGGCTCGCCTGATCCCGCTGATCATCCTCCTTTTCATGATCTATTCCTGGTACCGCAAGCGCCAGAAGACGGCCCCGAAGGGGACCATGCACCATCGCGGCATGGCGAAGGCCGCCGCCAAGCTGGGCTTCCTGCCCGCCGAGCAGCTGGACACCGACCATGGCTACGCTCCCGACCCACGGACCACGGCCGCGAAGGAAGCTGTGCGGGCCGGGGACTGGAAGGCCGGAGCGGAGTTCCTGGCCGAGGCGGGGCGGGACTGGCAGGAGCGGGACCGGCGTTCCGGTGCACTGGCGCGGGAGGCCGTCAAGGACGATGCCTGGCTGCTGGCCTGGAAGTCCGAGCGGCCAAAGGACGCCGACGCGGCTCTCGTGTTCGCCCAGTCGCTGATCTACCTCGCCTGGGAGATACGGGGCGCGGCGTACGCCAAGTACACGACGCAGGAACAGGCCGCGGGCTTCCACCGCGTCCTGGGCCAGGCCCGGGAGGCATGCGCGCACGCGCAGGCCCTCGCGGGCGACGATCCGTGCCCGTTCATCGTGGAGATCCCGCTGGCGAAGGGCCTCGGCCATTCGCACCAGAAGTTCGAGGAGCTCTGGGCCGAGATCGTCAGGCGCGACCCGCACCACCTGGCAGCGCACTCCTCCGCCCTCCAGTACTGGTGCGCGAAGTGGCGTGGCTCGCACGAGCTGGCGGAGAGTTTCGCCCGGGCCGCCGCCGAGAAGGGGCAGCCGGGCCAGTTGCTGAGCGTGCTGCCGCTGGAGGCGTACGTCGAGTATGAGATGGCGCACGACGACCTGGAGCAGGACGAGTTCTACAAGCGCCCGGTCGTCGTCGCGGCGGTCGACGCCGCCCTGGTCGACGTGGCGGCCGCGAGCGCCGCGAACCCTGACGACCGGCGGCTCCCGCAGGTCCGCCACCTGCTGGCCAGCCTGCTGTTCTGGCAGGACCGGTACGAGGCCGCGGTGGAGCAGTTCCGGCTGATCGACGGATACATCGACGCCCTGCCGTGGTGGTACGCGGGCGGCCGGAACAGGATGATCAAGGCATACGTGCGGCAGCGGGACTACAGCGCGGCGCAGGTGGTGAGGGGGCGGGGCGGAATCTGAGAACACGCCCGTACGTTGAAGGGGGTACCGCCCGGTGGGGAGGTACCCCTGCCGACGTACCGCAGCCGTGGCCCCGGCCCGCGGGGTCCGAGAGACCCCGTGAGACCCGTGAGTCCCGCGAGGAAGGAACCCCTCATGCTCTTCGGCCGTACGCCCGTCCTGCCCACCCCCGAGCAGGCGCTGCAGGGCCGCCCCGAGCCGGCCTTCACGGTCCCCGACCGCCACACGGTCCTCGGCAACCCTCTGCTCGGCCCTTACCCCGAGGGCCTCGAGATCGCCGACTTCGGTCTGGGCTGCTTCTGGGGTGCCGAGCGCAAGTTCTGGCAGCTTCCGGCGGGCGTGTGGACGACCCTGGTCGGCTACCAGGGCGGCCACACCGAGAACCCCACGTACGAGGAGGTGTGCTCGGGCCTGACCGGCCACACGGAGGTCGTCCGCGTCGTCTTCGACCCGAGCGTGATCTCGTACGAACGCCTCCTGAAGACCTTCTGGGAGGCCCACGACCCCACCCAGGGCTTCCGCCAGGGCAACGACGTCGGCACCCAGTACCGCTCCGCGATCTACACCCACACCCCGGAACAGGCCAAGACGGCCGAGGCCTCCCGCGAGTCCTACCAGAAGGTCCTGACGGGCTCGGGCTACGGCACGATCACGACGGAGGTCCTGTCGGCGGAGGGTCGGGCGTTCTATCCGGCGGAGGGGTATCACCAGCAGTACCTGGACAAGAACCCGGCCGGTTACTGCGGGATCGGTGGCACCGGGGTCTCCTGCCCGATCGGCGTGGCCAAGGCCGACGGGTGAGCACTGGCGTCACACCGACGCTGCTCGCAGCTCTGTGGCGGGCCCGACAGCCGTCGGGCCCGCCCATCGCCCACACATTCCGCAGTACGTACGCGGACCGCTGGGTGCGCTTCCACAGCCTCCCCGGCTCGAAGCGCTACCCGGAGTCCCCGGGCGAGTACGCAACTGCGCTGGAGCGGTACAACACGATCCTCGACGAGCTGTTCGCCGGCACAGAGGTTTTCGTGGTGACGGCGGACTGGTCGGACACACCGGACGGCCCCGCGTACCACCCGGAACCGCGCCAGGCGCTGCACGCCGACGGCGTCCGCTGGTGGAACGAGCCGGACGAGGACGAGGACGACCCACACGCGGAGTTCCACACCCACACACGTCTCTACGCCGACCGACGGCCGTGGCGACACGGCTGCGCCGACGAGCTCCTGCGCGCCGTCGCGGACGACAGGCTTGCCGAGGTTTTCGTCACCGACACCGACCTTCGACGTATCCACCACCCCTACGACGGGGGCGCAGACGTCATCCTCGCGACGCCGGCCGAACGGGACCAACTACGCGACCGGCACGCGGACTGGCTCTCCACCCACCCGACCGGCCTCTGACGAGCGGCAACGGCTGCAATCGGCGGCACGGTCGGGGTAAGCCGGGTGCCCCGGGTGTCAGCCTTCCTTGAGCCCACTTTCGGTCGAACCACTCTTCCGGGGCATGATTCGCGGAACCTGTCGCCACGATTACAGGCATGGCGACTTCGGGGGCAAGGAGCAGTCGACTCGGTGGACTGGGCCAGTGGTGGGGCATCATCGCCGCCGCTGTTCTCATCGCCGCCTGGATCAACAGAGCCGCGGGGCCAGTGGTCGTCGCAGCCATGTCGGCACTGGTGCTGATCTGGTGCTTCTTCCAGGCACCCGTTACATGCGGGGCCCCAGTGAGGGGCAGGGTGGACGGTTGCCGGAACAACGCAACCGGTCTTCTCATGGGCTGCCACATCCGCCAACATCGCTGGCAGAAGCTGAAGATGCTGCTCCTTCGACGCCAAGTACGCGAGTTTTGCTCCGGCCTCTTCTCGGACGCGAAAGCCACCCTCGTCACACTGGCCGCAGTCGGCAGTTTCCTCTCCGGACTCGTGGCCTTCATCCCCGGCGTCGCTCTCGGCTGACTTCCTGGACTCTGGTGGCATCCCAGTGGAACTGAGCGCCGCGTCGCGGCCGCAGGGGCAATGGCATCTCCATTCATGGCCGCAGTTTGAGTCCCGTCCAAGGTATCGGCACGGGAATTCCACTCGGATAACATGATCGAACTCATGTCGATCGCCCCAATCGCCCATCCCGGACCGGAAAACAATGCCATTCACCGCGATAAGCAACCTATTTAGCCAATACATATCAAATCGACCAAACCACCACAATTGATACCTATATCACCGCGGGCATCCTCCCGAACAAGACGCAGAAACATCCTGTGGGCCACGGCAGGCGTGACAGCCCTCGGATTCCTCATCGCGCTGGAGATCGCCGCGCGCCGATACGGCCTACCGGGGCCGATCGCCAGCCAGGCACGAGAGGTGATATTCGCCCCCAAATCGGGGTTTCTGCTGTACGCCAGTATGGCGTTGATGATGGTGGTGCTCACCTGGCGGCAACGGTTCATCGCGGTGGGTGCCGCGATCGGCATCGACGTCGTCCTCGTGTTGGTGCGGTGGGCGTTCGACGTCAGGACCACTGACGGCCACCCCTTCGGCAACGGCGCGCTGTGGGTGATTCTGGGCTGTGCGGTCATCGCCGTCACGCGCCGCACCGGCCGGGAACGCGTCCTGCTGCTGAAGGGCGCCGCGCTGGGCCTGCTGCTGGTGGCCGGCCGCAAGACGGGCGACACCTGGCTGCTCATCACGTCCAAGACCCGCCCGGCGGTGCTCGACCAGTACGTGGCAACCGCCGATCACGAACGTGGCGGTCGAGCGCCGCTTCCCGAGCCATCACCTGGTGCGCACCTTTCTGCTGATCGGCCTGCTCGGGCCGGGCATCTACATGATCTTTCCGGTGGTCGGACCGGTCTTCGCCTACGGCACCGGCGCCTTCGGCACCGGCGGCGGGCACTGGGCGCTGGCCAACCTGTGGCCGGACGTGCCGCCACCGCTCACCACCCCGCACGCGATGCCGTACGACCAGATCACCCCGCGCAACTGCATGCCCAGCCTGCACACCGCGTGGGCCACCGCGATCTTCATTCATTCCCGCAAGGGCCCGCGGATTCTGCGCTTCGCAGGCACCTTCTGGCTGATTGCCACGCTCGGCGCGACGCTGGGATTCGGCTACCACTACGGCGTGGATCTCATTGCCGGTGTGGTGTTCGTGCTCACGATCGAGGCGGCTCTGCGCTCGCACGACCGTGGCTGGGACCGGTCAGGGATACAGCTGGTCGCTTACGGCGTGACGGTCTTCGCCGCGCTCTTGGTGTCGTATCGCTATCTGCCGGTGGAAATGGCCGCACATCCGTGGGTGTTCGGACCGCTTCTCATTCTGGCGATGATCTCCGTGATCTACGGTTACGCGCGGACCACCACTCTGTGGGAGCTGAAGGCCGCACCGGCGCCGCAGCCGAAACCGCAACCCGAACTGGTGTGAATCAACTTGTGCGAGTGTCGGACCCTGCTGCTTTCATGGGTGACATGGGTGGCACGGGTGGCACGAGAGGCAGAAGCGTCGTCGTGGAGCGGCGCATCGCCGCAAGTCAGGGGCGCGTGTGGGAGTCCCTGACCGACCTGAGGGGCATGGCGCACGTGCTCAGCGGTGTCACGCACGTCGATGTCCTCACGGAGGGGGTCTTCGACGTCGGTACCCGGTGGCGGGAGACCCGGCGCATGTTCGGCAAGGAAGCCACCGAGGAGATGTGGGTGACCGCCTGCGAACCGCCCGAACGCTATGTGGTGGAGGCCGAGTCGCACGGCACCCACTACGTCTCGGAATGGCTGCTGCGGCCGGACGGCCCGTCGGCGACGACGGTCCGGATGACGTTCACGGCCGCGGCCTCCGGCGGCGTCACGCGCCTGCTCGCCGGGATTCTGGGTGCCGTGGGCGCACGGGCGGTGAGCAAGGCGGTCGCGAAGGACCTGGACGACATCGCTTCGGCGGTCGAGGGCGGCAGCCGCTGAACCTCGCCCACCCCACCCCATCGCCTCACCTGCCCCGAAGCCGCCCGATTTTCGAAAACATCTGCGAATCGGGCGGACGCAGGCCTACGCTCCTCCCCATGCCGCTTCGCCGAGCGTTACAGGTGCTTTTGGCCCTCGTCGTAGTCCTGACCGGTGCGGTCGGGACCGGTACGGGGACGGCGCTGGCCGAGGAGGGCCCGGCGCAGACCGATCGACAGCTGCTGTTCTACAACCACGCCTACGGAGTGCTCGACCGGGAGACCGCCGACGCCATCGAACACTCCGCGTATCTCCGGGAGTTCGCGAACTTCCAGGTCCGCACCACGACCGGGGCCGGCGGACAGACCTGGACCGGCCGCTATCTGATGGGCCGGGAGACGTATCTCGAACTGTTCGGGGTGGGTGATCTGCCCGGCGAGGACGGCACACTCGGCGCAGCCGGGATGGGCGTCTCGACCGAGCGGGCCGGTGATCTGGGCGCGGTGATCGCGCGACTGCGGGAGCAGGGGATCGCCGAGCCGATCGAGTTCCGTCAGACACGTGACTTCGGTGACGGCGTGCCGGTGCCGTGGTTCGACGCCGTGTTCACCACCGATCAGTACGACGCTTTCGGCCCCTGGGCAATGGAGTACCGCCCGGAGTACTTCGCCGATCCGCGGAGCAACACCGAGCCGGCCGCTCATCCCGCGGACGTGGGCCGGGAGCGCTATCTGCCCGACGGCTACCGCGACCACCTGATGCGTGACGTGGCCTCCGTGCGCATCGCGGTGACCGAAGGCGACCTGGCCGACACGGTGCCGTTGCTGCGGGCCGGCGGGTTCAGCGTCCGGGATGTGCCGGGCGGTGGGGTCGTGGCGCGGGGCGGCGGGACGACGATCCGCCTCGACGCGGTCGCACGCGACCAAGCGGGCCTGCGTCAGGTCGAGTTCTCGCTCAACGAGGCGGTGCCGTACCGGCACGAGGAACGGATCGGCCGGTCGACCCTCACGGTCGGGCCCGGCGCCCGCGCCGTGTGGAGGTTCGGCACCTGACGGGGCTCGGGACAGGGCGGGACGGGGCCCGGACGCCGCTCACACCGACGGCGCCGACGTCCCCGTACCCGTCGTACCCGACGTACCCGCCCCCGCCTTCGTCGCGTCGGTGCCCCAGCTCGCCAGCAACCGCAACGCCTCCGCCGACGGCGACCCCGGTTCCGCGTGGTAGGTGATCAGGGTCTGTTCCGAGCCGTCGGACAGACGGAACGACTCGAAGTTCAAGGCCAGCTCGCCCACCAGCGGATGCCGGATGTGCTTGACGCCGTAGTTCCTCTCCTTGACGTCATGCGTGGCCCACAGCTGCCGGAACTCCTCGCTCTTGACGGAGAGTTCGCCGACCAGGGCGGCCAGAAGCGGGTCGTCCGAGTGGCAGCCCGCGTCCATGCGGAGGTAGCTGACCATGTCGTACGCCTTCTGGTCCCACTCCACGAACAGGTCGCGGTACTCGGGCCGCAGGAACACCAGCCGCGCCCAGTTCCGCTCCTGCGCCGGCAGCTCCGACCAGTCGCCGAAGACCGCCGCCGCCATCCGGTTCCAGGCGAGGATGTCCGAGCGCCGCCCCGCGATGTACGCGGGCACGCCGTCGATGGAGTCCAGCAGCTGCCGCAGCGCCGGACGCACCTGCTCCGTCCGCGCGACCTGCTTCTTCTTGTGCTGCTTGGGCTTCGCGAGGTGCGTGAGGTGCGCGTGCTCGGCGTCGCTCAGCCGCAGCGCCCGCGCGATCGCGTCGAGGACCTCCGCCGAGACGTTGCGCCCGTTGCCCTGCTCCAGGCGTGTGTAGTACGCCACGGACACCCCGGCCAGCTGTGCCAGCTCCTCGCGCCGCAGCCCCGGCACCCGGCGGTGCCGCCCGAAGTCCGGCAACCCGACGTCCTCCGGCTTCAGCCGGGCACGCCGGGTGCGCAGAAACTCGCTGAGCTCGGCGCGCCGGTCCAGGCCGGCACCGGGGTCGGTGCCCCTGTCAGCAGCGGGTCCCGTGGATTCGGGCATGTCGTCCATACCTCAAGTATTCCCGGTCCTACGCACATGAGCCTGACCCCGCCGGTGGTAGGACCGGCGGACGTACGTACAACCGAGGTCTGGGTGGATCCGATGTCATCCAGCAGGCTGGATGACGTGCCCGGACGGAAAGCAGCAAGTCAGAAGGCAGCCGGGCGCGCAATCCCCTCTAGGAGAACCCCCGGCATGACCACCGTTGCCGCATACGCAGTCCCCGCCGCCAAGGCTCCGCTGGAGCGCACCACCATCGAGCGCCGTGAGGTCGGCGAGTTCGACGTCCTGATCGACATCAAGTTCGCCGGTATCTGCCACTCCGACATCCACCAGGCCCACGAGGGCTGGGGCGAGGCGATCTTCCCGATGGTCCCCGGCCACGAGATCGCGGGCATCGTCTCCGAGGTCGGCTCCGGGGTCACCAAGTACCAGGTCGGCGACCGTGTGGGCGTCGGCTGTCTGGTCGACTCCTGCCGCGAGTGCGACAACTGCAAGGCCGGCCTGGAGCAGCACTGCACCGGTGGCGGGGTCGGCACGTACAACGCCATCGGCAAGGACGGCGAGCCCACCTACGGCGGCTACTCGGAGAAGGTCGTCGTCGACGAGAACTTCGTCGTCCGCATCCCCGACGGCCTGTCCCTGGACGTCGCCGCGCCGCTGCTGTGCGCGGGCATCACCACGTACTCGCCGCTCAAGCAGTGGGGTGCGGGGCCGGGCAAGAAGGTCGCCGTGATCGGCCTGGGCGGCCTCGGCCATATGGGCGTCAAGATCGCGGACGCGCTCGGTGCGGAGGTGACGGTTCTGTCGCAGTCGCTGCGCAAGAAGGACGACGGCCTGAAGCTGGGCGCCGACCACTACTACGCGACCAGTGACCCGAAGACGTTCGAGGAGCTCGCCGGCTCCTTCGACCTGATCCTCTCCACGGTGTCGGCGCCGCTGGACTTCGGCGCCTACCTCAGCCTGCTCAGGACGGGCGGCGCCCTGGTGAACGTGGGTGCCCCGGAGGAGCCCATCGCCCTGAACCTGTTCTCGCTCATCGGCGGCAACAAGACCCTCGCCGGCTCGATGATCGGCGGCATCGCCGAGACCCAGGAGATGCTGGACTTCTGCGCCGAGCACGGTTTGGGCGCCGAGATCGAGCTGATCGACGCGGACCAGATCAACGAGGCGTACGAGCGGGTGCTCAACAGCGATGTGCGCTACCGCTTCGTGATCGACACGGCGACGATCTGACGCCGATAGCCGATACGCCGGCCGTATGACCGAGGGCCCCGGAGCCGCACCGCTCCGGGGCGCTCAGCGTGTCGTCGTACGACGCCCCGGCAGCCACAGCAGATACGGCCCGCCGACCAGCGCGGTGAGTTGAAGAGCGGGAGTTGGGGCGTACGCGTGAGGCGTGGGGCGAGCTGCGGCGCGGTCAGCGCCACGAACCCGATCGGCCCCGCCGCACCGGTCGCCGTGGCGGCGAGGACGACGCCGGGGACGGTGAGCCCGAGCCGCGTCCGGTCGACCCGTACGCTGAGCGCGCCGACCTGCCAGAACCGGAACTGGTCGAGCGTGGCGGAGCCCGAGGTCAGGACGACGGTCGTGGCCCCGGCCGTCATCGCCGACAGCGCGGTCCCCGCCGACGCCGGCGAAGGCGTACCGGACGTGGCCACCGAAGCCGTCTGCGAGACCGAGCGCGACGGCCAGTACGACCCCCGCCGCGGCCCCCTGGCTCAGCCCGAGGATGCCGGGATCGGCGAGCGGGTTGCGGGTGACGGCCTGCAGCGCGGCACCGGCCATGCCGAGCGCTGCACCGGACGCCGGCCCCACCTCGGTGCGCGGCAGCCGCAGCGGCCGCGACGGCCACCGCGAGGGCGGCCGCCGGAAAGGCCGGACGGGAACTCATCGTCGTCGTACGCGACTCACGACGCACACGGCTGCCTTGCCGACGTGCTCGGCGAGCTGTCGTACGACCAGACGCGCGGCCGTGGGACCGGCGTTGCTGGAGCAGCTCCCCCCGGACGGCAGCGGCGGCCACTTCGCGCCCGTCCGCGTCAACGACCAGCTCACGCTGGACTTCATGACGGTCGGGGCGACCGGGGCGGCCGAGGGGACCGAGGGGCACCATCTCGCCTTCGACGTCGATCCCGAGACCTTCGACGCGATCCTCGGGCGGCTGCACACCCTCGGCGTCCCCTACGGCAACGACCCCTCCGCCCCGGACAACGGCCGCGTCGATCACCCCCTGTGCGCCCGGGGGCTGTACTTCGCCGACGAGACGGGCAACCTCTACGAGGTCATGTCGCCGCGCTGAGCGTCACCCCCGATACGGCGGCGCGGCCCCCCAGTTCCACCTCGGCACCGGCTGCTCCGCCGGCACCGCCGCGTCCGGGCCCGAGAAGTACACCGCCAGCCGCGTCCCCCACTCCACGTACGCCAGGAACGCCGAACGGAACTCCGCGTCCGTCGGCAGACCCGCCTCGTCGGCCGCGTCCTGGATGAGGTTGACCCAGCGGCGGCGCTGGGGCTCCGTGATCCCCCGGCCCATGTGCTTGGCGACCATGTGACCGTGGCCGCCCTGGGTCTCGGAGTAGGCGGGTGGGCCACCGAAGACCTCGCCGAGCCAGAGCGCCACATGTTCCGCATGGGCCGGGTCCAGGCCCGCGAACAGCGGGGCCAGGACGTCGTCCTTGAGGACCATGTCGTAGAAGACCGACGTCAGTCGGGCGAAGGCCTCCGCGCCGCCCGCCCAGGCGTACAGCGTCGGCACCGACGCGCCCGTGCCGCGGACCGCCGTCGGCTTGTAGTGGCGCATCTCCTCGATGGACGAGATGTACGGGCGGATCTCGGCGAGGAAGTCGGGGAACAGCTCCGACTTGCGAAAGCCCTCCAGGTGGTCCGCCGTCGAGGTCCAGGTGATGCGCAGGACGTAGTGCTCGAAGTCCTCCTCACAGCGGGCGAGTTCGTAGTCGACGCAGTGCGGGGACGCGGTCAGCTGGGCCGCGGCGCGGGTGTAGGCGGCCAGGAACTCGGCCGATTGCTGCTCGGGAATGCGGTACCGGATGTATTCCACCGTGTGAGCCGTCATGCCCTCACCGAAACACGAACCGCCCACCGGAAGCTGCACTTCCGGCGGGCGGTTCGCTCATGGCTCACATCTCAGATGTCTGCCACTGGATCACTTGCCGTAATACGCGTTGTAGATCGAGATCGTCGACTTGTTGCCCTTCTTGTCGGCGATCTTGGCGTGGAAGGAGATCGCCTTCCCCTTCGCCGGGTTCTTCACCGTGATCTTGCCGTTCCTGACCTCGAGCTTCTTCCAGGTCTGGCCGTAGTCGTACGACACGTACACGTGCAGCGACTTGAGGTTGCTGCCCGCGGCCGAGCCCACGACGGTGACCGGGAACGTCACCTTCTTGTCGGCGGCGACCCGGCTGTCCAGGCCCGTCTTGGCGTTGAAGCGGACCGCGGAGGCCGGGAGCATGACCTGATCGCCGGTCGGCTTCTTGGAGCGGAAGGTCCAGCTCGCGTCGATCCGCGTGGAGGCGGCCGCGACCTTGGTGCTCCGCTTGACCGAGGTCGTCAGCTTGTACTCGGCCTCCGCGGCCGGAACCTTGAAGATCCCGCCGCCGAACAGCGGGTCGTCGTTGGTGCCGACCTTGGTGCCGTTGCGGTACAGGCTCGTGGTCACCGCGGTGAACTCCGACGCACCGGCGTGCTTGTTGGCGTCGGCGAACAACGGCAGCAGCCCGTAGATGTCGTTGCCGTCACGGAACAGGCCGTAGTCCTTGTTGATGTGCGGGCCGAAGACCGCCGTGTTGAAGGTCTTCGTGTAGCTCTGGCCCGCCTTGAAGGTCTGCGGATTGCCCAGGGTGTAGGACGCGTCGATGATCGGGTTGCCGTCCGCGTCCTTGCCGGCGTACTGCTCGAAGTCGAACGTCCACTGGATCTTGTCGGACGTCGACACGTACACCGTCCGCGAGCCCGGCAGCTTCTGCTCGACCGTCGTGCCGATCGCGACGTCCTCGGGGAGGACGCCCACGGGGAGCAGTCCGCCGGTCTTGCCGGGGGCCGCGGCACCGAGGTGGTTCTTCACCTTGGCGAGCTCGCTCGCCTTGAAGTGCCGGACCTTGTTGCCCTGGATCTTCTTGACCTTGGCGGTGGTGGCGACGTCGTACTCGGTGGCGGCGCCCTTGGTCCACTGGCCGTTCCAGGTCTGGCTCAGGCCGCTCGCGATCTCCGGGCCCAGGTGCGCCATGCGCACGTCGGCGAAGGAGCCGAGGCCGACGCCGATGCCGATGCCCGCCGCGTCGTAGAAGTAACCGGCGCCGGCGGCCACCGGCTTGGCCTGCGCGTCCGGCACGGTGATGTCGGCCGACCTGGTCTTGCGAGCGTCGATCGTGACGGAGGTGTTCTTGGTGACGCTCAGCTTCGGCTGGACCACCCAGTCGAGGCCGCCCTCGAAGTTCACCCAGTCCTTGGCGATCCAGCCGTCCAGCAGATACGTGCCCTTGGGCAGCCGCATCTTGATCGTGCCGGACTCGGCGACCGGCACCTGGTAGAACCGGTCCGTCGCCAGACCCGAGTAGCCGAGCAGGAGGGTGTTGTAGTCGGGGGCCGGCTTGCCGTCCTTGTCGATGTGCTTGACGGTGACGTCGTACGACTCCACCTCGCGCTGCACCGCGGCGGCCGTACGGACGCTCTGCCCGCCGCCCGTCGCCGTCACATAAGCGGAGTAGGCGCCGTCGAGCGTGCCGCCCAGCTTGGTGTTGACGGTGAAGTCGACGGCGGCCTTGCCGCCCGCCGGGACCGTCACCTTCGTCGCACCGAGCTTGAAGAAGCCCGCGGGAGCCGCCTGGCCCTTGGGGTTGGTGGCAGTCGCGGACAGCGTGAGCGTGACGTCGTCCGTACCGAAGTTGCGGTACGTCAGCGCCTTGGTGACCGGCTTGTCGTCGGTGTGCGGCCACTGCTGCACACCGAAGCTCACCGACACCGGGTCGGCGATCACGGTCTGCTTGATGGCCTTGTCGACCTGGATACGGCCCGAACCCTGCTCGAACGGCGTGTACTTGCCGCCCTTGGTGGAACCGGTCAGCGCGCCCTTCAGCTCGGCGTACGTCCAGTCCGGGTGCTGCTGCTTGAGGATCGCCGCGGCGCCCGCGACATGCGGGGTCGCCATCGACGTGCCCGAGATGGTCAGGTACCCGGCCGGCTTCTCGCCGACCTCCTGTTCGATGAGGCTGCCCTTGGCGGACGCGGCCGTGATGTCCACGCCGGGCGCGGTCACGTCCGGCTTGATCGCGCCGTCGCCGAGCCGCGGGCCGGTGCTGGAGAACTCGGCGAGCTTGTCCTTGTCGTCGACGGCGCCGACGGTGAGCGCGGCGTCCGCGCTGCCCGGCGAACCGACCGACTCCGGGCCGGAGTTGCCCGCCGCGATCGCGAACAGGATCCCCTTCTCGGCGGACAGCTTGTTGACCGCTGCCTCCAGCGGGTCGACCTCCGGGGTGTCCATGCCGCCCAGGCTGAGGTTGACGACCTGGGCGCCCTGCTCAGCGGCCCACTCCATGCCGGCGAGGATGCCGGAGTCGTCACCGGAGCCGGTGTCGTCGAGGACCTTGCCGCTGAGGATGTCGGCGCCGGGTGCCACACCCTTGTACTTGCCGCCGGACTTCGCGCCGGTGCCCGCCGCGATGGACGCGACGTGTGTGCCGTGGCCGACCTTGTCGTCCGCGGTGGCGGACGGTGTGAAGTTCTTGGCCGCGATCACCTGGTCCTTGAGGTCCGGGTGGGTCGCGTCGACGCCGGTGTCCAGGACGGCGATCTTGACGCCCTTGCCGTCGTAGCCGGCCGCCCACGCCTTGGGGGCGCCGATCTGCGCGACGGACTTGTCGAGGCTGGCCTTGCGGACGCCGTCGAGCCAGACGTGCGCGATGCCGGAGGCGGTCCTGTTGCCGTTGGTGAGCGCGTCCCACAGTTCGGGCGCGTCCTGGTGCGGGGTCTGCACCGCGTCCGCGTTGAGGGACTTCAGGGTCCGGCGGAGCTTGCCCGCGTCCCGGACGTCCGCCTTGGCGCCGGCCGCGGCACCCTGGTAGCCGACGATGACCTTCAGGCCCTTGGCCTGGGAGGTGCGGGTCGCGAACTTGTTGAGCTCGGTGATGTCGAACAGCCGCTGGTCGAGCTTGCCGGTGGCGACCAGCCGGACCGCGTCGGCCGGGGTGACGTACGTGTGCCCGTCGGCCTTGCGTATCTGTACGGGTATCTGCTCGCGCCCCTTCGCCCGCTCCAGGCCGACCACGCGGCCCTTGGAGTCGACGGAGACCCGGTCACCCGTGATCAGGGTGATGCGGTGAGGGGAGGTGAGCGAGGCAGCGGCGCCGGACGGGCGCTGCTCCGGATCGGCCGACGCCGGGCTGGTCATGCCTGCGGCGAGGGCGACGGCGGCCGCCGTGGCGACAGAGGCCGCACATATTCTTTTGACTTTTCTGCGCAAGTTTCCCCCTTGCAGAAGGTCCGGGCGAATTCCCGTTCGCCCGGCCGGGGGTGGTCCCGCACGCACGCGTGTCGCCCCCCGGAATACTCAGTATGCCGAGGGGCGATCAGGCACCTCAATAGATGAGAAGAAGGCAAGAAGCACGCCTGCCGACTGTTACGCGACCGCGTGAACTCCGTTACAAACTCGTCGAGTTACGCCCCTGCGTTCTCCTTGACAGTGATCCGCCCCTTGCGGATGGTCGCCAGCCGCGGCGCCTTTTTCGCGATCGCCGAGTCGTGGGTGACCACGATGAAGGTCAACCCGAGTTCCTTCCACATGCGTTCGAGTACGTCCATGATCTCGTCGCGCATCGACTCGTCGAGGTTGCCGGTGGGTTCGTCCGCCAGCAGCACCTTCGGCTCCTTGACCAGCGCGCGGGCGATGGCGACGCGCTGCTGCTGCCCGCCGGACATCTCGCTCGGCAGATGCCCGAGCCGCTCGCCGAGCCCGACCGACTTCAGCGCCTCGGCGGCCCGTTCGCGCCGCTCCTTCGTCTTGACGCCGAGGGGGACGAGGGCGGTCTCCACGTTCTCCTGTGCGGTGAGGGTGGGGATGAGGTTGAAGGACTGGAAGACGAAGCCGATGTTCTCGCTGCGGACCTTTGTCAGCCGGGTCTCGGAGAGCCTGGCCAAGTCGGTGCCGTCGAGAACGACTTCCCCTGCGGTGGGCCGGTCCAGGCCGCCGAGCATCTGGAGGAGGGTGGACTTGCCACCGCCGGTGGGGCCCTGGATGACGAGCCGGTCGCCGTCGGCGATGGTGAGGTCGACTCCGTCGAGGGCGTCGACGGTTTCCTTTCCTCGGGTGTAGCGCTTGGTGACGTTTCTGAGTTCGTACATGGTGGGTGACTCCTGGGTGGGGTTCGGGGGTGGATCGGATCGTGTGTGACTGCGGGTGGACGGGGGCTGGTCGCGCAGTTCCCCGCGCCCCTATGGGTGAGTGCAGTCCCGCCGACTGCACTGCACCGCCACTCGACAACTCACGGCAGGGCGGGGCATCGCAGCGTGTCTGCGGGTCGGTGGGGGCTGATCGCGCAGTTCCCCGCGCCCCTATGGATGAGTGCAGTCCCGCCGACTGCACTGCACCGCCGCTGGACGACTCACGGCAGGGCCAGCCACCGCAGCGTGCACAGCCACCGACCGCCGCGGCCTGCGCGGTTGCCGACCGCTGCAGCATGCGTAGCTGCAGGCCGTCGCAACCGGCGGGCCGTCGTAGCCTGCGTACAACCGCCGACCCTCGCAGTCCGCGTGGCCGTGCACCGTCGCAGCCTGCGTCGCTGCCGACCGCCACAGCCTGCGTAGCCGCGGGCCGTCATAGCCTGCGCAGTTGCGGGCCGCCGCAGCCCACGTAGCTGCGGGCAGTCGTGCCGCTGGGGCGGCGCCCGTCCCAAAGAGAGCGGCACCCCGCAAGGGCCGGGTTGCGC
This sequence comes from Streptomyces regalis, assembly GCF_001509475.1. Lineage (GTDB taxonomy): Bacteria > Actinomycetota > Actinomycetes > Streptomycetales > Streptomycetaceae > Streptomyces > Streptomyces regalis. Next base: position 64,439 of record NZ_LLZG01000387.1, read on the forward strand.
GACCACCCCCGCCCAGCCGCAGCCGACGTCGGCTACTCGACGCGGCGCAGTGCATCGGCCGGACGGAGCCGCGACGCACGCCAGCCGCCGAAGGCACCGGCGATCAGCCCACCCGTCACCGCGAGCCCGACCGCAAGGGCAACCGTCGTAAGGCTGACGGGCGCGGTCAGCGCGACGTCCAGCGTCGTGCTCGCCGTCTGCCGCCCGGGACCGCCTCCGAAGCCACCGCCCCCCGGGCCACCGCCGGTTCCGCCACTGCCACCGCCCAACTGCGCCTGCAGCGTCGGACTGATCGCCGTCACGACGTACGCCCCCGCAAGCCCGACCGCGATCCCCAGCACGCCGCCGAGCAGCCCGTTGACGACCGCCTCGCCGACCACCTGCCGGGTCACCCGCCCCGACTTCCACCCCAGCGCCTTCAGCGTGCCGAACTCCCGCACCCGGCGCGACACCGCCGACGACGTCAGCAACCCGGCCACCAGGAACGCCGCCACCAGCACCGCGATGGACAGCCACTTGCCGACACTGGTCGCGAGGGACGAAGCCGTCGACAGGGAGCCGGACACCGTGTCCGCGAGGTCGGCGGAGGTCGTCACCGTCGTACCGGAGATGTTCTTCTGGATCGTCGACTTGACGGAGTCGATCTGCTGGGAGTCGGTCGCCTTGACGTAGATCGTGGTGACCTTGTCCTTGGCGTCGGCGAGCGTCTGCGCCTGCTTCAGCGGGATGTAGAGGTTGGCGGCGGCGTCCCCGCTGTCGGGCGTGGCGATGCCGATCACCTTGAACTTGGTGCCCTTGACGGTGACGGTCGAGCCGACCTTGAGCTTCTTCTCCTTGGCGTACGAGGTGTCGGCGACGACGACCTTGGCGTTCGTCTCCGTCGTCTTGAACGTACGGCCGCTGGTGATCTTCGAGGAGGTCAGCGGACCGAGCGCCGGCTTGGTGACGTCGGTGCCGTAGACGGAGTAGCTGTTGACGTCGAAGTCGGCGCCGCCACCACGCACTTCACCCTGCGGCTGACTGCTGCTGCCGCCACCGCCCTGGCCGGGTCCACCGCCCTGCTGGCCCCCACTGTTCTGGTCCTGCTGGAACTGCCCCCGCGTGAACTGCCCGCTGACCTTGACGACCTGCAGGCTCAACCCGCCCACCGCGTCCGCGACACCGCTCTGATCGCCGACCTTGGTCACGGTCGAACTCGACAGCGTCTGGAAACCCTGGACCATGACGCGGTCGCTGGACTGCTCCTCGTCGGAGTCGCTGTCCTGGGCATCGAACTGGAAACGCGGCCGCTCGGAGCTGTTCGCGGCCGGCTCGGCGGCCTTGGTGACGGTCATGTCCGTGCCCAGGCCGTACAGGGACTGCAGGACCTTGTCCTGGGCCGTGCTCATCCCGGAGGACACGGAGTTGACCACGATGACCAGCGCGATGCCCAGCGCAAGTCCGGAGGCGACGACGAGGGCCGCCTTTCTGCGGCGGCGCAGCTCGCGCCTCAAGTAGGTGAAGAACATGCGCCGCAAGCTAGGGACGGCGCGTGATGACTGGATAAGGCCGACATAAGAGAAGGATGAGAAGGCTGCACCCGGGCCAGGGGTGAGCCCGCGCACGGCTGTCAACCCGCGACCGTGGTTCGGGCGCGTGTGGCCGAGTCGGGCTTGCGGTGAGTGCCGACGGTGTACTTTCCTAGATACAAGAAGCCCCCGCCACGGCGGGCACCGTGACAGGGGCTTCAGCTCAACAGGCGCTTTGGTGGAAGGCCCCTAGTGGATCTGGGGACCTCCCGCTACCTGGCGAGCAGCCAGAGCCACCACCTCCTCGCGTGCTTGGCCCACCTTTCTGGCAGGCACCGGATCACCCGGCACACGAGAGTCGGCTTCGGCTTGGCATGACGTCCCACTGGGTGCGCCTCCCTTTCCATAGGGAGGCGGCCTTTTTCATTGCCCGGAACCGCCCCGCTTCGGGCCGGGCCCCGATGGGGTGGGGCCCGGAACAAGGGAGGCGCACCCGAAGGCGCGTCACATGCCGGACTTTACCGGCAACTCCCTTATGCAAAGCGAAACTTGAAGGCGGCCACCCGATCGGGTGACCGCCTTCAGCAGCTCCAGGTCAGCGCGTCAGCGCACGGCAGGCGTCAGACCGCCGAACCGGCCTTCCACTGCGCCCAGTCCATGTTCCAGCCGTTGAGGCCGTTGTCCGGCGCGATGGTCTTGTCGCCGGTGTTCTGGACGACGACGACGTCACCGACGATCGAGTTGGTGTAGAACCAGTAGCCTGCGGTGCCCTTGTCCTTGGCGCCCTTGGTGTCGGACAGGCCCACGCAGCCGTGGCTGGTGTTCACGTTGCCGAAGATGGACTTGGCGCCCCAGTAGTTGCCGTGCACGAAGGTACCGGAGGTGGACAGACGCATGGCGTGCGGCACGTCCTTGATGTCGTACTCGCCCTTGCCGTCGTCGTCGGTGAAGCCGACCGTCGCGCCGTTCATCCGGGTCTCCACGAACTTCTCGGAGATCACCATCTGGCCCTCGTACGTCTTGTTCTCGGGCGAGCCGGCGGAGATCGGGATCGTCTTGATGGTCTTGCCGTTCTGCGTGACCTTCATCTGCTTGGTCTGCGCGTCGACGTAGGAGACCTGGTTGCGGCCGATCTTGAAGGTGACGGTCTTCTGCTGGACGCCGTAGACACCATCGGCACCCTCGACGCCGTCGAGGGCCATCTTCAGGGTGACGGTGGAGCCCCCCTGCCAGTAGTCGTCGGGACGGCAGTCCATGCGGGTGTCGTTGAACCAGTGGCAGACGACTTCCTGGCCGCTGGTGCTGGAGACGGTGATGCCCTTCTGGACGTCCGCCTTGTTGCTGATCGCCTTGTCGAAGTTGATCGACACGGGCATGCCGACGCCGACCGTGGAGCCGTCCTCCGGCGTGAAGTAGCCGAGGAAGCTGTTGGCCGGGGAGACCGTGGTGAACGAGGCGTTCTCGTGGGCTGCGAGGCCCTTCGCGTCCTTCGCCGACACCGCGATCTTGTAGGTGGTCGAGCGCTCCAGCTGGCCGGTGGGCTTCCAGCTGGTCTTGTCCGCGGATATCTCGCCCTCGACCGCGGCGCCCTCGGCGGTCGTCATCGTCACCTCGGTGAGCGTGCCCTTGCTCACGGTGACGGCGGCGGAGTTGTTGATGGAGGCGTTGTCGGTGCCGTCCTCGGGCGTGATCTTGATCTGGGCCTCGGAGGTCTTCTTGGCGGCCGCCTCGTCGACCTTGGCCTGCGAGGAGTCGCCGCCGTCGCCGGAGGCGTTGTCGTCGCCGCCGGAGCAGGCAGAGAGCACCAGGACACCGCCGAGCAGTGCGGACGCGACCGCCAGGCCCTTGCGCCGCTTACTGTTCGTCATCACACGCTTCTCCATTGTTCCCGAATCCCCAAAAACCCCGAGAGTCCCCGTCAAGAATCTTCAACGCTGCGACCGGTTCGTCCCGTTCCACATTCCTTGTATGTGTGGGGAACACCACGTCCGCCGGGGCGGCTGGTGCGGGTGTCGGTCAGTGCGTCCCATGAGACGACGAAACCCCGGACGGCGGTTGCCGCCCGGGGTCACGATTTCCCCAAGCCGCGTCAGCCGACCCTCTTGGCCCCTTCGGTCCCTTCGGCGCTTTCGGCGCCTTCGTCGTCGAAGTCCTCGTCGACATCATCGTCGTCGAGGTCCCACTCCGGCGAATCCGGGTCGTAGCCGATTCGCTCGCTGGACCAGGAGGCTTGCGCGAGCTCGACCCCCGGCACCTCGCTGACCAGGTCGAACGGGTCGACGAGGTAAGCGAGGGCTTCCGCCGTGTCTTCCGTCACAGCGCTTTCGGCGTGGGCTCGTTCGTCGGCCGGCACGGTCTCGTCGGCGGAGATGCGCCGTAGCGCGGCCTTGGCCAGGGCGTCCTCGTCGTCCACTTCGAGGACGAGTTCCACGCGAAGCCGTACAAAACGTGATGTTTCTGGTGTACTCATGCCCGGAGCGTACGGCTCATTTCGCCCGTGACTTTCCCGTGACCCGCGACTTTCACTAACATCGCCCCACACGGCCAATTCGCCAGCACCACAAGGGGATCGATATTCCGTGTCCGCCGCTCACCGATCGTCGTCCACCGCACGCCGATCGCTGCTGACCGCCACCGCCGCGGGGGCCCTGCTGGGCGCCCTGTGGTTCGTGCCCTCCGCCAACGCGAATGGGGACGAGCCGGCGAGAACGGCCCCCTCGGCGACCCCGACGATGCAGGTCACCCAGCAGGCACGGGCCGCGTCCGAGAGCACGGACGAGACCGCCGCGGACAGCACCCGGCTCGCCGACACCGGAAGCTTCGACACCACGCCGTACATCGTCGGCGGGACCGCCTTCCTCGCGCTGGGCGCGGGCTTCGTCGCCTACTCGGTACGTCGGGAACGTCTCGGATTCTGAATCCACTTGATGCTCTCTTCACCTGGCCCGCTGCGGCAGCAGCAACATCAGACGTGGCATAGTCCGCCCATGAAGAGATCATCGGGCGTGCGTGTAGCCGCCACGGTTGCCGTGAGCGCGCTGACGCTCGCCCTTGTCACGGGTTGCGGGGGTGACTCCGGCGGTTCGGACGCGAAGGCGCTGAGCTCCGCGGAGCTGAAGAAGGCGATCATCGCCGAGAGCGATGTCGACGGATACAAGGTGGACACCTCCGGCAAGCAGCTGCCGAAGTCCAAGGACGACATCAAGAGCAGCGAGGAGAATTGCGTCCCGCTGGCCTACGCCATGGGCGGCCTGGCGCCGGGCGACGCGGCCTCGACCACGGCCGTCATGGTCAGGGAGGACAAGAAGAAGCCCTCCGACACCGCTTCCAAGTCCCTCGAGGACCTGACCGAGGGCGAGTTCGAGGACTCCTTCACGGATGCGCTGAGCCTCGACATGACCGTCGTGGGACTCTCCTCGTACGACGGTGACGGCGCCGAGCAGACCTTCAAGTCCGTGTCGGACGCGGTGGAGAGCTGCTCCGGGGGTTTCCCCGTCACCATGCAGGGCACGGACCAGAAGATCACCAAGATCTCCTCGGAGAAGGCGTCCGGGGCCGGTGACGAGTCGGTGGCGTTCACCGCGGTGAGCGACCTGGAGGACGGCGACGTGGGCACCACGCACGTCGAGGTGGTCCGGCACGACAGCACCATCGCCACGTACTACACGATGAACCTCGGTCTGATGATGACGGACAAGGCGTACGACGTCCCGGCCGCCCTCATCGACGCGCAGGCCGCGAAGCTGAAGTAACCCGCCTTTGCCGCAGGGGGCCCTGTCGCTTGTGGGACAGGGCCCCCTTCCCTGCGGAACTGCTGAAGCGGAACTACTGAAGCGGGCCGGTGACCTTCTCCACCGCCACCACCAGCTCCCCACCCCGCACGAACGCGTCGGCGGCGGCGAGGTCGGGCGCCAGGAACCGGTCCGGCCCCGGACCCTGGACACCGGCGGCCCGTACGGCGTCGATGACCGCCTGCGAGGCCGGTGCCGGGGCGAGCCCCTCCCGCAGCTCGATGGCACGGGTGGCGGCGTACAGCTCGACCGCCAGCACACGCGTGAGGTTGTCGACGGCCGTCCGCAGCTTGCGGGCGGCGGACCAGCCCATGGAGACGTGGTCCTCCTGCATGGCGGAGGAGGGAATGGAGTCGGCGGACGCGGGAACGGCCAGCCGCTTCAACTCGCTCACCAGGGCGGCCTGCGTGTACTGGGCGATCATCAGCCCCGAGTCGACACCCGCGTCGTCGGCCAGGAACGGCGGCAGCCCATGGCTGCGGTTCTTGTCCAGCAGCCGGTCGGTGCGCCGCTCGGCGATGGAGGCTAGGTCGGCGACGGCGATGGCGAGGAAGTCGAGCACGTAGGCGACGGGCGCCCCGTGGAAGTTGCCGTTGGACTCGACGCGCCCGTCCGGCAGCACAACGGGGTTGTCGACGGCGGAGGCCAGCTCCCGCTCGGCGACGACCCGCGCATGCGCCATGGTGTCCCGCCCGGCACCGGCGACCTGCGGGGCACACCGCACCGAGTACGCGTCCTGGACGCGGGGCGCGTCGTCCTGGTGATGCCCGGTCAGCTCCGAACCCTTCAGTACGGCCAGCATGTTGGCGGCGGAGGCGCCCTGACCGGGATGCGGCCGAATGGCATGCAGCTCGGGTGCGAGCACCTTGTCGGTCCCGAGGAGCGCTTCGAGGCTCAGCGCGGCGGTGACGTCGGCGGACTTGTAAAGGGTGTCCAGATCGGCGAGGGCCATGACGAGCATGCCGAGCATGCCGTCGGTGCCGTTGAGGAGGGCGAGGCCCTCCTTCTCACGCAGCTCGACGGGCGCGATGCCGTGGGCGGCGAGAAGTTCACCGGCAGGCCGCACGCTCCCGTCCGGGCCCTCTGCCTCCCCCTCCCCCATGAGCGTCAGGGCGCAGTGCGAAAGGGGCGCGAGATCGCCGGAGCAGCCGAGGGAGCCGTACTCGTGGACGACGGGCGTGATACCGGCGTTGAGAACATCGGCCATGGTCTGCGCGACCTCGGGCCGCACACCGGTGTGCCCCGAGCAGACGGTCTTGAGCCGCAGGAACATCAGGGCCCGTACGACCTCCCGTTCCACCCGCGGCCCCATCCCGGCGGCGTGCGAGCGAACGATGTTGCGCTGCAGCTGGGCCCGCAGCTCCTGGCTGATGTGCCGGGTCGCCAGGGCGCCGAAGCCGGTGGAGACGCCGTAGACCGGCTCGGGCTTGGCCGCCAACGCGTCCACGATCTCCCGCGCCGCACCAAGCGCCGCGACCGCCTCCCCCGACAACTCCACACGCGCCCCACCGCGCGCCACAGCAAGGACGTCGGACGCGGTGACCCCGGACGTCCCCACCACCACAGTGTGCATATCCATATTCAGGAGCGTACGCAGTGAAGACGAAGATGTCACTAGCGGGGGAACGGTACGCCCCTTACAACACCGGCCACCCCCCTCGGCCCGTCCGACGCTTGCGCCCAACGCCGGTCGCATAGTTCCAGCCCGTCCGGCGCGCGAGGACGGGCACGGCCATCCCGATCCCTCACCCACCCGCCGGGGGCCCTGCCTCGCCACGCCGGCATTCACTCCCCGGCCCCGCTCCAGGCACCCCAGCCCGTCCGGCGTGTGAGGACGAGGCCGCACCATCCCTAGCCCCCACCCACCCGCTGGGGCCTTCACTTCCCAGCGCCGGTCCGCACAATTCAGCCCGTCCGGCGTTTGAGGACGAGGCCCGTTCAGGGCCGAAGCGGGGGTCTGGGGGCCGCAGGCCCCCAGGAGGCGGGGTCGAAGGGGCGGAGCCCCTGGGG
>NZ_LLZG01000388.1 GCF_001509475.1 Streptomyces regalis
GCCGCTACGAACGCAAAGCCGACCACTTCCTCGCCTTCACCAGCATCGCCTGCACCCTGATCTGCTACCGCAGGCTCACCAAATGAGATGACGTCTTAGTGGACTTTGTGGCACGTGTGTGGCACGGCCGTGATCACGCGAAAGGGCCAGTTCGAGGGGATCATGCCTCTGAACTGGCCCTTAGCGTTGTGCCCCCGGCAGGATTCGAACCTGCGACACCCGCTTTAGGAGAGCGGTGCTCTATCCCCTGAGCTACGAAGGCGGGGAGATCTGTGCGATCCGGCGACTAGCCTAGCGGATAAGGGATCGAGAGTGGGAAGGTTCTCGTTTCCGCAGGTCAGAACGGATCTGACGAGGCTGGCCGACGGCTCGCGGAGCCGGAAACGTACCCCGTCTGTCCTTGTCTTTCCTCACCTGTCCTCGCCCTTCTGTCCCCACCCTGTCCCCACCGCGTCCCCACCGCGTCCCCACGGGGGAGGTAACGCCTCCCAGGTGGCGAGGGCTGTCTAACGCCGCAGGTGACCGGCTGCTAAGGATTCGAGGGACTACCGCAAAGCGTTCGCGACTGCTCAATGAGACCCACGTCTCACTGCGGTCTCACCTGCGGCTCGGGGCACCGCCGACTGCGTTGAGCGCCGCGCAGCCTCCTCGCCATCCACCGGGTTGATCCGGTTGTCCCGCGCGTACGACAGCGCCGACACATTCCACCAGGTCCGAAGTGCCAGCTCGATCACCGGCGGTTCAGCCCCGGCACCCTGCCGATGCCCTGGGCCTCCAGCCGGGCGATCGTGCGGCTGGACTCCGGGATGTCCGCCTCGGGCCCGCAGGCTATGACGAGGGCGCACCGGATCTTGGCTGGGTCGTGCTCGTCGCCGCGGGCGACGCGTAGTACCAGGCGCTCGTGGTGCTGGAATTCCTGCCCGCAGATGCGGCACTGCTCGTGAGGGAAGGAGGGGTTGCGGCCGGCGGCGGTCATGATCCGCTCGTGGTCCCATACTCCCTCGTCGCCGTGCGTCGCGTCGATGGCGTTGCCCACGTGGAAGTGCTGGCCCGGAGCGTCGTTCAGCTCGAACAGGCACGAGAACACGTCCTCGCTCGTCCGCTCGTCCCTGATGCTGATGAGCACCATGCCCGGCCGGAAGTTCACGCTGCTACGTAGGTCGAAGTCGAGCGCGGGGATCCGGTGAATGCTCATCTCGAACGCCGACTTCGGTTCGTCCTCGTGCTTGGGCATGAGGTCGCACGCGATCGTCGTCAGCCCGTGGATGTCGCCCTTGTCGTTGTACGAGACCTCGAACCGCATCCAGTCGTGGAGTTGGTTCTCCCGGCCGTCCAGCGGGCACGGCGTTAGCCCCCACAGCAGCGTCCGCGCCGCCATGCCCGTGATCATCTCGGCGTCCCACTCCCAGGACGTCGGTCGCCGCACGCCGTCCGGCGTCACGATCTCCTGCTCGCTCATTTCCCTGCCTTCTTTCGGCGCTCCAGCATTCGCGCCTTGATCTGGAACTGCGTCGGTTTGGTGTATGCGTGGGTGCCCCACGTGGTCGGCTGCTCGCCGTGCCTGCGGGTGAGTCCGCAGTACCGGCAGCCCATCGGGTCGGCGTCCGGGCGCACCGGGGCGGCGCCCGCGGGGCGCAGCGTCGACGAGGAGTCGTTGGTGTGCCGGATGACGAGCTCGCTGTACTCGACGGCGACGGTCGCGCCCTTGCTGATGCCGCGCACGACGAGCGCCACCACGAGCCATCGCGGCCACGGGCCCTCGACGTTCGTTACGCCGTACGCGGTCCGGTACGTCTCGTCGAACTCGCTGACGTCGACGGGCACCAGGGCCTCGGCTTCGGCCCGTAGCTCCTCTGCTGTGCGGCCGCCGGGCGGCGGAGGGAACATCTCCGCCGCCACGGCCGCGCTGATCGCGTCACTCACTCGGAAGCCCTGCCGCTTCGCACTCGTCGCACTGCTGGGAGCACAGCGCCGCTTCGCCCTGCATCTGGCCCGTGCCGCACGAGTGGCAGTTCGCCCGGCCGCGCGTGGTGAAGACGACCTGGCTCGAGCCGCATCCGGTGCAGCGCGCCCCGTGGAGGCGGGGCGGCTTCCCGTCCTCGTCCGGCTCGCCGGCGGCGTAGCCGAGGAGTTGGATGTGCGCGCTCAGCATGTCCACCTCGGGGATGTCCGGCTCACGGTTGAGGTGCAACCACACCTGGTGGCCGACGGTCCGGTTCGAGGTGAGCGGGTGGGCTTCCACGGTGGTGGTCCAGCACTGGCCGTCCGGCTTGCGGCCGGTGCCGTCTTCGGTGGCCTCGTAGAAGGTCGCCGCCCAAACGGCCCGTGTCTCGTCGCCCAGGCCAGGCCGCATCGCGGTTGCGTGCGGTATGCGCGTCGTGGTCACAGCCAGCGCCCTTCGTTGTCGCGGGTGGTCAGGCGCATGGCTTTCTGATCGGCCTCGTACCAGAGGGTCAGGCGTGGCAGGGCGCTGATGTGTTCGGTGTGCATCACCACGAGCCGGTTGCCGTCGCGGTTGTAGTGGCCTTTGTCCCACTGCATGCGGCCGGTGTGGTCCCAGTACAGGCCCGAGTGGACGAGCCAGACGCGGCGCAGGTCGGCGTCGTAGTCGTGGACCTCCCAGACGTCGGCCGGGCCGTGTGCGTCGCGCGGCCACGACTGGGCGGTTCCGATCGGGCGGCCGAGCTCGTGCTGCGTCTTCAGCTTGACCGGTGTCAGAGGGTGCGCCGGCCGCATGTGCCGGTACTGCATCCCGGAGATCAGCTCCCGCGCGGTGATGGCCTCGCCGCCGCGGTCGATGGTCATCACGTCGTCGGCCACGTCGTTGTAGACGTGAAAGTTCCAGCGTGCGCCGTCGCGGGCCAGGAACGTCTCGCCGACGTTGATCCCGTTGTAGCTCATCGCTCGATCACGCCCGGGTGGGAGAGCGCGATCGAGCCCTCGCGGACCGGCTTCACGTAGGCGTGCTCGACCTCTCGGCCGTCGTGGGGGTCCTTGCTGGGGGCGGTGAGGTTGCCGAGCCAGAGGTTGCGGAGACCGTGGTCGAGTTGTTGGGGGTCGGCGACGGTGTGGAGGTTGAGGGTGCGGTGGATGAGTTCGTGGAGGAGCGGTTCGCCGAGCTGGATGGTGGCCCAGTGGAGGGTGAGTCCGCGGGTGGAGTGGTGGTGGGCTCGGGAGGTGCGAAGGCGTGTCGAGAATGAGACCCGTATGCCCATGTTTATGAAGTGTGCAGCTATTTGAGGGTCGATGATTTTCAGCCACTTCTGGCCAGTGATGGCATGGAAGTTGATGAGGTGATGTCGGGCTTTGTGCAGGTTTGCCGACGCGCTGTGACGCATGGAGAGCCAGCGGTCGGTCCCAACGCCCTGGTGGCGCTGGATCGGCTCGACCTGCTGGGTGTCAGAGACGATCCGGAGGCGGTGAGACTGTCTGAGGATGGTGAACTCCTCGCCGGTGTCGAGGACCTTGATCGGCCTGTTGGGTGTCGTGTCGGCGATGCGGTTGAGCTTCCGGTAGATCCATCGGCGGCGGCGCCGGGCGAGGTCGGCTGCTTGCGTGTCGGTGGTGTGGTGCGGCCCGCGGACGACGACCTGTCCGGTGGAGGTGACGTCGACGTCCAGGGTGGTGCGGTCGCTGGTTCGCACGCTGATCGTGATGTCGCCGACGGTGATGGTGCGTTGGGTCTTATAGGTCACTGCACTGGCGTCCTGTTCATGGTGCTTGTGGCGGGTGTGGGCGGGCCCGTGAGGCCCGCCCACAGGGTTGTCAGTGCCGGTTACAGACCCAGGTCTTCGGTTCGCCGTTGGCGACGAGTTCGAGTTCGGTCTCGGTGCTCTGGTCGCACAGCTGGCAGGTGACGTGGACGGTGCGAAGCATCCGCAGGGGCCGTATTGGTTCGTCGATGTGCAGCGTGATCGGGGTGGTCTTGCCAGGGACGGTGATGATCAGTTGAGAGGGCAGATCAGGGTGGGCTGTCGTCTGCTCGACGAGCAGGTGCTCGCCCGGGTTCTCGTGAAGGGCGAAGGTGTCGCCTACCTGGAGGCGTGAGGCCGGAAGAGCCGAGGGGAGCGCGATGGTGACCATGAAGCCTTTGGCCTGGCGAGGGTTGGGCATGGGCGGGTTCGGCGCGGAGTTCATGGCTGGTCTTTCTGGTGTGGTGCGGTGGTCTGCTTGAGGTGAGGGGCGGCCGGGTTGGTGCATGGCGGGCTGAGGTGGCGGTAGGCGCGATTGGCGATGAGTTCGGTGGTCAGCTGGGTTCGGGCTTTGCGTAGCCGCTGCCGGGCGGTGCGCAGGCGGGTTTCTGCGCCGGCGAGGGTTTGTCGGTGGCGGTCGACGAGTTCGGTGAGGCGGGCGACCTGCTGCGTGTAGTGCTGGACTTCGCCTGCACGGAGTTCGACGGCTGGCCTTCGAGGCTGGTGTGTACTTGCGGTCTTGCGGGGCTTGTTGCGCTGGGCGCGGGCGAAGTCGACGAGTTCTTCGCGGACGACGTACTTGACCCGCTTGGTGAGAGGGCCGGTCAGCAGCACCAGGCGCGGGAAGTTGGCGTGGCGGGCCGCCCAGTTGCTGACGGCGGATCGGCTGACACCGACGAGTCGCGCACCGTCAGCGAGCGTGATCAGCTCCTCCTCGCGCCCTTTGTATTCGGGCCGGAGCCAGGTCACTGCTTCCACGGGTGTTGTCCTTGCTGGTTGGTACGGGTGCGCGGGAGGTAGCGGTAGGCGTGGCCCTCGATGAGCTCCCTGATCTCTGCGCTGGCCGATACATCGCCTGGGGTGTGCTCGGCGCGGGTGGCGACGGGGCGCTGGTGTCCGGTGCACCAGCGCGTCCAGTGCCACAGGGAGCCGTCGGGTGCGATGTAGGGGCGGGTGAGGTCGTAGGTGACGCTTCCGAAGGCGTAGATGGTGGTGGGGAAGCCTGCTTGCCAGGGAAGTCCGCTCATCGCTGATCTGCCTGCCGCTGGGCGTAGATCTCGGCTGCGCTGTCGTCGCCGGGTGCGCCGAGGGCGATCGACAAGGCGGTGAGGAGTCCGGTGACGATGGCGGACATCTCGAAGCGGTGCGCAGGTGTCATGGCGGAGTGGGCGGGCAGTTCGATGTCGGCGAGGAGCTGGGCGCGCAGCCGGTTGACCTCGTCGGCGATCTGGCGGCAGACCGGTTCGAGATGACGCTGGTGGTGGCGTCGGGCAGCGGCTTGCTGCTGCTGGTCGCCCGCGTGCAGCCGTCGACAACTGCCGCACAGGTGCCCTGGGGCTGGTTCGGGAATCTCGCGCAGGGAGAGGCGGCCGCAACGGGTGAGGACGAGTTGGTTGGGGTCGGCCGGCCAGGTGGTCGTGGTCACGAGGTGGGGTTTGCCGGAGACGGACGTGCCGTACACGAGAGTCATCGGCTCGTGTTCTCGTTGACGAGGGTCAGGAGGAACGCGAGGTCGGCCGGGGCGTGGATGAAGAGATCTGCTGCTGTCTCCGCGGCGGCGAGGGCTTGTTCGGGCTGCTCGTCGTCGGGTGCGTGATTGCACAGGACTTCGGCGACGCGTGCGCCGCCCGGTTCGAGGATCTCGAGCGAGGTGTGCACGGCGTCGGGATCGTCGGCGTCGACCAGGCCGCCGTTGTCGGTCCAGTCGGTGCGGTGGAGTTCGAGCGGGGGCAGGTTCGCTGCTTCAAGTCGTGCGGTGATCGCGGCGATGCGTTCGGCGCGGTCGCGGTCTGCCTGGGTCCAGCGGGCGTGCTGGTCACGGGTGGCGAACCAGTGGTAGCCGCGCTGCCCGTGGATGGTGGTGGTGTCGAAAGCGGTGCCGAGGATCTCTCGCCACTTGGGTGAGGGGAGCCGGACGAGGTCGCCGTCGGCGTGCAGGCGGTCGATGAGCTGGACGCATTCGAGGCTGCCGTCGGGCAGGTCCTGGACGGTGCGGTAGGTGTCGCGGTCGTACCCGGCGGCCCAGAACACGACCGTGACGAGGTCGTACCGCTGCAGGGGGCGGCCTGCGGCTTCCAGCGCGTTGAGGATGGCGTTGCGGTTGAGGGTGATGGGTGTCATGTCGGTGGTTCCGTTCGTGGTGCTTGGGAGGTGGCGCCCCCTCCATCTATAACTAAATTCTACTCTTCACATAGGGGGCGTCAAACCCGTTTATGCAGGTCAACAGGCGGGTGTTCGTCAGGCGGCGGCAGGCTCGGCGTCTTCGTCCGCCTGCTTCTCCGCCTCGGCGGCGGCCAGGGTCTCGGCCAGCTTCTGTGCCCGCACTTCGGCGCTCGCCAGCGTCTCCGCTTCGATGTCGGAGAAGGCATAGCCCTCGGACTTCAGGAACCTCAACCAGGCGGCGGTGGTGGAGCTGATGTCGCCGCGCCAGGCGCTGTCGCCCATGGCCTGCTGCTCGTGCGCGGCGCAGACCAGTGCGAGAAGGATCTGCCACCGGCGTGATGCCGGTGTCTTCGCGATCACCTCGGCGAAGGGATCACCGACCCGGGTCCACTTGTTGCGGCCCTCGTTCGGGTCGGCAACGCGCAGGAACGCCGCCGTCAGAGTGGTGTCGCCAGTCTCGACGAAGTGCTCGTACAGGTAACTCGTGCCGGTGAGCGTCGACATGATCAGCGCCCACGCCGCAGGCGAGGCATCTCCCTTACGCGTGCACAGGGTGGCGAGGAACTCGTGCCGCACCAGCCTGGCTGCCCGCCACGCCTTGTTGTTGCGGATGACGGTGCGCCGCTCCTCCTTCTCCGCCTCTCTGTCCTTGTGCTCCCGGGCATCCTTCGGGGCGTCGGGGCCGAGCCTGTGGCCGCACTTCGTCCAGTCCTGGCACAGCCACACCGCCACCGGCTCATCCCGGTCGAGGAATGCGGCATGGCCGGGGCAGTCGCGGTGCCCCTCGGGTGTGACCGCCTCGCCGTCCACCGTCACAAGGTCGGTGAGCGGGCGGGCGGCGGTCTTCGCCCAGTTCCAGGATCGCTCGACGAGTGGAATGCCGGCGGTGGCCAGTTCCTCGGTGAGCTTCTCGCGCGCCGCTCGATCGGCCTTCTGGTCACGCAACTCCTGCATGGTGTGCGCCCAGTTGCCGCGCTGCCCCTTCCCCTCGCTCAGGTCACTTCGCTTGGCACTCTGGAGCCACCGCAGCGCGTGGTCGAGGTCCTCGACCTCGTGCAGGTCGGCGAGTTCCACGAAGTCGAAGTCGTACGAGAGGGCCTTGGTGAGGTTCTCGTTGCTCAGCTTGTTGGCCGTCTCGGCAGCCTTCACCTGCTCTGGAGTCAGCCCCAGGGATCGGGCGTGCTTCGCCTTGCGGGTCTTGCTGATCTTCATGAGCGACAACTGGCGTACGGCGTCGATGTCATCGCGTACGGAGGCGGCCTTGCGGTGCTTGTTCTCGATCAGGCTGAGTGTCAGCGCGTCATCGTCCACGCCCTTGAGGTCGGTACGGATGATCGCCGGGACCAGCCGGTGGCGACGGCCAGCGGCTATCGCCTTCTCCGCGGCGAGGACCGCGGCCTTGAAGCGGCGCTGGCCGAAGATGATGCCGAGCGTCTCTCCGTCGTCCTGCGGGCGTAGCAGTAGCGGGCTCTGCACGCCGATCTCGTCGACGGAGGCGATCAGCTCCGCATCCGGCTCGGTGGTGTCCTCAACCTCCTCGCTGCCCTCTTCCTCGTCACCCTCGTCGTCCTGCTCTGCGCTGCTCACAGGGGCGGACGGTCGGGGCTTGCGGTGGTTGTAGGGGTCGACCACCAGGGTGCGCGGATCGACCCAGGCGAACGTGCCAGCGAATGCCTCGATGCCGACGGGCGGTTCGGTCACCGCCTCGGCTTCGATGTCGGCGGTGCTCACGGGTGCTGCGGTGTCAATGACGGTCATGGTGATCTTTCAAGATGTAGGCGTGGGCGGGTATTGGTGACCCATGCCGGTGTGCTGGGGAATCAGGCGGAGGCGGTGGCAGCGGCCTTCTTGCGGGTGGTGCTGCGGCGGGTGGGCTTCGTCGACTTCGTCCGGGGCGTGCTCTTGCGCACCCGGGGCTTCGGAGTGTCCTTCGCCGCGGGCTCCGTCTCGTTGGCCTGCTTGGTGAGGGCCGGGCCACCACTTGGCGGCGGAGTGAGGCGGCGGCCGTGCGAGTCCAGCGCAGAGCGGTGACCGTTGAACGCCGGGAGCAGCACAGTGCGAACACCGGTGAGGATCGACTCCAGCGGAGTCGCGTCGGCTGTGAAGGTGATGCCGGTGCTGTAGCGCACGCCTTCCGCCAGGTGGCGAGGGCCCGCCGCGCTTGTCTCGTCGGTGCCGGCCGAGGACTCGGGGGCGGTGCCACCGATAGCGAACGCCTGCACAGCCCGTCCGTCGAACAGAAGGCGCAGACCGATTGCGCGGCGGTCGGCAGCGACGAGATAGACGGAGGAGTCCTGGCTCGGCTCGAAGTCATCGACGACGTTCCAGGCGCCGAGCTGGTCGGCCAGGGCTTCAGCCAGGAGGTACAGGTCGATCAGGGAAATGACGTTCGGCTGTGGATCTGTGGTGTCGGTGTCGGTCATACGAAAGGGGCTCCTGTTCCAAGAAATGCTGGGCGAAGGGCGGGCAACTGCCTGGGTTGCCCGCGCGAGCAGGTCAGACCAGGAAGGCCGCGGGGGTGAGAACTCGGATTCGATCGGCGAGATGCTTCGGCAGATCGGTGAACTCGCCGTTGTTCTTCGTGCCGATGAACAGCACAGGACCCTGCACGAGTTCAGCGAGGTCTTCGTTGAGCAGCGTGCCGAGGACGTAGGCGGCGGGCAGGTTGGGCAGATGGCCGCTGCGCTCGTCCCTGACCGGCGCCGTAGTCGTCGCCCCGTAGCTGGAATGCACGTTGCGGATTACTTCGGCGTCGCCGCCGAGGGCCTCCCGAACCTGAGCGAGCTGGCTGCTCGGTTCAGTGCTGAGTGACAGGTCGGTGATTGCACCGGTGACGTCGATGAGTAGGGCGTGGATGGTGGCGGTCATGCAGGAGTCCGTTCGTCGTAGTGGAAGGGATTCCCCCCTTCAACTCATATCTAAATTCTACTCTACATCGAGGGAGGGTCAAACCCGTTTGTGCAGGTCATGAGGGGTGTGGCTCGTGTGAATCGCTGCCAAGCTCCGGCCTGCCAGCGTCAGGCGGCGATTGCGGTGCCCTGCTCCAAGAGCTGCTGCGCCTGACGTATGGCGGCGAGGATGCGTGCCTTGCCGAGCATCTCGTCGCGGTGCGCGAACACGGCGCGCGCGTGCTTCATGGCGTCCTCGACCGCGTTCGGGTTCGCCAGCGAGTCGGCGCAGGCGACCGTCACGCGCTGCCCGAGGTCCCAGATGATCGCGTTCACGGCTGCGCAGGCTGCGGCTATCTCGTCGATGTCGCACATCGACCACTGGAACTGAGCCGGGTCGAGGCCCCGCTCGCGCAGGTGCTGCGCCGCTGAACGCAGCAGACCGCCGCTGCCGGCGGCCGGGTCGTGGATGTGCTCCCCGGCCTGTGGCTGATCGATGTGGAGTTGGATGTCCATGACGCTCTCGGCCGCGAGCATGTTCGACATAGTGTCGGCGACCGGCGGCGGTGTGTGGTACTCGCCGAGCCCCTGCTGGGCCCCGGTGGAGCGCACGAGCATCATGACCGGCGACAGGACGTCGGTCTGGGCGCGCAGGTACGGGTCCGCGTGCCCGGTGAGGTCGAACAGGCCGTACTCCAACGCCGCCTTGGTGACTCGGCGCACGACGTAGGCGCGGTGGTCGTCTATCTCCTCGTCGTTGAGCCACTCGTGCAGAACGCGGGCGCGGTCGATCAGGTCAGGGCGGTGCATCCAGTGCGTCGACCAGATCTCGCGGAACATGCCGATCAGCTGCGCGTCGTCCTGGCCGAGGATCTGCGCCTTCAGGTCCGGCCCGTTCTCGTCCCTCTGCCGGATCAGGGCGAGCGCGGCGACGATGCCTATGGGCACCTCGATCCGCGTACCGCCGTGCTGCCGGTGCCACACGCCCGCGACAGCCTCGCCGATACGCAAGGCCCGCCCGTGCGGGTCACTCAACGGCTGTGGCCGCCGCGGCCGAGGCGCGGCCATCGTCACGGCGGCCGGAGGGCTGGAAGGAGTGGTCGGCTTCTTGGGAGCGGTAAAGGTGGCGAAGGTGGGCTCCGGCTCTTCTTGAAGGGCGGCGAACAGGTCGAGCTGCGTCACGAGTTGATCGCTTTCAGTCGGTGGGTGTGGGCATGCGAGGGCCCGCCCCCGGGAGAACCAGGGGGCGGGCCACGAGGGGGAGGGCGACCGCTCAAGCCGGTCGGGGCGAAGATCAGCCTTGGTTGATCCAGACGACGCCGTAGGGCGTGTGCCAGGTGTAGGACAGTGCGGACTTGTGGATGTCGGCGCGGACTTCGTCCCACACGATGCGGCCGAACCGGTCGCGGTAGGACGTCAGGTCCCAGACCGCATCGGTCCCGGCCAGGGAGGTCATGATGTCGGCGAGCGAGTCGCCGAATCCGACGACCCTTTGCCGGTACTGCTCGTGCATCTCCCGGACCCGTTGGCGCCACACCTCATCGCGCGGGCGCTCGCCACGCTCAGCGGCAAGCGGCCATCCGCGTTCGGTGATCGCGTCGTGTTGCACGAGCGCCACCCAGGCGACCGCCCGCTCCTTCGAGCGCACCGCGGGCCGGAACGCCGCCTCGCCGACGACCATCTCAAGCAGGCGGGGAGGATCGGTCATCACTGCGGCCCGATCGGCATGCCTGGCTGCCGCCACGGCCCGCGCGGCCACTTCGGTGCGGGCCTGCCAATGGGGCACCAGGTAGACCCACTGTCCGTCGTCATGATCCGGGTGCCACATCGTGATCCGCCACATACCGCGCATCCAGCCCGCCACGTCAGGACTTGCTCGGGGGCGAGGCGGTCAGGTGGGCGGTGACGGCCGCAGCGCGTGCACCGGTCGCCGGGCAAGGGCCGAGGAAGCGGCCAAGCTCGGCGAGCAGCCGGGCGGTGTCGCCCCGCAGCTGGGCCTCGGCTATCGCTTCGAAGGCCTGGGCGACCTGCTCCGCAGTGGTCGGGTGGGCCGCAGAGCACTCGCATGCGCTCCGCGCGCGTTCCTTGAGCTTCGCGAGGGCTGCGGGATGTTCGCTCTGTGGGAGGCATTCGCGGTGGCGGATGGCGGGGCGCGCCCGGCGCAGGTGGCTGTAGAAGCGAGTACCGGTCCATCCGCAGACCAGGCAGCGCACCGGCCACAGGACGTCGCTGCCGGGGTATCCGCCAAGCGGTGCCCAGCCGAGTTCGTCGATGCGGGCCACGGCGATGGCGGCTGAGGTGATGTTGCGGACCGAGGGCTTCAGGCCTGCGAGGTAGGCGCTGGTTCCGGTCGTATGGCCGTCGCCGTTTCCCGGGGTTCTGTCGTTGCTCATGCGCGTGCCGTTCTCGTTGTGATGGGGCGTGGGTGAGGGGGTGGTGGCCACCCCCTCACTTTATAGCTAAATTCTACTCTCCATGCGGGATGGGTCAACTGCGAACACCCAGCTCACATGGGGGTGTTCGGCTAAGAGTCACCGGCGGTGACGAGCGCCGCAGCCATCTCCTCGGCGGACTTGCGGCCGAACACCTCGTCGTACGGGACGGTGTGCGTCATGTCCCGGAACGCCGAATTCTCCTTGGTGACGATCTTGGAGTGCACGTTGAGGATGCTCGGCACGGTGACCGACTTCGGATTGACGCGAAGCACCTCGAACCACCGGCCGTGCGCCCGGGCAAAGTCACCCCGCTTGAAGTCGGCCCGACTCCAGACCTTGAACCCGTCCTCCTCGGCCTTCTTGATGATCTGCTGCCAGTAGTCGATCTCCTCCGTCAGCTCCTGGTTCCGGCGCTCCAGCTCGGCGACAGTCTCCGGGTTACCGATGTCGCGCGTGAAACCGCCCGCTGACTCGCCCTTCTGCCACTTCTCCACCCGCCGCAGCTCGGCCTCGAGCTTGGCGATCCTGCGCAGGGTCCGCGGCGGGTTCTTGCGGAACTTCTCGTAGTTCGCCGAAGCCTCCTCGCGGTTCGCCCAGTACGAAGCCCGCTCACCCTCGGCTATGCCCTTGCCCATCGTGTTGTGGATGCGATCACGGAAGTTCCGGTCGCGCTGCTCGCTGTGGTGGCCGACCAGAATCGGCTGTCCGAAGGGGATGCTCGAAGCCATCTGCCGCGCCTGGCCGTGCAGGGATTCCGAACTGGCTGCGGCGTTGTCGGCGTATCCGCCGAACCGCTCAGCCCGCCCCTCCGCCCTCTCTGCGCGGTCGGCCTCGGCCTCGGCGAATGACCTGCGTTCGTCCTCGTTGATGGTGATGCTGACTTCGAAGTCCTTCTTGCGCAGCCGCTCGGCGAGCAGGTCGATGGTGGGACGGACGGCTTGCTTGTCTCGGCTGTGGGGCAGGTACCAGCAACCCAGGTACCGCGACCACTTGAACGGCACGGACCGGCGCCAGCCGTAGTCGCGCATCCTGAGGATCTCGGCGGACCCGTCGCCCTTGTCAGTGCCCTCCACGAGGGTTCCGTCGCGGCGGGTATGGGTGATCTCGATGGTCACAGGGTTCGTCCTTCGTGCTGTTCGGAGTGATGGATACGGGTCAGGGGTCGGGAGGAGTGCCAGCCGCCGAAGATCTCCTCGGCCGTGGCGTGTTCGGTGCTCAGCTGGTACCAGGTGCCGGAGTGAGGCAGCGTTTCCATGCCGGTGATGCGAAAGGCGATGTTGCGTCCGTCTTCGTCGGCCAGGTGTGTGCCGGCGAGGGTGAGCAGCCACACCTCGTCGCCGGGCTTCACTGCCCGGCCTCGGTCGTGCGCTCCGCGTGCGCGGTGAGGAGTACGGCGGCTGACCAGGCCAAGCCGTTGTCGTCCCGGTCGAACGCGAGGGAAGAGGTCAGGCTGTACGACGGATGCGGGGTAAGGCGGAACGTCTGCCAAGTCGCGCCGGGATGATCGGCCTCCCACCGGGCGGCGCAGGTGGCGAGCACGACCGCGTAATGCTCCTCCAGGCTGTCCGCGGTGGTCCAAGATGCCCTGCGGGCCTGCCAGGCCGCGAGCATCAGGGTGTTGCGCCGGGCCTCGGGCTCCACTGCGGCCCACAGTTCGCCCAGCCATGCATCCTGCTCAATTACGCGGCCCGCCTCGCCCTCCCGGTTGTCGAGGGCGTCCTGGATCAGGTGGGTGATGAGCTGGGCCTGCTGCCATTCGCGCAGGGTGTGACCGGGTTTGTCGGTGCTCATGTGTCAGCCTTCCTCGCTGGCGTGGTCGGAGATCGCGTCGTCGATCTGTCGGCGGGTACGGCGCGTGTCGCGATGCCGGAAGGCGCGACGGGCCTTCCGGGTCGCGCGGGCGTTGTAGAGCTCGTCGGGGTAGCGGTGGCTCAGCCCGATGCGGGCGATCTCGCGCGGCGTGAGGATCACGGCGCTCCCTGTACGGAGCGCGCTGCTTCGAGGCGGCGGGCCGCGGTGATCAGTGCGCAGGCGTCGGTGTCGCGGCCGAGGAGGATCAGCGCGCAGACCTCGAACATCAACGACCAGTGGCACTCGGGGACCGCGTCGGCGAACTCGTCGAACGTCAAGGCCCGTTTGGCGGTGCCCCGCCTGGTCCACGCGCGGTGGACGATGCGCTGCATGGTGCGGTTGGCCCGGCGGGTCTGGCCGCTGTCAAGGCCGAGTTCGTTGATGACCTCTGCAGCCGCCTCCAGCGGCAAGTGCTTGTCGAGCACGGTCGTACGGATTCCTTCCGGGATTTCCAAGAGGTGCTGCGTCGTGGCTGCGCCCACGCTGAAGTGGGCGCAGCCCAAGGGCCGTTCAGCAGGCGGCCAGCCCGAAGAACAGCCAGCTCGGCTCAGCCGTGCCTGCCTCTATCGGCAGCGCGCCGGCAGGTCCCGACCGGGGGAAGAACCGCGGGTCCCTGGCCTCAATCAGCTCCTCGGCCCGCTGGATGGCCTGCGGCAGCGGGCGCTTGGGCTCATCCAGGAGCGTGACCTCGTCCTTCTCGTAGACCGTCCCGGAGTAGTCGCGGTGGCCGTGCTCCCAGGCAGCCTTTGAACGCGCGTTGAAGAAGGCTCTGTTGACGTTGCGGCCGGCAGCGGGTGTGTAGAAGGGCATGGCGCCCATGGGTGCTCCTGCGTTGAGTGGTTCAGACGAGGGGCCGGGTCGACCCCCTCTTCCTTATATCTAAATTCTACTCTTCGTAAAGGGTGTCAAACCGTGTCTGCGCAGCTCAGGACCCTTCGGTGCTGGGTGAACGGACTCCCGCGTCGCTACATGCGTGGCAGCGGCAGTCGGATCAGCAGGGGGCAAACCCGAAGAGCAGCCACCCCTCGCCGCCCAGGCGCGTCGTGATCCGCAGCGCGCCGGCCGGACCCCACTTGTCGCTGATGCGTGCGTCATCTGCACGAACCAGCTCCACCGCCCGCTCCATGGCCGATTCTTCGGGGCGCCGCGGCTCATCGATCAGCGTGAACGTGTCCTTCTCGTAGATGCTCCCCGAGAAGCCGCCGCGACCATGCTCTGCGGCGGCTTCCATGCGGGCCTCCTGGAATGCCGTCTGAAGGTCTGAACTGTTGGCGGTGGTGTAGAAGGAAGTGGCGCCCATCGGTGTGCTCCCGAGTGCTTGGTCTACGGCGGCATGGCCCGCCCCGCCCCGTCCCGCTCCGGGGCGGGCTGGTGGCGTGTGAGGCTCAGCGGATGTGTATGCGCGGCCGGTTCGTCCGTATCGCCCGCGCCTGCCGCCCGGGGTTCTCCGAGTCGCTCTCCCGGTACAGCTCCTCGAGGATGCTCTCAGCCCCCAGAACCATGCTCACCGCATCGTCGAGCAGGCTCATCTGGCTGTCGCCGAGAAGGGTGAGCCATCGGTCCATCGCGAGGAGGTCGTCCCGGCTCTGGCCCCAGAAGTCGGCGTACTCGTGCCAGGCGTCGACAGTCATGCGTGCGGCCCAGTTCATCGCGGTGGCGGCCTGCTCCTCGCTGATGGCCTTGTCGGCGGCTAGCTTGAGGACGGCGAGCGGGTCCGGCAGGGGGTCGTGCATCGAGATGATTCCTTCCGGCGGTTCGGTTCGGGATGGGCTCCCCCTCCCTTGTATCTAAATTCTACTCTATTCGTGGGGGGCGTCAAACCCGTCCACGCAGGTCACAGGCCTGCAGGCGGATCTGACAGTCGGCCGTCAATAAGGCGCACACCGTCCTGTGCGAGCTGGCCGATCAGCGCATCGGCCAGGTGGACGCAGCCGAGCGGATCCATGTCCGGCAACTGGTCCCGAAGTGCAGCTATCAGGGCGATTCGCGGCTCGATCACGCCGCCGCCCCGACCAGGGCACTGCCCCGGTGGGCGCGCTTGCGGATGCTCGCTGCGCCAGCGCGGCGTGCACCGGCCCGCTGCGCCGTCACCCGGCACTCCCCGCACAGCGCCTCGCCGAGGCGCCGGTGCCCGGCCACACCACTGCTCGTGCCGCACGTCCCGGCCTGGGTGGGGAGCTTGGGCAGCTCAGGCGCGTTCTCGGCTGTCGCAACTGCCTTGCCGTTGACCCATATCCGGGCCGCACACACCCCGTCGAAATGGCTGACTTCCGGCCGCACACGGTCGTAGCACTGGACCACGAACGGACACAGGGCCGCGCAGTCCTCCATCAACGGGCCGCAGGACTGGAGTAGTTGCTTCGGTGCGCGCACGAGCGAGTCGTCAGGGATGTATCCGTCCAGGTCTGCGCAGGGTGCGAGCGAGGTCCAGGCGGCCGAGGTGGTGGAGTTGATCACGGGGTAGTGCTTCCTTGCGGTGGGGGGAATTCAGAACAGCGATGGATGTGCGATGGCGGCGGGCAGAATCGCGTCCAGAGCGGCGGCGGCCTGGAGCTGGAGCGTCATGCTGCGGCGCGACCAGGGGCGATAGAACTGCGTGTCCCAGACCCCGGGGTCCGCGTACGGCCCCGGGCAGGCCACGTACGAGGCCTGATGCCCCCGGACCCGCTCGACCGCCTCGCGAAGCGCGCCGTAGCGCACCGCGGTCATGCGCCTGTCGGCGATCTCATGAACCTCGCGCCAGGCGACGTAGTCGGCACGCGGCCCTCGGGAGGCCTCGACCTCGTAACGGAATCCGCCAGGTGCCGGCGTCCACACCGTCAGCGCCCCCGCGTCGGGCTCCCCGTCCAGGCGGCGTACGGTGAAACGGCCCTCTCGCTCCCTGAACTGCTGCTCGCCCCACTTGGCGCGGGCCACGCCGTCTGGCAGGTCGACGAACTCCAGCAGCTGCGCCGGAGTGAAGAAATCGCGAACCGCCATCTGCAGGTCGTCGGCCGACAGCTTCACGCTCCCGCCTCCTCGACGGCGGTGTGCGAGCAGGTGGCCAAGTGCCGGCTGATCGCCTCGGATAGCGCGTCAAGACGCAGATCGCCCGGCGGATCGCAGCACAGGTCGTCGGGAGTCGTGTCCCGGACGATGCAGCGCCACAACGGACTGTTGGAGTCTTCCGGGACGTGCGTGACGTGCCAGCCCATCAGCATGCGACGCCGCAGCGGCAGGGCGTCCTGGCAGGCGACCACCACCAACGTGCCGTCCGGCGCGTACGCGCAGACGGCGAGCCCCCCGCGGGTCTCGATGTACGGATGCAGCCCGATCGATTCGAGCGCGGAGTGCACGTCGCCGTAGATGGCGAGCGCATCCAGCTCCTCGGGCCCGTAGGTGGCACGGATGGCGGCAACTTTTGAGGCGGCAGTCAGCATGAGGATCCGATCTGGGCTTGTCTATCGCGACCTATAAAAGACCGCTTCGAAGTGTCGTGGGTGTTCGACGAGGGGTGCCGGGTTGGCCTTGCGGTAAGGGCGCTTTCGCTCGATGCTCGCCATTGGCGACCTTGCGGACCCTTGTTTGATACCTCAATTCTACTCTTCCGTCCAGGGGTGGCAAATGGGGCCGCCGTTAGATCCTTAATATCAGATGCGACCTATCTCGTGTTGTCGGCCACCTGCTTGCTGCCGCCATCGGCACCCCTCGCGCGCGCCTCACGCATCTCCTCCATGCTCCGGCGAGCCACCGCCGACAGCCCTTGCGCGCCCGGATCGCGCCGCACCGATTTCAGCACCCGCTCGTTTGCCTCCCGCTCCGCGGTCTTGAACCGCTCCTTCTGTGCCCGTTGCTCTGCCTCGCGTCGCTGCCTCGGACTCGTCCCGCAGCCGCGGCAGGAGCGACCGGGGCGGTCCCGGTGCGTCGGACACGACTGCGCTGTCCGGTCCGTGGTTGGAGTCGGGGCGGCGTCGAGCTCCCCTGCAGCGTCAGCTGCGGGGGGAGGGGGGTTCTTCTCCTGTGGGTATTGGGTCTGGTTACTAACTAGAAAGCCTGAAGAACCTGCGACGGGTTCACCGACGCCTGGTGAACCGACGCCTGAAAACCCGTCTTCGGTCTCCCCGTCTCCCTCGCCATCACGACCCGCGGCCGCTTCTGCATCACGCTTCAGCCTGCGCCCGACCCGTCTGCACACCTGCCGGCTGTATTCCTCGGCCGCCCACTCCTGCGCCGTGTCGTACACCTCCGTGATCCGCGTCAGCGTCCCGTCCGCCAGCCGCTCGGTCACCACCCGGTAGTAGCCGCAGTTCCGAAGCTCCCGCAGTGCACCCTGCACCGCGTCGCGACCCTCCTTGCCCGCGTTGGCGATCGACTCCGCCCGCACCTTCCAGTCGTCCGGCTTGGCTATCAGGAAGGCAAGGATGCCCCGAGCCCGGAACGACAGCCGGGAATCTTCGAGAGCGGCCGTCGGCAGCACGGTGTAGCCAGTGCTGAGGTGGCGGCGCAGGATCGTCACGGAGCATGCCTCCAGGGCAGTACAAGGAGCAGAGAGAACACAGAAGGGGTGTGGCCACTCGGCGGGCAGGTGAGGCCGCCAGAAGGGCGGTCAGGCGATCTTGCGGGCCCGAGTGACCTTGATGGTGCGGGCGGTCTTCTGGCCAGCGGCCTTACGCCGGGGCACGACCATCCCGGCGCGGCGCAGAATCTGGACCATGGCCTTCTCGTCCGGCACCATCGGCACAACCAGCTCGGCGTCCTCGAACTGCTCGACCATGGCTGCGACGTCGGTCTCTTCCTTGTCGTTCTCGCCACCCCAGCCCAGGTGGTTGTCCCCGTAGTTGCCCTCCGGGGAGTCGTCGAGCATCGCGCGGACCGTCTCCTTGACCCGTTTGCTCTCCCGGTACCGCTCATGCGCGCGTACATAGTCGGCCAGCGCCTTGGCCCGGTCCTCGTCGTCGTGGACGAGGATCGTCTGCGCAGGCTTGCCCGGTGCGACGCCCGGCCAGCAGGCATCCACGAACGGGCAGTTGTCACAGATCACCGACAGACCCGGCCCGTCGTGATCCCGCCGAAGTTCTTCCGGGGAAGCGGCCTCCATGACACGGTCCACCCACCACCGGGCCTCGACAGCCAGCCACTCGTCGAACGCGAACTCCTGGATGTGCTCCTCACCTGTATCGCGGCACACGAACCTGAACCGGATGCGCTGCACGTCGACCGGGCCGAGCCGGTGCAGGTACCGCTGACCAGGGATGTCGGCGAACCCGACCGTCCGCAGCAGATCCGCGTACAGCAGGACCTGCCGCATCTCAGCTGCTGTCGGCCCGTACCGCACGACGCGGTCCCAGACACGGCTCGACTTCGTCTTCACGTCTTCAACCGTCACGACCTCCGCGGGCTCAAGTGGCCGGTGCCGCTTGGGCAGCCGCGCTGCGGTCGCGCTATCGAGCTGAACGACATCGATGTGGCCGCGCAGCGTGTCGTCCGCGACGGTGCGCTCGACAAGCCACCCGTACTCGCGGCGTGCGTCCTCAAGGAGTCCTCTGTGGATGTACGTGCCGAGGATCGCGGCGCGCTTGTCCCCGGCGTTGGTGCGTGCGGCGCCGGCCAGGATGTAACCGGCGCGGCGGGAGCAGATCGTGTCCGATGCGCCCAACTGGGTTTGTATGGACCGCGGTCGGCGGGCATCGGCGGCATGGGCGGCATCCCAGATCGACACGGGAGCCGTCGGGGCGAGGGTTGGTGCGGTCACTACTGATCTCCAAGAGGGCGTGCCGGGGCCCGGCCTGTGGGCGACGGGCCCCGGCATCACGAGCGGGGAAGGGCTAGGCGGCGGCGAACTCGTCGTCGTGCGGCAGTTCGTCGAAGTCGGACTTGGCCTCGCTGTCCTCGTTCTGCTGGTCGGCCGCAGCCGTCCGCAGTCGTGCCACGTCGTCACTCGTCGGGTCGCTGAACTTCTTCGGGTTCTTCAGCTCGGCGGCCCTGCGCTCGATTGCCGCACGCACCACATGCACCTCGTCGCGGCTCAGGTCCTCGTCCGCCTCGACCACACGCCACAGCTTCTTGAGACCGTCCACACCCTGCTCTGCCGCCTTGTGGACCTTCGGCAGCCACAGCTGCGCCAGATCGCCGGTCAGCTCGGGGGCAGCCTTCGGTTGGTTGTGGATCGAGCAGCCCATCAGCTCGAACACCAGCTTCTCGATGGAGAAGTCCGGCAGCGTCTTCGGAGCGCCACTGCGTGGCACCTCGAACTTGAGGGAGCGGGCGCCGATGATCTGCGGCTGTTCGTCGCGGCGCAGCCGTACCCACACGGTCGCGTCGAAGGCGAGCGACTTGTGCGCCTCCACCCGCCAGTCCTTCGTGCGGGGGATCGGGTCGCCGTTGCCGTCGACGGCCGCGACCTCCTTGCCGCGTGCCAGCAGTACGACGATGCCGGGCATCGTGCGAACCAGGTACATGACCTTCGCCCACCGCTCGGCCGCGTCGTTCCACAGGTTCATGGACGGCTTGACCTCGGCGTCCGGGTCTTGCCGAAGCACCTTCTGCCCGCTCCTGGAGCGCCTGGCCCGCTCGTTGGTCCAGTTCACGAGCATTCGCCACAGCATGGACACCGAGTCGATGACCAGGACGACCGGCTTCTCCTTCGCGGCGGCCGCGCGCTTCGCCTCAGCGTGCACGGCCTCGATCTGTCCGAGGATGTCGCGGTAGCTGCCGTTGTGCTCGATCAGCAGGTAGTCCGCGCCCGGCACGTTCGCGTACTCGTCGGCCGTGTCTTCGCCGAGCTCCAGCCAGTACGCCTGACCGGTCAGTTCGGAGCCGGTGAACGATGCGGCCCGGTGGCTCTTCCCGGCCTTCTCGTCGCCTTCGATCAGGATGATCGGCCAGGGGATGACGCCGGTGGGCTTGCGGGTGCGGAGCTTCGGTATGGGGTGGGTCATGCACTTCTCCAAGAGGTGGTCGCGATTTTCTATCGCGACCTATATCAGGCGGTGCGGAGCTCCCTGGTCTCAAACAGGGAGGACCACTCTGGGTGCCGGTCGAGCATGGAGCGCACGTAGCGTGAGCGGAAATCGTTGTTGAGCTTGAACGGCTCACCCTGCGTCGCACGCCCGTACTGCCAGCGCAGGACCTCGAACAGCATCCCGATGCCGATGCGGCGCAGGCCGCGCTCGGCGCAGTCGGCGGTCAGGGCCTCCAGCTGCTCCAGGATCCAGGGATTGAGCTGGTGGAACGATTCGAATCGCTCCTGGATGCTCAGTCCCGAATGTGTCGGGTCCAGGTGCCGCAAGGGCGCGATGGGCAGCTCCAACTGCACAGGAAGCATGATCCTCCCCCTCTGTTTCAGTGTCGCGACCTATCTTGCGGCATGCCGAGAGGTTGATCCAACGGACCCCTCTGGCTTCATGTCGATATTCTACTCTATTCGAGGGGGTCGGCAACTCCGCTTATGCGCCCCCGGAACCCGACTGCGCCTTGTTCCCCCGCTGAGAGAAGAACGAGCCCGGGCCCTCATAACGGCCCTCACGCAACGCGGCGGCCACCTCGTCCCGCAACACCCAAAGCCCCTTCCGGGACTTCTTCATCGTCGCCTCCGCCGAGTCCAGCACCGTATCCAGCAGCCACAGGTTCGACCCCGACAGTGTGTAGTCAGCCTCTGGCAGCTGCCCCGCACCCCCGCGCGCTGCTTGTCCGACCGCGACCTGCGTCACTCCGAACAGCTCGGCGTACTCCTGGGCGCCGACGAGCGGCGGAAGCTCGCCCTTCTTCATCGGCCGGACGCCGGCCCCTTGCTCTGCCTCGAGGGCGGCCAGTTCCCGCTCGTCCAACTGCCGGCCACGGCTGCCCGGCGGAAGCGCCAGCGCGACCACGAGCCCTCCCGGCCAGTACGGCTTACCGGAGACGATCGCCGCGTCCTCATACGAGAGGATGCCCTTGTAAACCCAGTTGTTGCTGATCGCCGAGGCCCTGATGTTGTAGACCCGGCCGATCTCCATGCGCCCGAACAGCAGCGGCTTCGCCACCACAGCCTCCCTTCCACTACGTCGTACCTGGAAGAGCAGAATAGATGCAGCAGGCGCGGATCCGAGCGCCGAGGCCCCTGAGCTGGGCGCTGTCAGGCCGAGAGGCTGCACTTTCCAAGAGGGGTAGCAAGGACTCCGCAGCCCACTAAGCCAGTGCTCGGGGGATGGGCGGGACTCGTACAGCGCGACCGTGTCCGCCCTCAACCCGGGCGACAGTGCTTCATGACCAGGGCATCCGTTCTCCGGACCATCAAGATCCAAGTCTCTCGGGTGTCCAAGATCCATGGTCAAGGGTCGATTTCGCTACTGGGCCTGGGGGCCTTTGAGGAGGTCGATGAAGCGTCCGGCTTCTGCTGGTGGCGTCCATTTCACGGCTGTGCGTAGTAGTTCGGTGACCTGCGCGACGAGCGGGACGGGGCAGTTGGTTTTGCGGGCGAGGTCGAGGGCTGAGTCGAGGTCTTTGATGAGGTTCTCGATGGAGGCGAGGCTGGTGTCGTGGCCGGCCACCATATGGGGTTGATAGGCGCGGAGCAGGGGTGAGTCGGCGAGGCCGCCTTCGAGGTATTCGGGAAGGCGGGCGGGGTCGAGGCCAGCGGCTGCTGCGACTTGGGTGGCTTCGGCGAGACCCCAGGAGGTGGTGGCGACGATGATCTGGTTGCAGAGTTTGACCGTCTGGCCGGAGCCGACGGGGCCGATCAGGGTGCGGCGGCGTGCGTAGGCGGCGAACAGGGTGTCCGCGCGGTCGAAGTCGGTTTGGGCGCCACCGGCCATGATCGTGAGGGTGCCTGCGGTCGCGCCCGCGACGCCTCCGGAGACGGGGGCGTCCACCCAGCTGGCCCCGCTTTCCGTGGCGAGGCGGTTCGCCAGGTCCCTAGCCGTCTGGGGGCGGATGCTGGAGTGGTCGACCACGAGCTTGCCAGGGGTCGCGGTTGACGCGAGTCCGGCAGGGCCGAAGGTAACTTCCTCCACGGCCGCGGCGTCGGTGACGCAAAGAATTACCACGTCGGAGGCTTCCATGACTTCGGCCGGGCTGGTTGCCTCGTGGGCTCCCTCTGCCAGCAGCGGTTCGGTCTTGGCTGGGGTTCGGTTCCAGACCGTCACCGGATGGCCGGCGTTCACGAGCCGCCGGGCGATGGGTGTGCCCTGCAGGCCGAGGCCGATGAACCCCACCGTGTCAGGTGACTTCATCGTCAGCGGTTCCCTTCTCGGTGCACCCCACCGTTCGGTCGGGGCGGACAGTGTGGTCACGCTTGTGGTGCGCGGATCTGGCGCAATAGTTCTCCCAGGTCCCAGTGGCAGCGTTCCCAGGTGAACCGGCCGTCTTCGTCGAACAGGAAGACGCTCGTGGTGTGCACGATGCACAGGGTGCCGACGTTGACGCGGTGGGGTATGGCGGGGATTTGATCGCGGATGCGCATGTGGACGCGCATCATGACGGCGGCGTGGCCGTCGGTGCCTTCCAGGTGGAGATCGATGTCGATGCGTTCATGGCCGAGCCATTTGAGACCGTCGGAGACAGCTTTCCCGAGTTCCTCGCGTCCGTGGAGCGTGATCTGGAGGGGGATGTCCTCGAATTCGACGTCCGGGGTGAAGCAGTCGAGGTAGGTGGCCAGGTCGTCGGCCTCCAGGGCCGTGGCCCACGTGCGGAACGTCTCGGCGTGGACCGCGCGAGTCTGCTCAGGTGTCATGCGACTCTGCCTCCGTGTCAGGTACGGGGATCCGGGTTGCGGTGACGGCCGTCAGCAGCCGGTTGACTCGTTCGAGGTCGCGGACCCGGCCGGCCAGGGCCACGTAGCCATCTGGGCGTACGAGGAGGAACCCCGGCGGCGTTCGGTGGACGTGGTGGTGGGTCACGATGGCTGCGTGACTGTGGGCCAGCGAGGCGGCTGCGCCGGGCCATGCGCCCGCGCGGGAGGTCCCTGTGGTCACCAGCCGGTACTTGTGTGGGTCGGTGGTCTCTGGGACTGCCCAGGTGGGTGCGGGCAGTCCTCCGGCTCCGGAGGTACGCGGGCAGCCGAGGGGGGTTGGGGGATAGCGGATGCGCCATCCGGCGAGCGCCGAGGTGTAGCGGGCGCGCAGGAACGCCTGGCTCTGTGCCGCGCGCATGAGCGGGTTGCGCAGGTGGTTCCACGGTGGTTCCAGGAACGCGAGGCGGACGGTGGTGCCGGTGAGCCGGGTGACATATCGCGCGGCGGCTCGGCGTTCGGTGTCGTAGGTGTCCAGGATGGCGGGGCTGAACCGTCCGGCATGGACGCCTGTGAGCTTCCAGGCGAGGTTGTGGGCGTCTTGGAGCCCGAGGTTGAGGCCTTGGCCGCCGAGCGGCGAGTGGGTGTGGGCAGCGTCGCCGATCAGCAGGCAGCGGCCGTCGCGCATCCGCTCGGCCATCCGCTCCGCGGAGGTGAACGTTGTCAGGGTGACGAGGTCGCCGATCCGCAGCCCGGCGGGGCCGCGCGCGACCAGCAACTGCTGGACCATTTCCGGGGATACGTCCTGCCCGGGGCGCATGTCTCCCGCCAGCCTCACCCGCCCATTGGGCAGTGGGGCGATCAGCAGGCCTCCGCGCGAGGTCAGGAAGTAGGACAACGCGGTGACGTCGTCGTTCGCGCCGGAGAGGGTGCCCTCGGCAAGGAAGGAGCGGGAGGGCAGCGCGGCGCCCGCGAAGGTGATGCCGAGGAGTTCTCTTACGGTGCTGCGCACGCCGTCGGCCGCGACCAGCCACGATCCGCGCAGTTGTTCCCGGCGCCCGGCTTCGTTGACGACCACGGCGTCCACCCCATCGCGGTCCTGGTTGACCTCCGTGAGCCGGACGCCCCGTTCGACACGCCCGCCGAGTTGGACGACGGCTGCTTCGAGCAGGCGGTCGGTGATCTGCTGGGGTAGGAGGAGAGGGGCGTCCTGCGACCGAAGTTCGACGCGGGCCAGACGTCCGTGGTCGCCGAAGTAGTCGAGCGCCTGCGGTCGCACCGCCAGTTCGCCCGCTTTCTGCAGAACCCCCAGGTCACCCAGGACCGTCTGAGCGAGGGGCCACAGCAGGATGGCGCGTGACCCCCGCTGCGCGGACGAGGCGGCGTCGACCATCCGCACGGGGGAGCCTTGGCGCAGGAGTTCACCAGCGAGGGCGAGGCCGCAGGGTCCGGCTCCGATGACGATGACGGGATCGCGCGCGTTCACAGTGTCGTCCTTCCCATGGTTGATTCCACCCTGGGCGCGGCGTGTACCGCCTATGTGTCCGGGTGTTGGGCGAGCATCTTGGTCAGTTCGTCGCCGAGTGCGGCGATGGTGGGGCGTGCCCACAGGATCGTGCGCGGGATGCTCACGCCCAGGCTGTTCTGCAACCGTGCGCGCAGTTCCATTGCGGCCAGTGAGTCGAGGCCGACCGACGCCAGCGGGGTGTCCTTGTCGAGGCTCTGGCTCTGCATCTGGAGCACTGTGAGGATCTGCTGGGTGATATGCGCATCGAGCAGGGCCCGGCGCTGCTCCGGGTGCTCCGCGTCGCGCAACGCCACGAGGATGGATTCGTCCGCGGCCGTTTCGGCAGAGGAGCCCAATACGCCGGCGAAGAAGGGGACTGCGGCCGTGGCGGGGTAGGGCTTGAGCCAGTCCGCCAGGTTCACGTGCGAGTAGGCGGGGTGGGGGCGGTCGTAGGCGAGGAGCCGCTCCAGGGCTGCGATCCCTTCCTCGGGCCGGATCATGCCGTCTCCGAAGACATCCATCCCGGCTGCCAAGCCGTACTCGGCCCAGGCGCCCCAGTGGAATCCGGTTGCCGGTAGGGCTTGTTGGCGGCGCCAGTCGATGAAGGCGTCCATCCACCCGCTGGCCGCCGCGTAGCCTGCCTCTCCCGCTCCGCTGAACAGTGACGCGATTGAGGAGAACGCGACCCACCAGTCCACCTCGTGGGAGAGCGTGGCCTGGTGCAGCCGCCACGTCCCCTCGGTCTTGGGACGCCACTGGCGCCGCAGGCGGTCGGCGTCGACCCTCAGGAACGTGGCGTCGTCCAGGACGCCCGCTGAGTGGACCACACCGCGAAGCGGGTGCCGCGCGCAGGCCGCGGCCGCGACCCGTTCGGCAGTGCCGGGCTCGGCGATGTCGCCCCTGACGACCTCGACGGTGGTGCCGCCCGCGCGGATGGTCTTGATCGCCTCCTCTGCGTACGGGCTCGGCGCGGAACGGCCGTTGAGGATGACCGCCCCGGCACCGCGCTCGGCGAGCCACCGGGCCGTCAGCAGGCCGAGCCCGCCCAGCCCGCCCGTGATGATGTAGCTGCCGTCCGCGCGGACCAGCGGGACGTCCTCGGGCTTGACCACGGCGGCTGCGCGCTGGCCGGCAGGCCAGGTCAGGACCGTCTTTCCCCGGTGCTCGGCGTTGGCCATGGTGCGCAGAGCGGTGACGGCGTCGCCGATGGGCAGTGTGGTCGTCGGCAGGGGCGGCAGGTTGCCGTCGGTCCAGGCTTCGTGCAGCTCATTGATGACGCCCGCGATGAGTTCGGGCTTCTCGGTCATGAGCACCATGACGTCGAGGCTGTGCAGGGCGATGCTGTGACGGAAGGGATGCAGACCGAGGGTTGCGTCAGCGTAGATGTCGCGTTTGCCGATCTCCACGAACCGCCCGCCGGGGGCGAGGAGTTCCAGCCCGGCAGCCTGGGCGGGCCCCGCGAGGGAGTTCAGGACGATGTCGACGCCGCGGCCTGCGGTGGCCTCGCGGACCTGAACGGCGAAGTCCAGGGATCGCGAGTCCATGACGTGCGCGATGCCCAGTTCTCGGAGGTATGCCCGCTTCTCCGCAGTGCCGGCGGTCGCGAAGATCTCCGCGCCGCGCGCTTGGGCGATGTTGACTGCAGCCAGACCCACGCCGCCGGTGGCCGAGTGGATGAGCACCCGCTCGCCGGGGGCGAGCCGGGCGAGGTCGCGCAGGCTGTACCAGGCGGTGACGTAGGCGAGGGGCAGCGCAGCCGCTTCCTCGAAGTCGGTGCCCTCCGGCAGCTTCATGGCCCAGTCGGCCCGCACCACCACCGACGAGGCAAGGCCGGCTCCCGGTAGAAGGGCCGCGACGCGGTCGCCGACCTGAATGTCGTGCACGCTCTCACCCACGGCGGCCACCGTGCCGGCGCAGTCGAAGCCGAGGGCGGGGGGCACCCCGTCCACGGAGTGGTACTGCCCCATGGCGATCAGCACGTCGGCGAAGTTCAGCCCGCTCGCGCGGACTTGGATATGGATCTCCCCTGGTGCAGGGTCGCGCCGCGGCGTGTGGACCAGTTCCAGGCTGTCCAGGTCGCCGCTGCGCCTAAGGTCGAGGGCGGCCGGGTCCTGGTCGAACCGGCAGAGCACGGTCTTGCGTTCGTCGTCGCGCAGCGGGGCGGGCCGCAGACGGGCCAGGTAGCGCGTCCGGTCGCGGTAGGCGACCTGGTCGGCCGCGCCGTCGGTGAGGAGTTCGGCGACTACGTCCTCGATCGGTGTTCCCGGGCCGACGTCGACCGTGCTGGGACGAAGTTCGGAGTGCTCGTAGGTGAGGGCGCGCATCATCCCGTGCAGTCCGCCCTGCGCCAGGGAGACGGGGTCGTCGGGACGCACCAGCTGTGCGCCGCGGGTGAGCAGCCACAGGCGCGGCGGGGCGGCGTCGCCGGTGGCGCAGACTTGCTGGAGCAGCGGCATGATGGTGTGCATCTGCCGGGTCGCTGCCTCGACGGGGGACTCGTCCCCGGGGGCATGCTCCGGGCTGGCGCAGACCACGATGGCCCGGTGCCCGGAAAAGTCGGTGCCGCTCGCGCGGGCGTCGGTCACGGTGACCGCCTTGTGCCCCAGGGCGCTGCTCAGCGCGGCGCCGAGGGTGTCTGCCCAGGCATCCGTTCCAGGGCTGACGACGAGCCAGCTGCCCCGGTCGGTTGCTGCAGAGACGGGCAGCGGCTCTGGTTCCCAGCACACCTGCAGCAGCCTCGTGTCGAATGCCTGCTGCGCGTTGGCGGCGCCCCGAACCAGGCGGACCCCGTGGACATCCGCGAGCGGGAGCCCGTCCTCGTCAAGGAGCCGGAAGTCGGCCGTGGCGGACTCGCCGTCCGCATGTGTAAGCCACGCGTGGCAGAACCGCC
Organism: Streptomyces regalis; assembly: GCF_001509475.1. GTDB lineage: Bacteria > Actinomycetota > Actinomycetes > Streptomycetales > Streptomycetaceae > Streptomyces > Streptomyces regalis. Next base: position 27,331 of record NZ_LLZG01000388.1, read on the forward strand.
CCTGGGCGGTGCTGCGGTGGATCGTGATGCTGGCGATGTCCACCGGGAGGAGAGGCCCGTCCGCTACGTCGAAGGAAGCCAGCCACAGAGCGGCCACCGCCTGGAAGCAGTTGTCCAGCAGCACCGGATGCCAGTGGGCGAAGCGTGCCCCGGCCAGCCCTGCGTCAGGGATGCCGATCTCGGCGACCACCCCCGGGGAGTCTCCCTCCCGCAGCCGCAGGTCGCGGATGCCGGCGATGGCCGGACCGAGGAACACTCCCCGGACCACCGCACCTGACGTGCCGTAGAAGTCCCCCGGTGGGCGGTGCACCGGATGACTCGCCAGGAGCGTGTCGAGGTCGACTCGTTCAGGCTGCTCCGCGGAACTCGACCGGGTCAGCTCCGCGGTGACGTACCGGATCCGCTCGCCGCCTTCGAGGTAGGAGGAGACCTCCCAGCGGACCAGCCCGGTGCCGTCGTCCGCTGCGGTAGTCGTCACCTCCACCGGGGAGTCGAGGGACAGGGTGTGCTCGAAGTCCACGTTCCTGACCTGCACGCTGGTCGCGCCGGTGGCGAAGACCCGCGCCGCAGAGGCAACCGCCATGTCGCACAGGGCCGCTCCGGGGAGCACGACCGTGTCCTCGACTCGGTGGTCGGGCAGCCAGGGCAGCGTCGCTTCGTCCAGCAGGGCCTGCCACAGGTGCCAGTCGCCGCCGTCGCGACTGTGGACGTAGGCGCCGAGCAGTGGATGAGTGTCGTCCCGCTTCACCAGCGGGTTTGGGGGCACGAGGTGGTGGTTGCGCTCCCACGTCGTCGGCGGTACGTCGACAAGGTCCCCAGTGCGGTACTGCCGCGCCCAGTCGACCGGATGCCCAGCGCAGTGCAGCGCGGCGAGCTGGGTACGGAAGGTGAGCCGATCGTCGCGGTTGCGGAGGAGCGTCGGCAGGACGACGGCGTCGGTGTGTCCCGCGTGGGCGAGGGTCTGCAGCACGGGGCGGACCAGCAAGGGGTGGGCGGAGACTTCCAGGAACAGTCGGTGGCCGTCGTCGGCCGCCGCTGTCAGAGCCGACCAAAAGCGCACCGGCTCGCGCTGGTTGGCCCGCCAGTAGGCGGCATTGCGAGCCTCGGCGGCACGCGGGTCCTCGCTCACCGTCGAGTACAAGGGGACGGTCGGGGCGCGGGGGTCGAGGCCGGTGAGGGCGGCCGTCAGGTCGTCCAGGATGGGGTCCATGAACGGTGAATGGGCTGCGACGTCCACCGCGACCATGCGGGCGGTCACATCCCGCGCTTCCCAATCGGACACCAGCCGTTCGAGCTGCTCGCGGTCGCCGGCGACCACAGTCGACTTGGGGGAGGCCATCACGGCCGGCTCCACCCCGACCACTCCGCTCGCAGCCAGGTCTTGGGCGACCTCGTCCCACCCGAGGTCCACCGAGGCCATCGCGCCGCCCACGACCCCGGCGAGCAGCCGGGCACGGCGGCAGACCACCCGAACGCCGTCCTCCGGGGTCAGCGCCCCGGCAGTGACCGCCGCGGCGATCTCCCCCAAGGAGTGGCCGATCACCGCGGCAGGCCGCACGCCCTGGGCCCGCAGCATCGCCGCCAGTCCCATCTGGACGGCGAACAACAGCGGCTGAACGTGCGCAATGCCCGTCGCGGTGTCCGGGCGAGTGAGCGCCTCGCGAAGGGAGAACCCGCCTTCGGCGGCCACCATGGGCTCCAGTGCGTCGATGGCGGCGGTGAAGGCAGGATCATCGTCCAGCAGTCGCTGGCACATCCCGGGCCACTGGAACCCGTGTCCCGAGAACACCCATACCGCCCCGCGTGCCGCCGCATCCCGGGAGGTCCCCGTAGTAACACCGGGCACGACCTCGCGCCGGGCGCCGGCCCGCAGCCGGCCCACCAACTCCTCGTGGGATTCCGCCACCACGGCGAGCCGGTGCCGCGCATGACTACGCCGCGTAGCCAAGGTGTGCGCCACGTCGTGCAGCGCCGTGGACCGCCCCTCGTCCTCCAGCCAGTCCGCGAGCCGGTCGGCGGCAGCGTCCAGAGCTGGCCCGGACTTGGCCGACAGCAACACGGTGTGGAGACCGTCGTCCGCGGGCGAAGCGGCGTCGGGCGGATGCGACGCGGGGGCCTGCTCCACGATCACATGGGCGTTGGTGCCGCCGACGCCGTAGGACGACACCGCTGCCAAGCGCGGGCCCTCCGCCACTGGCCACGGTTCCAGCCGGGTGGGCACGAAGAACCGGGCCCGGCTCGGGTCGATCTGCGGATTCCAGCGACGGAACTGCAAGGTCGGAGGAATCCTCCCCGCACCCACGCACAAGACGGCCTTCAACAACCCGGACAGACCCGACGCTGCCTCGGTGTGCCCGATGTTCGACTTAACCGACCCGAGCGCGCACGGGCTCTTCCCCTGCCCATACACCGAGGACAGGGAGTCGAACTCGACGGGGTCGCCCACGGGAGTGCCCGTCCCGTGGGCCTCCACCATGCCGACCAGGTTCGGATCCACCTCGGCATCCGCCAATGCCGCGCGGTAGACCTCGCGTTGGGCCTCCGGGTTTGGAGCCGTTATCCGAGTGGACCGGCCGTCCTGATTCACCGCAGTCCCGCGCAGCAGCGCAAGGATCCGGTCACCGTCGCGGCGAGCGTCGGACAGCCGCTTCAGTACGACGACGACACAGCCCTCGGCGCGCACGTATCCGTCCGCGTCGGCGTCGAAGGGGTGACAGTGCCCCGACGTGGACAACATTTCCCACGAGGCGCACGTGAAGGAGAACTCCGGGCTGAGGGTCGCGGATACCCCACCGGCCAGGGCCATATTCGACTCGCCCCGGCGCAGACTCTCGCAGGCAAGGTGGGTGGCGACCAGGCTGGAGGAGCAGGCCGTGTCCACCGCCAGACTCGGCCCGTGAAGGTCGAGCAAGAACGAAAGGCGGTTCACGCCGACGCTGTGAATGCCGCCGATGCCCGCGTACATCTCCGTCTGCTCAAGACTGCGATGTGCCCGCATCGCGTAGTCGATCTGGGAGATGCCCACGAACACACCCGTACGAGACCCGGCGACGCCGCCCACCGGCACGCCCGCATGCTCCAGCGCCTCCCAAGTGACCGCCAGGAGCAGCCGGTGCTGCGGATCCACCCACGGCGCCTCCCGGTTGTTGAGGCCGAACGCCTCCGGATCGAAAGCACCAATGTCGCCGTCCAGGAACGACCCCCACCGCATCCGCCGGATGACATCTGGCTTCAGCCCGACCAGATCCTCGGCTTGCCATCGATCAGCAGGAACCTCGCTCACCGTGTCCCGCCCGGCCGCCAGCAACCTCCACATCGCCCCAGGAGTATCGACGCCACCCGGCAGCCGGCATCCGACACCGATCACGGCAATCGGTTCATGCCCAGCAACATTCGACGGCATGGCCACCATCTCCCTGATCTGGTTCAGCCGAAGGCTCCTCCCACGAACGACGTGGGCGGGAATCGGAATCCGGGTGGTGAATCCAAGGAAACAGTGAATGCGGACAAAAATCGCCGGTGCACGCGGAGGCAATCGGAGTGCACAGAGACAGGCAGAGCGCCCAAGCGCACGCCGAGCCCACGCCCGTCGGTCCGCCCGACCCACACGTGCGCTCGCGCTGAGCCGCGCGCCGATGACTCGAGAACATCCCATCCGCGACGACAATGGGCAGTGCCTGAGCGGAACGACGTCCGGGCTGTCCACAACGCGTCAAGTCATGACCGAAGCTGGATCCCTTCGGGGGTTTTCGCTTTGGGGCGACGTCAAAGCGGGGCCAGGGTGAGGCCGGTCTAGGTGATGAAGACGTCGAGCAGGTCAGGCCAGTAGCGCATGCGCTTGAGTCGCGTGCGGGTCAAGTCGGTGAGGGCGTCGACGGTGCGGGCGGCATCGAAGGCGACAGGTGTGGGAAGAGCACTTTGTGCACAAGCTCTCTGCCCCCATCCGCCCGTACCGCGAGACCGACAACTGCACCGTGCTGGCGCTGATCGATGCGGATCGCCTGCCAGGCCAACCGGCATGTACGCCGGGGATGCTCGAGCATGCCTTGGACGGTCGCTCGCCAATCGACTCCCGCTGGTGGGAAGAGCTCCAGCCTCCGCGCACCAACGTCCTCCTCGATGGCGAAGGCCTCCTCACGGGTGCGGTCTCCTATGCGATCCGCCCGCGTGATGAGGCCGGGCTGCTGCTGTGGATGCACTGCCGTGAAGACCATGCAGCCGCAGGGGCACTCCTCCGTCACGCGCTTGACCAACTCGGACCCCGCACGAACTTCGCCTTCGAGTGCGCCTCCGCTCTGACATTTGGCGTCGAAGGACTGTCGGCCCGGCATCGCGCCACCACCCGCGAAGTCCTTCAGCGCGCTGGGTTCACCACCCGTGACCTGAGGCGCTACATCCAGTCACCACTACCGCTCACGGGACTTCCCCTCATGGCCGCCTACTCGACGGGCCCGGTCCACAAGCCGCCAGGCCGTCGTCTTCAAGTCCGTGATGGGGACGAGGTGGTCGCCGAAGCCGTCATCGGGAACCCCTTCGACGGCATCGCTGTGCTGCGTTGGCTGCACGTCACCTCAAGCGCGCAACGGCAGGGAATGGGCCGGGCACTCCTCGGCTCAGCAGTCGACCTCCTGGCCGGCCTCGGAGCTACGCAAGTGATCGGCTACGTCGACGACGATGACCCCAGGGATCCCGAACGAGACAGGACCGCCGCGAACGCCCTCTACGACTCTGTCGGATTCACTGAAGTCGACCGGCTGCTCTCCTTCACACGGCTCCCTGAATGAGACGCCCTTTGACCATGGAGCCGGTGCGCCTCGCTGTCGGGGGAACTGACATCAGCGAGGCGCACCGTAGCCTGCGGCACCAACTCGCCAGGCGGGTGGAGGAGGCCCGGCGGGAAGGACACCTCAGGCAGCTTGGTGACGTTGCTGAGCTCCTCGGCTCGGCAGAGCCACCCGCGTCCCTTCGGAACGCGGGACACCGGACGCCGGATCCGTACACCCCGCAACAGCATTGCGGCTTGGCCGGGAGCCGGGGCACGCCGACACATGCACGAGGGAGGTCGCCTGCGCTGGCCGCGGCTCCAATTCGAACCATGTCGTCTTTCCCGCTGGATCAGGAACCGCCCCCCAAGCGTCAGCCAGCGCGTCGACAAGAAACAGCCCCCGACCACCCTCGTCCTCCGGACCAGCACTCGTCGGAATCGGGACGATGGCCTCAACATCGGTGACCTCGACGCGCAGCCGCTCCCCAGTCCACCTCACGCACACCACACACGGAGCGTCTGTGTGCCTGATGGCGTTCGCGATCACCTCGCCGGCCAACAGCTCCAGGTCGCCTACGAGCTGCTCGTTCATGACCAAGCCGATCCTCCGAGCACGCTCGACAACGCGTTTCCGTGCAGGCCGCACTTCGCCGAGGGCGGCCGGAACCTTGAACGCATAGGGCAGTTCTTCGAGCGGATGGTGCGACATGGCTAGACCTTTCGCGGGCAGTGAGCTAGCGCATCAATGCGATCTCCTAGAGACGACGGATCGCTCGCCAGCCTCACCGGGCAGCCAAGCCTCCAGCGGTAACCCGGCCAGGTGGCGGACAACCACCATGCCCATGAACTGGCCAACTGCCTATTCCCGGAGTGATATCACTCCAGCAATGTCATTCCGGCTAATTCCTCCCGCAGACGTAACGGAGGGCGTGGGCCATCGCCGGAGTCCTCCGCCGCAAGGGATCGGTTTCAGCGCCAACGGCTTTACCGATGAATCGGCGGCTCGCGACCAGGCCCTGCTCCAAGCCCTCTAGAAAGCGGCCCAGCACCAGGCCCAGCAACATCCCGTTCCCGCCGCGCCCGTACGCAGCAGACCCAGCCGCGGACGGTGAACACGAACGCCGAGGGCGGGCCCGCGGTCTTCACTGCGTAGTCCGCCCTCGGCGACAGTGCGAATTGGCTGGAGCTACAGCATCGGGAAGGTGCCGCCACCCAGCGTCCATACGCCGCTCAGGCACAGCAGCAGCGTGAGCACGGTCAGTACCCGGACCGGGCGGCGCTGCAGCGTCAGATGGAAGTCGCCGACGCGCAGTTCGAGGTACGGCTGCTGCGGCGGCTGGCGGTTCTTGGTCACGTGCGCTCCTTCCGACCCAGAAGGACGTCGACACTGCGGGTGATCGCCGCCAGTGCCTGATCAGCGGGCCTACGCTCCTGGTCGGCAGCGAGCCTCGCGATGACGCTGCCCACATGGAAGATCACTGCGGGCATGGTCGCGATGATGAGGGGGGCGAGCGCCTCCGTACCCGCGGAAGTGTCCTCCCCACCGGAGAAGGCCCAGGCGACGAGGAAACCGATGCCGGTGGCGATACCCAGGACACCCACGGCCGCGAACCCCACGGTGAGGATGCGACCCCATACCTGGGCCCGGCGGACCCGGCGGGCATACCGCTTGGGAGCGGTGTGCGCCGCCATGTTGAGGCGCTTCCATGCGCGGGCTTCGCGGGCCCGGCGGGAACCGCCCCGGATATCAGGAGTGGTGAGCCGCGTCAGGATGCAGTTTGCGACACGGGTCCGGCAGGAGCGGGCTCGCCCTTCGGGGGCGCGGGCGCGCCGGGCGTCGCGCTCGATGGCGGACGCCGCGCGCAATGCCGCCAGTTCACGGGCGGTGTCACCGGGCTGGTCCTGGTAGTGCTGGACCAGGGCGCTGTCGAGCTGCTTGAGCTGGGCGAGTCGGCGGTCCCAGTCGCGGTCGTTGGCGTTCATGCGGTTCCTCCTTCCAGGCTGAGGTGGGGCAGTTCGGGTTCTGCGGTCTGCTTACGCAACCGCTCCTTGGCGCGCCGTACGTTGGCGGACACGGAGGCGCGCTTGATGCCGAGGATCTCGGCGGTGACCTCGCGGGAGAAGCCGAGGTACTCACGCAGCAGTAGGGTCTCGCGCAGCTCCGGGCTGAGCCGGTTGATGGCCCGCAGCGTCTCGGCGTGCTCGTACGCGACCTCTGGGCCGTGGATTTTGGCGACGGTGTCCCAGGCGCTGGCGTCCGGCAACTCGTCCACGGTGTCAACCGGACGCCGGGCCGTGGCGCGGAAGGCGTCGATAGCCTTTCCCGACGCGATCTGGCGCAGCAGCCCGAGAAGGCCCTTCGGGTTGACGTCCTTCACTTCGTCGTTGAGCAGCATCCGGTAGAAACGCTCGAATGTCTCCTGTCTGAGTGCATCGACGTCGGCATTCGGCCCAGCCAGCGGGGCGATGACGGCCTCGACGTGCTTCTTGCACTCCGTGTACGTGCGGTCGAACAGAGCCTCGATCTGGTCGAGGCTCATGGAACGGGTCAGAGAGCGGCGCACCACGGTGCCCTCACCCCCCGTCCGCGTCCGGGCCGGTGGCCCATGTGGCGAGCCTGGTCGGCTACTTCGGTCATGTCTATAAGACCGACAGCGAAGCCGAAAAGGCGACTGTGAACCGTTCCGAGTCGAGTGGAGGCTCCGCCCAGCTGCCCGTAGCTCCGATGCGAAGGCGTGGGGATTTCCGGTAGAGCGTGTTCCACAATCCACAGGATGCATCACTGGACGCATACGAGGCGTCCCCCGTCGGTGCCGATCTTCCGACTGGGAAGGGGCGATGGCGGTTGAACAAGGAAGACTGAAGCCCGCGTCCGTCATCGGATGGTCCGAGGGGCAGGCGGGCTGACCGGGTTCAGTCCTGGATGGTGCGTGGCGGTTCCAGGAGCAGGGCCCTGCTGGTCTTGCGGTCCTCGACGCGCTGTACCGCTTCGCCGGTGCCGAGAATCGCGGCCACCAGGGCAAGGATTAGCCCGGTCGGCAGCCCATCGACGTAGTAGGCAATCAGCGAAAGCGCCGCAGCGGCGATGGCGTACAGGCGGGTGCTGTGGTCATGGATGAAGTCGTTGATCAAGGTCGGTTCCCGTAGGCGAGTTGGTGCAGAAGGTCCCAGCCGCGTCGGCCGATGGCCGGGTCATTGGGACAGCCGGTGGTGTGGAGGTTGTGCTTGCGGTTGAAGCCGGAGACCGCCTTCTGGGTCTGCGGGCCGTAGTTGTCGGATAGCGGCACCGACCGGTCGAGCCATCCGGTGTCCTTGAGGGCTTGCTGGAGTCGTTTGGCCGAGGGCGAGTTACGGCCCGGGGCGAGCCCGGCCGGGAACGGCGGCGCCGGGTACGTCTTTCCGCTGGTCTTGCCGGGGATCTTCAGCCGCTGCCCAGCCGTGATGACGTACGGCGCGGTGATGCCATTGGTCTGGGCGATGGACTGCCAACTGATGCCGAGATGCTTGCCGATCCCGGAGAGCGTCTCCCCGCTCTTCACCGTGTACGTGGTGCCGCCAGCGGAGCCCCCGCTGGGCTCTCTTCCAATGGGGCGCCCCTCCAGGCGAGCCGCGACCCGGCCGCGAAGCCAGCTCATCGCGAAGCCCTTGGGATCGACCTTCCCCGGCTGCCACTCCAGGTGGCCGATCACGCTCGCCGCGCTCCAGCCATGGAGCCGGCAGAGCGCGGCAGAGACCCGCTCGATCGCATCGAGTTGCGCGGCCGGCCACGGGTCGTGGCCATCGCCGAGGTTCTCGCACTCCCACCCGTAGAACGATGTATTGCCGTCTGTATCAGCCTGGTTGGCTGTGGGCAGCGCGCGTTCGGCGATGACGGCCTGGAGGACATCGCTGTCTCCGCGTCCGGCGTGGTTGGCCCTGCCGTTTCCGATCAGATGAACCGTGCCGTCCTTAGCGATCACGCCGTGACACAGCGGACCCGGAAGGCCCTCGTACCCGCGCTCGCAGATGCTGACGGTGTTACTCGTACCGGACGTCACCGTGTGGTGGATCATCACGCCGCGGACAGGGCCCCACGGGCCCTTGTGGTTTCGGTTGTGGGTGCGCCAGCCGGAACGCTCGACGACCCGCACGCCTTCTGCGCGCAGTGCCGCGACCAGCCGGTCAGGATTCAGGGGTGTTGCCAACGTCGGCGCTCGATATCTCCCCGCGCCCGATCTTGAAGTTGAGGATGCTCGACCCTCTGCCTACGGCGGTGTCCCGCGCGAGACGATCCACAGCTGCAGGGCCATGAGGAGCAGCGGGGCCACGAAGGACGAGATCACCAGCCGCCTCGTCGCGGCAGCTTGCGTCTGGTCCTCGCGCCGCTGCTGCTCGGCCCGCTCCAGGCTCTGATCATGCTCACCGCGAAGCCCGGCCAGGCCAGCCTCGATCTGGCTGATGCGCTGATCGACCGCTCGTTGGTCTGCCCGGTACACGTCTTGGGTGACGACCTGGTCGAGGCGTGCGGCGAGTTGTGCGAGGTCGCCGCGAAGGTCCTCACGCAGTTGCGAGACGGCACGGTGCAGCTCCCACAGCGTGGGCTCGGCACTCGGCGGTACGGACACCGCAATCACTCCCGGCGGCCCCGCGCCCTGCTTCGATCGTACGGGGCCCAAGGGGGCCGGTGATTCTTACGGCGACGTGATCGCAGCAGGGAAATCCGGTGGCAGCGCGCGCCGTCTTCCTGCCAGCTTGTCTGGATGCTGTTGATACTCACGGGATCAAGCTGCTCGGGTAAGTCCACGCTCGCCTTCCCTGTCGGGGAACGGTTTGACCGGCTCGTTGTCCACGAGATGGACGAGAGCGGCGTCCCGCAGAACCCTTCCCGGTACTGGCGAAACCACATCACCGAGGAGTGGATTCAGCGCACGCTCGAGTACCAGGCCGACGGCGTTGACCTTTTGCTGACTGGCCAGACTCCACTCGGCGAGATCCTGGCCGCGCCATCGGCACCTCTGCTGGACGGGATCGCGATGTGCCTGGTCGACGTGGCCGATGCTGAACGACGTCGGCGTCTGGACGTGCGTGATCCGGGACGCTGGTCGGAAGCCGCCATCGATGCGTACATCAACTGGGCGGCCTGGCATCGGGGGCACGCACAAGATCCCGAGCATCGCCCCGAGGTCATCATGGACAAGGGCGCGCCCACTATGGCTTGGCATCGGTGGACGTCGTGGACGGCCAATGACCCGAGGTGGCAGACCCATATCCTCGACACCACCGACCGTGATCGGCAGGACTGCCTCGCCGAACTGGAGCAGTGGATCATTCGGGGTCGCGCGGATTTCCGGGCCGGCCGCCATCCTCTGAGCCTTGACTGGATGGGATGAACCACCGCCCGCTGATGCGTCGCAGTGCTCGGCGGACGCGGGCGTGCCTGTAGCGGGAATTCGCACGGAGTCGCCCTCTTGCTGGGCTCTACCGGCCGTCGATGAGGTGCTCGGCGAGGAAAGGGGAGAACGTGCCGGCAGTAACGTCGGGGGCCACGCCGCACATGCCGTCGGAGTCGCCGGGGACTTTGATCCACAGCAGGTATTCGGCGCCACCGACGCCGATCGAGGAGGGGACGCCGAGGCGGCGGCCCGCCGGGTTGCAGTAGTCGACGTGCTGCCCGTTCTCGTCCATGGCGCCGTTGCCGTTGCGGGAGGTGTCGATGACGAACCGTGCACCAGTTACGCCGAGTGCGGCGAGGGCTTGGGCGACCTGGTGCCCGTAGGTACAGGAGACGTCGGTGGAGTCGTAGTTCGCCACACCGATCGCGAAACCCCTTGCACTGGCTGCCCCGCCTGCCGCGAGCCGGGCGGCCATGTCGTCAGGCTTGATCCAGGTGGCGTTGCCCCCGTCGAGGTAGGAGCGGACGAGAGGACGCGCGGCGAGCGCGTTGGCCGCGTATGCGACGAGGCCGGCCCGTTCTGCTCGCGCCACTTCTGTGGGGAGACTGCCCAGTTGGCTGAGGGAGTCCGGTTCGACGATGACCAGGGCAGGGCGGTCGCCGATGCCCGCAGCGAAGGCGTCGATCCATGTGCGGTACTCCTCGGGGGACCTGGCCCCGCCACTGGACTGGCCACCGTTGTCCCGGTTGAACATGTTGTAGGCCGCCAGGATCGGCAGCCGACCGGCCGCTGCCGCAGCCGTCACATAGGCGTCCACGTCGGCCCGGATGTCCTTGTTCCAGTCGCCGAACCACTTCGCGGTCGGCCGCCGTACCAGTGAGCGGGCGATCTTCGTGGCCCGGGGATCGGCGGGGTTCGCGGCGACCCACTTCGCGGCGTTGGAATCCGGGTCGGCGTAGAAGCCTTCACGAACGGTGGAGCAGGTCAGGCGGACCTCCGTCAGGTAGACGGTGACCGCTGTTCCCTGGCCGAACTGGAAACTCACTTGCCCCGCCGTGGTGTCGAGAGGGGAAGTGAAGGTGAGGACGAAGTGCGTGTCTACCGCCGGCAGCGTTACCGTGCGGTCCACCGCGGCCGTCCACGGATCCGCGCCGAGACCGACCTGCGCGCGCAATGTGGTGCCGGGCTGGCTGGCGCGCGCGGTGAACGTCAACGTGTAGGTGCAGCCGGAGCGCAGGGCGATGTTGTCCTGCCCGAACGGTGCATCCCACAGGTTGGCGGCGTCGGTGGTGGCGTTTGCCTCCAGGCCGATGCCCGGGGCATTCAGGGTGACCATGTTGGGGTCGCCGGACCACCAGCCGCTGGTGCCGTTGGTGAAGGTGCCGTTGGTGACGAGGTCTCCGTACAGGGCGGCCACAGGTGCTTGCTCCTTGGGTTACTTGATGTAGGTGACGCGCAGCGCCGGCGGGTGGCCGTTTCCCACGCCGTCGAATTTGCCGTACGAGGTCTTGTTGGTGGTGTTCGGGTCGATGGCGATGCCTCGGAACTTCGTTGAGTCGAAGATCGAGGTGATGTCGACCCAACGGCCACTCGCCCGAGCCCAGCCGGTGACTGTCTTCGATCCGCTCTGGTCCGCGGTGAACTTGGCCGGACGTGAGGCGTGGCCGTGGGCCTTGAGGACAGCGGTGCCGCCGGAGGCGTAGTACCAGTGGTTGGCGTACAGATACACCTCGACCTTGAGGAGCTTCGCGCCATCGAGGTCCTTGGCGAGGCTGCCGCCGAACCCGACCAGGGCGGCCTGGGTGCCGTTGTTCGCCGAGAAGTGGCCGGCCACCATCTGGCTGCCGTAGTACGAGTTGTAGCCGGACCGGTTCGCGTAACTCCCAGACCACGAAGCCTTATAGGTCCGCTGCACCTTCACCGGAGGATCGGGCACGACGGCGCCGCCCGTGTTGTAGACGCCGGTGTCCGGAGCCTGCTCGCCGATGTCCTCCACCGTCATGTGCCCCAAGCGGCCCTTCGCGCCCGTCAGGGTCACCTGCTGGCCCGAGGGGGCGCCGCTGTCGCTGTTGAACGTCAGCAGGAGTCGGTTGCGGCCCGGGCGGATGAGATCGTTCGGCGCGCACGGGCTGACCATTTCGAGGCGCACGTCACGGCGCGTTGCGGTGAGCGGATGGCGGGCCTCCTGCAACTGAGGGGAGCTGATCAACGGGGCGGTCGCGTAGCCAGTCCTCAGCCGCAGCACGAGGGAGCCGCCGGTCTGTGAGCATTCGGCGGTGCCGTTGTAGACGACGCGGTACATGCGGCCCTCTTCGGCGTCGAAGGCCAGCTCGACGTAGCCCATCTCGGTGCCGGTGGTGGTCTTCACCCCTGCGGCCATCCAGTCCATGGCGACGATGCCGCGCGGCCCGTTGTACAGCTCGGTGAGGTCGTCGCCGCCGATCGTGACCTTCCCCGCGACGTTCAGGTCCTGGAAGGAAGCGTCGCCGGTGGAGCCGATGGCCGCGACGCGAGTGGTGCCGTCGCGCAGCGTCAGGTAGTTCGCCTGCCCGGACACCAGGGAGACGACCTCTTCGCCGTCCTCGTCGAACAGGCGAAGCCCCTGCGGGCCGAGCTCGGCGCGAGCACCACCGGTCGCATCGCCGAAGATCGTATGGACCTCCGCGTTGTCGAAGACGCACCATCCGGCCGTGGCCGCGGAAGCCTCCAGGCACAGCACAGCGCGGGTGGTGCCCTGCGGGGCGCTGACCTGACCGGTAACCCGCTGCCACACACCTGCCTTGAGGGCTGTCGACTCGGCGACGCCATAGCCGAGGACCTCGCCGGTGCTGGTCTCCCAGCGGGCGAGGATCTTCAGCGCCTGGGCGGTGAGGTTCTCGGAGGCCAGGATGTCGACGCCGAGGAACAGCTGCGAAGCGGCAAGCACCGGTACGGCCGCCAGCGGCAGCGTGAAGTGCGTGGCCGTGTCCGCTGTGCAGTCGAGCCGGACTCCCACACCGGACCGGTTGCCCGGAGCGAACGACCACGCCGGCCCGGCAGCCGCGACGACGTTGGCCGTCGCGGCACCTTCGAACCCGGGGTCCGGCACCAGATTCGTTCCCTGGCCGACGGCGAGCTGATCGGGAGTGACCGAGCCGACCGCCAGATGAGGCGTGGTGATGGCCCCGACCGCAATGTGGCCCTGCTGGACCACGGCATTGCCGAGATCACCCGAGACGGCACGGCGTGCCGTCGTATGGACAGCATCGGAGGGGATGCTGGGGGCACCGGAGGTGTTGACGGCCACCAGCCGTACCCACAGCGACCCGTAGTGATTGACCGCGACGGTGACCGAGGCGCCGGACGCGGCCTCGATCGTCGCCGTCGGCCACCGCGCATCGGGCACCATGCTCGCCGACGTCAGCACATGCACCTGCACGCGAGACAAGTCCAGCGGTGCGGCAGCCGCGTCGGCGAAGCTGCCGTCCCAGGTGATGCGCAGTCCGCCGAGGACCGGCTCCACCTCCGGGACCGATGGGGTGGGCGGTCGTGGCCCGTTCACGGCTACGACGCCGCTCGTGCCGTCGGGCTGCTGGCCGACGACGGCACGCAGGGAGCCGCTCTCGTCGTACACGTCGATCGCGCCGCTCTCGATGCTGGCGTTGACCAGCTTGGGCGCGCGGACAGTGCTCCGCAGGAGCCTCTCCAGCCGGGCGAGACGGGTACCTATGTCGGTGGGCAAGCGATGTTCCTTGAGGGTGATCAGGCGGCAGTGCCGTACTGGTGGGCGCCCGCCGGGTCGAGCTGGAGCGTGGCCGTCTCGCCGGCCTCGGTGTCGGGGCGGATGGTGAAGCCCGTGATGCGGCACCAGCCGGACCAGTTCGTCCACTGGTCGCGGACGGTGACCCGTACGTCATCGCCGATCTGCCAGGAGCCGATGGGTGCGGAGGGGTGATCGCGGACGGTGATCTCCTCGACTTGGCCGAGGGTCTGCCGCCACGCCCTCTCCGCCTTCGCCCGCTGCGCGAGGACGTCGCGTCCGCGCACCTCGGGCAGCTCCAGGACGTGCTCCAGGCGGAGCCTGCGGTTGCGGACGGCCTCGATCGCGCGCTGCTGTGAGCGGCCCTCGCCGGTGCCGGTGGCGATGACCACCTGCGCGTACTCGTCCGCGCTGTATATGACCGGAGGGCTGTCGATGATGTTGATGCCGCTCGAGAACGCAATGTCCGTACGCCGGGCCCCCAGACGCGGGTAGCCGAGCTGAATGCGGCGGACCGGCCGACGGTCCCTGTCCCACCACGTCGTGCAGGTGTAGTCGGGGGAGTCCGGCCCCTTCACCAGGTCATCGAGCTGCTCGCCCAGGACCGGGGTCTCCCACCATCGGGAGTGCCACGGCTCCGCCGGGGTACCGACCGTTGCCTTCGACACCGTGGAGTCGACGCTCAGGCCGAGGTTCCCATCGGGGATGGACTGGGCGTAGGCCACGATGTCCCGGGCGACCTTGCACGGATCGGCGCGTACGTACGGGCCACGCCCGCCGAGCTCGCCGTCCAGGTCGTGCCGACTGTGCAAGTACGAGGACCAGCCTGCTGCTTCGACCTTGAGCGCGTTGCCCTCGGGCTCGGCCTGCCAGATGAGCCCGCCCCACCGCAGAATCCCGTTCCGCTCGGCGTAGATGAGCGTGTTGCCCGGATCCGCGAGCTCAGGATGCAGCCACGCCAACCGTGGCGAGAGCGTCCCTCGCAGATGGCCAGGCCCGTTGAGCTCAGGTCCGAACTCGACGCCACTGAGCGGCAGGTGGGGGGACAGCCATTCGCCGGTCAGGGCGTTCTGGGTGAGGTAGCGGTAGGTCACACCGGGCCCTCGGTGAACTCCACGTCGGCGATGATGCTGGTGCCGGCGTCCGCGCCGAGGTCGCCCTTCCAGTCCTTCGACATCTTGGCCTGGAGGTACAGAGCCTGGCTGGTGCCCCGGTAAGAGGCGGGCAGGGTGATGGTGTCGGCAACGAGAGCTGTGCCGCGGCGAACGACTTTGCCCTGGTTGTCGTCCACGATGGTGTCCTGGCCCTCGATGGTGCCGAAGACCGGCTGGAGGTATCCGTAGAGGCTGTCGAAGTCCATACGGAGCCCGGCGATCGTCACGGTGAGGATCAGCTTGGTGGCCCAGTCCGGGACCGGGATCGTCCAGCGTGCCTCGGGCGGCCAGTTATGCCATTTGTCATCGTCCTTGTATGCCTTGGTCAGTTTGCTCGGATAAGCGGTGTAGAGGGTGCGTTCGCGGCGGGGATTGGCCACCTTGCGCAGGTCGCGGATCATCGCCGCCGTGATGGTTCCGGTGTTCGCCGGGATGTCGAGGCGCGCGATCGCGATCCCCGTGACGCCCTTGGGCACGGTGGTGGCGGTGCCAGCGACATTGGGGATGACGTCGAAGACGTTGATCTGGTCCTTCGCTGGATCGAGACCGCCTTCGAACTCCGGGTCCGTGATCCGCAGGACGATCAGATCCGAGCGCGGTGTTGCACCTGTCGGTGCGACCGGCACCGTCGCGACGCCGATGTTGTAGGCGGTGTACGAGCCCTGCCACATGTTCGCCTTGCCGCGGATCACCGCCGACCCGTCCGCGATTTGCACGCCGGCACCGGGCACGGGAAGCGGCGTCACCTTCAGATCCGCGGCCTCGGTGATGCCTTCACCACCCCGGCTCAAATCTTTGATCATCATGCGGAACGTCTGCGCGGAGTGGGTGGCTCCGTCGACGAGCAGAGGGGCTTGCGCGAGCGTCATAGGTGTACGGATTCCTTCGGTTCAGAGGGCTATGTAGGCGTCGCGCCACGCCACGGTGAGGCGCGCGGTGGCGGTGGGATCGGATGCGGTCCAGCGGATCTCGCTGCGCCCCGGCGGGAGCACGAACGTGTCCAGGCGGGAAGTGGTCGGCGCGGTACCACCGTTCTCGCGGGTCACGCTGATCCGGCTGGGCCGGGTATCGATGCGAATCCACTGGCCGGCGGCGAGCGTGACCGGCAGATCAACGGAGCGGCCGGTGCCGACGTGCGTGATGACGGGGTTCGCGCACGGCCCGTGCACAGTGATCACCGGATGCGCGTCGATGGCTCCGCCGTTGGTCACCCAACCTGGGCGGTTCTGCCCGTTCGGGCTGCCGCTGGTGACCCGGATCGGTGCCTGCACGGGCGCAGTGAACCCGCCGCCGGACAGCCAGCCGAGCCGCAGCTGCGTTCCTTGCTCGAAGTCGGCGTAGTAGCGGGGATCCGGGGCCACGAACTCGACATCGAGGGGTACCCAGCCGAATGCGGCCTTCTCCCATGACGGTTCGAGCTTGCTCAGCCGCCCGTACAGGACCCGCACCGGAGAGCCGGGCCACTTGATGCGAAGCGGCATCACCGCCCCGCCGACCGTGCGGATCTTCCTGTTGTCTGCGATGGTCTCCAGGTCGGCGAGGACCTGCCGGGCAGCGGCCGGGTCACCCGGGGTCTTGATCGCGCAATCGATGCGCAAGGTGCGGGCCTCGTACCAGTCCGGTGCCGCCCATGCGCCGTCCGCGCCGGGCTGCTCGACCAGCTCGCCGCGCGTACCCGGACGGCCGAGGCCTTCGATCTCCGCGATCGGGATGGCGGTGTCGTGGCCGAGGACGATGCCACCGAAGTCCAGCTGGAAATCCTTCAGTTCAGCGGTACTCATCGCAGGACGCCTCCGCGCTTCGCCCGCCGCATCTGATAGGCGACCGTGGATGCGATGTCGCTCGCGGTCGCGCCGGTCTGGGCGACGTGGATGGTCTGGCTGCCGATGGCTGGCGCCTGGTGGATGACGACGACCCGGGCACGCCCGCCTGCGGCGTCGATGAGCTTCTTCGGCGCGAGTCCGTAGCCGAACCGGTCAGCGACCTGCCCCAGCACGGCCGTCGCCCGGCCACGTTTGGCAGTGCCGAGAGGCAGATATGCCTCCCCGCCCGTCGAGCGTTCGGCGAACTTGATCAGCCCATTCCCCGAGGGCGGATAGACGCCGGGCTCCCACAGGCCGCCATTCGCGTACGCCTTCCCAGCGTTGGCCTTCACCAGGTCGGCGAGGAACCGGTCCGCCTTGCCCGTTTTCCTTATCTGACCGTTGGAGCGGTTGGCGATCTCGATGAGCCGGTCTTCGTCGATCCCCGTCGACTCGGCAACGGCATGGATGCTGCGTCCCTTGGCCAGGGCGCCGATGAGCTTCACAAAGTCGCCGAGCTGATCTGAGTCGAGGGTCTTGCCCGCGGACTGGGCTGCGCTGTTGGCCTGCTTCGCCTTCTTCTTGTCGCGCACGGCCTGGGCGGCGAGCGCCTCAGCGTTCTCATCGCCCTGCTCCGCCAGCCGCGAAGCGAGCGCGCCGTAGCCGCTGGAGGCCAGCTTGGCGAGGTTGTCCTGGAAGGTGGTGGAGTCCCTGACCGCGTTCTGGAGCTGCCCGGTGTAGTCGCCCAACGTTGCCTTGGCGGTGCCGGCGAGCTTGGTGAGCTGGGCGGCCATCGACTTCACGTACCTGTTGGAGCCCCGAGCCATCTTCCGGGTGAGCGCGACACCGTCTTCGCCCATCTCCTCCAGGGCCTTGGCGACATCCGTTCCCGCGCGACGGGACACGGTCGCCAGGTCGTTGCGCCAGGCCGAGGCAGTGCGGACCGACTTTCGGAGGTTCCGCTCGAACATGCCGAGGTCGAAGTGCTCCTTGCCGCCCTTGCCCTTGCGCTGTGACTTCGAGACCAGGTCCGAGACAGAGAAGCCCGAGCCCCCGAGGGGCTGGTACGACCAGTTCGACAGGCCGCCATCGGCATACCAGGTGACATCCCCGTCGAAACGGCGGACGACCTCCTCGACGATCGCCTTGCTGCGGGGCCGCTTACTCGACGCCAGAGGCACATACGCCTCGCCCTGAGTCTCCCGCTCCGCCCAGACGCGCATCGCTCCGGCCGGAGCGATCTGCGCGACGTGGTTCTCGCGGACGCCACCGTTCGCGTAAAACTCAAGGACAGAGCCACGGGCCTGCGGGGCCTGGATCGCGTCCGGGACACCGTTGCCGTCCCGGTCCCAGCTCGTGGCTCTGAGGGACACGCCGACACCGATGGTCCGGCCCATGATCCCGTTGATCGCGCTCTGGATGCTCCCCGCCGCCGAAATGGGCCCGCTGGTCGGCACCGTGACGGTGACGTTCTTGCTGCCCGGGATGTCGGTGACCTTGATGCCCAGGGCTTCGAGCTGCTGCCGCGCCTCGTCAGTGGGCGCGCTGACCGTCACGGTCTTTCCGCCGGGTACTCCGGCGATCTTCTGCTTGACCCCCTCCAGGCTGGCGATCGTCTCCTGTGTCGCGGACGTGACCTTGACGTGCTTACCGCCCGGGGTCTGAGCGATCTTCGCGATCAGCGCGTCCAGATCCGTGCGTGCCATGTCGGTCGGGGCGGTCACCTGTACGCGCCGGTCCTTGAGGTCCTTGATGTCGAAGCCGAGCTTCTTCAGGTCCTCGCGAGCCTCATTGCTCAGGGTGGCGATGGTGACGGTCTTGTTGTCCGGCGTGGCCTTGAGTGCCTGCTGCACGGCGATCAGCTCGGCCATCGACTCGTCCATGCCGGCGGTCTGCAGAAGGATGGAGACCTGCTCGGGCACGAGCCCGGCAGCGTCGGCGAGCTTCGCGGCCTGATCAGCGCCCAGCCCGAAGCCTTGAGCCGTGGTGATGGCCGACTCGCGGGCGGTCTCCATCTGCTGCTGCGCGGCCTTCAGCGCCTCCGGGACGCTCTTTCCGTTCGCCTCCGCGTACTGGTACGCCGCCAGCGCGGCGTCCGCCGAGTTCGTCGAAAGCCCCTGCAACAGGTCGTACAGCTTCTGCCCGTTGCGGGTGACGGTCGAGAGCGAACCGTCCATGTTCAGCAGCGACTTGCCGTACCCCTGCGCCTGGTCGACGCCGTCCTTCAACGACTCCGCAGCATCCGACACGGACCGGTTCAACCGGGCCTCGGCCGCGGACAGGTTCACCGAGCCGCCGGCCAGGACGTTCAAGGCATCGTGGAGGGCGCGGGCCCGGGTGTCGGCGTCGGCTGTGTTGTCGGACAGGCGGCGCATCGCGTCGGAGAACTTCCCGAACGGGCCGACGGCGTCTGCTGCGGAGCGACCTCCGGATCCGGTGGCATCGGCGAGGTCCTTGGCGTCCTTGACGGCCTGCGACATCTCGCCCTTGACCGAGCCGAGCGCATCCGCAGCCCTCGCTGCGGCCAGGCCCTGGTCGTTGTACGCCTTCGCCGCGCCACCCTGGGTGGCCAGCCATTCGACGTTGGCCTCGGCAGTCTCGTTCAGGCGCTTCTGGAGTGCGGTTAGACCGCCGTCCTGCCCGAGATAGGCCTCCGTGAGATCCCTGACGGATACGCCGGCCTTCGACATGACGTCGACGAGCCGGTTCTTCCCGTCGAAGACTTTCGTGTCCATGATCGACTGCGCGGCCGCGGCACGGACGCTGTCGTTGACCGCCCCGTTGGAGTCGCGCAGCGCCTGGGTGAGGGTATTGATCCTCGACTGGTGCTCGGCCGCAGCCTGGGCGGCCTTCTGCTGGTGGGAGGCGAGCATCGACAGGCCGACACCCGCAGCTGCGATCGCGACACCCCACGGCCCGCCGAGTGCGCCCATCAGCCCGCGGGCAGCGCCACCGAGCCCGGTACCGATGGCCCGCGTCAGACCGGAGACCGGCCCGGAGGCACTACGGAACGCGGCCGTCATCTGCCCGACCACGGGTATCCGCGTCTGCAAGACGGCCAGGGCTTGCCCCACTCGGCCGATGGACTGCCCGGATGCGGCAGCGAGTTGCTGCTGGACCCGCATCTGGTCGCCGAAAGTCCGGAAAGCCCCCGTCACCGGGCCGGACACGGTGCGGCCCAGGTTCATGAACGTGGGGGTGACCCGGCGGGCCAGCAGCATCGCCATGATCGCCGTCTGCACAGGCCCGGGCAGAGCAGCAAACCCCTGAACGAGCCAGGCGACGGTGTGCCCGATCGGCACGAGCACCCCGGAGACCGTGCCGGCCGCAGAAGAGACCAGATTCAAGGCCGTGACGATCATGTCGAGCGCCGTCGACCCGGCGTCCGACTCGTCTCCCAGGTCCCCGATCGCCTCAGCGACGGGGGAGACGGCGGAACCGACGTTCCGCAGGATCTCTATCAACGCGCGGCCGCCGTTGACCAGGACGTTCAAACCCGCCGCAGCGGCATCGAACGTCAGCTCCTTCAGCGGCTTCCCCATCCCGCTGAACGCGTCGGTGAGCTCCTCGACCCCGGATGCCGCCGCCGACGAAAGCCCGGGCCTGGCCAGCGTGTACAGGCCGCGGGCGTAGTCCATCGCCTTCGCGATCGGCGGTGTCGCGGCCTGCAGCCCGGACGTCGCCAGCCGCGTCACCTTCTCCAGCGCGGGAGCAGCAGCCGTGTAGAGGACCTGGCCGGTGTTCTTCCACTGCGTCTTCAGCTGGGTGACCGCGCCCGACAGCCCCTTGGTCTGGGAGGCGGCGATCTCTTCCGCAGCGCCGGTACGGGCGATCGCGGTGTGCATCTGGTCGTACGCCTCGACGCCCTGATGCGCGAGGGCCGATGCACCGGCGAGGGCGGGCTTGCCGACAACGTTGGCCAGCGCCCCCAGGAAGTCCTTCTGCGACATCCGGTGCTGGGCCTGCTCGAAGCCCTCGATGACCGTCCGCAGGCCCTTGAAGTTGCCCTGGGTGTCCCAGGCTTCGATGCCGAGCTCTGCCAGGCCCTTGCGCATGTTCGCGGTCGGCTTGGCCAGGTTCGTCAGCATGCCGCGAAGCGACGTACCGGCCTTCGAGCCGAGGATGCCGGAACGGGCCAGCATCGCCACCGCCGCGGAGGTGTCCTCGATCGAGATGCCCAACTGGGCGGCGACCGGGCCCGTGTAGGACATCGCGTAGTAGATGTCCTGCAACCCGCCGGACGCCGCGTTCGCGGACGCGGCAAGAACGTCCGCCGCTCGGCCTGCGTTGTTCGACGACAGACCGAACTGGTCCATCACGTCGCCCAAGTAGCGGGCGGCGTCTGCGGCCGAGAGGTTGTCGGCGGCGGCGAGCTGCATCGCAGCGCGGGCGTTCGCGAGTGACGACGTGGAGGTCTGGCCGGCCTTCGCCAGCTCCAGCATCGCGTCCGCAGCTTTCGCCGCGGACGTACCGGGGATGTTCAGGTCGGCGCCGAGCTCGCGGGCTTTCGCCGCGGCCTGCACCATCTCCTGGCCGGAAGCGCCGGTGACCGCGCCCCATTTGTTGATGGCGCGCTGGTACTCGTTGCCCTCTTTCGCGATCTCCGCGAGGCCGGCGACGATGCCGCCACCGACGACGAGATTGCGCAGGTGGTGCGCTTCCTGCCGGGCGCCGAGCAGCCCGTGCCGCAGCTGGCGCATCGAGGCACGCCCGTCCGAGCCGACGCGGCGCAGACCGGCGCGGGCACCATCGGCGTGCCGGCCCAGGGTGTGCAGCCCGGATGCCGCGCCCCGCGCACCGGAGCCGGTCTGACCGAGCTGCCGGTTCAGCGCAGTGACGTCCCGACCGAGTCCGCGGACGGCGCGCGATGCCTGCCGGACCTCGGACAGGAGGCGGGACGCGTCGGCGCGCATCTGCACGCTGAGCGTGTAGTTCGACACCGGACGGTGCCCTTACTCCCCGCGCCCCTTTCCCGCTCTACCCCTTGCGCTGCTCCCACTGGCGGCGCGGAACGAGGCCGATCCGCACGCCATACCCATCGGCCCCGTCCGGGACCTGCTCTTGCTCAGCGGTGATCAGCTCACAGCCGACGCACCGCACTGTGGTGGTGACGTACGCGTACCGGTCACCACCCTGGGCCTCATCCCACTCCGCAGCCCGAGTACCGCAGTTCGCGCACACACTGGACCGGTACGCCTCGTACGCGAGCGCCTTCGCCCGGTCCGTCTCCGACCAGGCGCCGTCACCCGCACCGAGGAAGAAGCTGTGCGGGATCCGATACCGGTCGCACAACTCCAGCTCCGCCCGGAGCTG
This sequence comes from Streptomyces regalis, assembly GCF_001509475.1. GTDB lineage: Bacteria > Actinomycetota > Actinomycetes > Streptomycetales > Streptomycetaceae > Streptomyces > Streptomyces regalis. The sequence continues at coordinate 49,476 of NZ_LLZG01000388.1, forward strand.
TGCGTCCGCGATCAGTCTTTTCCCAGCTCCACGGTGCTGGTACGGACGATCTGCTGCGCCTGCCACGCCGCGGCGAACAGTGCATTGGACTCGGCGACCGGCCACGAGTCCAGGAGGTCCTGGGCGTCGTCCTCGGTCAGTCCCTCGACAGCCTTGCCGGCGTCGTGCCGCTCGATGTGCGCGGCCGCGATCAGCGCCGCAGGGAACGTCTCCGGGTTCCAGGCGTCCCCGTCCTCGGCCTGCGCCTCCGTCGGCGGGAACCGCTTGATCAGCCCGTCCAGCACGGGCCGGGGCAGAGCCTTGAACGTCAGCGTCAGCGAGACCTCGTCGAACGCCTCCCGAGCCACCACGAGGTCGTGCTCCGCCCGCTCCGTCTCCGCGCTGGTGGTCCGCTCGGCCTCCGCGTCGGCCATGCGGCAGCGAGCTACCTCCAGCTTCGCCTGCTCAAGGCGCTTCTTCGCGGCCAGGTCGTCGCAAATCTGCAGGGTGTGCTCCGGAAGCTGCCGGGCACGAAGACGAGCCAGCTTGCGAGCCCAATGTGCGTCACGGGCAACAGCGTTCGCGGGCGGTGCAGGGGTGGGACGGGTGGTGCTGGACATGCAGGACTCCACACAGAAGCGCGATGAGGGGGAAACAGGCGGGGAGCCCGGCCGGACCGTACGGCGGAGCGCCGGAACGGAGAGGGATGGCGCTGCAACGCGCGCAGGCCTGCCGGGCAGTTCAAGGGCGGCGGCCGGGCTACTTCTCGATCTTCGGTGGGGCTCCAACGGCCGGGATCTCCGCGTCCTGGGTCGGCTTCTCGGTGATCGAGAAGTTCACCGTGAACTTCGCGGCCTCGTTGTCCGTCGAATAGTTCGGCGAGCGGGAGCCGACTCGGACAGGGAAGACGTCCATGCTCCGGGAGCCCGGCACATCGCCCTTGCGGAGGAAGACGATCCACCCTGTAGCGTCCTTGGTCAGCAACCGCTCGATATCGTCGCTGACCTTGTCCTCGTAGAAGCCCAGCGAGGAGTCGTCGGCCTTGTCCGACCCGGGGATGCTGCTCTCGAAGGTGCTGCCCAGGTCGGGTGTCTCGATGCCCTGGTTGGCGAGGGTCCAGCCGTCGATCGCGGCAACGGCGTTGGTGAGGTCGGTGCCGGCGGTCAGTTCGGGACGAGTCGGCACATGGCCCGGGTCGGCGACCGCGCTGAGCCAGAGGACGCGCGTCACGCCGCGCCGTGAGTACTTCTTTACCTGCAAGGTCTGCTGTCCGATTCCAGGGACGGCAGCCAGTTACGCATCAGAGGGTGGCCCCGTCCCTCGACGTGGTGTCGGGGAACCGGCCCATCCCAGGGGTTGGGTGGGCGTCCGCGCGGGGCCTCCGCGGTGAGGGTGCTCGCAGCCTCAGTCAAGATCGGCGAGTCCGAGCTGCTGCGTGTAGATCACGATACTGCCGTCAAGATCCCGCTTGTCCGGAACCCCAGCGGAAGGGCGCCTTTCCCGGTGTCACGAGTGTCCCCGTTTCCGGGAGGGGTCCCGGAAACGGGGACAAACACTGAGGGACGGCTCGCGCTCGTTCCGTGACAGGGGGAGACCAGGATGGATTACCCGACACACACCGTTCCGTCAGAGCCCGCGCCACCCGAGGGTCGGGCGCATGACCCGCTGGCGGTTGCCCTTGGCAATGCGTCCCTGCTCGGCGTCGGCTACCTGATGCTGGGGCGGCGCAAACTCGCTGTCGCCGCCGTGGTGGTCACCGTCGTGCTCGTCTCCGTTCTTGCCTCGGTCGCCCGGCCGTGGTGCGAAGTCGTCGTGCTCCTGTGGTGGGCAGCCGTTATTGCGCACGGGTGGTTCCTGGCGGCCAGGCGCACTCGCCGGGTCGCGGTGCGCAGGCTGCGCCTGGTCGCGCTCGGCGTTACGGTTCCGGTGCTGCTGACCGTGGGGCTCCTGCGGTTCGACGCCTCCAGGATCGAGCGGAGCGTTACCGGAGCCCGCGAAAGCGGCGACTGCGCAGACGTGTTGACCGCCCAGGACAGGGTGTGGTTCGGCCACCGCATAGCTGACGCCCCGCTGACCGTCCGCGGCGACGAAACCGTCCAGGCGTGCCACCGGCTGCGGACGGCCAAGGACAGGCTGACCACCGGGTTGACCGGCGACACCGGTGCGCTGAAGGCGGGCTTCGCCACGCTCGCCTCGGTCCTCACGGATCCCGGCAACGACAAGACGGTCGAAGCGGTCTTGAACGGGTTCCTCAGCGGCCTGCCCGCCAAGGAACCCTGCGACACCGTCACGGTCACCGACTGGCTTCGTGAACGGAAGCCGAGCCACAACGTGCTGGACCGGTCCGCCGACACCGCCACGCGGACCGCGCCCGCGGCGCTCGTCGGATGCGGTGACGACCTCTTGGCCGACAAGGACTGGGAGAAGGCACGGACGCGTTATCAGCAGTTGCTCGACCAGTACCCCGACGACGCACTCACGGCCAAGGCCCGCGGCGGAGTCAAGAAGACCACGCTGACCATCGAGCTGGCGAACGTTCGCAGCCTTCTCAAGGGATCGACCTACTTGGAACCCGAGTACTGCGACACACCGGCGAAGTACAGCGGCGCCGCCCCCTACGGTAAGGGAACCAACCGCGCGCTGTTCTATGGCAACAAATATTACGCGGACCTGCTCCCCGCGGAGTGGAAGGCCACCGACGCCGCCCACGCCGTGCTGGTGGTCTGCGCGGACGACGACGAGGACGGGACCGCCGTCCGGACGTGCCCTTACGAGAACAAGACCTTCCCACAGTTCCCCAGGAAGGTGACGTTCCACAAGATCGCGATCCCCGTGAAGGTCTACGAGCTGCGGACCGGAAAGCTCGTGGCCGACCGCAAGGTGCAAATCGGCGGCGCGAGCTGCCCCGAGGTCCTTGAGTACGAGACCTACGGCCCCACCGATCTCGGCCCGCCGTCGGACGTGCAGGTCACCGAGTCCAAGGCCGACGTACGTGACGCCTTCCGGCCGCTGATCAACCGGTGACCAGCGGCGCAGGCCGGTGAACTGGCGGCGGACTTAACCGCCACGGCATCGGCGGATGGACGCAGATGATGCGCGAATACGGCAGGCTGCCATCCGGGCGGTGATCCCGCAGCCGGCGGATCAGGTCGCCAACCGCAATCGGCGAGGCAGCTGGGGCAGTCGGCCACCAGGCTTTGACCGCCACACCTACCGGCAGCGCAACACCGCCGAGCGGCGCATCAACAGCCCCGACCAGTGGCCAGCATCGCCACCGGCTACAAGAAGACCGCCACGATCTACCTGGCAGGACTCCACATCGCAGGCATCTCCTTCTGGCCAGATGATCCAAACGAAACTGCCTAACCCCCTGGATTCAATCATCTGGTCATAAGCGGCTCCGGCCACAGGCGTCTGCCAGACAGCGCAGGTTGTTGTGCCCGCCCCCGGGGCCGAACCGGGAACTCTGCGGCCGATATCCCCAGGGGGCCGGTACCGCGCACCTTTACTAATTGGGTCAGGCGTGCTGGGCGCCGTCCGAGTCGGACGGCAGGAGCGTCAGGTCCTACTGGTGGCGCTCAGCCGGTATCGCTGTGAGCTGGTCACCACGCCTTGGGCGGAGGCGGTGGTGTCCGTGCCGTCGTCGGCATCGAGCTCGCGCCCCCAGACATCAACTCCGGGTATCTCGAGTGAATTCCGCCAGGCGCCCGACGGTGCGCGCTCCAGGACGGCTCGACGCCCACGGTCGGCCATCCACTCCGCCTGATCGGTGCGGCCAGCGACCGACGTCAGCTGATAGACGAGTTCGGCATCCTCTGACGCATCCGCCAGCGGCGCACCCCCCACTGGCCCGCCGAGCGGATACAGCACCACGTATGGCACCTCGGCAGGTTTCCCATTCACCAACGGCAGCGCGCCAAGACCGCACGGTCGGCCCGTCGCCTTCACGATCAGGTGTTGGAGAGCCTCGGACACCGGCGCGCGGTCGATCATTCGCCGTCCTCAGTGAAGAACGCGGCAGCAGGCCCTTCGATGGACAGCGCGCCGTAGCGGCACAGGCCCAGCGCATCCCACTCCGGCATGCCGGGACTAGTCAGCACAGACAGCGACCGATCGCCGTCATCGTCCAGAAGCTCGGCGACGACAACGGCGCGGGCCAACATGCCCCGCTCGTGCTCGGCCAGGACCTTGGCGAGCGACTGCTCCATGTCCATGGCCAGCGCACTCACAGCGCCTCCGCCACAGCGTGCCCGAGAGCCCGCACCAGTGCTGGCCCGGTCTGTTCAACAGCCGGTCCCAGGTGCGGATAAGGCCGCTGGTTGTAGTGCCGGCCGATACTATCGACGCCGACGAAGCCGAACTCCAGACGCCGTGCCTGCCGTGCCGCGCTGCCCACCTCGCCCACGACAACGGGCCCCGCACGGTGCACGTCGCTCGTCCACGAAGCCCTGTACTTGCCAGTGATCACGCGGGGACCAGGGCGCCCTGACGCGTTGTACTGCACACCCTTCACCAGGACCTGGACGCTGTGACGCATAACCGTCTCCGTGGCCGACAGCGAACGCTGCGCCCCGCGACCCAAAGCCGAAGCCAACGCTCCCGCTTCCGTGAACACGCCGCCACTCACGAGACGGCCTTCCGGTTGTGCTCCTCCAGCCACACCGTCCGGAGCACAGGGAACGAAGACACCTCACCGAGGGCCGCCACCCGGTACGTGCGGCCAACCGCCTGCTCGTCCCGAGCCTCCACAACCAGTACGGAGTCGTCCTCCTGCACCTCCGGGGCGGCAAGCGGCAGCAGCATCCGGTAGCCCGGCCGTACCTCCTCCACCCAGGCCCCGTCGCGGCTTCCCTTGCCGCGGATGCGCTCCTGATGCGCATACAAGCCAGCACTGTCGGCGTACACGAGCAAGGGCGGCGCGGGAACCAGATCACCAGTCTCCGGATCCAGCATGTCCTCCCAGCTGCCGCGGGTAATCTCCACCCTGTCCGGCATGAGGTGACGCTCCGCGAACCGGGCTATGCCCGTCTGATCAAGCGGCACCCGCAGCCCACTCCCTCAGCTGCGCCAGCACACCACGAGTCAGCTCGCCCGGCTTCCCGTCCAGGTCGCTACGGCCGAGCACCGCATCATCGAGCTGCCGCCAGTCCACGCTGTCGAGGAATCCGATGACGACGTGCCGTACGTCTGCCGGCTCCACGAGTACCTCGGCCAGCCCCTCGAACTGCATGCCCTTCCAGCCTTGCTGCACATACAGAGTGACCTCGGGCCCCTCGTCGACGGTCTGCGTGATCCGGTACGCCTCAACCGCGGACGCAACGTCGTGTCCGTCGATCTCGATGACCGCCCCTTCACCGGGGGCTCCGGTAATCCGTACGCGGCGGTGATCCTCGCATGTGGTGCTCATGATCCCGACCCTAGGTGCGCGAAGAACGCGCCCTCTCAGCTGCGCCGGCCAGCCCCTCACACCGGCGAAGTGATGCAGGAGCACCATGGACAAAGGGGTGTCAGTGGCTTCCGGTAGCTTCCGACAAGCAAGGTCACGCAGAGAGCACGGGGAGGACAACATCGTGGACGCATCAGGCTGGAGCTACTACGTCCCGTACCGCGAAGACTTCAATGCGGCTCTGAACGAGCTGCACCGAACGGTCTTCGCGAAGGACGAGTACTGGTGGCCGCGGGAGGACGAACCGCTCGGCGACGAGGGAGAAGGCTGGCTGCCGCGACCGCTCACCCTCGATGAGCTCTGGGACGACGACTACGTGCAAGAGGAGGGAACAGACTCGATTCTCGACGTAGACAAAGTTATCGGACCGGACGCGACCCCTGAGCCCGGAACCGCACAGATCGTCTCGGCGGACGAGGCACGGGCCCGAGTGGGCACTGATGTGCTGACTCGCGCGCATGTGGACGCGATTCGCGACCTCGCCTCACAACGCGGATTCGGCCGCTGCGCCGTGCTCCACGACAATGAGGGCACACCGCGTGAGATCTACTTCTGGGGATTCTCAAGCGAAGAATCCGACGACACCAGCACCCGTTTGCCGTCTGATGCCGCCCCGATCGCGAGCGAACTCGCATAGGCGACCACCAGCGCGAGCCCTCCAAGCAGCCGCACGGCAGACACCAGAAATGTCTCCTTGGCTGCCGTACCGTGAAGCACGTCCTATCCGAGCTGCTGGCTGCATTGCTCGACCGTGCTCCGCACCTCCGTCAGGCAGGGGCGGAGCACGGATCTTCTCCGCCTACTCCACGGTGTTGCCGAGGGCGCTGCGGGCTGCGAGGCGGAAGTCCTTGACCGCTTGGTAGAGGATTCGTTCTCTTTCGGCCGCCAGGGCGGTGTCTTCGGCTTTGCGGGTGGTGTCCCCTCCACGCGCGTTCTCGGCCATCCGCCGCATGACATGTGAGAGATCGGCAGAGGCCTGGGTGACTCGTCCGGCGACTTCCGCGAGGGGAGCCGGCCCTTCAAGGATGACGACTTCGACTGCGCGGTGGACCTCCCGGGCCAGGGTGATGAAGCGGCGTATCTTCTCGTCGACGTCGGGTAGTTCGGGGTCATCTGAACGCAGTGCGTCAAGGATGGCGTCCATGGCGATGTCGCGGTCATGGAGGGCGCTGAGGTAGCTGGCGTATGCGTCACGGCGGTGCTGACGGCGCCACTGGTCGTGTTGTGATCGTGCCTGTGCCCGGCCGCTCACGATCGCGGCACCAAGGGTGGCAAGAGAGCCGACGGCGGCACCGAGCAGAGCGGCGAGTCCTGCGTCCATGGGCCCAGTCTGCTGGTCTCGTCCCTCATCCAGCACGTCGGGGCTGTGTTCCCTTCCTGCGGTGGGCGGGGTCGTGGAAGTCTCACCGGTGGCGAGGACGCGTCATGACGGGTGGCGGGGGCCCTTCTTCGAACCAAGTGATCGTGCTGGGCCGGGCCGTGACGGTCTCGGTGCGCCAGATGGAGAGCCGTTCTTGGTGCAGAGGCTTCTGAACCCCCGCCGGACGCAGGCAGGCATCGGTTTGTGCGGCGGGGCTAGGTCCTCTCTTTCGGATCACCTTGAAGCGCGGTAGAGGGCTTGGGCGGGATGGCGCCACAGCATGGCTAGAAACCGCTAGCTGACAGCTCATCGGCCACTGTGGGATGTGGAGCTGCTGGGGAATCCGGCCATACAGCCCGACGAGCCGTTGTCTGAGTGCGACCGCGCAGGGCCATAGGGGCGTGAGTACGTGCCTTCGGCGCGTACAGGGGTGGCCGTGTACGCCGGGCGTACTCCCCGTGCGTCGTGTGTGCTTCCGCTGTGCGGGTCGTAACGGTGCTCGGAAGGGAATGGATCAGCCGGGTGCCTGGGAGGGCATCGCGGGAGGCGCAGCTTCCCGTTCGATGAGTGGTCACAGCAGTCCTTTACTCGTTGTCGGCTCGGCTGGTAAGAGGCAAGGGCCGTGGCCTGACAGCACCGTCCCAGGGGGCGCGATGACCAACACGGCGAGGGATGACCTGATCGTCTTGGTGAGCGAGGACGGTGAGGAGGTGGGCGTGGCGCCGAAGACTGCCGCGCACAGCACGGACACCCCCCTGCATTTGGCGTTCTCCTGCTACCTGTTTGATGAGGCGGGCCGCTTCCTTTTGACCCGGCGGGCGCTGGGGAAGAAGACCTGGCCAGGGGTGTGGACGAACAGCTGCTGCGGTCATCCGCTGCCGGGGGAGCCTTTGGGTGACTCGGTGGACCGGCGGTTGCACGATGAACTCGGCAGTGCCGCCGTCCGTATGGACGTGGTGCTGCCCGTCGTCCGCTATCGGGCCGTCATGTCCAACGGGATCGTGGAGAACGAGCTGGGTCCGGTCTTGCGGGTCTTGCCGCGCCTGCCTGTTGTCCCTGACCCGGAGGAGATCGCGGGGGTCCGTTGGGTGTCCTGGGAGCCTTTCGTTGCCAGCGTGCTCGACGGGTCCCAGGAGATCTCCCCGTGGAGCCGAATCACCGTGGAGCGGCTTGCCTCGCTTGGCCCCGATCCGTGGCAGTGGCCGGCTGCCGATGACGCGGCGCTGCCGCCTGCTCTTCGAAGCCAGGCATGACCACCAATCCGACCGCCGCCGGCTCTGGCCGGGCCGCCCCCGGGACGGTGCCTGACAGCCCGGACCGCGGTGAGAACGCGCTGGACCACGCGGAAGTTCGTGATCGGGTTACTGCCCTGCTCGCGGAATTCCTCGACGAACAGACCAGCCAGCTTCCGTATCCGGGGATGGCGCACGCACTGGACTGTCTGCGCACCTTCGTCCTGGACGGGGGAAAACGGGTGAGGTCGCTCTTTTGCTACTGGGGTTGGCGCGGTGCAGGAGGTGATGGTCCTGTTGAATCCGTCCTTTTTGCCGCGGCGTCGCTGGAGCTGTCGCACGCGTTCTGGCTGCTGCAGGACGACATCATGGACCACTCCGCCACCCGGCGCGGCCGCCCTGCCATGCACTACCAGCTCGCAGCCCACCACCAGCGCCAGGGCTGGCACGGCTCGGCCCGGGACTTCGGCATCTCCACCGCAGTCTTGCTCAGCGACCTGTGCGCGGGGTGGGCGGGCATGCTGCTGGACCGCGCCGGTGACAGCCCTGCCCGTGTGCGCGCCCTGAAGACGGTCCACGACCGGATGCAGACCGACGCCGCGTACGGGCAGAGCCTGGAACTCCTCCTGCAATCCGAGCGCGCCTACGACAGGCAGCACTGCCTGGACGTCGTCCGCTACAAGGCCGGCCTGTACGGGGTCATGCCCGCCCTGCGCATGGGCGCCCATCTCGCCGACGCCGGACCTGAACTCTTGGCCGCTCTCACCGAGTTCGGCGTGGCCGTCGGTGACGGATACCAGCTCCGCGACGACCTTCTCGGAACCTTCGGTGAACCGGCCATCACCGGCAAACCCGATATCGACGACCTCAAGGAAGGCAAGCCCACCGTCCTGGTAGCCGAAGCCCTCAACCGCGCCGACCCACGCCAGGCCGGGCGGATCCTCCACCTCTACGGCAATGCCCAGCTCACCGACGGCGACGTCGAAGAACTGCGGACACTACTCCGCGCCACGGGGGCCGTTGCCGGGGTGGAAGCTGCCATCGGTGAACGCGCCGAGGCCGCGGCCAAGGCCCTGTCCCAAGCCCGCCTCCCCGAAGAGACAGCACAGGCATTGGAAGAGCTCGTCCGCCTCGCCCTACGACGCGACAGATGACTGTGTCGGATCACCCGCAAGTTTACCGAGTTGGGCGCGTCTTCAGAAGGAAGAAACCATGCCAGCCGACGTTGAGTTTGACCTCCCGTTCCCGCGCAAGCGTCCTCCAGATTCTGCCGCAGCCGAGGCGCACATCGTCCAGTGGCTCAACAGCCACGGCCTGTTACGCAGTCCCGCGGAGACTCAGTACTTCACTGCCATGCGGATCGGCACGGGTGCTGCCTTCGTCTTCCCCAACAGCTTGGGTACCGATCTGGATCTCGCGTCCGACCTTCTCGCGTTCCACGGCATCGTCAACGACCAAGTCCACAGCGCCTCCGAGCAGCGTGCCGCACACGCCGCTGCGATCTGCAACGACCTGCTCGCACTTCTCCAGCACGACAGCCCTGCTGAGCCTGCCACGCCGTACGGGGCGGCCTGGTGCGACCTATGGCTCCGCCTGGCCGACGGAATGCCGACGGAGTGGCAGGACAGAGCCCGCCACCATCATTCTCAGCTCTTCAGCGCCTACCTTGCTCCCCGCATCATCCTCACCCAGGCGCAGTACCTCGACCGGAGATTCATCACCTCTGGACTTGCCGTGTGGCTAGATGTCGCCGAACGCACCAGTCACTTCGAACTTCCCGAGCCAGTCCGGGCCTCGGCGCTGATCCGTGACCTGTGCGATGAAGCCGTCAAACTCCTGATTCTTCCCCACGATGTGTTCTCCGTTGAACGGGAAGAAGCCCGCGGGGAGGTGGACAACATGGTGCTGGTCATGGAGCACGCCACCGGCAAGCCCCGCGCTCAGGTGATCACCGAGATCCAGGCCATGGTCCGCGACGCCGGCAAACGCTTCCTCCTGCTGGAAAGTCGCATCCCTGAGCTTGGCACCACCCTCGCGCTCGGTCCCTCGGACCTGGCAGCCATGGACTCATACGTTAAGGCCATGCGGGACTGTGTCCGCGGGCTCTATGACTGGCAAAAGGGAACAGCCCGCTACGACCTGCAGGCAGCGGGAGACGCCATCGCCTCCGGATACGAAGACGCCCCGCTGCTGCGAACTGCATCCACCTCGCCGAGTCCAGCGATACGGCGGCCCCGGCACCTCGCCATCATCCCCGACGGCAACCGCCGCTGGGCCCGCAACAACGGCGTCCCGCTGGCCGAGGGATTCCGCCGCGGCACGGATAACTTCGCCGCACTCCTCGGCTGGTGCGACGAGGCCAGCATCGAGGTGGTGTCCCTATGGATGTCCTCACCGGACAACCTCGCCAAACGACCGACTGACGAAGTAGCCGTGGCCCTGCGCTACACGGCGGACGTCGTCCGACAATTGGCACACTCCAGACACTTCCGGCTTCGCCCGATCGGGAACCTCACCCTCCTCCCGGCCGACTTCGCCGCGCTGTTGCACGATGCAGCCGAGGCAACGGCTGGCGTGCACGGAATGACGGTCAACCTGGCAGCCGCCTACAGCGGCACACAAGACCTGATCGACGCCATGCGCGCCTGCCTGCCCGAAGGGGCCGCCGCCCTGACGCACGAGCGGATCGAGGCACACCTGTCCACCCATGGCCAGCCCCCCGTCGACCTGCTCATCCGCACCTCCGGAGAACAGCGTCTGTCCGGGTTCATGCCCTGGCAGACCGCCGACACCGAGCTGTATTTCACCGACACCCCATGGCCCGACTTCACCCGCGAGGACCTCCACCTGGCGCTGAGCGAGTACGGCAAGCGCGAGCAGCGACACGGCGCTTGACGACGGAGGCAGCGACACCCCGACGGACACCCCAGTGCAACCAACCGCGCTCTCTTTGCCGATCACAGCACCAGACCATTCGTGTGGTGACGCGATCGTTGATCTGGCATGCCGTTGACTGACGCGCAGTGGGCGCGAATCGAGCCGTTACTGCCCGACCGTACTCCGAAGCGAGGCGGGCAGTGGCGCGACCACCGGGAGGTGATCGATGCGATCGTCTGGAAGTTCCAGACGGGTTCACAGTGGGTCCACCTGCCCGAGCGATACGGCTCCTGGAAGGGCGCCTACAACAGATTGCGGAACTGGTCGATCGATGGCACGTGGCAACGAGTGTTCACTGCCCTGCTTGCCCAGGCCGACGCTGAAGAAGGTCCCGACTGGATTGTGGCGGTGGACTCCACCATTGTCCGCGCTCATCAGCACGCTGCAGGAGCCCGCAACAAGGGGCCCCTGACTGGCGAGCCGGACAACCATGCCCTCGGACGCTCCCGCGGTGGACTGACCACCAAGGTGCATCTGGCCGCCGACAGCCAGTGCAGGCCAATGGCCTTCGTCCTCACGCCGGGACAGTTCGGAGACGCACCCGCCTTCGAGTCAGTTATGGCTGCTCTCCGGGTACCTCGGCCCACGGGGCGGCCGCGCACCCGCCCTGTGATGGTCCTGGTGGATAAGGCATATTCGTCCCGCGCGATCCGAGGCAGGCTGCGCCGCCGAGGGATCCGCGCTGTCATCCCGGTGCCGGCAGGCCAGCGTGCGCATCGCCAGCGGCGCGGCAGCCGCGGTGGCAGGCCACCAGCATTCGACCGGGAAGCAGACAAACAGCGCAACACCGTCGAGCGATGCATCGGCCGCCTGAAGCAATGGCGAGGCATCGCCACCCGCTACGAGAAGACCGCCACGATCTACCTTGCCGGTCTACACGTCGCAGGCATCTTTCTCTGGTCCGCACGATGATCCAGAAGAAGCGCCCTAGCTAGCCTCTTCCAGGGGCGTGGGAGGCCGGTTGCCAGCTAGCGGGCGAGCCGCAGCTGGGCATAGATGGCGATCACAGGCCACGTCCACCGGCCGGCAGCTTGCGGGCTACGAAGTCGGCCATCTGCTGGACGCTCTGAACACCCTCCTGGTCTCCCTCGGCTTCGCGCTCCTTCTCCTCTCGCTACTCGCCTGTTCCCTCCCGGAGGGCTCGCGCTGCCGGAGGCGGAGTGGTCGGCGCCCTCACAGCGGAAGCCGCCCTCAATGCCAGCATCTGCCCTCGTAGTCGCGAATCATCCATACCCCAAGCCCGTCGCCGTCTGGGATGTCGTCGGCCCCTCCCCGCTTGCGTAGCTCGCCTCCGGGCCCACCGCATCGCACGGCGGCTTCGAATCCCCCAACCAGCTTGACTGTTCCCTCCTGTGCCCAATTCCGCCACAGACTCCGGCAGCCAGGCATCGCCCAGGACCGTTCCTACAGACCATCAACGGCCGGGGGCGGCACCTCGTGGTCGACACCAGGGGCACTCCACCGCTGGTGCTGGTCACCTCCGCAGACGTGACCGACCGGGATGCCGCCTTTACCGATCACCCTGCGGGTCTCCGGCTCACTCGTTGGGGCGATCTCTAGACCGGTCACGTTCTCATTTGCCGATCCTGGCAAGCCTCTTCGTCGCGTGGCGGTCGACGGGCGAGGGGGGCTCATGCGAAGCGGGATGGTGCTGCGGGACCTTCGAGTTCCGCCCATGAAACGGGCTGGCAGAGGCTGGTCGTACACGATCGAAGCCGCCCTCGCGTCCGGTCCAACCGCACTACGGACACTGCGATGACGCCTGCAACGCCTTGGTACGAGTCACAAGGTCTCGGGACCCTGCTGACCCTGGTGGCGGGTCTCATTACGGGCTTCTTCAGCGGCTGGGCAACACTGCGGCCGCGAACCCCAAACGCCTGCTCGCCTACTGGATGGCCAGGGCCACGCCGATCTTGAACGCGTCGGACTCCGTCGGAGATCTCCTGGTGACGCGCGGAGGACAGGCACTGAGGGATCCACACGTTCTGGACGTCAGGCTCATGAACAGTGGACGCCGCGACGTTGCCAGCAGCCACTTTGACGGTGATCTACCGATCCTGCTCGATGTCGGGGCTCCGATTGTCGAGATCCTGGGAATCACGTCCCAACCCACCTCGCTTCACGTGCCGGCAGTGGTCATAGATGACACTGCCGTAAAGATCGCCCCTGGTTTGATCGCCAGAGGTCAAACGATCTCCTTCTCGCTCCTCGTCGACGGCCCCGCCCCTACCCTCTCCTGCCGGGCATCCCTCGTCGATGTCACCGTTCAGGAAAAGCGGGAGCCAACGCGTCAGCAAAGCCCAGGCGACCAGCTTGCGCTGGTAAAGGGCATCAAGATCACCGTGCTGGCCTTGGCGGTCCTGACATTTCTGCAGGCCTTGACCGACTTGGCTACGCCGGCCCTCAGCATGGTTGGGCCGGGCGCGATTGCGTTGGCTCTGATCGTCGCGATCACCGTCTGGGAACTTGCAAGGATGTGGGCGCGCCGGAGAAGGGCTCGTCGCTCGACACGACAGGACTGAATCCTCATCAGTCGCCCTGGGACCAGATGTTCCAAGCGGACGCCAGGTGAGGATGCACAGTGAACCGCGGGTCGGTGCCGATCCCGTCGCGGACCGCGTCAGGGGCGGCGATGAGATGGAAGTGCGCGTCGGGGACGGCGGCGAACAGGAACCCGACGTGCTCCCTGGTTACCGCGTCGGTGCACCGTGACTCTCGGAGGTCGAGGTAGAACTCGCGGGTTCCGGTCGCAGCCTGATGATGCAGGCGTTGCTGAATGTGGTGCTGCGTGGCGGGGCTGAGGGTCCCGCTGACCGCGATCCACACGCGCGACCCGGCCTCAGTCAGCACCCGCATCCGCACGATCATGGTCGCCATCTGCTCCTCCCCGTCTTCCCCGACCAGCCGGTGAGGCCGTCTGTGCCAGCCGTCATCGGCACCGTTCCCGCGTGACCGGCACCCTGGTACGGAACCGCGGGGGAGCCCTTGCCCAAGGGCCGAGCCGTACGTCACCCGGCGGGTTCGATACGGAGGACGGCGGCGGTGTCGCGGATCTGGACGACCTGAAGCCTCATGGCGTCGTTGATGGTCGCGGCGGGTCCCTCGCCGCAGCTGAGCCGGACGCCGCCTCCGCCCTCCGACGACACGCCGCCGCCACCGGAACAGCCCGAAACGCTGAAGCCCGACCCCGTCAGCTGCGCGACCATCTCGACCCTGCTGCCGGTGATCGCCGTCACCTCGATCGGCCCGAGGCCGTACGTTTCCGGCACTGTCACGACGTCCCCCACGGCGACCTTGATCTCGCACGTCCCGTCGGCGCACGGCCCGGTCGGCGAGGGCGACTTCGGGGCGGTCTCCGTGGGAGGCGGTGTGGGGTTGGACGCCGGTGCCCCGGAGCGGGATCCGTTGAGCTGGCCCTCGGCGGGGGACCCGCCCGAAGGATCCGAGGAACACGACGTGAGAGCGGCGAACACGACAGCGACAACAGCGGCGACGACGGCGGTGGATGACGTTCTGCTACGCATCATGGTCGCCATGGAACTCCGCCACGACCGGGACCCCTCCCCGCCGCCCGGGCAGGCGCGCCGTCAAGACGTCCGGGGGACGTTCGCAACCGCGCCGTGACCAGCGCCGCCGAGATTGCCCGGGGACAGACGATCTTGTCGGTGGACAAGCGCCCACGACCAGCGCGAGTACATGCTCAAGGGGTTCACACCAACCCCGCGATCAGCAACTTCACGTTAGAAAGCGCCCAGTGGGGGCGCCCGTCAGCTGGCACTGGATTCAGTCGTCTGCCCCGGTCCATCGCCTGTACACCCGTACCGCATGATGAGCCCGCCCTGCGAGCACAGGGCGGCGTGCCATTTCGTCACCTCGGAAACCGCTCGTCGGTTCGCCTCATCGGGGAGTGGATGACGGCGTAGATCGACGCCTCCGAGATCGGTAGAAGTCTCGGCATCTGTGCGACTGGCCGACGGTTGAAGGGAGCACTCACGAGCAGCGCCACGCGTGCCCTAGCCTGCCGCCAGCCGGACTGTTCCCGGAGGAGATGCGAGCCGCGCGGAAAGCGGCTTCACAGCTTCTCATGAACTAGATCACGCCACTTCGGCAGCATCTGCGTTGCGCCTGCAACGCGTGATACGTGAGGATGTTCGACAGGCTGTGAACACATGACACACGATCACGCCAAGGCGATCGAGCAATCGCAGCAGACAACACGCTTACGGGGGTGGGTTGATGAAGTTCGACATGGGGTCGACGACCCTGTCCGATCTCGGGAAGAGCACCGTCGGGTCCGGTGAGGACCTGGGCACGCTGATCCAGCAGCTGATCCAGGCGGCGGAGCCGTTGGAGGGGAAGTTCAACGGGGCGGGCAAGGCCGCGTTCGACACCTTCAAGATCCATGCCGACGAGATCACGGACGCGCTGAACAGCTCGCTCAGCGCGATCCTGGGCGGTCAGTCCGGCATGGACACAGCGTTCGGCACCGGTGACGTCGAGTTGGAAGACAACGCCAACCAGAACATGGGCGCCGCCAACTTCGACGCGGCCCGATTCGGCGCACGGTAACCACACAAGCGCGCACGCACACGTCCGCCGAAAACACCTTCATCGTCCTTCCAGGGGGAACTTGACCATGCCTCAGAACCAGGACCGCCGTTCCTACGACACCGGCGCCTCCAGCGAAGTGCAGATCAGCCTGCAGGGCATCATCGGCCAGTTGGAGCGCGTGCTGACCGACCGTGAGCGCGCAGTGAAGGCGGCAATGGCCGACTTCGCCGCGGACGGCGTGGCCGACGAGTACCACGGCAAGGAGATGCGCTGGCACCGCGCCGCCGGCGAGGTCCGCGAGATCATCCGGCTGGTCCGCACGACGATGGAGCAGAACGACGGGACCGCGCAGTCGACCCTGACCAAGGCGAAGGCGGCCGTCGACAACATCGGCTGACACCCGACGCGCAGCAGTAGCAGGAACGGGGAGAGGGAAGCGGGGGCTGACGCATGCCGAGGTGGGACGTATCTCCGTCCGGGGTCGGAAGTGTGGTCTCGAATGTCGGAGAGGTCATGAAGGTCCTGGACGACATTGTCCAGGCGTACGCGAAGGACGTAGAGGGCGCGGCCACCGCGGCCGGGACGCTCGCTCCAGGCGGGGCTAGCGGGGAGCACAAGGGACAGACCGGGCTGGTGGCCGCCGCCATTGCGGAGTTCATGGAGGGCACGGCGGACGAGTTGAAGTTCATCGGCACACGCGTCGGCAAGACGGTCAACGGCGCGGTGGAGGCCACCGTCGCGTACCAGGAGGGCGACCTGGCGATGGCGGCCGAGGTGCAGCGGCGGGCGTCCGGGCTGGTCATGCCTGACATGCCGGCCGGCTGGAAGGCGGGCCGTCTGTGATCCAGCCGGACTCCATCCCGCTGTTCACCGGCGATCTCGGCCAACTTGAGCAGCACACCGACGCCCTGCGGGTCGAGGCCGACGGCATCCGCCAAGCCGGCGCGGAGGCCCATCGGCAGTTTCAGGGGCTGTCGGCCTTTTACCACGCCCCGGAGGCGGAGAAGCTGTTCGCGTCCACCGCGCCAGCACGTGATGGCGCCGACGCCTTCGCCGACAAGGTCGCCACGGTGGCCGACGCCCTGTCGACGTACGCGGCCGAAGTCGCGCCACTCATCAAGCGGTTGGAGCACCTGCAGAGCAAGGCGACCACGTTCGTGGCGGGGCTCAAGACGCCCAGCGGGGAGTTCGACGAGAACTGGACCGATGACGCGGACAAGGTCAATGAGCACCAGGCGCTGATGCATGATGTGAACGTCGCGCAGGCCCAGTTCACGGCCGCCGAGATCGACTGCAACAACAAGATCACGGCACTGGTGGGCGGCACCCAGTACGTCATGAACACCGGCGCCAAGCAGTTCATGCCGCTCGGCGCGGAACTCTACGGCTACAGCGCCGAGGTACTCGATCAGGCCAAGGAACTCCCCTGGGGCACACCGGTCACCCAGTCCCACGACTGGTGGGACCCGGACGACCTCGGCTACTACGCCAAGAGTTTCTTCTGGGACGGGTTCATCGTCGACAACGTCTGGGGCACCATCGACGGCATCGCGACCCTGGCCGGCGTCCATGGCTCGGACGAAGCAGGACAGGCATGGGAAGGCGTGGTGCGGGCGATCGTCGGGGCCGAGACCTACCTCATGGAGTCCGGCGGCAAGGAGCCGACCGGGGTCTTCGCGACCGACTTCGCCCAGGAAAGCAAGGCGTACGCCAAGGAGTTCGGCAAGTCCTTCGTCGCCTGGGACATGTGGAAGGAAAACCCGGCCCGCGCCGCGGCCACCGTCGTCTTCAACGGCCTCACTCTGGGCGCTGGCCCGCTCAAGATCGCATCCGCCGGTAAAGCAGGCACCGCCGCCAAGGTCGCCACCACGGTCGCGAAGGTCGGCGACGTGATCGACCCGGTCGGCGCCGCAGTCAAGGTGACCGGCCACGCCATACCCACCATCGCCCAGGTCACGGAGAACCTGCGCGGCGTGAACAACGTCCCCGACCTGCGCGCTCCGCACAGCGTCCTAGAACTCGACGACGGCTCCAAGGTCGTCATCGAGAACGGCGAGTTCATCCCCTACGACAAACACGGCGACGTTGTCAGCGAGGCACCGAAGCAGGAGCGATCCACCACCGCGCAGACCACACCAGAACAGACACCGGTACGGGAGCCAGAGTTGGCTGGGGTGGGCGGCAGGTCGCAGTCGCCACAGGCATCCGCGCAGGCTGGAGATGGGTCTACTGGCGATGCGGTAGACAACGGCGGCGGTGCGCGGGGGCACGCCTCGGAGGCCTCGTTCGCGCGCCACGGTGCATCGGACGGCGGGCACGGGGCGGGGAGCAGCGATGGGACGCCGCATGGTGGTGGGCGAGCTGGAACGTCGCAGCACTCCGGCAGCTCGTACGACGCCGACGGAGCCGGTGCCACCGGAGGGTCCGACGATGGGGCGGCCACGTCTGAGAACCAGGGAGCCGGCGGACCGGACAACGGTGGGGACCGGGAGCTGAGCGTCGCAGAGCGGAAGCAGATCCAGGACGAGCACATTCGGAAGGCCAACGACCCCGACCGAACGTGGTTCAACAAGCACTACGACATTCTGGGGCGCCGTAGGAACATCTTGAACAAGGACGGCACCCCAAAGTTGGCGGACGGCGTCGAGCTCCCCCAGTTGGCCAAGAATGCTGAAGGCAAGTGGGTCGCCGCAAACGACCTGCCGAGCGGACCCTCTGAAGTCAAGTGGGGGCCGAAGAACCTCGGGACAAACACGGTCCCAGACGGAAATCTGTCTGCCCTCGACGCCGCAGCGGCGAACCGCAGGGCGTCGGTGGACCTCACCAACGCCGAAAAGGCCTTTGATGAGACACATTCCGCCGCCGCGCAGGAGGCTCTCACGAAGGCGCAGCAGGAATACACGGCGCGGCTCGGTGACGTGCCCAACAATAGCAAGATCTCCGAGGCTCTCGGCGAGAAGGCTGCCAGACTGCACGTAATTCCACGCGAGTTCCCGACAGCCGACAGAATCAAGCTCCCGAAGACGCCCAACGGCGCCAACATGTTCGACGATGTGTACAGGCTCGGCGACGACGGCCACTATCTCATCGTCGAGGAAAAGGCACCGACGGGTGACCTCGACTGGCGCCGTGGACGCGCTGACCCGGAGGACCCGGCGAACCCACACATCGGCGACGATGGTGGGGCCCAGGGACTGCGGGTCAAGCAGGGCACTAAGCTGTACATACGTACGATCCTTGCCGAGATGACGCTACGTGGCGGACGGGACGCCGACATCGCGAAGGCTCTCCGCACCGCGTTGGCGCAAGGGAAACTGCAGTACGTCCTGGTCAAGGCGAACAACAACCCAGGCTCCTCCTACGCTGGTGCCGTGCTGGAACACTTGAAGATCTAGTAAGAGGAGGACAAGTGGTCACGCGCATTCCTCGCCATGAATTCCGCACGAACAATGCGGCCGAAGCCATGGCGCCCATCATCGACAGCACCAAGGAAGTGCTCGACGAGATCGAGACGTCGGCGGACTACCGCTACGACGCTCAGATGCTCACCCTGGCTGTCGCGAAGTGGCGCTGCCTGACGGACCCTGTGGCGGGGGAGTTCCCGACATGGGAAGCGTGGGTCACAGCCATGCAGGTAGGCTCCGCACTGTTCACCGCTGGCACGGCGGCGGAAGGACCCGTACCCTGCCGTATCGGGAGCATGGGCGAGGTGAAGCACCTTCCCGCGACCGGACCTGAGGACTACCTGCACGCGGGAAATTGGCTCACTGCCTTCTACCTGGCGGCCATCTGCCGCGATAACGACCGGGCCAACCAGCTGGCTCAAGTGCCCGTCTCGTTTCTCCGCGCGTCCGGCGCGGAGTTCGACGAATACATCTACGCCTGGGTGGAGACCCTGCAGAATGCCTGGTTCGGCCGACGGGAAACGTGGGACACCCTGGTCACTGCCGTCAACGGAACCGACCCCGAGATCACACAGGTCGCCAGCAAGGAGCTGATGCTGAAGATCCTGTATCCGCCCCTTGAACTCTTCCACCGCTACCAGCGCCAGGAAGCCGAACAGTTCAACGCGGCACTGGTCGACGCCATCACCTGGCACAAAGAGTATTGGACCGCCGACGACGCACGTTCCCTGAGCGGCGAAGGTCTGGTCGCCCTCGGTCCACTCGCCATCGCCTGCATGGCTTATGACGCGGGTATGCCGATCGAGGTCGAGTCCGAGTACCTGCCCAAGGCGCTTCTGCAGCGCACCTGGGTGGGCGAGTACGACACGTAGACACTCAAGGCAACGGATATCTATGGCAGCCCAGGACTACGACAACCAGCTCCTCGAGTCGGTCTCCGTCCGCCGCCGTCGCCTCCGCGACGCTCTCCTCTTCGGTCCCCAGCGTCAGCGACGCACGCTCGACGAGAGGTTGGGGAAAGTGTTCGCCGGAGTGGTGATCGCGGCGGTGGTGTGCGCGGGGTGCGTGGGGTGGTCGTTCGTGTCGCACCGGGTCATCGGGAAGAGTCCGTACGGGGCTTCGGTGCCGTCGTCCCAGCCGTCCGGATCGCCGTCGCCCTCGCCCTCCGGGGCCCCTCCGACCCGGTGATAGGTTCGAACGCGTGATAGCCACGGGGACTCTGAGCCGTTCAGCGACCGGCAAGCGGACGGCGCTCAGCCGCGTCACCCTGGTCGGCGAGGGACGCCGGGTCGACCTCGTACTGCCCTCGCTGGAGCCGGTCGGGGTTCTCCTGCCGGAGATCATGCGGTTGCTGGACGACCGCGTGGGCGCGCGGCCCGAGTCGCGGCATCTGGTGACTGCGGACGGCTCTGCACTGGCGCACGACGCTTCGTTGGCATCGACCGGTGTGCCGGACGGCGCTGTATTGCGGCTGATACGCGTCCAGGACGCGCCTTCGGCTCCTGTCGTACACGACGTGAGCGACGAAGTCGCCGACGATCTCGATGTACGGGCGTGGCGGTGGCAGCCTGCGGTGCGCAGGGTTGTTGCCGGGGCTGCGACCGTGTTCTGGGCGGTGGCCGCCGGCGTGCTGGCCCGCGCAGAGTTCGCCCTGTCGGCGGTCGGTGCCGGGCTGCTCGCCGTCGCGGGTGTGGTTGCGCTTGCTGGGGTGCTGTGCGGGCGCGCTCGTCGGCACGGGCTTGCCACCACGTTGATCGTTACCGCCGGTGCGGTGGCTGTCGTCGGTGCCTGGACCTGCGCTGACGCCTACGACTGGTCCGGCGCCCTGCGGCTCGCGGGTCTCGCCGTTCCCCTGGCGGTCGCGCTGTTGCTCGCCGGATGGTTCACGCCGTTGGGACGCGGGGCGCTGATCGGGGCCGCTACGGTCGGCGGGTGCCTGGTGCTGTGGGAAGTGGCCATAGGGCTTCAAGACGGTGCAGGGGCGGCGGCCGGGCAGGCCCGGGCCGGTGCGCTGCTCGCCGTTGCCTCGATCGTCGTCCTGGGTGTGCTGCCGCGGCTGGCGCTGACGGCATCGGGTCTGACCGGGCTGGATGACCGGCGTACGGGCGGGGCGTCGGTGAGCCGGTATCAGGTGGCCACGGCGCTGGCGGCTACTCATCGCGGGCTGGTGATCGCGACCGGCGTGCTGGCTGCCTCCGCGGCTGCGGCCGGAGTCATGGTGCTGCGCTCGGTGTCGGTGTGGACGGTGCTGCTCGGCGTCATGGTCATGGTGGCGCTCGCCTTGCGGGCGCGTGCGTTTCCGCTCACCGCCGAGGTGGTGGTGCTGCTGGTGGCCGCGAGCATCGTCGCGGTGCGGCTCGCCGTCAGGTGGCTGGAGCAGACCGGTGCAGCCGGGCCGGTCGCCGTACTGGCCCTGCTCGCGGTCGTCCCCCTCGCGGTATTGGGAGTGGAGCCCGCCGAGCATGTGCGGGTGCGGCTGCGGCGTATCGGCGACGCCTTGGAATCGGTCGCTGTGATCGCCATGCTTCCGCTGGTCATCGGCGTGTTCGGGGTGTACGGGCGGCTGCTCGGCACCTTCGCGTGAGGACACGGAGATGGGCATGACCGGGGCAGGAGACTGGCAGCACGACCTTCTGCGGGAGCTGGCGGGCGATGGCTCCGGCAACACGCCGATCCCGTCCTCTCCCTCCGAGCCCGGCGCGGTCCCCGGCTCCCCCGCGCGGACGGAAAAGGAATCGGCAGCGGGTTCCGAGCCGTCCCCCGCTGCCCATCCCGTCCCGCGCCAGGGGCACGACCCGCAGGCCACTGCCCCGACCCCCGAGTCCCTGCCCACCGTCGACCCTCGTCTCGCCATTGCCCTGGGCCGCCCCCAGCACGGTGACTCGGTCGCCCGCCGAGCCGGGCGCTCCCTGCGACAGCTCACCGCCTCGGCCGGGCCCGAGGTCACCGAGCAGACGCGGTTCGCCCAGGAGTTGCAGCAGCCGGTGACGACCGGCCGGGTGATCGCGGTGACCTCGATCCGCGGCGGTGTCGGCAAGTCCACGGTGTCCGCGCTGCTGGGCCGTACCTTCAACCACTACCGGCACGACCCGGTGCTCGCCCTGGAGGCCGACGCGGCGCTCGGCACGCTCCCGGTGCGGCTGGGCGCGGACACGGTGCGCTGGTGCTGTGCGGACCTGGCCCGGATTCTCACCCCTGCCATGCGGCTGACCGATGTCACCGGCTACCTGGTGCCGGTGGCCGACGGCGGCTGGCTGCTGCCCGCGGGCCAGGGCCGGGTCGGTGCCCCGCTGGACGTGCGCACCTACATGACGGTGACGCTGGCGCTGCGCCGCTATTTCGCGGTGACCGTGGTGGACTGCGAGAGCCTGCCCGGTGAGGTGGCGCGCGCCGCGATGGACACCGCCCATGCCAGGGTGGTCGTCGCGCCGATGACCGCCGAGGGCGTGCACGGCACCCGGCAGGTCCTCGACTGGCTCGGGCAGTTGCCGCACTCCGCTCTGGACACCACCGTCGTCGCCCTCAGCGCGGCCTCCCCCGACACCACGCTGGATGTGAAGTCGGCCGCGGCGCACCTGCGCGAGTCCGGCGTCCCGGTGATCGCCCTGCCCTACGACCGTCATCTCGCCCAAGGAGGCCCCATCCACACCGCCATGCTGGGCCAAGCCACCCGCGACGCGGCCGTCCGCCTGGCGGCCGAGGCGATGCAGCGGGCGGTGCGCGTCCGGTGACCCAGCAGATCGTCCACCGGCCCGCGCGCTCCACCCGCCCGCTCGCCGCTGCCGAGCCGCGCACGATCGAGGCGCCTCCGAACCTGCCCGAGGGCAAGATCGGCAACGCGGCCACTGCACTGCTGCCCATGGCCGGTGTCCTCAGCTCGGTCGTGCTGATGACGGTCATCCGCAACAGCCAGTTCGCGGCGATCGGCGCGATCGTCCTGGTCGTTGCCCTGCTCGGGGCGGTGGCACTGTTCCTGTCGCAGCGGGGGAAGGCGCAGCGCACCCGGCGTACCCAGCGTGAGCGGTATCTGGAGTATCTGGAGGAGCAGCGGGAGGAGTTGGGCAGGGCCGAGCGGGAGCGCAGGCAGCGATCAAAGCTGCTCAACCCGCCGCCGGAGGCCCTGTACGACCTCGCGCGCGATCCGGCCCGGTTGTGGGAGCGGCGTCGGCAGGATGCCGACTTCCTGCGGGTGCGGGCGGGCACCGGTGACGTACCGGCACAGGAACTGGCCATCGGCCAGAACAGCACAGGCGGGGTGCTCACCCCACCGGACCCGTTCATGCTGAACGAGGCCCACGCCCTGCAGAACCGCTTCGTCACGACCACCGACTTCCCGCTCACCGTGCCGCTGGACCGGGCCGGGAACGTCAGCATCGTCGGCGACCGCGACGGCGTCCTCCGCGTCGCCCGTGCGCTCCTGGTCCAGACAGCGGTCACGCACGCACCAGACGACCTCGCCCTCGCTTTCGCCACGGCCGACGAGGCGGAGTGGGCGTGGGCCAAGTGGCTGCCCCACGTCCTCGATACGCAGACGTACGACGGTCCGGTCGCCGCCCGCCGGATCGCGCCCGACCTGGCCGCGCTATCCCGGCTGTGCGCGCCCGACCTGCGACAGCGCGCCTCGTACGCGGCCGAGGTGCGCCGTGGACTGTCCGGCCGGGGCACGGATGCCCTGCGTCTGACGTCCCGCATGCTCGTGATCAGCGACACCTACGGCGACACCGCGGCCGAATTCGCCCGCCCGGACTCGGCGATCGGCCTGCCGGAGATGAGCGTCACCGTGCTGCACCTGCTCGAGCGACAGATACACGAACCCGACCAGGTCAGCGTGCGCATCACCGTCAACGGCCACCAGATCACTGTGGAGGACCTGCGCACGCCCCAGGTCCCTGCCGCCCGCGGCATGTCTGATGCGGTGACCGTCCCCGGCGCCGAGGGCATCGCCCGCATGCTGGCCCCGCTGCGGCTGTCCGCCGAGTCGGCGGCCGAAGGCACCCCGGTGTCCGGGCCGGTCGACTTCCCCGCCCTGCTCGGCATCGACGACCCGGCCCGCCTCGACCTGCACGACCTGTGGGCCCCGCGCGGCGAGCGGGACTTCCTGCGCGTCCCCATCGGCCTGGCCGACCGCCACGAACCGGTACTGCTGGACCTCAAGGAGTCCTCCCAGTTGGGCATGGGCCCGCACGGACTGTGCGTGGGCGCCACCGGCTCCGGCAAGAGCGAGCTGCTGCGCACCCTCGTCCTCGCGCTCACGACCACGCACTCCCCGGAGGACCTGGCGCTGGTCCTAGTCGACTACAAGGGCGGCGCCACCTTCGCCCCGTTCGCCGACCTCCCGCACGTAGCCGGCGTGATCACCAACCTGGAGAACCAGGCCGGTCTCGTCGAACGTGTCCACTCCAGCCTGGCCGGCGAGGTCAAACGCCGCCAGCAGGTATTGAAGGACGCCGGGAACGTCGCCGACATCGGCCACTACGCGACGCTGCGCGCCACAGAGCGCCCCGACCTGGAGCCTCTCCCGCATCTGTTCGTCGTCATCGACGAGTTCGGCGAACTCATCACTGCCAAACCGGACTTCATCGACCTGTTCCTGTCCATCGGCCGCATCGGCCGCTCCATCGGTGTCCACCTGCTGCTGTCCAGCCAGCGCATCGAAGGCGGCAAGCTCAAGGGCCTGGACACCTACCTGTCCTACCGGCTCGGTCTGCGCACCTTCTCCGCCGACGAGTCCCGCACCGTCCTGGACACCACTGACGCCTTCAACCTGCCGCCCCTGCCCGGCTTCGGCTACTTGAAGGTCGACACCTCCACGTACGAGCGGTTCAAGGCCGGCTACGTGTCGGGGGCCTACCACGGTCCCGCGCTGCGCGAGGAGCGTGACGACGAGCCGCTCGCCCGGCCGTATCCGACGTACAACACCCCGCAGGAAGCCGAGGAGGTGGAAGAGCTCGTCGCCACCAAACGGGAGACCGGGCCGAGCGTGCTGTCCGTCATGGTCGGCCAACTCGCCGCTGCCGCACCGCCGGTACGGCGGATCTGGCTGCCTCCGCTACCTGCCGCCACCGCCCTGGACGCTGCTGCGGGGCCCCTCCAGGCGGGCACGGACGGTCTGCGCCTCGCCCACGGCGAGGGCCCGCTGCGGATCCCGCTCGGTGTCCTGGACGACCCGGCCCGCCAGTGGCAGCGGCCGTGGCTGCTGGACCTGACCGTGGCCGGCGGCCACGTGGCGGTCATCGGCGGCCCGCAGTCCGGCAAGACCACCCTCCTGCGCACCCTCGTCCTCTCCCTGGCCCTCACCCACACCCCGTACGACGTCGCCGTCTACGGCCTCGACCTGGTCGGTGGCGGCCTGTCGGCCCTCGCCGATCTACCGCATGTCGGCGGCATCGCCGGCCGCGCCGATCACGAACGCGCCGCCCGCACCGTCGCCGAGGTGCGCACCATGCTCACCCAGCGCGAGGAACTCTTCCGCGAGCACGGCATCGACTCCGTCGATCAGCTCCGCCACCTGCGCGCCCAACGGCGGCTGCCCGGGCTGGGCGCCACCGACGTCGTGATGCTCATCGACGGCTTCGGCGCCCTACGCGAGGAGTTCACCGACCTCGACGACACGGTGGCCGACCTCCTCAAACGCGGCGGCGGCTACGGCATCCACGTCGTCGCCGGCATGCTGCGCTGGAACGACGTGCGCATCGCCACCCAGTCCATGTTCGGCACCCGCATCGAGCTGCGCCTGAACGACCCGGCCGACTCTGGCATCGACCGCAAGCTCTCCGAGACCCTCACTCCCGACAACCCCGGCCGGGCGCTGACGGACGGCAAGCTGTTCGCGCAGGTGGCCCTGCCCCGCGTCGACAACCGCCCGGCCACGGATGACCTGGGACCGGCCCTGGAGCGCGCGGCCCGCACCATCCGCGCTTCTTGGCACGGCGAACTCGCCCCGACCGTACGGGTCCTGCCGACCAAGCTGCCCGCCGCCAAGCTGCCCAACCTGACGGCCGAACCGGCGAGGATCTCCCTCGGCGTCGATCAGGACGCCCTCGCACCGGTCCTGCTCGACCTCTTCGGCACCGACCAGCACCTGCTGATCCTCGGCGACAACGAATGCGGCAAGACCAACCTGCTCAAGCTGATCGCCGCCCAGCTGGTCGAGCGGTACGGGGACAAGGAACTCGTCTTCGGAATCTACGACCCTCGCCGCGGCCTGCGCGGCACGATCCCCGAGCCCTACCGCGGCGGCTACGCCCACAACGCCAAACTCGCCGCCGCCCTGTCCACCGGCATCGCCACCGAACTGGCCAAACGACTCCCGGACACGGCCGACCCCGACACACCGATCACCGCCGAACCCGCCGTCACCGGACCCCGGATCGTCATCCTCATCGACGACTACGACATCCTCACCACCGCCGGACAGCAGCCACTGAACGCCTTCCTGCCCTACATCTCCTCCGCCCAGGACATCGGTCTGCACTTCGTCCTCGCCCGCCGCACCGCCGGCGCCTCCCGCGCCCTGTACGAACCGCTGCTGACCGCCCTGCGCGAAACCGGCACTACCACCCTCCTCATGACCGGTGAACGCACCGAAGGACAGCTCTTCCCCGGCCTCTACGCCACCCAGCAGCCGCCCGGCCGCGGCACTCTCGTCCGCCGGGGCCGCCCCCACCAGCTGATCCAGACCGCCCTGACCGCTGAAGAGGCCGACGAAGAGTGACCAAGGACGTCATCGCCCTCACCCCCAAGATGCCGGACCTGCCCACCCTGCTCGCCGGCCTCTACGCCGGCGGCTCCGACCTCGGGGTGAACACCACCGCGGACGGCGCCGTCGTCCAGCTCTGCGCCCCTGACGGCCGTCCTCTCGTCTCCGTGGAAGCCCCCATCCTCATCCAGGTCCCCGGCGAGACCACCCGCCTGCTGAACCACGCGGTCGAGGACGGTCCGGTGTGGTGGACCGAGGCCCGTGCCTCCACCGCCGTCCCCGAGGCCGGACGCCTCGCCGGATCCTTCGCGGGACGCCTGGCCACCGTCCTCGGCGGCACCGTCTGGCCACCGGAAGCCGCCACCACCGAGGTCGTCCCCCTCATCACCGATGTCTCGGCCATCCCGGTCCCCGCCACGTCCACCCCCGCCGTCGACGTCCTCAGCGACTCCACGGCCGTGGTCATCCAGGACCGCCCCCTGGTCGCCATGACCAGCTGGCTCTCCCACGCCCTGCGCACCACGACCGCTGCCGACCGCGCCCTGCAGATCGTCACCCCACCCACGACCCGGCTCACCCTGCCCACCCGCACCGCCCTGCACGGCCTGCCCAACCGCTGGGTCATCCAAGACCCCGAACACGGCTACTACGACGGCCTGTCCGGCGCCGTACTCCACTGGAAAGACGGCACCTTCACCCCCATTCACGACGACAAGCGCAACCCCCGGGTCGCCGACGCCTTCACGGCCACCACCGACAGCGGCGGCCGCCAGCTGATCCTCACCCTGAGGACCCGCCACCGTGCCGACGCAGACCTCGTCCTCGGCCGCGCCCTGGAAACCACCTTCCGACACCTGACCGGCGCCCCGCCCGCAGGATGGAGCACCGCCGAACCGATCAACCTTCCCTGGTCCACACGGGAGTTGACCGACCTGGCCCGGGCACGAGCCCCCAGGCCCACCTTGCTGATCGCCGTCGGCCACCCTGACCGACCCGCCCTCGCCACCATCCGTGTGCTGCGCACACGAGCGGGCGTCGAGGAGGACATCACCCTCGCCCTCGGCTACAGCGGGGACGAGACACCGCCCCTGGACGCCGTCGAGGCCCTCGCGGCCGAACTCGACACCGGGCACGGGCTCGTCACTCTGCTCACCTCACTCCGCACCGCCCGCCGTGACCTCACCATCCCCCCACGCCTCGAACGCCCACCTGTTCCCGTCACGTTCACACTCGGCCACGACGAGGCAAAGCGCATTGGTCTGACCCACGCTCAACATCCACCTCTCGGCCCCGCTCCCACGCTGTTCGGCCACCCAGCCGAACCCGCCCTCCACTACTACATGGGGAACGGAACCGACCCCCACGCCTGGTCCACTTTCCAACAGCTCACGCGGCATCTGAAGCAACACGCATGACCACACGACCAGCCGAGCTCTGAACGGCGACCGTCCAGCGCCGCGATCGCGTCGGCCGCTGCCGCCCAGGGCAGATTGAGAACTCCTAACAGAATTTGTCTCCCTCCGATCCGGATGCGGTGGGGCCAGGCGAGCACGAAGGAAGATCACTACTCTGCATAAGTGCTTTCCTACGACGAGTTGACTCCCCCTGAGCGTGAGCTGTGGGACGCGTTCCCCGAGGGGCGGCGGGTGGACCTGCGTACGGCTACGCCGGAGGAGGATCAGGTCGCCGACGGCGGACGGTGGGGACCTGAGCGAACGGTGCGGGCGGCGGTGGTCGCCGCGTTGCTGCTGGGCGCGAACACCGGACAACCGGGTGCGGTGGCGCGTCTGAGGCTCACCGGGGCACGGATCTCCGGACGCCTGGACCTGGCCGGCGCGC
Source organism: Streptomyces regalis (assembly GCF_001509475.1). GTDB lineage: Bacteria > Actinomycetota > Actinomycetes > Streptomycetales > Streptomycetaceae > Streptomyces > Streptomyces regalis. The sequence goes on from NZ_LLZG01000388.1 coordinate 77,923, forward strand.
AGATCGCCCATGCCCTCTGGCTGGAGGCATGCTGGTTCGAAGAGGCGGTGAACCTCCTCGGCGCGTCGACGCAGACCCTCGTGTTCACGGACAGCCGGATACCCGGCATCGAGGCCGATTCGGCCCGCATCGAGGGCAACTTCTCCCTGCGGCATTCCGTGGTGGAGGGCGGCGCCCCCACACCCTTCAACCGCGTGAGCACCGCCCTGTCACTTACCGACGCCCGGGTCAACGGCGGCCTGCTCCTCAACGGGGCCAAGCTGATCGCACCTGACGGGTGGGCCCTGTCGGCCGGCGGCCTGGCCATGGAAGGAGGCGTCTTCTGCAAAAACGGGTTCGTCGCACACGGGGAAGTCCGTCTGATGGGGGCGCAGTTGCCGGGAACTCTGGTCATGCAGGGTGCCCGACTGGAAGGGCCGGGCCCACGCGGCGTGGCCCTCACCCTCGACAACGCCACGGCCTCGTCGCTCAAGTTCTCCGAAGGGTTCACCGCGAACGGCACCGTTCGACTGCGCGGCACCCAGGTCGCGGACAGCGTGACCTTCGACGGAGCCGTCCTGAACGGCCCGCCCACCGATGACGGAAACGCCCCGGCCGTGATCGCCATGCACCTGCGAGCCGTCGACCTCGACCTCAGCCTCGCCCGACGCCCGTCCGGCCCGCTCGATCTGCGGGGCGCCCAGGTGTCGTACCTCCACGAGAACGAGCACAGCTGGCCGGAGAGAGTGGAGCTGGACGGGTTCGTCTACGGCTCCATCAAGACGACGGACGCGAACGACGAGCGCCACGAGGCCGTGGGCGACCGGGAGTCTGTGGCCCGACGCCTGGCATGGATACGCAGCAGCCCGGGCTACAACCCACAACCGTACGAGCAGTTGGCGGCCTGGTACCGCAAGGCTGGGCACGACGACGACGCCCGCCGCGTCCTCCTCGCCAAGCAACGCCACCGGCGCCGCGCCTTGTCCCCGGCAGCCCGCGCATGGGGCCATCTCCTGGACGTGACCGTCGGCTACGGCTACCGCCCCTGGCTGGCCGGCGTCTGGCTCCTCGCGCTGATCCTGCTGGGCGCGCTGTCCTTCGGTACCGACTCCCCCAACCCGGTCAAACGAGGCGAAGGCGCGCCGTTCCAGCCCCTCGTCTACACACTCGACCTCTTGATTCCCATCGGGGGTCTGGGGCAGCGCACCGCCTGGTACTGGTCGAACGACGGCCTTCAGTGGCTGGCTTACCTGCTGATCGCCTTCGGCTGGGTGCTGACGACCGCCGTCATCGCGGGTGTCACCCGCACCCTGCAGAAGAACTAGCGGGGAAGAGGACTGTTCGAGGATGAGCTCCAGCGGTGCGACCCGCGCGCAGCAGAGTCTCGGGCAACAACGGCCGGACATAGGCGAATTGACGCAACTCCTATGTGACTTCATGGCCGCGGGCGGGAAGCGGCTGTGGCCCGCGCTGTCTGTCCTGGGCTGGCACGCCGCCGGGGCTGGGTTCTCGGCCGCCCAAGGCGGTTTGGCGTGCGGCCCGGCAAACGGCTCAATGCAGAGGTCGGCGACGATAACCGGCTGTCAGGCTGGCAGGGTGCTCCTTACGGTCCTCGGGGCGCGGGGGTCATGAGGTCTCCCGATCGCTGGAGCCTCGGTGGGATGCGGGCACGACGGGCGAGGGGCCAGGCACTCCCCAGTCGAAGACGAGGCGAGCGTGGCGTTTTGCAATGACGTGTGGTCCTTGGTCCGGGGCAGCACTTCCGGCGGGGTACACCGTCAGTCGCGGGCTGGCCCCACGGGCGTCGCGGTCCCAGGCGACGGCTTTGCTGTTGCTGCCCGCCGGGAACGCTCGGGCCGGGGTCAGGGGGTGTGGTGAACTCGGAGTGGCGTTGGCCGGGTGACTGCTGTTGCGTTGAATATCTACGGAGGGCTTCGTGCCGCGAGGTCAAGACAGTGGCTGAAAACCGCAGTTGAGCAGCAATGGGCGGTGTGCTACACAGCTTTCCTCGCTTGATGGATCTCGGGGGATCGATGACGTCACCGCCGCCTGCAACGCCTCCTGCCGTACCGCCGCCGTCCGGCCCTGTGCCTTCACCGACACCCACGCCTCCGCAGCCGCCGGGGCCTCGGCCGCCGGTGTGGCGCCGGGTGCAGACCTGGTTCCAGGGGAAAAGCCAGTTCGCCAAGGGCGCCATCGTGGCCGGTGTCTTCACGGTGGCGGCTTCCGTGGTCGCGGGCGTGTTCCAAGTCGTCGCCGCGTTCATCCCGGTCATCTGGGGCGACAACAAGGACGACGCGCAGTCGACCCCGTCCGCGTCGGTGTCGAGCGAAGCGAGTCCACCGGAGGGTAAGAACCCGTCCCCGCAGCCGGAGGCGACGCCCAGTCAGAGCCCGTCATCGACGGCGCCGGCGTCATACCAACTCGTCTACGACCAATCCATCAGTCTGGGGCTGGATTCCGACGACTGGACAGTGGTCGACTTCGACGCGCCCTCGACGCGCCGCTACAGCGACGCCGAATGGGAGGCGCTGAAGGTCGATGCCGAGGAGACCGGTACCCCCATGGAGCCGGACCTGTCCTACCAGAACGACATCTGGGGGTACGTAAAGCTACGTGACGGCCGCAACGCCGCCGAACTGAAGAAGGAGGACGCTCCTGCTACCGGCGAGGAGTGCGCCCGCCACGCCCAGGTGGGGGGCTTCAGCGAGGCTCAGCTGTGGGGGGCCGACGGTCCCCCACAGCTACCGGTCGGGACGGTGCTGTGCATCGTGACCGATAAGGGCAACATCGTCCGTGCCGAGATCACCCGGCACGTGGGCACTGACCCTGGCGACCCTCCCCGGCAGATCGAGTTCAAGGCCACCATGTGGTCGACTGCGTAAGGCCGCGGACCGTACAGCTACACGGTCACTGACTGAGCGTGCACAAACCAGGACTTCCCGCCGGTGCAGCTTCGGTCCGGCGTGCTGCTTGGCGAACCACCGATCGCCGCCCTGCCCGTGGATCTCCCAGACCGACGGTCTGGTGCCGCCGGGTCGAGAGTATTCGGCCACAACGGTGTAGGTCCCGGTTACCGCTCCCGCCAGTTGGTGGAGTGCACTGGGCATATCAGTCACGTCGGCGTGCCCTTCCGCTGGTCGAGCCACCCAGCAGCGCCACAAAGGGTGACGCGCCGGTGCTCTGGGTGTTCTTGTGGGGTTGGGCAGTGTGCCAGGAGCCACTGACAAGGCGGCCTGCGCTGGGTCAGGCGCGGGCCAGCCACCGCTGCCGTTCGGCATCGGTGACCAGGTACTGGTGGTGGTCGAGTTCCACGCGGGTGAGACGGGCGTAGTGCTCGACCACCTCGGCGCCGAACGCGCTGTGCGCGAGGGCGCTGTCCTGGAAAACGGCCAGGGCCTCGGCGAGTCCGGGTGGCACGGGGGTTCCACTCCCGTGGTAGGCGTTGCCGGTCTCCGCCGGTCCCAGGGGCAGCTTGTGCTCGATTCCGTGGTCGATGGCCGCCAACACGGCGGCCATCGCCAGATACGGGTTGGCATCCGCCCCCGGCACGCGGATCTCCAGATGGAGGCCCTCGCCGTGGCCGACAACGCGGACGGCACACGTACGGTTGTCCCGCCCCCAACTGACCCTGGTCGGCGCGAACGAGCCGGGCGTGAACCGCTTGTAGGAGTTGACGTTCGGCGCGTACAGCGGTCCCAGTTCCGGCAGGCCGTCGAGCAGGCCGGCGATCGCGTGCTGCCCGGTGGGGGACAGTTCGTGATCGTTGTCGGGGGCGTGGAACTGGCTGATGGCCTTCGACCACAGCGACACATGCAGGTGCAGGCCGTTGGCCCGGCCGGTTTCGGGGGCTGCCATGAACGTGGGTGCCAGTCCAGCGCGTGCGCACAAGGTGCGTACGGCGTGTTTGAAGAGCAGGTGGCGGTCGCATGCGGTCAGCGCGGGACCGTACGGGAAGGTCACCTCGACCTGGCCGGGGCCGGCCTCGGTCTTGATCGACTCCACTGGCATCCCGGCGCCAGCGAGTGCCCGCTGCAGGCGTCGGAAGAACCGGTCGGAGACCGGATCGTGGTCAAGGGCGTAGTCCAGGTTCTCCGCCGTCACCGGCCGCAGCCCCTGATACCCCGCCTGCTCGGCTTGCGCGTAGGTGCCCTGGTAGAGAACGAATTCAGTCTCGATCCCTGCTTTGGCGTGCAGTCCGTGCCGGGCCAGTCGGGTCAGTTGCTGGTGAAGGACCTGGCGGGGCGCGATCTCGATGACGGTGCCGTCGTGGTCGGCGGCGTCGCCGAGCACCACGACGGTGCGCGGCAGCCACGGCACCATGCACAGGGTCGATAGGGCCGGTTGAACGGACAAGTCCTGGTAGCCGGTCTCCCACGAGGTGAGTGCGAAGCCGTCCACCGGGCTCATCTCGACGTCGGTTGCCAGGGTGTAGGCGCACACCTCCGCGCCGTGATGCGCGACGCGCTTGAGGAAGTGACCCGCGTCGTACCGCTTCCCCTTCAGCCGTGCCTGCAGATCGGGCAGCGCGAGCAGCACCGTGTCGACCGCGCCCGCCCTGACGAGATTGCGCAGATCGGAAAGAGACACCCGCTTCTCACCGCGCTCGCCCGGGGCAGCAGGAGGCACCGCAGCCAGACGGGTCATCGTGCCGTTGTCAGTCCTGGTCGCCGTCATCACACGACCTCGTATTCGTACGTGCTCGCCGAGCGGTCGAAGTTCTGGGCCGGAACCTCGTAGGAGCTGCCCTGCCTCTGCCACCACGCCCATGCCAGCGCGAGCACGGCGAGCAGAGCTATTGGCGCGTAGTTGAACGTGTCGACGGACACCCAGGCGCCGTCGGGGCGGGTCTGCGGCAGACAGAACAGGACGGTCACGAACACCACCCAGATCACCGCGACCGTGCCTACCGTCACGCCCCAACTGCCCAGGTTCCACGGGCCGGGCCTAAACCGGTGCCGGTTCTTGATCCGCAGGAAGATCGGGATTGCGTAGGCGGGGGTGATGCCGATGACGTTGATGCTGGTGATCGCCGCGTACGCGACCGGGCTGTACAGGCTCGGCAGGGCCAACACGGCGGCGCACACGACGGACAGCAGCACGGCCTTGCGTGGCGTGCCGGTTCGGCGGTCGACCTGCCGCCACAGGTGCGAGCCCGGCAGCGCCCCGTCGCGCGAGAACGCGAACACCATCCGGCTGGCCGCGGCGGTCTCGGCGTTGCCGCAGCACAACTGCGCGACGATCACGACCAGCAGCAGCGCCTTCGCCCCCGCCACGCCCAGCGCATCGAGGAAGATCTGCGCCGGCGGCACTCCCGTCGCCGTGCCCACGGTGCCCGCGTAGTCCTGGATGGCGAACGTGAGCCCGGCCAGCAGCACGAACCCGGCCAGCCACGACCAGCCGATCGCATGGATGATTCCGCGGGATGCGGACACCTGTGCGTCCGTCGTCTCCTCCGACAGGTGCGCGGAGGCGTCGTAGCCGCAGAACGTGTACTGGGCCAGCAGAAGCCCGATCACGGCCACGTACAGGGGGCTGGACCAGCCGGTGTTGTTGACGAACTCACCGAACACGAAGTCCGCGGACTGGTGGTGGGACGGCACGAGTGCCAGCGCGCCGACGATCACGGTGACGCCGCCCAAGTGCCACCAGACGCTGATGCTGTTGAGGATGCTGACCAGCCGGACCCCGAACAGATTCAGGGCCAGGTGCAGGGCAAGGATGCACACGAAGATCACCATGATCTTTCCGGGCGTCGGCTCGAAGCCCCACTGCAAGTTGAGGAAGGCCCCAGTGAACAGCGCGGCCCCGTAGTCGATGCCGGCGATCGCACCGAGTAGGCCCAACAAATTGAGCCAGCCCGTGTACCAGCCCCACTTGCGGCCGCCGAGTTGCTCCGCCTGGTAGTACAGAGCCCCCGAGGTCGGATAGGCCGAAGTCACCTCGGCCAGCGCAGCACCGATGAACATCACCATGGCGCCGACCACGAGCCAGCCCCACAGCATCACGGACGGGCCTCCGGTGTTCAGCCCGAACCCGTACAAGGTCATGCAGCCCGACAGGACACTGATGACGCTGAAGGAGATCGCGAAGTTCCCGAACGGCCCCATACGCCGGGTCAGCACGGGTTCGTAGCCGAGCTCCCTCAAATACGTGTCGTCGGACTTCCGGGGCTTGGCGCGGTGGCTCGGGCTTAAGGGGGACACGGGACAACCTCCAATGTTCAGGGACAACGAAGCTGGACGAGTTCATGCCAACTGGTGGCGTGCGTTGATCACGGGTGGGGTCCAGCGCGTGGCTTGTGGGAGCGCGTGTACGAGAGAGACTCGGCGCGTGCTCGCAGGAGGAGCGCCTCGCCGGGGTCCGGCGCTGCGGTTCCGTCGTGCACGGACGCCCACGGCTCCCGAGCCGCATACGCGCCTATCGCCTCGAAGACCTCGGCGGCTTCGAAGTACTGATGGCCCGCCCACAACGCATAGGCGAGAAGGTTCAGGTCGGCGACCGATCGCTCCCCGATCGCTGTCTTGCGGAACCAATCGTGGAAGGCGGCCAGTGTGTAGTCGAGAGACGACTCCTGGGCCCACTGCCGCCGCCAGAGCAAATCAGTGCGCGATCGCCGCCGCTGCTCAATGAGCGCGTAGGCGGGCAGAAGCAACAGCGGTGATCCGACAGGCCGTTGCGACGCAACCCATCGGCCGAAGTCGACGACCGCTGCCAATGAAGCAGCCAGCGGAATGTCGCGAGCGAGCATGAACTGCAATACGCGGTGGTAGGCCTCCCGGTTGTACGGGTCGCGCTGGTTAACCTCGTAGAGCAGCCCCCACGGGCCGCGCGGCAGCATTGGCTCGGCGGGCTCCAGGCGGTGTTCGTGACGCAGTTGCCGCGTGTCGATCTGCGCCAACGCCACAAGGCACACCCACGGAACCGGATCACGGGGCGCCCGACGAGCTGCCAGCAACGCCTCGCGCCTGGCCTTGGTCTCAAACTCCAGAGTCATCGGATGCTGCTGGCGGTGCGCTCGCAGCGCCCGCTCGACAGCGACGCGAGCACTCATCAGCTGGGCGTCGTAGCTGCCGGGTTCTTCTGCCAGCCATACGCCGATCACATCCGACCGGGCGGCTGCCACTGCCAATACTTGGGTACGTGATGTGCGCAGCGCCCAATGTGTGCTCGTCGCCAGCAACAGGTCCCGTGCCGTTCTCCAGCGGCCCGCCTGTAACTCAACCAAGGCCACGCGCAGGTCGTCGTCGCGGCCAGCCGGGTGATACACGAGACGCATCACGGGCCCTCGAATCGGCACGCGCGACGTACCGAAGGCGGAAGAGAGTTGGCCGCCGGAGGAACACGGGCACTGCAGCACGGCGAGTCGTGCCGGCTGGAAGCGAATGACATCGAGGGCCTCTGGGATGATGTGGGGGATGGGGCGCAGAACGGGGACGCGAGTGTTCGCGCGGCGCGAAGCGGCTCGGCCACGTGTGTGTACGTCTAAAAGCGAATCTGACCGATCATTTCTGCAATTCCGGTGACGAACCGGTTGATGCTCGGTGCCATCGAGGTACTGGCCAGAAAGAATCCGAAGAGAATGCACACGATTGCGTGCCCGGCGTTCAGCCCGCTCTTCTTGACGAAGATGAAGACGAGAATTCCCAGGAGCACGACGGCGGAGATGCTAATGGCCACCGCGTACCACCCAGCGATGGCGCACTCCCGCTGGGCGAAGTGCATCGGGTAAGCGCCGGGGGGTCTGGAGCGAGCTCCGGGCCACCCTTGCTCGCGTGGCCGAGGGCAACATGGCCTCCGAGGGAAGAAAGCAGCAGGTTTACGTACCCGCACCTCGACCAGCACTACATCGACCGAATGGTCACACTCTCAGTCGGTTCGTCTGCGCGTCCTGATGCGGGACTGCCCCATCATTGGCGGTAAAGCGGGCCGTGCACACATTCCGAGAGTGATATCACTTGTGTGATTCCGGCTCGACCGAGCGCAATTGAGTGGTTACGAGCTCGCTCACGGGGAGGCGCCGCGTGTATCAGCTGGCGCTGCGAAGTTGCGACCGGTGCGGCGGCCCGCTGAGCAACAAGGAGTTGAACTTGACCGACGCCGGGCGGATCCTCGTGCTGTGGGACATCGACCGCACTCTGCTGTACGTCGGCGACATCGACCGGCAGGTCTATCGGGAGACCTTCGCCGAGGTCGTCGGCCGTCCCGCAGAGCATCTTCCGGCCCGGGGCACCGGGGTGACCATGCCCCTCGCAATTCGATCCCTCCTCCTGGACAACGGCATCCCCGAGATTGAAGTCCCCTTCCTGCTGACGCGTATGGTCAAGCTCTTGCCTAAGCGCCTCGCCGCGCGTGTCGGGGATCTGTGCGAGCAAGGTGTCCTCCTGCCTGGTGCTATTGATCAGAAACGGTTTGGGTTCTGGGTCGTTGGACGGGTGTGAGTGATCTGGTGGGGGACGCGCGGCATCTGTCGCCGTCGGCGCAGGAAGCCCTGCGGCTGCGGGCAGTGGCCGCGCTCGTGGCGGGACGGGCCCGTGAGGACGTGGCCGCGATCTTCGGGGTGTCGCTGAAGGCGGTCGACGTGTGGTGGGTGAAATGGCAGGCCGGCGGGCGGGACGCACTGGTCATGCGCCCGCGGGGCCAGCCGGTCGGGATGCATCAGGTGCTTGGGGCGGCCGAGCAGGCGGCGGTGCGGCAGGCGGTCTTGGACCACCGGCCTTGTGACGTGGGACTTTCCGGTCAGCTGTGGACGCGGCGGCTGGTGGGCGAGCTCATCGCGAAGCTATACCGGGCGCGCCTGACCGAACCGGGTGTGGGCAAGTACCTGAAGCGGTGGGGTCTGTCCTTCCAGCGCCCGGACAAGCGAGCCGTCGAGCAGGACCCCGAGGCCATCCGGCGCTGGCATCAGGAGACCTGGCCGGAGATCCGCGCGAAGGCAAGGAAGGACGGCGGCGAGATCCTCTTCGCCGACCAGGTCGGCATCCGCTCGGACCAGGTCACCGGCCGCACCTGGGGCGAGAGGGGCAAGACCCCTGTGGTGCGGCGGAGCGGGAACCGGTTCTCGGTGAACGCCATGTCGGCGATCAGCACCAAGGGCCGGATGCACTTCATGGTCTTCACCGAGAGCTTCACCGCCGAGACGATGTGCCGCTTCCTGGACCGGCTCGCCGGCCACTTCGACCACAAGGTCCACCTCGTGGTCGACGGGCACTCCGCCCACCGTTCCAAGAAGGTCCGCGACTGGCTCACCGCCCATCCCGACGACGTCGAACTGCACTTCCTGCCGCCGTACTCGCCCGAGCTGAATCCCGACGAACTGGTCAACGCCGACCTCAAGCACAGCCTGCCCAAGCAGCACCGAGCCCGGGATCAGGCCGAACTCGCCGCAGAGACCCGCCGCTTCTTCCGTCGACGTCAGCGTCAGCCTCACATCGTCCGCGGCTACTTCGGCGGCCCACACGTCCGCTACGTCCTGGACGAGAACCCCATGAGCGCCTGATCGGTATAGCCGTGCCAGACGGTTCCTGGTTTAGTGCGGTGCATGATTAAAGCGGCGCTGTGGGGACTGCTCGCCGGAGTCGGGCCGGCCCTCGTGTTCCAAGTCAAGCTGCGTCTCTCCAAAGCCCGCTCAACAGCCGGATATCCGGATGCCTTGACGATGGCAGTCAAAGGGCTGTCCGGAAGCCAGCGTTGGCGGCACGGCAGGGTGCGAACGACGGCAGTGCCCCTTACATGGCAGCCCTGGTCGCGGATCGGCCCGGTGCTCCAACTCCCACTAGACCTGCGTCCAGTCGGTCAGCGCCGCCCGCGAGCCAAGGAGATGTGGGGCTTGAATCCGCAGCTCATCATCATTGAATGCCAGTCCTCGGCCGGTGACCTATCGCTTGGCGTGCTGCCGTGGGATGTGGAGCACGTGCAAGAACTATTGCATCGCCACTGAGCACGGTAGCTCTCCCTGGGCTTGGTGCGGGTAGGGGAACGCCCTGTCGGCGGGCCGTCATTCCGAACCCAAAGCGTTTCGGATCAATATGTCAGCTCTCAAGACCGTGTACGCGCAACCGAGCTTGGTTTCGACCGTCGTTACGGGCAACCTCAAGCCGAACGCGCTGTTGAAGCTGGAAGCGTTCGATCTCGCCGGGTTTCTGGACACAGAGATCGGCGGGTACTCCTCTGACAACGATCACCGTCCTGCCCTCGTTGGCGTCGCGCAGCGGCGAGCTCAGGCCAAGTACGGCACGGGCTTCACGCGCTTGAACACCGTCATCATCGGTGACTCTTTCGAAGACGTCCGCACGGGCCTTGAAGGTGGCGCTCCCGTCATAGGAGTCGCCTCCGGCAAGACGTCCTCCGACGAGCTGCAGTCTGCCGGAGTCGACGTCGTACTCGAAAGCCTGGAAGACGTTCCTCAACTCGTGGGCGCGATCACAGCAGTGACCGGCGAAGGCGACTGACCGCCTCCTCGTAGAACCCTTCACCTGCCCGTATCACATGCGTGATACGGGCTCGACGGCCCCTGCACATACGCTGGCGCGCGCAGACGAGGAACGGGGGTGCGATGAGGAGGAACGCTCGGGCATGCGCCGACTGCGGCTGCCGACTGAGCCAGTACAACCAGGAAGACCGCTGTGCGGCGTGCTCCCGCGACAGGAGACTGGACGCCGGCCACGGACCGAGCGTCCCAGACGAGGTCTGGCTTGACCTGGACATTCAAAGCGCCATTGCCCACTGGGACTTCGGCCTTGCAAGCCGCCTCATTCGCGACAAGGCAGGCCTCCGGCAGGACGACATGGCGTTCATGACCGGACTCAGCCAGAGCTTCCTGTCGATGCTCGAAGCTGGCAGCCGACGCTTAACAAACCTCGAAAGGGCCGCACGGTTCGTCCAAGGCCTTGGAATGCCAGACGCCTTGCTCGCGCCACCATTCCGGCAGCACTCAGCAGCGCCGGCATCCGCTCAGACCTCGTACGTCAAGTCCTGTCTGGAGGAGGGCGGGCCGACAAAACATGACGACCCGGACCTCAACGATCTGGCGGCGCAGGCGGCGGTGCAGTCGCTGCGCTTCGCGGACGAGATCACGATGACCAACGTGAGCGATATCGAACTGGAGGGACTTGAGTCCACGCTTACACGGATCGCGAGCGACTACGTCCACGTTCCGCTGCACCGGATCTTCACCGACCTCGTCACGACACGAGACCACCTCTTCGCCGCCCTGAACGGCCGCCAACCACTGGGTCAGACCCGGGAGCTCCTCCTCCTTGCCGGCACGAGTTGCCTCCTGCTCGCGCACGCGTCACAGAACCTCGGCGACGAGGACGCCGCAATCGCACAGCTCCAAACAGCCTGGACGTTCGCAGAACAGGCCGACCACAACGACCTGCGGGCTTGGGTCAAAGGCACAGCCGCACTCATCGCGGAATGGTCCACTCGGCGGCAAACAGCTCTCGACTACACACGTCAGGCGATCCGACTGGCGCCCGGCGGGCAGACGCGGATCCGGATCGCGGCAATCGAAGCCAGATCGGCCGCACGCATCGGAGACCGAACCACAGCCATGGCCGCCCTCGAGGACCTTCAGCGAGCCCGGGACCAGGAAGCAGCCCCTGACGCACTTACCCGGTTCGGGGGGCTCCTCACGTTTCCCGAGGCGAAGCAGCACTACTACATCGGAGGAACCTTCGCCCTCCTAGGAGAACACCAGCGAGCCGAGCAGCACGCCACCGCAGCCATCGAACTGTACGAGAGCGGGCCCCAGGAGCACCGGTCATACGGTGACGAGGCTCTGGCCCGTTTGGACATCGTCACTGCACGCATCGCCGTCGGAGAAATCGAAGGAGCCGGGGAACAACTCACCCCCATCCTCGAACTCCCCGCGGACCTGCGAATCCGGCAGCTCGGCGACGCGATGCAGGCGGTGTCGGCGTACACCTGAACGTCCCCACCCGCGTACGGATGAACGCGGCCAGTTCCTGATGCGGTGAGGCAGGCTGGTCGGCACTCTGCTGCGTAGTCGGTGTGCTGCGGCAGGGGGTGGTCGGCAGTGGTCTTGGATCCGCGTCGGTGGTCGGAACTCCGGCGGTTTCGTGGGCTGTTGGAGTCAGGTGCGATGAGCCTGTCGGAGATCGCCCGTGAGACGGGGCTGGACCGCAAGACGGTCCGTAAGTACCTCGCGGGGCCGGCGACGCCGCCGCGCCGTTCGGCCAGTGGCCAGCTGGTGCCCAGGAAGATCGACGAGTTCGCGCCGCTGGTCGACTCGATGCTGCGGGCCGAGATCCTGATGAAGGCATCAGTGATCCACGAGCGCCTGGCCGCGGAGTACGGATTCACCGGTAACTACCAGCGCGTCAAGCTCTACGTTCAGCAGGCACGCCCGCGTGTCGCTGAGGAACTCGGCATCAAACCGAAGGAGTTGGCGGGGCTCCACCGGCGCTTCGAGGTCATCCCCGGGGCTCAGGCCCAGGTCGACTGGGGTGATGAGGGCAAGGTCCTCGCCCACATGGGCATCCCGAAGGTCTACTCGTTCCACATGGTGCTGTCGTACTCACGCGACCCGTTCTGCTGCTTCACCGCCAGCCAGGACCTGCAGACCTTCTTCGACTGCCACCGGCGGGCATTTGCGCACTTCAGCGGGGTGCCGATGACGATCGTCTACGACCGGACCAAGACCGTCGTGCGTCGGCACGTCGCTCCCGGCGAGGCGGTCCCGCTGCATCCGGAGGCGGTCGGTTTCGCAGGGCACTACGACTTCGACATCGACGTCCTGGCCGCCTATCGGCCCACCGGCAAAGGGCGGGTTGAACGCCAGGTTCTCATCGTTCGCGATCATGTGTTGTCCGGGCGGGCGTTCTCCTCGCTGGAGGAGATGGACGCCGCGTTCGCCGCCTGGGTGCCCAGGCGGCGGGACCAGATCCACAAGACGCACCGGGAAGTCATCGGCATCCGGGCCGCCCGCGACCACGCGGCCCTCAAACCGCTGCCGCCGACTCCGTACTTGGTGGCCGAGCGGCATCTGCGGCCGGTCGGCAAGGACTGCCTGGTCGCGTTCGGCGGAAACCTCTACTCGGTGCCCGCCCGCAAGGTCCGCCCACGTCAGCTGGTCGAGATCCGGGCGACGAAGTCCCAGGTCATGCTGCATTCGACCGTCCCCGATGCCAGCGGCGAGACTTTGCTGTCCACCCATCCGCGGGCGGTCGGCCGCGGCGTCGTCGTCAAGGAAGACGCGCACTGGGACGGCCTGCCGGCCGGCAAGAACCGCCGCACCACGACGGGCGACGTGACACCGCCACCGCGTCGCGAGCCGTCTGCGGGCGGCCAAGTAGGCCCACTGCAGGCCTTGTTGAACCGAGCCGCGGCCACCCGTGTTGAGGTCGGCCGGCGGCCATTGTCGGTCTATGACGAACTGACCGGCACCCGGCCCTTCACCACCAACTCCCCGACGATGGAGTCGTCTTGAGCGAGCTGACCGGCAACCGCATCCGCACCACGGCCGGCAAGCTCGGCCTGCCGCACCTGGCAGAGACCATCAACGAATACACCCGCCGGGCCGACGAGGCGAAGATGGGCTACCTCGACTTCCTCGACCTGGTCCTGTCCGAGGAACTGGCCGTCCGCGACGACCGCCGTTTCCGCCAGGGCCTGCGGCTGTCCAAGCTGCCGCACCACAAGACGCTGGACGAGTACGACTTCTCGTTCCAGCCCGAGCTCGACCCGCGCAAGGTCAAAGACCTCGCCACCCTCTCCTTCGTCGACGGCAAGGCGAACGCCGCGCTGCTGGGGCCACCCGGGGTGGGCAAGACGCATATCGCCGTCGCTCTCGCGGTCGCGGCCTGCCGGGCCGGCTACTCGATCTACTTCACCAGCCTCGACGACATGGTCCGCAACCTGAAGGCTGCCGAGTCGGCCGGGCGGCTGGTCAACAAACTCGGCACCTACCTGCGGCCGAGCGTCCTCGTGGTCGACGAGGTGGGCTACCAGCCCCTCGAACGCGCCGAGGCGAACCTGGTCTTCCAGGTCATCTCCAAGCGTTACGAGAAGGGCTCCATCATCCTGACCTCGAACAAGACCTTCAGCGAGTGGGGCCAGGTCTTCGGCGACGAAGTCCTCGCCACCGCGATCCTCGACCGACTCCTCCACCACTGCGAAGTGATCGCGATCAACGGCCCGAGCTACCGGCTCAAGAACCGCCTCCAGGCCATCGAGCGAGAGACCGAAGTGGCCTGACAGCTGGGGACGTTCGCCCGTACGCGACCGGGGAGACAAGCCCGTACGCCGACAGGCGGTGACTAGGCTGCTGGAGGAACCGCGACTCGCTCGCAGCCCGCTCGCCCGTGAGCTCGCGGACGCAACGCGCGGCTACCAGGCGATCGACACCCGAACGAAGGCCCTCACTCCATGACCCTGACGGTCTCCCCAGAGTCCGCCGCGCGCCAGGCCTGCCGGGCGTCAGGCATGGCCGACCAATCGCTCACCCAACTCCACGAACACGCCACCTCCGTATTCCTGCTTGCCCAAGAAGGCGTGGTCGTTCGCGTCAGCCCTGTCTCCCAGCAACAGAGGCTCGAGACCGCCATATCTCTGACACGCTGGCTCGTCGCAAACGACTTCCCAGCCACAGAACCTGTAGACATTCCACAGCCAGTGGCTTACGCCCCCTACATCGTGACGTTCTGGCGGCACTACCCCCAACCTGCGAACGGTGCACCACCTGCGGGATGGCTCGGCAAGCTGCTTCGCGCCTTCCACGCCCTGTCGTCACCCCCGCTGGCCCTCCCGCCGTACAAACCACTTGCCTCGCTCAAGGACACCGTGGAATCCAGCACCCACCTAGAGGAAGGCCAGCGAGCGTGGCTGACTGCCAGGAGAGAAGAACTCCTCGACGAGTACGAACAGCTTGACTTCCCGCTAGGCCGCGGTCATGTCCACGGAGATGCGTATCCGGGCAACACTCTGTGGGCCGGCCAAGGCGTCCGGCTCGGCGACTGGGACGAAGCAGCGGTCGGGCCGCGTGAGATCGACCTGGCAAACACCTTTCAAGGGGTCCGTTTCGGTCGCACCACAGAAGAACTTGACGAATTTAGTCAGCAGTACGGATGCGACATCAGACAGTGGCCTGGACTCCGCGTTCTCTGCGAAATCCGCGACCTGCACACCCTCGGCTCCTATATCCGCCGTGCAGATCGCGGAGATTCCGCTGCCGCGCAGCAGCTTGCACATCGCATTGCGACCCTCAGGAACCGCGACTTCCAAGCCCAATGGAAGGCTGCCTGAGGCGATCTGCTCTCGCCACTAGAGCTGTCGTCACGTGGCCGTCGTTGTGGAGATCAACTTGACGACGTCGCCCGCACAGCCCCACGACAGGGTGACGCCACTGCCGCCGTGCCCGTAGTTGTGGACCACCGTGACGCCGTTCTCGTGGCGCTCCTCCTCGACCCGGACGGCAGATCGTGTCGGCCGGGCACCCACTCGGTGGGAGATCACGGGTGCCTTCGCCAACCCAGGCACGATCTCAGCGCACCGCTCCACAATGGCCCGGGCTGCCTGAGCATCCTCTCCAAGGTGTGCCTCTCCGTCGATCGCGGTTCCGCCGAGCACAACGGTGTCGCCGTGCGGGTAGATGCACAGGAGATCGGACGACAGGCCCGTGTCTTCGGAGAAGAATTCTGTGACGCCTGGGTTCTTCACCACGACGTGCTGGCCGCGGATGGGTCGGATATCGGAGTCTCCGGCGAGGTTTCCACCTCCCAGCCCCGCGCAGTTCACAATCACGGAGGCGCCTTCGATCTCATCCAGTGAACGGATTGTCCCGCGTTCAACGATCCCGCCCGTGCTCCGGAAGCGGTCCAGCAGGTACTGCAAGTAGACCGGCATGTCGATGAGCGGCACGGTGAACCGGTAGCCGCTGGCGAAGCCGGCGGGCAATTCCTCCGACATGCAGGTGCGAAAGTCGGGCACCAGGCCGCTCCAGTCCGGCGCCGACACAGCGGTCCTGGCCGCCTCGATCCCGGTCACCATGCGCACCCCGGTCGCGGAATCGTCGGCCAAGACCTCGAAGACGTGAAGAGAAGCGAGACTCCATTCGCGGACCCGCGCCCGCGGCTCAACCAGATAGGGCCCCCACATCGCGCCGGCCGCCAGCGATGTCACGCCAGGAACATCCTCCGCCACGAGACGCACGGGAAACCCTGCTTCGAGGAGCGCAACCCCTGAAGTGAGGCCTGAGACGCCCGCGCCGATGATGACGATCGTCCGCTCTGCTGTCATGCCCCGACCGTATCCGCCTGACCAGGCCCAGTTCCGGCATATACCCGAAGGCCCTCCTCCAACTCAGGCAAGAACGTCTTCACATGCGGATTCCTCTGCCTCCGACGCAACTCGACAGCCAACTGCTGAAGAAGCCCTGTGCTGCGGGGGGAGCGGACTGTTTCGAGGCGTGCGACGGCGGTCCTCGCGATCTCGATGGAGCGTTCCATCTCCCCTGAGGCGCTGTAGCCCAGGGCTAGCCAGGCGCCTTCGAACAGGGCTCTCCGTTGACTCGGGTCCCCGTTGCTGACCATGTGAGCCCCGGTCTCCAGGAGATCCTGCCCGCGCCGCATGAAGCGACGACCGGTCGACCGTTGTCCCTCGCGGAAGGCTGAGCGCCCCAGATTGATCATCGAGTAGCCGGTCTGGCACTCCAAGTGGTTCGGCGTGAGGAAGTACATCCACCGTGGCTCGACTTCGTACCCTGCTCGGGTCTCGATCAGTTCTCGGGCGAGCCAACTGGTCCGCTCGAAGTCTGCCGAACGTCCAGCAGCCGCGTATCCGTGCGCCAAGCGGGAGAGGACTGACGCCCGGACGCTTGCTGTGCCGGCCTCGCTTGCTCGCCGAGCGGCTTCGCCCAGGGTGATCGCATCCTCAGCATGGTGTCGACTGGCTGCCTGAAAGGACATGTCGGCGAGGATGTGCGCGCACAACTCTCGGTCGTTGACCTGGTGCGCCGCTCTGAGAGCCGTAACGAAATACCGTTGAGCGAGACCGTGGTTGGCGGAGTCGAAGGCCATCCAGCCGGCGAGCTGCCCAATCTCGGCGAAGGCACGGATCAACCGGGCGGTCGCGTCCTGGGAAAATCCGCCCTCGCGCAGCAGGAGACCGACAGCGCGAAACTGTGCTCCGACGTACGGCAGGTGCCGCGCGCCGCCGTTCGCGTCGTCGAGGAGTTGCAGCAACGGCAGGTTCTGCTCGACCTGGGCGACGAGAGGATCGGAGCCCTCGCTGTCGGTGATCCTCGGCGTGAAGGTGCCACGCCCTGCCACTCCGTCGAGGTACTGAGAGACCGCCGCAAGCAGCCCTGCCCCCGAGATGGCCAAGAAGCGGCGGCGGTCGACAAGCCCGCCAAGCACCCAGTCCTCCACGATCTGATCAAGCCCTTTGACGGTCCATGGGTGTTCCAGGTTCGCATCTGCGGGTAGCAGCAGGGGAGCGTCGAGGGCCCTGCCCTGCCACAGTTGTTCCACAGAAACCGGCCGGCCGAGTTCGTGCGAGAGAACATGTGCCGTCATCGCGGGCAACGGCGAGCGCGGCACACCTCCGGCGTCTCGCCAGTGGTAGGGCGCAGTCTCGGCGACCGTCCCAGCTCCGAAGACTCGGTTCAGCTTTCGGGCAAGAGCTTTGGGGCTCCAGCCGAGTTCGTCCAGGAGCGCCGACAGCACCTCGTTGTACCCCTTGGCTGCCTTCGACACTCCGGGCCTCCTCTCTGCGTTGCACGTACTACGTGCTCTCGCTAAGACATTTCCCAAGTTCGGCCCAACGATCAACCCGTAGGAAAGTTGACCGAGTTGACCGCCTGATGGCCTGCGCTGAGCACCGATGTATCCGGTGTTCTAGTGCTTCGGGCTACGAACGTGGCCTCAGCGCCCAGATCAGGCCGGGACACCGGCTCGGAGCCCGAGCATGAAGCAGGGCACCCCGTCCGCAAGGAGTGAGCGTCGTGCTGGCCGGACAGATCACCGAGACACGACCTCCAGGGTCCGGTCGCCGATGCACGGAATGCGGATGCCGCCTCAACCGGTACAACGACGGCCGTCGCTGCTTCGCGTGCAGCCACAACGCCGCCATGCCGGAGGCATCCGCACCGGCGATCCCACAGGACGTCTGGGACAACTGCGAAGTGCAGCAGGCTCTGATCTCCCGCGACTTCGGGTTCCTGTGCTTACGCATCCGTGAATTGACATCGATGCGGCAAGACGACCTGGCGCTGATCACAGGCCTCAGTCAGCCCTACCTGTCGATGCTGGAATCGGGCCAGCGCAAGCTGACCAACATCGACAAGATCGTCACCCTCCTGGACGGCATGAACGTGCCCGGTTCCCTTACGGGGCCGATGCTTTGCACTCCAAACCGAGCTATTTCGCCAGGAACTCAATCACCGGGGGCCCTCGAAGCATCCACAATTCCGGTATACACCAAAGCGCCCCTGTGAGATATCACAACCGTAATGTTTGACGGCTGAAACATGCTGGCGGGACTGGGATTCAGTGGCGTGGCAGATACGGTCGCCGAATCCATATTGCTGCAGTGATATCACTCGCGGAATGTTCCCAATCCTCATCGTGCGGAAAGCTACTCGCCGCACAGTCCTTCAGGGCTCTGCACAGAGCAACACCGATCGTCGCCAAGAAGAGAGCATTCGAAGGGAGAGAGAGCATGCCGACACCTCGTCGGAACAAGAACGACCACCTGCTCTACGCCGACGTCGTCGACTCCAAGCAGAAGGCCGGCGTCTGGATGGGCGAGCGTGACGCCTTCCAGGCCAGGCAGGCCGAGATCCTGGAAGCAGTGAAGGACAAGGCGGACTGGGTCCCGGTCGAGAACGCGATCATGGTGGTCAGCACCGAGCCCGCCGGTATCACGGTTATCGCGCCGAACCCGACCCTCCCCGGCGTGATCGTCCTCGCCGACGGAGGCTCACCGGAGGCCTCAGCACAGCTGCAGGCCGCCGGCGAGGAGCTCGTCCGCAAGGTCATGGCCGAGCGCGGCATCGTCGAAGAGGAAGCCGCGTAACACCGTGACGTCCTCACAGCTCCTGTGGGGGAAGTACATCCAGTACGTCCGGGACGGCGAGGGTGCCCTCCTCGACCCGGTCACGCTGGACAGTGTGTACCTCGACCGCGGGGAGGTCACCGACCTCTCCGCGGTTCCCCCGACCGCGACACACAAAGCTCTCGCCGAGCTCGGCTTCTCGCCCGACAGCCCCGACGTCGACCAGCGTGAAGCACTCCACAGCCGTCTCCACCAACTCGGCCTGGATTCCGTCCCCGTACGGATCAGCGGCCTGCGCGTCGTCCTCACCGACGCCTGCAACATGAAGTGCAGCTACTGCTTCGTCGAGACCAACACCGGCAAGCCGGACATGACCGAGCAGGAAATCGCCGACGGCCTCACCTATCTCTTCGAGACGAACGCCGGTCGCGACGAGGTAGCCATCCAATGGTTCGGCGGCGAACCGACGACCCGGTTCGACCTGATGCAGTACGGGGACACCCTCGCGGACTCCCTCGCCGAGCAGTACGACGTCAAACGGGTCCGCCGAACAGTCGTCACCAACGGCGCCCGCATCACCGACGCCATGATCGACCACTTCGCCCGCTACCAGTACGGCGTCGGCATCTCCATCGACGGACCACCCGCCATCAACGCCGAGCACCGAAGGCTCCTGGGCGGGCAACCGGCCGACAACAGGATCCAGCGCAACGTCCGTCGGCTCCTCGACGCGGACGGCATCCACGTGGGCTGCAACCTCACCCCTACGTCCGCGAACATAGGCCGCCTGGCCGAAACCGTTACCTGGATCATCGACCATCTCGGGCTGAGGTTCATCTACGCCAACACCCCGATACCTACCAGCGGACGCTGGACGGTTAAGGGCAGGGAACTGGCTCAGGAGCTGTACCAGGCACGCCTTGTCGCCCTCGGGCGTGGCGGGATGATGTTCTCCGTCCTCGACCGAGCCTTCCAGGCCCTCGACCGGCGCCGCCCCATGCTCTTCGACCACATGCAGAGCGACCGGACCCTGAACGTCGCCCTGCTGCCCGGCAATCGGGTCAGCCTCTGCGACATCAACTTCACCTCGCCCTCTTTCCTGCATACCCTCGACGAGGTGCGAGCGGACCCGAACCTGCTCGGTGGCATCGCCAAGACCGTCGCCCCCATCCCCGAATGCGGGCAGTGCCCGGCCCTTGCGATCTGCGGTGGGCCTTCCCGCAATGAACAACTCCTCATCGGCGGAGACCGACCGGACCCGCAGATGTGCGACTTCTACACCAGCACCGTGGAGATCGCGGTCTGGGACAGCACGGGGGTGCAGTGAACACCGTCACCCACCCGGAGAGTCTGCCCGCGCCAGCCCGACAGCGGTTCCGATCCGCGCTCATCAGCACCGCCGGCCACTGCAAGATCGCCTGCGGGTTCTGCTTCCGAGCTGACCGGGCCCACGGCTTCCTCGACATCCCCACCTACACCCGGGCACTGTCCAGGTTGAAGGAGACCGGCGTCGAAGCGATCTGCCTGACTGGCGGCGAACCCGCGCACCACCCCGAGCTCCGCCAACTCGTGCGGCTCGCCCACCAGTTCGGGATTCCCGTATCGATCGTCACCTCGGCCCGAGATCCCGATGACGTCGATCGCTTGGCCGGCGTCGGGCGCCTGCTCGCGAACGTCACTGTGTCCGCCGACTCGATCGGCGCCATGGAACTTGGGCGCACAACGCGTTCCGTGGCGTCGGCGATCGCAACGCTGGAGCAGGTCCCCGCGGCAGAGAGAGTTCTCCACGTCACGTACTGGAACCTCACAGCCCGCGAATGCCAGGACATCCACGAGCGGGTCGAGAAGTCAGGAATCCAGATCCAGATCAGCCCGGTGGCGCTCGACGATACGGCTCGCGAGCGCGCGGGCTACACCTCCTACGACTACCTTGCCCGACAGCGGGAGGACGCCGATCTTCTCGGCCGCTTCTTCCAACTCGCCGAGCGGTTCCAGGAGCACCTCACCACGCTGCGAGCCATGCAGTTGTACCCCGAGCGGCGGCCCTCCTGCGCATCCGCGGCCCTGTACGTGTCCGCAAGCGGCGAGATCCGCCGCTGCCCCTACAGCAAGTCAGGGGTGAGTGTCCGCGCACCTCGCGCGGAGATCAGCCGCTTTCTCCACGCTGAACCCCACGACCGGACTACCCCAGAGTGTGCGGCCATCTGCCGTGCCGACGACACCCGTGAGTAGACGATGACGAACTCAGCCACTACACCAGAAGAGTTCATCGAACGGTGGCGAACTCCTCCCAACCTGCGCGTCAACAACGTCCTCACCGCCACCGGTTTCACCTTCCCGCCTGCCCTCGACGTCCTCGACGCGATCCGGCAGGACGAAGAAGTGCGTTTCACCATCCTCGGAGACGAGGACTGGTCCGTTCGTATGGACCGTACGTCGGCCTTCCGCACAGCGCCGATCGAAGAAGTAGCCACCTGGACCTTCCGCCTGGTCCACTTCAACCTCACCCGCTTCTACGACGGGATCCTCAGCGGATTCCAAGAGCAGGTCATGATCCCCTGGCGAACCCAGCTATCGAGCTGGGGGTTCACCTGGCAACGCTGCGCTCCGCTGCTGTTCATCTCGACGGATGGCGCCTCATCGACGTACCACAACGACAACTCACACGGACTCGTGTGTCAGATCGAAGGCACCAAGACCTTCCACAGCTACAAGGACCCCGACCGTTACCTCACGGCCGAAGCCGCTGTCGTAGGCGAGACCACCGCAGAGGAGCCGCCCGAACACGACCCGGCCGACCGTCAATCCGTACGGATGGAGCCGGGGGACCTGCTGTGGAGCCACGCCCTGACCCCGCACTGGGTGACCACCGAGTCCCCGCTCGCGATGAGCGTCACCCTCTCTCATGGCGGCCTGTGCCATCAGGGCCACTTCGCGGACCGTGAATTAGCACTCCGTGCCTACTGGGATCGGCACCCCGACGAGGCGTGGAAGCTGGATCTGCGCAACGTCCGTTACTGACCGAGCCGGAGGCCGCCGCACCGTTCAGAGGTGCGGCGGCCCCTGCTGTTTTCGGGGTTCTACGGGGTGAGCCGGTTCGGACCACGGAACAGGAACGTGGCCTCCCGGATCGAGTCGAGGCCGAGCATCACCATCAGGACACGCCCAAGCCCCATGCCCAGACCACCGTGCGGCGGGCACCCGTACCGGAACGCGTTCAGGTAGTCCTGCATCGGCTCAGTGCTCATGTCCTTCTCCGCAGCCTGCTTCAAGAGCACGTCGTAACGATGCTCACGCTGCGCACCAGTCGTGACCTCCAGCCCCTTCCACAGCAGGTCGAAGCTGAGCGTCACACCCGAGTCGTCTGCCGGCCGCATGTGGTAGAAGGGCCGGATGCTCGTCGGATAGTGGGTGACGAACACCCACTCGTGGCCGGTCTGCTCTTTGATGTGCGCTGCGATTCCGCGCTCACCCTCCGGGTCCAGGTCCTCCTTCACACCCGCCGGGTCCCAGCCCTTGGCCCGCAGGATCTCCTGCGTTTCGGCCATCGTGATCCGTGGGAACGGCGTCGACGGCACCGTGACCTCGACACCGAACGTCTCCCGGATCGCCTCACCGTGTGCGTCGGCGACCTTGGTGAGGGCATGGGCGAGCATCTGTTCCTCGAACGTCATCACGTCCTCGACACCGTCGATCCATGCCAACTCCACGTCTACACCGGTGAATTCGGTGGCGTGCCGGGACGTGAACGACGGCTCAGCGCGGAAGACAGGCCCGATCTCGAAGACCTTGTCGATACCTGCAGAGATCGCCATCTGCTTGAAGAACTGAGGCGACTGCGCCAGGTAGGCAGAGCGGTCGAAGTAGCCGAGCTTGAACACCTCGGCGCCGGACTCGGACGCGGTGCCCATCAGCTTCGGGGTGTGCATCTCGGTGCACCCCTGTCGATAGGCGTACTCGCGCATCCCCTGCTCGAACGTGGTCTGCACAGCGAACAGCAGCTGCGCCTGCGACCGGCGCCGTACGTCCAGGAAGCGCCAGTCCATGCGGTGTTCGAGTCCGGTCTGCTCGTCGATCGGCAGTGGCGTCTCTGCCCGGTTCAGAACCTCGACTGATTCCGGGATGATCTCCAGGCTGCCGAGCTTCACGATCGGGTTGTCGACCACGCGACCGGTGATCCGGACCGCAGACTCGGGCGTCAATCCCTCCAGCGCAGCTTCAACCTCGTCGCCTTCACCGCGGCGTTTGTGGGTGACCTGCACCATTGCGGTGTGGTCGCGTACGACGACGAACTGCATCTTGCTCTGCAGGCGGAGCGTGTTCACCCAGCCTGACACAGAAACCGTCTGCCCGACATGTTCTCGCAGGTCAGACACCAGTACACGGCTAGTCGTGTGGATCATCGCAGCCCTCCCAGGGGCGTCGTCATGATCCCTTGGGGGCGCGGACGAGAAGGGTACTCGCGGTGCCACCGCGCCTTTACCGCACCTCGGAGAGTTGCGGCCTCATTCGTGCCCGGTGACGGGGGCCGGCCGGCGGAGCATTGGGCCTTTCACAAGGCCGTTCCTCTCCGCGCTCAGGAGGGTCTTCACCTCGGGGTGCAAGGCCGCCTTCCCAGCTACCAGCGGCTCTCTCTGCTCGCGTGATCCCGCGGCTACTCGTCTCCATCAACGCGTTGTTGTTGAGCATAGCTGGGCAGGCAGGGATGCGACAGCAAGATCACGCCAACGGGTTGGCCTCTCGCGACGTGGCTACCCCCAGATGCCGTCCCGCCACCCCACCGTCTTGCCGTGTCAGACGTGACGGGGAGGCGTTCAGCCAAGGTCCGGTCGTTGTCCAGGATCGTCGCGTAGCGAATCCGGGCGCCCATGGCGGACTGCTCGGCGCCGGGCTGCATTCCCCTGACCAGGGTGCCCAGCCCTCAGCACCGCGACAGGCCCACCATCCGGTGGGCCGCGCACAACCCGCCACAGCCCACCGAGCAGGCAGAAACATGCCTCCAAGAATCACATGAGAGATATCACGAGAGTGATTTTAGATAGCTGCGATCAAGCTCTATCGTGCATTGGTGAGATCCTCGCGCATATTTGCTCACCTCAGGCATCTGAAGAAACTTGCATGCGATGGCGTTGGCGCGAGTCGGCCCATTGAGTGATGAGCGATCGGCCAATGTGAACACCAGGCATGAACCATCGTCCCGATGGCTGTGACCCGGCGAAACGACTCAGAGAAAGGACCACTCGATGGAAGGGACGTCGGCTCCCGAGAATTTGGTTGAGGTTATCTCAACCGTGCCAGCGAAATCTCCCGACCGCACGATAAAGTACGTATTCAAAACATCAGACGGGGCCACCTTCGAGGCTGTGCAACTCTGGGAGGGAGACCGCGGAGCCTATTCGGTGTGCATGTCGGCTCAGGCAGGATGCCGGTACGGCTGCACACACTGCGCCACTACCTTCGCTCGCACACCCTTCGTCCGGAACCTGCAAGCCCAAGAGATAGTCGCCGCGGTCGAGCAGGTGGAGGTGAACGTTCGCGCTGAGCAGGGTCCTCTCGTCTGGGTCGACTTCGCCGGCGTCGGAGATGCAGCTGCCAACTGGGCCCACGTCACTTCCGCCGCGAGAACGATCACCGGCCGGGAACTGGCTCACGAGGTGAAGGTAACCAGCATCGCTCCGCAAGCGTGGGTCCGGAGCCTCCTCAAGCCCCAGGTCTGGTTGCCGAACCGGTTCATGTTCTCGCTGCACGGAGCCGATGCTGCTCAGCGGAGGGTGGTCATTCCACGCGCTGACGACCCAGCTGCCGTACTACCGCTGTGGGCTACTGCTGCCGACCTGCGCCCCGTGGTCCTCAACTACGTCCTTTGCGAGCACAACACGCGACCCGAGGACGAGGCGGCACTCACTGACTTGCTCACGCCCTACGCCGGACGCTTCCTTCTGCTGCGACTCTCCAGCTTCAACCCCGTACAGGGCAGCCCCCTGCGACCCAGCACACGGGAAACCGAATTCATCGCCGCACTCTCCAGCAAGCTGACCGGGTGGACGGTTGCCCACCATTCCTCTGCTGGACGAGCAACAGCCGCCGCCTGCGGGCAGCTTCGCGCCAGCATCCTGCAACTCGGCACATCAGCAGACGCTGTAACCCACGGCATCGACTGACATCACGACACAGCCACCTCGCACCAGGCGCCGGGTGGAGTACAAGGGCCGACCAGCAGAGAGACCGCGATGCCTGCTGAAACCACCGAATACGGGCCCGCCACACTACGACGCTGGCGAGCCGCGGAAGCCGATGCCGCGTACCAAATCGTTGACGAGTCGCTCGATCACCTGCGCCCCTGGATGCCATGGGCAGCCAACCACAGCCGGCAGCAGAGTGCCGAGTTCACCGCCAATTGCGAACGAGCGTGGACGGCAGACACCGCCTACACCTACGCCATCCTCTCGGAAGGCGCCCTGGTCGGGAGTTGCGGCGTCGTTCGCCAGGACCAAATCGCAGGTATGGAGATCGGATACTGGCTCGCACCCTCATACACCGGACGCGGCCTGGCAACCTCCGCAGTTGCCGCGCTGACGATCCAGGCCTTCAGCCTCCCCGACAACCAGTGCGTGGAAATCCTCCACGACGAAGCGAATCACCCAAGTCATGCCATTCCTAGGCGACTTGGATTTACGCTGATCGACATCAGTAGAGGGGCACCGCAAGCGCCCGCGGAGTGTGGAGTCCGCCTCACATGGCGGCTTGACCGCGCGGCGTTCATGGACCGCTGCTGGTGAAAGGTTCTCGACCCTCCCGTCGGGCTGTTCGGCTCTGTCATCGTGATGATGAACGGGCATGACCCAGTCCGCCGATGTTGGTGGACGGGCAGCGGCAGGCACGGCCGTCTGTCATCTCGCGGGTGGAGGCTCCGATCGCGGTGGTTCTGTAACCCACGAGAGTGGGGCTCTCTGCGTCATTCGGTCACTCGCGACTGCCGTACGACTCGGCCTCATCACTCGTTCATTTCGGCATTCGAAGCATAGGGCCTGTAAGTTCTGCGGGAGTGTTGAGCCCTGCGAGGAGCGTGACGATCTTGTCGATGTTCGTCAGCCGCCGTGCCCCTGACTCCAACATGGACAAGAATGGCTGACTCAGCCCTGTGAGCTCTGCCATATCGCTCTGCCGTAAGTCACCTGCTATACGTACGAGTTGACACAACCGGCCGAAGTCGTGAGTGAACAATGCTTGTTGAACGTCGGAACGGTCCCACACGTCGGTCGGCACGTAGGGAGTCGCCCCAAACTGCTGCCGCGTTCTGCGTGAACAGCTGCTGCAGTATGGCTCCTCGTTGTATCGGCTAAGGACGCATTGACAGTCCCGGCACCGGCGCGTGGACTCTGGTGTGCCTGCACCTGTGTCACGAGCAGGTGGGGGTGTGGGCAGATCCGGGGCGGAGACGTGCCAGGGCATCCCCGGGGGCGCCATGGTCTCGACCGGCGCGTATGGATCCTGAGGCGCGTAATCCCGCTGCTGTTTGGAAGCGTCAAGCAGTACATCGCCTGCCGGGCATGTGGTGATCTCGGACAGACTCGTGGAGAAGGGGGTGCTCGTCGCCGGATAGGGCATGGCCAGGCTCCATTAGTAGTTCGGCAATCTCATGCGGAACCGAACGTTCCGGCTGGCTGGATCTCGACGACCTGTGATGCCGCGGGCATCCAAGAGGCGAGGGAGAACGGCTTGACTGCCTCCGAGTCGAGGAGGCCTCGCTGGACCATCGGGGCTGGCGAGGCTGTTGGCGCGCTCACAGCCTCAGCCCTGACAGCAGGTTCGCGACCGGCACCCGTGCCGTCCTTTAGGAACGGGCCAAAGTTCTCCGTCCAGTCGAGAAGGAGACGATCACGATGCCGAGGATCAGCAGGACAGAAACATCGACAGCCACTGCGGAGTCCCCTCCGATCTCGTAGATTCCAAGACCGAGGCGGGTAAGCGACGACCGCGTCGGTGTGACCATGACAGCGGTCCGGAGGGAGGCGGAGTATCACGAGCTGTTGTCGAAGCCGCTCATCATCGACTCATGGCCGGTTGGTCTGACTTTTCAACATCCGCTTACACACGCGCTCATGAGAGGCTGACCTAGGGTCCGAATCATGACCAGGGATGGGCAGGCAGTAGGGGCAGTGGGTAAGAGTCGCCCGGGGTGGCGCCCGGACAAGTTGAGACAGCAACGCGAAGCCCACGGCCTGACGCTGGAGGGCGCGGGCGAGCAGCTGCGCGAGGTGGCCCGGGTTGCGGGGCTCGCGGTGCCGGCCGCCAATTTCCAGACGCTGTGGCAGCACGAGCAGGGTGAGGTTTATCCCGGACCGCACTACCGACGCGCGTATTGCCTGCTGTACCGCGCGACCGAGCCTGAGCTCGGCTTTCGCAATGCTCTGCCCGACGAAGCCAGGAAGCTTCAGTTCACCGCGTCGAGCGAACCGCACAATGGAGCCCACGTGCTGGCTGTGGAGCGCGCGTTGCTCCAACTCGCGCCCGGTACGGAGGATGCTGATGGGCAGGGTGTACAGCAGCGTGTCCTCGACGCCTGGAAGCGCCGCCACACAGGCGGCGACCCGAACAAGCCGACCCTGATGATGGTCGGTGGCTATGCAGGGAGCGGGAAGTCGGAGTTCGCTCGGTTCATATCCCAGCTCACGGGCTGGCCTGTCCTGGACAAGGATCCGATCACGCGCCCGCTCGTCGAGCGCCTCCTCGTGGAGATGGGCAGTGAGCCGAATGACCGGCACACTGACCTCTATCGGGAGAAGGTCCGCCCGCTGGAGTACCAGTGTCTGCTGGAGACCGCGTACGCAAACATCGACTGCGCGATCAGCACCGTGCTCAGCGCACCCTTCATCAGCGAGGCCGCCGACCCTCGTTGGATGCGGCGCCTGATCAACCGCTGTGAAGCGCGTGGCGTCACCGTGGCCGTCGTCTGGATTCAGTGCGACCTCGACACGATGCACGAATACATCAGCTTCCGGTCCGCCGCCCGGGACAGCTGGAAACTCCAGAACTGGGACACCTACGCCGCTGGCATCGATCTCGACCTGCGGCCCGTCGTGCCGCACTTGGTCGTCGACAACCGGCTTGGCGCCGCGATTTCCCTCACGGACCAGGTGCGCCAGGTCTTCGGGACGGTGTTCCAGTGAGGCAAGGCATCCTGCTGTACGGGCCGCCGGCAGCAGGCAAGGACACGATCACGGCGGCACTCACCGCACTCGACGCACGGTACGTCCCATTCACCCGGCTGAAGATCGGGACCGGAAAGACCCAGGGCTACCGGATGGGCACACCGGAGCAGCTGGCCGCCCTGGAGGCACGCCGGGATGTCATCTACCGCAACGACCGGTACAGCAACATTTACGTCGTCGACCGCCCTGGCCTCGACCAGGCCATGGAGGACGGCAGGATCCCCGTCGTCCACCTCGGTCAGATGACAGGGATGGAGCAGGTGACCGCCTTCTACCCGGCACAGTGGGCCCGCGTTCTGCTGTGGTGCTCCAAGGAGACCACCGCCCTACGCTCCCCGCAGCGGGGCGACACTGACACGGCGGCCCGGCTGGCCGCTTGGGACGCCACTGAAGCCGATCTTGCGGCTCATCCGCGGGCTCAGTGGGAGCTGCGCGTGGACACGGATGCGGCGGCACCAGGTGAAGCCGCAGAGGGGATCGACGTGATCGTCCGTGGCTCGTCCCCTCGCTCCTGACAGCAGGACGTCATCGACGCAGCGGACACGACCCGCTCAGCTCGGGCTGTCCACGTCTCCCTCGGCTCGGAGGGCTTCCAGCGCGTCGGCGACATCCAGCCGGTCGTCTCGGTTGTCGTCCCACCGGGCGAGCGTCGCGGCAGCGGCGTGCATGAGAGAGTCCGGCAGTCCAGCGTCGGCGAGCAAAGCCGCCGCGTCCTCCAGTTCCGGGCCCCAACGCCAGGCGCGGGCCGCGGTCTTGGGGATGTAGTCGATCTCCACAAGGTAGCTGCGGCTGCGCTTGGCTGCGATCTCCAGTAGCTCGTCCGCGACACCGTGCGTTTCGGCTGCCCCATATGCCACCGCGGCCAGTACTCGGGAGACCTTCTGGTAGCTGGAGTACGCGAGCTTGAGTGCGGAGGCTTTGCCGATGCTGTCGCCCAAGACGTGGGGCCGCACATCGGTGCCGACAAAGAGTTCGGAGATCCGGTCGGCCTGCTCGCTCGGGCCGGACAGGTAGAGCGTCGGATACTTACCGCCCACCGGAGGCGATCCGACCACGGCGGCATCGATGACCGGCATCGGGGCCAGGCGGTCGGCGATGCGCTGCATGCGCGACGGCGAGACGGCGTTCGCTTCGACGTAGATCGTGCCGGCGTCGGCCATGCCGAGCTCGGCTACCTGGGCGGCAGTCTCCTCCGCTGCGGCGGGCGGGCATAGGGAGAGCAGCACGTCGGAGCGGGAAACGAGCTCGGGCAGTGTCTCGGGTTCGAGGCCAGCCTGGTCGGCTCGTCGGCGGGTTGTGCCGCTGCGTCCGTCAGGGCACCACAGCACGATGTGGCCGCGGGCGCGCAGCTGGGCGCCGAAGGCGGATCCCATGCTGCCGGGGTGCAGCAGCCCTATGGTGTCCATCACGTCATGGCCTCATGTAGTCGGAGGAGTGCAGAAGCAGCAAGTCGATGGCGGCGCGTGCGTGCGGCACCACATGGTCTGGCCCGGGGGAGTCCGGCGGCCAGGAGCAGCCGTTGCCGATCCAGACGGTGCGCAGTCCCGCGGAGCGCCCGCCGCAGATGTCGGTGACCGGATTGTCGCCGATCATCCAACCGCCGTCGCCCAGCACACGGCCGCAGCGGGCTGCGGCCAGGTCGAAATGCCGAGTCTGCGGCTTGCGCGCGTCGGACTCCTCGGAAACGAAGACGCCGTCCACGCGCTCCGAAATACCAGTGGCCCGCAGCTTGGCGCGCTGGATGTCCACCGCGCCGTTGGTCGCCACCCCCACTCGCCAGCCGGTCGCACGCAGCTCGTCCAAGCCGTCGAGGACCTCGGCCGGGCACGACACCATAGCCGCGATGTCTGTGCAGTACGCGTGCCACAACTCCGCCGTGGACATGGACAACCGGTATCGGGTTCGGATCGTGTCAAAGGTGGACGGATAAGCCCGCTCAGCCACCATGCCGAAGATGTGCGCCTGCTCTTCGTCCTTCAAACCGTGCCGGGCGGTGAACACGGCGGCCCAGTCGGCGAGCGTTCCCTGCCGGTCCACGAGGGTGTTGTCGAGGTCGAAGAGAACCAGAAGGCGCTGCACATCCCGCACCCTAATGCGCCAGAGGCAACTCTGCGATCGCCCCGCCTTCACGACGCTCGTGTACCTCATGCCAGCCCTGCGCGTAGCCGTACTCGCGTACCACATGCCGCCAGAACGCGAGGTGTCCTACCGCATCGACTGTGCCCGCGCCTTGTGCCTCAGCGGACCCGTCGACGAAGCCTTCAACGAGCTACGTGAGGCTGAACGCACGCCTTCGCAGCTCGCGCGGAACAATCCGCGGGTGCGGGAGATGCTTCGTGGTCTGAGGAAGCAGACACTGGTCACGGGCGGCAGCCACTCGTCCGGGCCGTTGGCCATGGCCCAACGATGCAGGGTGGTGCAGTGAGTTCGATGCAGGGCAAAGTGCTGGGCGTCGTCGGATCGAGCGCCGGCGGGATTGATGAACTGCGTACAGGGCTCGTGGTCCCGGCGCTCGAACGGGGCTGGACGGTTGCGGTCACGCTCACACCGACCGCAGGTCAGTGGCTCCGCGCGAGCGGGGAGACGGCGAAGCTCGAGGGGCTGACTGGCCTTCCCGTACGGTCCGAATCACGTCTGCCGGGTGACTCCCGGCCGCATCCGCCTGTGGACTGCTACGTCGTGGCCCCGGCAAGTGCCAACACCGTCGCCAAGCTTGCCCTGGGGATCTCAGACAATCAGGCGTTGACACAGGTCAACGAAGCCATCGGAACACTGGACCTCCCGGTAGTCGTCTGGCCCCGGGTGAACGCCGCGCATGCTCGCCACCCCGCATGGGATGGGCACATCAAAGCCCTTCACGAATCGAGGGTGCGGTTGATCTACGGAGGCGAGGTATGGCCGCTCGCCGAGCCGGGTGCTGGGATGCCGGGGCGCCGGTACCCGTGGAAAGTCGTACTAGACGAGGCCAACAGGGCAGTTTCCTGACACAGGATAGCCAGCCAATACAGACAGCAGTATCACGCACGTGATGTGCGAAGCACCGTACCTCCAGTGCACAGTTGGGCCACCGTAGGTGCCGCAAGCACAGCGACAGCACCTCGCGATCGCGAGCGAATGCACATACGCCCAGGCCCGTTGTGGCCCAGTCAGGTGAAGAGCCGCCCTGTCCTTCGGTCTGCCCCCGTAGCCGAAGGGCAGGGCACCATCTCGACGTCTGCCGCGATGGCCTGCCCGACCGTGTACGGGCGGGGAGACTGGATGGAGCCCGCCCTCGCACCGCGCCGCCCTTTTAGCGGATCACGATGGCCACCTACGGTGTCAAAGGCCACGCACGCTACGTTCCCTGACCAACGCCACTACGCCCTCGTACAGGACGCACCACACCACGATGGAACCCGAAGAGATCGCACAGCTGCGCACCATGTACATCTTCTCCCCGCCCGCCAGGGAGGGCTGGGGTCTGACGTACGAGAGCCTGGAAGCCAAACTGCGACAGCGGAACCCCGACGAATTCATCCGCGTCGACGACGGCTCCGACGGGCCAGTCCGCGGCTCCTCGATGCACTTCGGGATCACCCTGGATGACGAACAACTGGAAGGAATGGCCCTGCTGTCACCCGAAGGCGTCTCGGTCCTGGACTGCACCACCGGCTCAGCGGCCCGCTTCGCCCTCTGGCTCAAGACCGACGTGGTACCGACAGGCATGAGCATCGTGTTCAACACGGAGTGGGGACTGGAAGCCGAACTCCCGAACACACCCGTTCCGGACGCCACACGCCCCCGGATCGCCACTACGTTCACGGAACACCTCGTCGCGACCGGAGACCTCGACTGAACGCAACACATCTGCTGCCGCATCTCCCGCACCATGTGCGCAGTCTTCAGGGCCGTACACCTTCGGTCCCATGACCGAGTGGCCAGCCTTCAGGCGGATATCGATCAGAGGATCCCTGGGCTGGCCCTCCTAAGTTCGATAGGTTCCGCAGCTCTTGCTCAGCTCGTTGCCCGCGCGGGGCACCAGGCTTGAACCGAAGCGCCCCGCGACGACAGCGAGATCACCACCAGGCGCCAGCCTGTCACCAGGACGCTCCTTGAAGGGCAGCCCCACACGGGTCGACCAACGAATGGGCCGGCACTCGTCCACGCGACAACTCTGTGGCGCCAGCGAATACCGGCCCCTCATCCTGACGGCATGCCGACCATCATCACCCCCCGCCTCCGGTACAACTCCACAGCGGTACGCCCCCACTGGCAGGACCTCCCCCAGGACGTTCGCCGACTCATTGCACGGCATCTCGGGGGCGAGGTGCAGCCCGGACCCAGCACAGGGAGCGGATTCACCAGCGGCTTTGCCGCTGTACTCCGTGGGCCGTCCGGACCCCAGTTCGTCAAAGGGGTCAACAGCCTGGACAACCCTGTGGTCGCCGACTGCTACCGCCGGGAAGCGTTGATCAACCAGGCGCTGTCCGCCCAGATTCCGGCGCCGCGCTTGCGGTGGCTGGAGGAGCACGACGGTTGGGTCGTTCTCGGCATCGATGCTGTCGACGGTGGTCGCCTGCCCGCCACGCCATGGAGAGCTGACGAGCTCACGGCCACCCTTGACGCCTACACGCTCACTGCAGAGGCACTCTCCACCCCACCCGCATCACTCCAGCACGTTGGGCTGAAGCCAGTAGGGGACGACGGTGACTTCGCTGACTGGCGCAACCTCGCTCGTGGCGCCACACCCACGGAGGTTCTTCCCGCCTGGATGCCGCTCGATCTGCTGCAGGCGCTGGCCAGCCTGGAGAGCGGATGGCGGGAGGCCGTTGCGGGCCATGCCGTCCTCCACCACGACCTGCGCCAGGACAACGTGCTGATCGACGCGTCCGGCGCCGCGTGGATCTGTGACTGGAACTGGCCGTGCCTGGGAGCGAGCTGGTTCGATCTGGTGTTGCTTCTGGCCACCGCTCACGCCGACGGTCACGATGCCACATCCCTGTTCACGCAGCACCCCACCGCCCGGGGAGTCACCGATGAGCAACTCGATGCGGCGCTGGCTGCGCTCTCAGGCTTCTTCCTGACCGCCGGTGGACAGCCACCGGCGGACTGGTCCCCGCACATTCGTCAGCACCAGACGTGGTGCGGGGAGGTCACACTGCGGTGGCTGGCCGACCGGCGTGGCTGGTCATTCTGACTCGCAGTGCGCGGGCACCAGGCAGCTCGCTGCCGGACCTGATGCTTTGAGCATGCGAACGAACCTCAACTGGCCATGGAGGCCGATAGCGCATGCTGCCCGGCCCACTGGAAAACTGCTGGAGCCGCCCCCTGAGCTGCGTCAGGGGAGACGCCTTCGGGCCCAGCCGTCAAGATGCAGAAGGGTGGCCAACTTCCGCAGCTGCGCCGACATCTCACGGAGCGCCACCGGCCGAGGCGGATGAACGAGGTCGTCCCGATTCCTCAACTCCTGGGCGGCTTTGAGCCAGCCCAGGTAGGCCGCCGAGAGGTTGCCAGCCGCCAGGTCCGCACGCAGAGGGAGGAGTGGCTTGAGCCAGGTGTTGGGCCGTTCTCGCCAGTGGCCGAGCTCGCCGTCCGCTTCCATGTGATCGAAGCTAACCAGCAAATCGGAGCCATGTACCCGCGCTGACAGACCGTGGCCGCAGCGGCTTCCGAAGAGAAAGGGCGTGAGAGGCTCCAGCCCCAGGCGGGCTGTCGGCAGGCGAAACTTCAGGCAACGCAGGCCGTAAGCCTGGAACTCCAGGAAGGCATCGAAGGAGGAGCACAGCAGCTCCTCGACTTCCCGTTCGCCGAGCAGGTGGCCGGGCTCGTTGTCCTCTCCGTCGTCCTCGGGGTCGTAGTCCCACACCATCCTGGTCGGGCTGAGCTTCGCTTCCGGGTAGCGGTCGGCGAGGTCGGCGAGCTGCTCGGCCGAGAGGACCCGATTCTCGTCCAGGACCTGGAACTCGAAGTACTGCCGGTAGATGGAGTGCGTGGTGCGCGCCGGCTTGCGACGCTTCGGCCCCGGGGTGACCGCCTCGTCGAAGCCGTACTCGGCGTGGGCATCGGCGATGCCGAAAGTGACGCGCGGCTCCAGCGGATGCTCGCACACGATCGGCTCGAAGCCGTCGTAGTCCACGACCTCCCATGTGTCCCCATCCTGGTCAACGAGAGGGCGGGTCAGGTCGTAGACGTCACCCGTGGCCGGATCAGTCCAGCTCACCGGCAGCTCGTCGGCAATCCGCGTGCGTTCGCGGGAGCCGATGCGGCGGTGCTCCTGCAGATCCCACACGCGTACCCGATCGCCGCCGGAGACCGCGAGCGCGATCGGGCGTGCCGTGCAGCGTGCCGCAGGCCAGCGATGTGACCCAGGCGATGTCGCGGCCGTCGAAAAGTGGCGGTCCGACTTGGCGACTCGTCCGCAGGTCCCATACCCGTACGTCTTCGCCGCCGCTGACGGCGACCGTTCGCCCGGCGACCGTGGTGAGCGCCACGGCGTCCACCGCCTTGGTGTGACCGCGCAGCAGCATGCCTGCGGGGTCGGGAGCCGCGAGATCCCACAGGCGCAGCGTGTGGTCTCTGCTGCCGGAGACGGCGATTGGACGCCCGTCGAGCTGTCCGCAGGCCACCGCTCGGATGGGACCGGTGTGGCCGGTGAGCGGGCGCCCGATCTGTTCGCGCCGCTCCAGGTCCCAGATTCGTATGGTCTCGTCCTCGCCGGAGGTCAGGGCGATTGGGTGGCCGTGCAGCACTCCGCACGCCACCGACCGGATGACGCCGGTGTGACCGCACAGCGGATCGCCCATCTGGGTGGCAGTGGCGACATCCCAGATCCGTACGGTGCAGTCGTAGCCCCCGCTCACCGCCACCAGCCGACCGTCCAATTGGGTGCAGGCCACGGCCCACTGCCCGGCGCCCTCGCGGCGCCCCGGCGGATGGGGCTGGACCCGGCCGCGGCTGAGCTGCCGCCGCTCGTTCAGGTCCCACACCCACAGACCGCCACCCACGAGAACCGCGACGTGCCGCCCGTGCAATTCACCGTAGGCCACGCCCCACACCGGATCATGACCGCGTGGCTTGATGGGACGGCCCGCCTGCCGGTGATCGCCCATGTCCCACACCCCGACCGAGCGATCCCCCTCGTCGCAGGTGAGCGCCACCGGCCGCCCGTCGTCGACCAGCGCGCACACGACCTTGCTGACACGGCCTCGGCCCAGGGGCGGGAGGAGTTGCGCACCGAAGCGCACCGGTGTCTGCGGGCCAGCTTCTTGATCGTCCTTGATCACCGGCACCCTCCTACGACGTTCGCATCCTGCTGTGCCCGGAGGGGCCCGAGGCCCCCTGGCAGGTATGACCAATTCACGGACTCATCAGTACCCAGCAAAGGACGACCGCTTGCCCAAGCTATCGACTCGATACCTGGGGTGGCGGGAGTTTGAGGATCTTGCACCGGACGTCGTATGAAAGACCTAGGGCTGACAGCGGGGAACTCTTCGTGCCGGTGACGGAAGGCGTGACAGCCCCACCTCTTCGGCCACTTGGAACCGGCTATCAAACCAGCAACTCCTCGTCGTCCACAGCCTGTGGACGACGAGGAGTTGCTGCGCGTTCCGACCAGACATTGCCCATTGCATCCTGTGCCTGTTGCCCCAGTCTCATGCGGCCCGAGCCGCAGACAGAGTGCAGGAGGCAGTAGCGTCGCCACGACAGGTAGGAGCACTGGGGCGCGGACCGTGCATGTCGGGCTCGCGCCCTGCTTGTTGTCCTACACAGGATTGTCGTGGAGTGCGATGAACTGCTCCCGAACGGACCGCGGAATTCGCCCGCGAGCAGGTACGGCGATCTTCCGTTCCTTAGCCCACCTGCGGATCTCGGCGGGATCCGCGCCTGTGTCGTTGAACGTCGCTACGGGAACCCGCTTCTGAGCGTGGGTAGACGCCTTACGCGGCCGCTTCCTCTTGCCGGAAGAAGTCCTCCGGCCAGCCTTCATGAACGGGCCGAGCTTGGCTTCGAGGTCTTCGTACGAACCGGCGCTGAGATCTATCTCGAAGGAGACGCCGTTGAGTTCGAGCGAGTGCGTCTGGACGTCGTCGCCTCTCTCCTGGGTCAAGTCGTCTACGAGATAGGTCTGTACAAGCCTTGCCATGTTTCCCCTTTTCCTTCCGTTCCTCGACGGACATTACATGACATCTGGAATGGGTCGGAAATTAGGATGTGTTACGGGAGGAACGGGCGAGGTATGGCTAATGTGCGTCTAAGGTGAAAACTAATTCCGTTACCTGTCGGGCCCGTTACTCGATCTTGTTGGCCAAGGGCTACCGCCGGGGGCGAGAACACAACTGCACCGTCATGAGCAGGTTGTGGTCTGCCAAGGGCAGATCGTCGGGAGCGGTTGCTTCGCGGAGTTGAGAGACCTGTCTCTCGAGTGCGGCGAGATTGGCCGAGTTGTCGATCGTCGCCACGCCGTTGACGGTGACCTTCAAGGGTTCGGCGACGAGCGTGGCGATCCGTTCGTGCAGTACTTCGAGAGCGACTGCTCGGGCGGATCCGAGGCGCTCATATCGGCCAGTGAGGTCCGCAGTGTTTGAATCAGGACCGAGTTGGGCTTGTAGCCAGCGCAGGGCGTCGCTGTTCACGGCTACTCCTGGGAAGTCGACGGTGGGGAGCAGCGTGTGCTGCTCCCCACGGCTGTTCGCGGTTACTGGGCGGCTTTCGGCTTCCGGGCGCTCGTGCGCCCCGAGCCGGGCGTTGGTTCGGGCTGCCAGCACCGAGGGTTCGTGATCTGCTCGGCGATCGCCGGATCGGTGACCTTGGTGCCGGCTTCCAGCACTAGCGGCACTCGCTCGACGGGATCGAGTACGTGCACGGTCGCGGCGAGAACAACTCCGGCGGGAGGACTGGCGCTCACAGGACGGTGGCTGTGATGTGGCAGTCCGGTGCGTACAGGACGGGCATCGCGGCCGCGGCGCCCTTGGTCCAGATCTGCACCGGGTCGTCCTCGACATCGCGGGTGATCACGATGCCCGGGGCGTCTTCCCGCTCGATCTGCGGGTTCGTGCCCCGGGACAGAGCGAGCGACTCGGTCGTGGTGCCGTACTGGGTCTGGCCCCACTTCGCCCGGTCCGGGGGCAGCATGATCCACCGGTCCTCGGGCAGGACACGCTTCGACACGTCGTCCTGCCACACCTGCGCCTTGTAGAGGGTCACCGGCGGCAGCCCGTACGTGCCGCGTACCGAGTTGACCTGCTCCGGGTTCAGGGTCGCAGTCGGCGTCTGACCGCCCGCGGGAGTGCCGTAGTAGGCCGCCCGATAGGCGCCGTTCGAGGCCAGGTGCGACCACGCCTTGCGTGAGGTGACCACCATCTCCGGTGCCGGCGCGCCGATGGAGTCGAGGTAGTCGATCCACCGCAACTCGTCCGCGATCGGGTCCGCGTCGGGACTGCTCCACGGCTTCGGAGCGGTCGGCATGTTCGCCGCAGGCACGCCGTAGTCGACTTCAACGGTCAGGCCGTTCTCCCCGGACAGAGTGAACTTGCCGTCGACCAGGACGTCACCTGCTGCGAGTTCCAGGCGGGAGCGGATGGCTTCGACGTGCCGCTCGGTGTCGTCGTAGAGCAGATCGATCAGCCGGTCCTCGTCCGCGCCACGCGCCGCGTCCAGGAGGAGCTGTTCCATCTCACCGACGAGCAGCTTCTGGCCCAGGGCCGGCAGAGTGCCTTCGGTCTGCGTGGACTCGGCCTGCCGCTTCGCGAACGGCACGCTGGAGTCGTATGCACGGTAAGAGGCGGTGTTGACGCGCCGCTTGGACTGCCGCACCCGCCACTTCACGTCCTGGACCTTGGTCTCGGCGAAGACGCTCTGAGTGAGGAGGAAGTCCGCTGGAGTCGGGATCGACCGGGCATAGACTGTCAGGTCCGCGACGGAAACGTTCTTGAGAAGGTCGGCGACGCTCACGCGCTCACCGCCCCAAGGAACCGGATCTGCGCGCCAGCCGGGCTAGCGGCGATCTTCGCTGGGTCGATGCCGCCGGGGATCTTCGCGGCATTCACCGTGCCGTGCCAGAACAGCGCCGCGGGCACCTTCGCCGTGCCAGGCGTGAACGGGGCTTCGGCGTAGACGAGGCCAGCGAGAACTTCGCGACCGTCCTTCGCGGCCGGGTCGTACGCGCCGTAGAGGCCTGAGGCGTTGATGCGGCCGACCGGGACGCCGGAGCGGACGTAGCCGTGCGGCTGGCCCGCGGTCGCTTCCAGGTAGTGCGTGGTCTTGGTCAGCTTCTGCAGGTCGAGGGTGATGGTTTCCGTGGAGTCGGTGCCGTGCCGGGAGGCGAGCCAGTCCCGGTTCGCGGTCACTGTGACGGAGGTGGTGTACGGCTGGATCAACGCCGCTTCTCCTGGTGGTACTGGTGCGGTCGCGCACTCACCCGCTGGTGGCACGGTCCACGAGGAGAAGGCAGGGGCGTGGTCCCCAACAAGACCCCACTCAGGGCCAGTCGGTGTTACTCGGAGG
Organism: Streptomyces regalis; assembly: GCF_001509475.1. Classification (GTDB taxonomy): domain Bacteria; phylum Actinomycetota; class Actinomycetes; order Streptomycetales; family Streptomycetaceae; genus Streptomyces; species Streptomyces regalis. The sequence goes on from NZ_LLZG01000388.1 coordinate 116,613, forward strand.
CAGGGAGGATGCCGCGGCGGCGGGCCATCTCCAGGCCGGCCGAACCGGGCTTGTGGTCGACACCGCCGGGGCGCGGCGGCGGGACCGAGGCAGGTGCGCCTCCAGGAGCTGCAGGAAGCTGCTGTGCGCCTGTGGGGACGCCTGCGAACAGCTCGGGGCGGCGAGTCTTCAGCTCCTGTACCGCCTCACTGAGGGCGTCTCCCTCGGCGTCGTCCGGGACGCGCAGGAGCGCCACGGCGTCGTCCAGGTCGGCACCGGTCGCCCCAATGCCGGCGAGGGCAACTCGGCGGGCAGCGTCACGCTCACGGACAAGGGCTGCAGCTTCGCGAGCGGCAGCGGCCTTCTCTCGTTCGATCACCGCCTGCTCGCGGCGCTCCGCCTCGGAGAGTTGCTCCTGCTCGGCCTGCCGGACACCGGCCAGGTATTCCTCAAGCGCGCTGGTATTGGAGAAGCCGAGCTTTTCGATCAGGCCGCGCACTGCAGCCCGGCCACCCTGGTCCTTCTCCCGGGCCATCAGCGTATTGAGTTGCTTCTGGCTGATGTTGACGGTGACTTCGTCGTTCGACGGATCGTCGGAGGAGGCGCCGAGAACCGGAAAGATCGGGCGGCCGTCCTGGCGGTGGCCGAGCACGGTACGCGGAGCGGGCAGGCTGCGGGTCATCAAAGGGTGCTACTCCCACGACGGCCCCGCGCCGTGATCGAGTCTACGGATGCCAAGAACACATCCGCTGCCCGGCACTGGCCACTCGGATCCAATAGGCCAATCACGCTGGCTCACTGCTGCGTTGGCTGCCGGTTGGCGTAAACCTGAGATGATCAACTCATGTCTGATGTCCCAGGATCTAATCTGATATCTCCTGCTGTGTCCCTAGCGAAGGGCTCCGAGCCGCTCAAGAAGCGCCGCGCGGCGATATGGGGTGTCACGGCCGCCGTGGTCGTCGCTGCGGGAGTCACCCTGTGGGCATGGGAACCGTGGGTGGACCGCAGCCCCTTCACCGCCTTGGTCGCTGGTGCCTCACCCGTGACGGACCCCGGGGCCAAAACTGAGGGCGGCGAATGCACTCCCAATCTTGCCGGGGAAGCCGTGGTCATCTACGACGCCTCCGGCAAAAGCAAGTTGGCCTCGGGCATCGAGTCCAGCATCGGTGAGGTGCTGCCCAGCTCGTACGGCGACTTCGCGGGTTGGTGCTTCTACGCGACGCGTATCAAGGGCCTGCCCGGCGGCGAAGGCACCTACAAGGTCCAGGTCGGCGGAGGGAACCTCGTCACCGTCGAAGAAGAGCATCTTCGTCAGCCCGTTGATCAGCAGCGGGAAGGGATGAGGAAGACGAAGCTGCCGCCCGATGACGCACCGGCACCGGAGCTTCCTGCCGAGCAGTGATCCGGCTGACTTCCTCGCGCGCATCCTCGATCGGGTATCCGGCGTCCTGCAGCATGCGGATCCCGGTCTCCAATGAGAGCACTCCGGCGGACACGCCCTTGACGACCTCATCGAGGATCGCTGTTCGGTCGGTCGGGGTGTGCGGGCCGAACACGATGCGCGCGGCCAGCGGTTCGCCCGTGGGCCAGCCTTCGGCTCGACCGGCCTGGTGGATACGCTGCACCATCTTCAGCAGCAGCGCGTACTTGTGGGCGCGGGCCAGACGCATGGAGTCCACCTGGGAATCCAACGGTCCGAGTGACAGCTGGAGTGCGTAGCCACTCGGCACGTCGCTGGGGTCGACGGTGCCCAGGCTCACAGCGGGCAGCCGGGCGTTGACGGCTGCACGGTCGCGGATCTCTTCGACCCTGGCCCGTAGCTCCGAGAGCTGGCCTGAGGTATCGAGGACGTCCATCCGTCCGCCGTCGGCGAGTTGGAAGACCGTGCCGGGCTCGACTGCAAGGGGCTTGGGGCGGCCGGTGACGCGGTCGACTTCGGCACGGGCCCCGGCAAGGCCGATGATGGGAGCACCCGTAGTCGCGGAGGCGCGGGCGGAGTCGGTGTCGGTCTCGGCCAGCTCGTCCAGGGCCTGCATGACCTTTGACAGGGTGGACTGCCCGAAGTGCTCGCCGTCGGCGACGGTGTTGCTGATGTGGACGATCGGGATGAAGTCGAGCTGCAGATCGAGGCGATGCAGGACTTCGCCGTCGGGCCGAGTCCGGAAGTGCGCCTTGCCCAGGGGCAGATCGTCAAGGCTCTGCCCGTGGCGCAGGTCGTCGAGGAACCATTCGGCGTCGGTGAGATAGCAGGTGACCTTCGACGGCCGGTCGGGCGCCCACGGGTAGGTGCGCTCGATGTGGTCCGACTCCGGCACGTACCGGTCGCCGACCTCGAGAACGTGGCCGCCGGTGTCGCCCACGATCGGTTGCCGCCTCGCCTGTCCGTTCCCGTCGGTGCTGCTGCGGGTAGCTGGCACTACGGGTCCCATTTCGTATGTGATCCTGCGGACCCTCGGCTTCAGCCCACGCTTGGGGTCCTCGGGTATCTCCCAGCCCAGATGGATACGGCGGGGATAGTCCCCCGGGTCGGCATCGTCCTCGAGGACGGGAAAGTAGAACCCCGGGTCGTAGGTCTTGAGCCGAACACGGCGCTTCTCCGGGTCCCAGGCCAGCAGGTACAGCCCGTCGCCGAGCAGTACGGCCTTACGCTCGGCGGCCTGCATCCGCAACGGCAGCAGCTCAGCCTCCGCCCACTCCCGCAGTCGCTGCTGTACCTCGGCAGCAGCCGCTGATTCGGGCGTCGCGTCGTCGTCGCCGGCGTGCTCGGCCCCCGGCACGACGATCTGCTGCGACTTCCCCAGCAGATGGGCGAGGGCAGTGTCTACGAAAGTTGCCGGGTCCCCGAACTCCCTGCGCTCGGCCGCGGTCTCGTTGCCTGCCAGGGTGGCGAGCTCGCCCGCCTGGTTGGAGTCGTAGGCCGCCAGGAGCTTGTAAGCCGCCAGGCGGCGCACCGCATCATCGGGGAGCCAGGTCGCCTGCAGCTCGGGCGAAAGGGCCCGATGCGGACGCCCATCGTGAGTGCCGGCCATTACCGGCTTGTAGTTGAGCCACGACCAGGCATCGGTCAGGAAAGTGCGCAGGCCCACGGGGACAGGTCCGTAACGTCGGCCCCGCGCCATCTACAGCGTAGGTGAGCCCGCCATCGGTCTCTCGGCGCAAGGGGCCGAGGCGCGAGCATTGCGCAGGTTCTCCTGATCGCGCCCACCCTCGTGAGTACCCGCCGCTACCCTCCGCTTGTCGGCCAGTAGCGGGAGGACGTGAGCATGGCGCAGCAGACATGGAGCAGCGATCGCAGACTGACCGCGATCAGCAGAGCAAGCCTCTCTGTCCCCGCCCGCCAGGCCGTGATCGACAGGCAGGTACGCCCCGGGCTCACCGTCCTTGACTACGGCTGCGGCCGTGGGGGCGACGTACGTGCGCTCCAGCATCTGGATTGCCAAGCAGTCGGCTGGGACCCGTTCTACCAAGCCGACACCAGGCTGGAGCCGGCGGACGTAGTTCTCCTCACCTACGTCCTCAATGTCATCGAAGACCCACAGGAGCGGCGCAAGACCCTGAAAGAGGCGTGGGACCTGGCTGAAACAGTCCTCGTCGCCTCCGCACGACTGACGTGGGAGAAGTCGAAGGTCAAAGGCGAGGCGTTCGGCGACGGCCTGCTCACCAGCCGACAGACCTTCCAACACCTCTTCGGATCAAGCGAGCTGCGCACCTACGTCGAGGAAGTGACAGGGGTACGGACAGTCTCCGCAGCGCCAGGCGTCGTCTATGCCTTCAAGGACGAGAGAGCGCGCCTCAGCTACCTTGCTCGCCGGATTGTTCCCGACGCGGAGTGGCTCGCATCAGAGGACACGACCTCAGCGATCGCAGCGGTCGTCGACTACGTCGAACGTCGCGGGCGGCTGCCCCGGATGGAAGAAGTCCCTCAGCCGATGGCCGAGTTGCTCGGCCACTTGCGCCCCACTGAGGTGCGTCGGCTCGTACGGGACTCCGCAGATTCCAGCAAGGTCGAGGAAGGCGGAAGGCGAACCACGCTCAACACTTTGCTCTTCCTCGCCGTCGAACTGTTCAACGGCCGCGGCCCCTTCAGCAGCCTCCCGCTCAGTGTCCAGCTCGACGTCCGCGCCTTCTTTTCCTCCTACAAGGAAGCCTGCCAGCGATCCGACCGGCTGCTGCTCAAGCTGCGTGACGACACGTACATCCGCGGAGCTATGAACGCCTCCGCGGTCGGGAAGCTGACCCCGACCGCTCTGTACGTCCACCAGCGAGCTCTCGACCGGATGCCTACAGTGCTACGCCTCTACGAGCACTGCGCCTCGATCGCCGCCGGCCGCCCGCAGGAATGGACCCTGGCCAAGCTCCGCCACCAGGGCCGGGCGGTGAGTTGGCTGGACTACCCAGACTTCGACACCGACCCCCATCCGCGGACGTTGTCCTCGTACCACGTGGACTTGAAGACGCTGGAGACGTCCTTCACCTCATACGCCGACTCCCTGAACCGGCCTCTACTCCACCGCAAGCACGAGTTCCTGGCCGCAGATGATCCCGACGTAGAGCGGTACAAACGGCTCACGGCAGCGGAGGTGAAAGCGGGGCTGTATGAGCACCCTCACCTCATTGGCACAGAGGACGGCTGGGAGGCAGAGCTCATCCGTTGCGACCGGGCCCTTCGCGGACATCGGCTAGTGCGTCGTACGGCAGGTTGAGCGATCAGACGGAGTCGGGCTGCAACCGCGCGATCAGGTCCGCCAGCTCCTCAACATCAAGGTCAGCCGCTTGGTTCGGGAACCAGGACATGCGGAGCCCGTTCTCTGCTGCATCCTCGGGCAGCCCCATGGCGGTGAGTACGTGGCTGGGGGTGTACGAGGCGCTCGTGCATGCGGAGCCCGTGGCAACGGCTACGTGGTGGTTCAACTGGACAATGAGCGCCTCGGCATCCACACCGTCGAAAGACACGTTAAGGATGTGCGGGACGGTGTGGTCCTGATCTCCGTTGATCTGGAACCGGGTCTTCGCGAGCGCGTTCAAGAGCCGGGAGCGGAGATCCGCCGCGCCCTTGCTCCACTGCTTGTGTTCCTTCTGGAAGATCTTCGCCGCCTCAGCCAGGCCCATGATCAGCGGCACCGGCAACGTTCCTGGGCGTAGCTTCCGCTCCTGGCCGCCACCAAACATGATCGGCTGCAGTGGCAGCCTGCCTGAGCGTCGGCGTCGGGTGACCAGCATCCCGACGCCCTTCGGGGCGCCAATCTTGTGACCGCTGACACTGATCATGTCGATCGGCGCGGTCAGATCCTCAGGTACTTTCCCGTACCCCTGTGCGGCATCCACATGCAGATACGTCGAGGTCTCACGCAGATGCCCAGCGAGCTCGGCTACAGGCTGGACGACACCCGTCTCGTTGTTCACGTGCATCAGAGAGACGAGGAGCGTGTCGGGACGTAGCCGCTCCATCACCGCCTCGACAGAGACCCTGCCTGATGAACCAGGCTTGATGAAGTCGACTTCGAAACCACGAGACTGCATGTGCTCCAGGGGCTCGATCACCGCCTTGTGCTCGATCGCCGAGGTGATGATGTGACGCCGACCACTCTGCTCGCCATGGGGAGCAAGACCGAGCAACGCAATGTTGTTGCTCTCAGTAGCCCCGCTGGTAAAGATCAACTCGTCCGGTTCGGCACCGACCGTGCTGGCGAGATAGTCGCGCGCCTGCTGCACCGCGCGCTTCGCTCGGGTCCCGTACTCGTGCGTCCGGGAGCCGGCGTTCCCGAAGTCCTCGGTCATCCAGTGCATCACCACATCGGCCACACGCGGGTCCACACGCGTCGTAGCCGCAGCATCGAGATACGTCACCACTAGCCCCACCACACCTTTGAGCGTTAATCCAGCACGTTCTGTACGTCTTATCTCTGACGTACGATAGCGTTACGCGCGTGGGATCACCGTCATCTTCGCAGCTTGCCGATACCGCTACCTCCGCTGGCTTTGACTACATCTTTCCAGCCATCCGGGGCGTTCAGGCGGGTCGCGAGTTCTACGTGTCCATGTGCCCTCTGCGGCTCATCCCGAAGATCTTCCTCTTCGACGAGGACGAGCTGGCACCGGAGGTTCGAGCCCAACGCGTCTTGAACAAGGGCCGACTTCCAGCCCTCACCCGATACATCGTCGAGAACCCAGACGACTACGTCTTCAGCGCCCTCACTGCATCCGTCGATGGCGAGATGTACTTCGAGAGCATCGCCGACACTGGCATGGGCATGCGCGCCGGCCAGATCCGTATCCCCATGGCTGCCCGCTTCTTGATCAACGACGGGCAACACCGACGGGCAGCCATCGAAGAAGCCCTGAAGGAGAACCCCGACCTCGGAGAGGAGACGATCGCCGTCGTCTTCTTCCACGACGCCGGTCTGGCTCGCTGCCAGCAGATGTTCGCCGACCTCAACCGGCACGCAGTGCGCCCACCGCGTTCCATCGGCGTGCTGTATGACCACCGAGACGACCTGGCAATCATGGCTCGACTCCTGGCTATGAAGTCCCCTGTCTTCAAAGGGCACGTCGAGATGGAGAGCAGCACCCTTGCTCAACGCTCCCGCAAGCTGTTCACCCTGAGTGCCGTCTACTCCGCCACCCAGTCCCTCCTGCAAGGGCTGGAGATCAAGAAGGAGAAGGCGCAGGAGCTGGCGGAGGCATACTGGGAGGCGGTCGACCTTGTGGTCCCCGAGTGGGGGATGGTGCGCAAGCGTGAGCTTGCGGCTCCCGAGGTACGCAAGGACTACATCCACAGTCATGGCATTGCCTTGCACGCACTTGGCCGGATTGGGAACTCGCTCCTGCGGAAGTCCGAGTCACCCCAAGTGTGGCATTCGAAGCTCAAGCTCCTGACTTCGGTTGACTGGTCCCGGATTAACCCAGATTGGGAGGGTCGCGCGCTGATCGGCGGACGTGTGTCGAAGAGCCACCAGAACCTGACCCTGACTGTGAACTACCTGCGCCGTCACATGAAGCTCCAACTCAGCCCGGAGGAGCAGCGTGTTGAGGACGCATACTTGCGAGGAGATGCATGAGCACCCCGAAGCCGTCGGCTCCCTTCCAGGGGAGGGCTCTCGCCGAAGTGGTCAACGAGCTCACGGAAGAGATCCGTGAGCTCTATACGGCTGACGAGGTGCCTTGGGTCATCGGCTACAGCGGCGGCAAGGACTCCACCGCTGTACTCCAACTCGTTTGGCTTGCCCTCCAAGGGTTGACGGACGAGCAGCGCACCAAGCCCGTGCACGTCATCAGCACCGACACACTGGTTGAGAATCCGGTGGTAGCCGCGTGGGTCTCCCAGTCCCTTGAGACGATGGGGAGGGCGGCAAAGGAGCAAGGGCTGCCGATCGAGCCGCACCGCCTGATCCCTGAGGTGAAGGACACCTTCTGGGTCAACCTCATCGGCAAGGGCTATCCAGCTCCCCGCCCGAAGTTCCGGTGGTGCACGGAGCGATTGAAGATCAAGCCGTCCAACGCGTTCATTCGTCGCGTCGTGCGCCGACACGGTGAGGCGATCCTCGTCCTCGGCATTCGAAAGACCGAGAGCCAGGCGCGTGCCCGCGCCATGGCGAAGCACGAGAAGCGCCGCGTGCGGGACCGTCTCTCTCCCAACGGCAATCTGCCGAACTCCCTCGTCTACAGTCCCATCGAAGCGTGGGGTACAGAAGAGGTCTGGATGTTCCTGATGCAGTACTCCAACGCGTGGGGGCATCGGAACAAGGATCTGCTGACCATGTACCAGGGTGCCTCCGAGGACTCAGAGTGCCCATTGGTGGTGGACGACACCACTCCTTCCTGCGGTGACAGTCGTTTCGGATGCTGGACTTGCACCCTTGTGGACAAGGACAAGTCGATGACTGCCATGATCCGCAACGATGACGAGAAGGAGTGGATGCGGCCCCTCCTGGAGCTCCGGAATCTGCTCGATGACGTGTCGACTGAGAAGGAGGACCGAGACTTCCGGCGGATGAACGGCAACGTTCAACTCTTCCACGACGGCGTCATCCAGGGGCCGTACACGCAAGAAGCGCGTCAGAAGTGGCTGACGAAGCTCCTGGAGGCACAGACCCTCGTGAGGCAGACCGCACCGGAGAGCGTGCAAGGCATCGAGCTGATCTCGGAGGCAGAGTTGCACGAGATCCGCCGCATCTGGGTGTTCGACAAGCATGAAGTCGAGGACACGCTGCCGGCGATCTACGAGGCAGTGACGACCGAGGAGTTCCCCGGACGCCCCCTCGACGAGCAGCTGGTACTCGGAGCCGAGGAGATCGACCTCCTCAAGGAAGTGTGCGACGGCGATGACATCCACTTCACGATGACGCGTGAACTCCTCGCAGTCGAGCGGCAGCACCGGACCATGACGCGGCGCTCTGGCCTCTTCAAGGAGCTGGAGAAGACGATCAAGAAGGGATTCTACGAAAACGAAGACGACGCCCTTCAGTTCGCGAAGCGTAAGCAGGAGATCCGCGAATCTGCCCCGACCTACGTGACGCTGGACGAAGAGGCCACCGATGCTCCTTCATAACATCTCACTTCACGACTTTGGTGCCTACCGCGGCAAGCAGTCCCTCGACCTGAGCGTCAAGCCCGGGAGGCCGATCGTCCTGATCGGCGGTCTCAACGGATGCGGCAAGACGACCCTGCTGGATGCCATCCAATTGGTGCTCTACGGCCATCGGGCACGGTGTAGCGGTCGTGGGAACCGCTCCTACGACTCCTACCTACGCGAGAGCATCAACCGCAAGGCGAACGCGGCCGAGGGCGCGGAGATCGCCCTGGAGTTTTCCGTCGTTGTGGATGACCAGGAGCGGCACTACCGGGTTGTCCGGAGCTGGCACATCAGCGGCAAGCAGCTCAAGGAATTCCTGAACGTCATCGTGGATGGCCAGTTTGACCGGATCCTCAGCGAGGGCTGGGCCGACCACGTAGAAGACATCCTTCCGCTCGAAGTAGCCTCGCTCTTCTTCTTCGACGGCGAAAAGATCGAGTCTCTCGCGGACCCTGAGCGGGCAGCCAGCGTCATCGAGTCCGCGGTCCACTCGCTCCTCGGAGTGAGCACGGTGGAGCAGCTCCGTACTGATCTTGTCGCGCTAGTACGACGACAGAGGCTGTCCAGCGAGGACCAGGCCGTACTCGACCAGATCCGCGCCCAGGAAGCCGAGCACGAAGCGGCAAGGCAGGAAATCGCGGACCGGACGCAAACCTTGGGCAGTGTCCGGGCCCGGTGTGATCGGCTGCAGGTGCAACTCGACAAGGTAGAGAAGGCATTCGAGCGGGCCGGTGGAAAGCTGTTTGAACGTCAGAAGGAACTCGAGAGCAATCAGAAAGCAATCGCTGAGCGCCTGGCGGCCCAGCGTGCTTCCCTGCGCTCTCTTGCTGCAGGACCGTTGCCTCTTCTGATGCTCCCGCAGCAGTTGGCCAGGCTCCGTGAACAGGCCGGTCGGGAGAAGGAGGCTGACGACGCCACGCGAGTCGTAGGCGTCCTGGAGGACCGTGATGCGTGGCTTCTCGACCATCTTCCTGCGTCGGTGACGGCTGCTGCGCGCACAGCTTTGAAGAAGAAGCTGGCAACGGATCGTGAGAAGCGCGAGAGCGCAGCGGAACTCAAGCAGAGCCTCGACCTTCCGAGCGACGCACTTGAGCAGCTCTCGGCTCTCGATGAAGCACTCACTCGGGATGCATCCCGAGCTCGCGAGCTCCTCAAGGAGTCTGCGGAGACGACCGACCGTCTCGATGACGCCGATCGTCTCCTGGCTGGTGTCCCGGATAAGAAGCTGATCAAGGATCTTGTTGAGGAGCGCAACGAGGCGATTGACGCGCTCGCCGTTGCGAAGGACGAATTCAGGCGTGGCGAAGAGCAGTTGGAGGAGCTCAAGAGCCGACGCACCCGAATCGGCGCCGATCTGGAGCGAGCGCAGCAGAAGCGGGTCAAGACGCTCATTGAGATTGAGGAGCTCGAGCGAATCGTCACGTTTGCTGGGAAGGCGCGAGACACGCTCGAAAAGTTCGGCGAGGCTCTGCTGCAGCGCCACATCAGTCGTCTCGAAGTCGCTGTCCTCCAAAGTTTCAAGGCCTTGATGCGTAAGAGCGGCCTCATCCACGATCTGCGGATCGACACCGTCAAGTCCAACCTCACCCTTGCGGACGCTGAGGGGGAACCCATCGATCCTGGGCGGCTCAGCGCGGGCGAACGGCAGCTGCTTGCCATCTCGCTGCTTTGGGGCCTGGCCAAGGTTGCTGGGAACAAGCTGCCCAGTGTGATCGACACGCCTCTGGGACGCCTCGACAGCCGACACCGTCAGCATCTGGTCGACCGATACTTCCCGAACGCTGGTCGGCAGGTACTCCTGCTGTCCACGGATGAGGAGATCGACGAGAACCTTCTCAGCCGTCTGAAGCCGTCCCTCGCGCACACCTACACCCTTGTTCACGACGACACGTCGTTCACCACCACCGTCGAGGCCGGGTACTGGTGGACCGCAGGAGCTCCGCATGTCGCTTGAGACAGTTCGCCTCTCGCAGACGGCGAAGGATCAACTCATCTGGTTGAAGCGCAACACCGGTTTGACCCAGTGGAATGAGCTGTGCAGGTGGGCCCTGGCGCTGTCGCTCCGAGACTCGTCCACGCCCCTGGTGAAGGAGGTCGTGACCGACTCCAACGTCGAGATGTCCTGGAAGACGTTCACCAGTCCGTACGGAGACATCTACCTCGCCTTGCTCAAGCAACGGTGCCTCATGGACGGTGAGGAGCTCTCAGACGAGGCCATTGCGCGGACGCTGACGGTGCATCTGCACCGCGGTATCGGCTACTTGCACGGTCGCCCCGACCTTCGGTCCGTCGAACAGCTCGTCTCCACCGCCACGGGATAGCACCTGATGGATGGTTGATGGTTGGCCCGCCCCACCTACAGGTGGGGCGGGCTTCTGCATACTGGCCTGGGAGTGGCCACCGCTGAGCGTGGTTGGCAGATTTTCCCAGCAACGCCTGCAACAACAGGCGCTGTTGGCCGACCTATCTAAGTGAGGGGCAGCCAGGCACCTGACAGATTCGGCGGTTTCATCAACGCCTGTCAGTGGCGTCTAGTACTCTCGCAGGACAACTAAATGAGCAACGCTTCAACACACGGACGCGAGCCACCGTATGGGGTTCGCCACCAGACACTCTGGAGCGATCATGATTAGCCACCCCGTCGAGGGGGCTATTGTCGCGCTGCAACAGAGCGCGCTCACCACCTTCGACACCTATCAACTCGACAGGATCGACCGAGCCCTCGACGAGCTTCTGCGCAACCCCACTGATGAGTCGACGCCGGCGGAGTACCGCGTCCGATCAGCCATGGGACACGCATACGAGGTAATCGAGCGCCGCAAAAGCATCATTCCTCTCGTCTCCCTCTGCGCAGAGCACGCCGAGCAGGGCGTGAGCGACCGGGACTATCCGCTGGTCGAGATCAACGAATGGCTGTGCAGCGAGCCCGGAATCTCCCTGGAGCAGCGAGCCCTGCTCCAGGCGCTTGCACGTGGCGAGGATGCCACGACCCTCGCGCAGCGTGAGGGCCTACCTGTAGCCCGGGTACGAGAACGAATCAGCCGCGCCCGGAGAGCAGCCCGCCAGCTCTGGAAGACGTCGGTGCTGGCTGCATGAATCCGAGACTCATCGGTCTGCGCCCATGGCTTGTGCGCGCACTCATTCCTCCGCAGCACATCGGAACGTATGTGCTCTACACGGCGGATGGCGTCCCGAGCTACATAGGCCGCAGCGACACGGACCTCAGGCGACGACTCCTCCGGCACTGTACAAACCGGCGCGGCGCGTACTTCACCTACGACGTCCACCACAGCCCTCTCAATGCCTTCGAGGTGGAATGCGCCCTGTTCCACACGCTGGCACCCGAGATCACCAATCGCATACACCCGGACCGCCCCGCCCACCAAAAGGCATGCTGTGTGTACTGCCGATCTACACAGCGCACCGTGCGGAGCCATCGTCTTGCACCCCAGGCACGACAGATCAATCCATCAACACGTACAAGTGAGGGCCTCCGATGACATCACCCCTGTTCTTGGCACCAGATGACCAGCGTGGCAACATCATCCAAGTCGACCGCGCCCTGGAATCCATGCGCGATGCTGGCTTTGACCTCACAGCCGCTATCGGCGAGCCCCTGGACAACTCAATCCAGGCGGAAGCCACTCTGATGCGAGTCCTCCCGGTGTACGGCGCTCGCAAGAAGAGCATCGAGAAGTTCATCATCTCCGACAACGGCGTCGGCATTGATCCAGCGATCATGCACAACGTGCTGTCCATCGGCTACAGCGCCCGCTACAACGAACGTGATGGCCTTGGACGCTTCGGCATGGGGCTGAAGCTCGCCGGCCTCAGCTTGGGCGAGCGCATCGACATCTACAGCAAGCGCGCCAACAGCCCCACGATCCACCACAGCTACGTCGACCTTGAAGAAGTCCGCGAGGGCAAGCAGCAGTACATCAGCACTGACGAGGTGCAGAGCTGGCCCGAAGAGGCAGCCAAGCAGATGGTCGGCAGGGACAACCGCCCACTCGCATCCGGCACGGTTGTGATCTTCAGCAAGATCGACCGACTCTCCACCGGCGGCACGTACGGAACGTCCCTGGAAGAGAAGATCGCTGACCTTCGCAAGTTCATCGCACGCGCGTTCCGGACCTACATCGACACGGGGCGCACCATCGAACTCGAAGGCAAGGAAGTCACACTCCACGACCCCCTCTTCCTGCGAGACAACCCCCGCATCATCAGCAAGTACAAGTCACAGAAACTTGACCCTCGAGGCACGATCATCGAGGACGAAGACATCGAGATCGACGGCCACAAGGTTCACGTAACAGTCGCCCTGGTGCCCGTGGAATTCCGCCCCTGGGCCGGGGCCGGCGGTGCGGTAGACCACCGGGGCGACGACATCCGGGACTTCCAGATCAACGCCGAGAACGCAGGCAAGATCAGCATCCTGCGAAACGGTCGCGAGATCTTCTACGACAGCATCCCGCGGCTCCTTGAAGCGACACGGAACGATAAAGCCATCCGCTATGTCGCTATTGAGGTGACGTTCCCTGCGGAGCTGGACGAGTACTTCCAGGTTCGCAACGTCAAGCGCGGAGCCGAGCCGGTGACGAAGCTTCGGAACCAGCTGAAGGACTGGCTTCGGCGGCCCGTGCGCGTAGCCCGCAAGCAGATCCACGAGCACTGGACTGACGTAGACACACGCAAGCGGCTCGAGAGCGGCCCTCACGACGCAAGCATGGCTACTGCGGCGAGGGCGAATCCCAGCCTTCCTCATGGGCTTGCCGGCCGCGCAGTCACTGCGGAGCAGGAGGAGCAGATCGTCCTGGATGCCGCAGAGGACATGGGGCTTGACCCTGAGGTCGATGTTGCGAAGGTCGATGCGCTCCGCGAACAGATCCGGACGAAGCCCATCACTCTCTTCGACGCCAGTTGGCCCGGCAAAGAGTTCATCGTAGTCCAACACCTCAACGGCAAGGCGCTAGTCAAGTTCAACCTTCGGCACACGTTCTTCAAAGAGGTCTACGTCCCCCTGAAGAAGCTCGCTGACCAAGGTACAGACGGGATGACCCCAGAGGACATGCTCGATCTCGCCCGCCGGGCCGAGGCAGCAATTGACCTGCTCTTCATGGGCTATGCACGTGCGGAATCCATGTCCCAGAACCCCGAAGAGGACTACAGCCAACTGCGTACCCACTGGGGGATGTTCACCGAGGCGATGCTCAAGGAAGAACTTAAGGACCAGTGACTCTGTGGTGACGGACGGCTGGAGCCGTCCGTCACCACCCCAGCAGCGTCCGCAGTGGCGCGATCTGTGGGCGAGATCGTTTCGTTTCCTGCATCAGGCCCCGCGGCCGCACTGTGACCTGCAGGATGTCGTGAGAAGACTCAGCAAGCAACGCATCGTGAGCCGGGGCAACGGGCGCTGGCGTCGTAACCGAAGCAGCGTGGGAAGGCAGTGAAGGATGTTTGGCTCGGGCAATGGACTGACGTTCCGCGACTACGTGCAGGGCACGTGGGGGAGCTTCGATACTCCGGCGGGGAGGGTCGACTACATCATGACGAAGGCTCGACTTGGTGGTGATGCCAACACGCCCGAGCGGCAACTCACCAAGAACCTGGCTCCCGTCCGCGAGGTCATGGATGCAGGCGACCTCGACTTCAACCAGCTCCTCCAACGCGACCTCGACGACCACCGCGTAGCCGTCAACCTGATCCCATATCTGCTCAAACCCCAGACCACAGGTCCAGCGTTCTTCCCGCCGATCGTGGCTGTAGTGCTCCCCTTCCACAACAAGCGCCCCACGGCGTTTCCCAAGCTGGGGGAGGTGACGTCCATAAGCGCCGATGAAGCCAACTGGCAGGAGCAGCGTGCGGGAACTGCGTTCCAGGTCCACCGTCTCCTCGGCTCTGACGGACAGCCGCACGGGGCCAATGTGGGCAAGCTGTGGTGGAACCGTGCCGAGTCAAGCCTGGTTGTTCTTGATGGCCAGCACCGTGCGATGGCACTTCTTGCCATCGAGCGGACTCTGACCAACTCATGGCAAGACACCTCCGCGGTCAAGTACCGCTCCTTTTACGAACATCAGGTACGGCGTGTTCTTGAGCAGCACGGGGCCGGCGAACCTGACCTGTCGAAAGTCGAAGTACCGGTCACGGTGTGCTGGTTCCCGGACCAGACCGGGGACGGATCCCGGCCCCACGAAGCCGCCCGGAAGCTGTTCGTCGATGTGAACAAGGAGGCACGCCCGCCGAGCGAGTCCCGCATCATCCTGCTGTCGGACGCTGAACTCTCCAACGTCCTCACGCGAAGCATGCTCAGTGAGCTGCGAAGCCGGAACGATGCCTCCTACGTTCCGCTGTACGCGGTGGAGTACGACAACCCGGAGGTCAACAGCCACCGCCCGGCACGGTGGTCGGTGCTCACGAACATCAACCTGCTCAAGATGGCTGTGAACCGCTGCATTTTCGGACCGTCGAAGTACCTCACCAACGTCGCCCAGGGGATCTCCGGCAAGGAGAGCGAGCATCAGCGTGATGACTTCATGCGCGGTCAGCTCGAGGTAGACACCCTTCTGGAGAAATACTTCGAGGACGGGGGCATCCCATTTGATCGGGACTCTCTCGGAGACAAGCAGTTCCCTCTCGGCAAGATGGAGACGATCAGCGCCAGGTTCCAGGAGACATGGGGCCGGGCGATCCTGACACTGCTGTCGAGGACCGCTCCGTACGCGGCACACGCCAGTGCGCTGACCAAGCTCAAGGACGACTGGCACGTCGCCGACACGTTCGCGGCTCTGGCCCACGACGCTCTCTTCGGTGGGGTGGGTGTGTTCTGGACCCTGCGTGACAGCTACGACCACTACATGGAACACAGGGACAACGCAGATCGCCGGCTGCCCAAGTCGGATGTGATCCGCGCCTGGGAGGCGCTCAAAGGCAAAGAGGAGGACTTCGACCAGTACCGTGCGCAGGAGTACCTGCGATCGACCCGTCCCGAGCGCGTCAAGCGTTGCAAGGATGCCTACAGCGTCCTCAACACCCACGCCTGCCAGCTCGGCCTCGCCATGACCATGGGCTCGCTCTGGGAAGTGCGAAAGACGCAGCCCGGCGGCGTCGAACTCAAAGACCTCCCGGCCTTCGCGGAAGCTCTTGTCGATGCATGGAACGCCTTCTTCCAGATCGAGCACGGCCGAACTCGTGACCGAAAGGTCGCCTTCAACAAGACTGGCATCACAAACCCGATCAACCAGATCGGGAACATGGAGTCTGCCCAAGCCGTCTACTTCCGCTACTTCTGGATGCAGGCACTGGCGGTCCCCACCGCATGGCCCCATGTGGCCCAGTGGTTGCCGGACCGCGAAGAGTTCGACATCAAGCTCGGCGAAGCCCGGCGGATGTACCTGGACCTGTGCATCAAGCAGCAACTCAAGGCCCTCAAGACGAACCAGCCCACCGCGCAGGAGACCGAACTCCGGCCTGTCGCCGAGAAGCAAGCGAATGCCGCCCTCAAGAAGGCACTCAAGGACTGGTTCGAGGTGTCGGACGACGACTTCGACGCCTGGCTGAGCGAGCCGATCCGCCGCAGTAAGCAGGGGGAGCTCGACCTGGATGACGCGGGCCGAGAAGCGGAATAGCCGGAGGACAGCCGAGAGCCAGGCCCAAGCTGCACGTTGGCGAGGTTCGGCCATGCTCTGCGTGCAGCTGCGGCCAAGTCCGTAGGTCCGTACACCGGCGGACCTGACATACAACCTCACGGTGACGTCCGAGTCTCGTGAGGTGAAAATCATCCTTTGGCGTCGAGTACGCGGTCCTCCGCGTCTGTGCACTCGGCCAGCCATCTCAGTTCCGGGGAGAGACAGAATGGCCGAGCCGGCACAGTTCAGCGAAACACTTGCCGATCGCGTTGAACATGTGTTGAGGAAACGCCAGTTGGGTCCGCTCTCGGTGAAGGAGCTCATCACGGCGCTCGGCCCGGAGAGAGACACCTCCGCCACGACCCTGGCGGCTGAGCATCAGTTGGTGCAGGCTCTCCGAGAAGACGAGCTTAGGCGCGCAGCGCGCGGCAAGCGCCCTCGTTTCGGCATCACTGACGGGGAATCGGTGCGCCTTCGCCCACCGGGCAACCCGGCAGAAGCCGCGGTAGAGGAGTGGAACGAGAGGGTCAAGCTGGATCTCCTTGAGCAGCTCAGGGAGTGCGACCCGATTGTGTTCGAGCACATCGTGGCGCAGCTCCTCATCGCGATTGGCTATGAAGAGGTCCGTGTCACCAAGCGATCGAACGACGGGGGCGTCGACGTACACGCCATCTTGTCTGCCCGCGGCGTGACGCGTGTCCCTACTGCGTTGCAGGTGAAGCGGTGGCGGAAGCCTGTGGGGCGGCCGGAAGTGCAACAACTGCGTGGCTCCCTCAAATCCACTCAGCAGGGCGTCATAGTCACGACAAGCGGCTTTTCGAGACCTGCGCTTGAAGATGCAGCCCGCCAGGACGGTAGCCCAGTCCATCTCATTGATGGACAAATGCTCGCAGACTTGATGGTCGAACACGGTCTTGGGGTCCAGACTGCTCGAGTTGCGTTCTTCTCCCTAGACGAGCAACGCCTGACTGGTGGTTCACCTGCGGCTACGGCTACTGCCACGACTGAAGGTGACCAGGTCTCGTCTGGAGTTCGGCAAGGGAGCCAGATGTACTTCTTGGCCCAGCTGCCAGGGGGCCGAAACGCCGACTACCTGTCCACGCTGGCGATCATGGCTCAGCTAGCGGAAGAGCAGCCGACGCTAGACGAATACATTGAAGCGTTCCAACAGCACTTCCCAGGCATCTCAAGGGCGGACGAAGCGCGACGCCGGATGCGGGTCCTCCTCTCCCTGGGCCTGGCCGAGGTCGAGAGCAGTCACGTCACACTCACCTTCCTCGGACGCCGCTTCGTCGACGACAGAGATCCGCGACTGCTGCGTGAAGCCTTCTTGGCCCGGATCGCAGGGGCGGCCGAGGTGCGGGCGCTCGTCGTAGACCTTGCCGACGACCGCGCGAGAAGGCAGCGAGTCCTTGATGATCCGCCTGCGGGGCTCAGCTCAACCCAAGCCACACTGGTGCTCAGGTGGCTCACGCAGCTTGGTCTGTGAAGCCATCCGGCGGGTGCCGGGTGGATGTGTCAAGCGCGACGGATACCGCAGCGACAGGGGCGCATTAGCGGCCATATGGATGGTTCGAAGTAAAAACGAACAGGCATGAAACTGCTAGCATCGGGACCTGTTTAGATCATGGTCCGAGCATGGGTTGGGGGAACAGGTGAACGAGATAACGCACACCTATCAGGCGTTTCGTACACTACAGACCGCTGAGAGTAAGCCGTTGGTGCTGTTCGCCGCCCCAGCTTTGGATATCGAAGAATGGGTGGGAGTTCCACAGCGGCGGAGGCTCGGCGATGAAGAGACTTCAGGATTCCAGCGCGAGGAAGATCCGCGTCGGATTCGTGAACTGACCAGGTTCTTCGGTGATAGGCATAACGTTACGCAAAATCCGCTCCTTGCTGCCCTCCAAGACCCAGAGAAGATTGTGTTCGAGGCGCTCGAACCGGACTCTCCGTTTGGCGAATTGAAAATCACCTACGAGGACTACTCGAAGGTATCCATGCTCAAGCTCCTAAAGCGGCTTGTTGTCCGCCTCGAAGAGCGCGTTGACTCGCTTAACGATAGCGTTGTAGATCAGGCTCGGGTGACCCGACTCCTCGAACTGGAGAGTCAGCGCGTTGATTCGGAGAATGCTGATGAGAGTGAAGATCTAAACGGAGATGCAGCAAGCGAATATAATGGTGGCGATGAGGGCGACGCCGCCACAGTATTGCTTGCGGAAGAGACTCGGATTGTAGAATTCTATACCGAGCTCAAGGGAAGAATTAAGGTATTGGAGCATCTGGGCATCGAAGATATCGATGCTGTGCAGGGATTCACGAAGAGCGCCCTGCTGGGATACCTGAAGCCAG
The DNA here is from genome assembly GCF_001509475.1 of Streptomyces regalis. Classification (GTDB taxonomy): domain Bacteria; phylum Actinomycetota; class Actinomycetes; order Streptomycetales; family Streptomycetaceae; genus Streptomyces; species Streptomyces regalis. Next base: position 135,138 of record NZ_LLZG01000388.1, read on the forward strand.
TGGTGCTTGTCGACGGGCAACACAGGCTGCGAGGGGCCGTCCTGTCGGCACGTTCCTTGGCGAAAACTTCCCAGGGAAAGAGTAATATTCTCGACGCAGTCGAGGGTGGCTTGGATCCAGCCGAGGCGGAGCGGAAGGTAATTCGCGACTTGTCGCGGAAGCTGCCGGTTTCACTTCTCATGGATGAGAGTCCGAGCGAGCATGTGTTTCAATTTGTTGTTGTAAATCAGAAGGCGATTCCCATGGGGAAGGCGCTACTCGGAACCATTGTTTCGACCAGTCTCAGTCGTGATGAGCTTCAACAGGTAGCCAAGCGTCTTCAAGGTGCGGGCATCGAGCTCGAGGACTCTCAAGCTGTCGCCTACCTCACGCGAGCTGAAGAGAGTCCGTTCCGGAACTTGGTTCAGACTGGCATGGGCGGCGATCGTCCCGACCTGCTCAAGTGGAGTGTCCTCCAGGGGCTTGTGTCGATTTTCCGTAAGTTGCAGGGAGGCCGGCCTTACCACGCAAAGGTCGACTACGCGAAGGCGTGGAGAGATTCCTACTTCCCTGAATGCGGCCTGGTGTCTGGGGACTCGGAATCGGAACGACTTGAAGACTGGTCGCGTCCTGACGGCCCATGGCGTGAAGTGTTCATTCGGTTCTATTCCAAGATCCGCGACTACTTCGGCGATCCTGGCGACGTTGATACGCTCAACGGATGGGGTAGTACGTCCGAGAGCAATTTGTTCAACAAGATTTCCCTGACCATTCTGGCATGCGACTACTTCGACTTCATCTACACCAAGGGTGAACCGCTCGCGAGTTTTGAAGACTTTGAAGCGTCGCTCGACAAGTGGTTGATGGGTGGGCGGGTGAACGCATCGTACTTCAACAGGGATTGGAAACTGGAAGGAGCAAAGAAGGATCAGCTGGTAGTGAAGCATCTATGGTCGCAGAACTGGCATGAATATCGAAAAGTCCCGTCGAGCGCCATGCCCAAGAAGTTTAAGCCCTAACGCGATATGGACACTCGCGGGATTAAAAACTTCTACAGCGTGCTCGCTGAGGCGCTGCCGGATCGGTGGTCAGAAGATGGGGTCCGGAAAGTTTCCCACCTAAGCACTCCGGAGGGTTTGCTGGGTAAGAATGAGTGGATTCTCCGAGCCGACTACTCAATGACTGTGGGGCGCTGGTTCATTGAAGGAATCGTCGATCTCGGAAGGTATGCGCGTAATAGTGACAATATAGGGCACCTTCTTAAAGAGATTTCCACGTGCCTGCGCGAGCTCGACCCTAGTGCGCCGCTGGATGAAATTATGGCGACCTCGCGCCAGCTTGCAATGTTTGCGTGGCGAGAAGTCGAAGCTAGGCGGACGGCAGGTAGGCCCAGCATTGATCGTGCGCTTAAGAATGCTGTCTGGTTCAGAGATGAGCCTATGCAGCGTTGTTATCTGTGTGGCTACCGGTTCTCGGCGCACGCGAAGGACCGCTTTCTTGGTCGATCCAATGCTCCTTTTAAGCCTCACAGCCTGGTCGACTTCACTCGTCCGAGAGGGGTGAAGCCGAGGCACTTGGGTGTGGAACTCGATCACGTAATCCCTGTCGCTGAAGGCGGCGCAACAGATGTCCATAATCTCAAACTGGCCTGCGGCTGGTGCAACATTGTCAAGAGCAGCCTGTGGAGTGTGTACGACGCCAAGGCTTGGTCGGCGGGCGTCATAGATCACCCGTCTCTCGGTCTTACTTCAGTACCCCAACCACTCTGGATGCTGCGCATAGTCGCAACGCGCGCGCGGTGCGAGGCACCCGAGGGATGTAGCGCACGTCTGACCACCAACGAATTGTTCGTTGCTCCTCGCAATCTCAAAGGAGCGTTGACACCTACGAATCTCATGGTCGTCTGTCGGCAGCACGACCCCTGGGCAGGGCACCGACTCATCAGCCCAACACTGCTGTCGAGTAGGTAAAGGCGTTGCCCTGCGGGGCTATCGCCGCCCATGCAGGCGACCGTCGGCATAGGACTCTGTCGTGGTGGTGGCGCCCGGAGCGGCGAGCTGCGTCAGGGCATGTACAGCCGCGTCCATACGGTCCGGTGAGTCCATGCCGGCGACCCACGTCACCATCTGCTGCTCCAACGGTGGCCACTCGCCTACGTGGTGGACGCGTCCCTGCTCGTAGAGCTGGGCTATCGGCTCAGCCCTCAAGCGTTTTCCGTGCTTGGCTGTGACGGGCAAGACGGCGGGCATGAGCATGTTCTCGGTGCGTTGCTCCCGCTCCAGTTCCTGCCACGCCTGGTGCAGGACTTGACGGCTCATGTCCCCGCCGTAGTTCGACTCGACGACGATCGCGTCAGCCCGCAGCTCGATGGCGAGCAAACACGTCTCCCGGCCCCAGGAGTCGGCGCCGCGATTACCAGAGCGGTCGTCCAGGACGTACAAGTGCCCCTCTCGGTCACTGGCTGCGGCCACGATGCCGGTCTCGTCGCCGACGGCAGACTCCCCACCCGCGGGGTCGACGGCCACGACGACCCGCGCGAGGTCGACGCCGCGGAACTGGGCTGCACTGATGCGGTTGTTGGTGATCCACGGCCACTGCCACACGCCACCGTCCTGCGGGCGGGGCTGCTGCATGTAGAGGCTCCACCAGACACGCTCGCCCACGGAGCGGCGGATCTCGGCGAGCGCGTCCGTGTCGTACCGCTCCGGCCACAGGGCGGTGCCGACAGGACGGCCCAGAGCGTCATCCTCGGAGAGGGCGAGGGCGGGGAGGTCGATGACCGTCCAGCGGTCGCCTTCGTCTGCCAGGACTCGGCCAGCGAGGTCATCCTCATCCCAGCGGGTCTGGATGAGGATGACGGAGCCGCCGGGCTCGATGCGGGTCAGCAGGACCGCCTGCCACCACTCCCACAGCCGCTTGCGCATGGTCGGCGAGGAGGCCTCTGCGGCGTCCTTGATTGGGTCGTCCACCACGGCCAGGTGCGCGCCCTTGCCGGTGAGGCCGCCGCCGACACCGGCCATGACGGCGCCGCCCTCAGTGCCGGCCAGGTCGAAACGGTTCGCGGCGGACGAGCCGGTGCGCAGGTTGATGCCGATCTGGGGGCCGTAGTTGAGGATCGCGTCCCTGATCCACCGGCCGTGGTCATCGGCGAGGTCGGAGGAGTAGGAGGCGATCATTACCCGGTGCTCTGGGCGACGCCGGAGGTACCAGAGCGGCGCCCAGCGGGCAGCACGGCGGCTCTTGCCGTGCCGGGGCGGCATGGTCAGCAGCAGCTTCGTCGGCTTCCCGGCAGCGACCTGCTCGAATGCCGCATCGATCTTCGCCAGGTGCGGGGCCTGCATCTCCCGCCCGTCAGTGAGGACGGACGCCATCGCGCCGGGCGAACGGTCCATCGCCAGCTCGCGCTCGATGCGTACAAGTCGCCCGCGGAGTTCGGGGGTGGAGGCTGCGGCTATCTCACGGCGGCGTTGCGGGGGAAGCGACCGGTACAGCTGGAGAACCGCGGCCTCGTCAGCCCTGGCCACCCTCGCCCGCATCGCCTCCGGCGAGGCTGATCAGCCGCTCCAGCTCATCCAGGCCTGCGGTCTCGACCTGTACCGCCCCACCGTCTGGACCGGACAGCTCTGTACGGACGGGCCGGTCCAGGCCGAGGAGGCGGCTGCTGCGCTCGATGATCCGCACCGCCCGGTCGACGGCCTGGTAGTCGCCGTTGCGGATCGCGGCCCGGTAGACGGTGAAGAAGAGGCGTTCGAGGCGCTCCACCATGAGCTGGCGCAGCTCGTCGGTGTTCTCGTCCAGCACGGTGGTGCGCTCGACGAGGGCCTTGGAGACGTCTTTACAGGCCAGCTCGATGAGGCGCTTGTCGGTCGGTGGTTCCAGACCGCGCTTGTACTTGTCGATGCCGTACCCCTGCGGGTACGCGACACCATCAGAGTTGATGGCTGGGTCGGCCGCGAGCTTGCGGCCGATCGTCAGCCAGTCGACGCCGGCGAGCTTGAGGTCGATCGCGTCAGCGCGGCGCTGGGTGATGGCGGCCCGTGTAGCGCGGTTGGGGCGGCCCATGACACAACTCCCTGGGCCCCGCGCCTACCGTCCATGATCCCTTACTGGAGCGCAGCAGCCTCGTTTCGCGCATTCGACCGAGCCGAGGTAGGGGAGTGCCAAGTAGAAGTTGGTTGCTGCCCCCGCTGCGATCGCGCGAGACTCCTCCTCGATTGCCCACCCGAAGTCACAAAGCCTGTTGAGAGATGGGCGGTTGACTTACCGCATGCTGGATGAGGGGGATGGTGTGACTGTTTGGGAACGTCTTCGACAGGATCTTGCGGCCAGGCGAAATCTCGATGTCTACGCCACCGTCGTCGTGGCTCTCGGGACCAGCATTCTGGCCGCCTTTGATATAGCGCCCACCAGCAAGATCATGAGTGCCATCCTGGCAGTGCTTGCAGTGCTCGCGTTCAGCACACTCGCGACACGGTCCGCTGTGGACGAGATGGCCCGGGGTGGTCGCGATGCGGGGGTGAGATTCCGGACGGACTTCCCAGGAGATCTCGAAACCCGCCGTGAGACGTCCTCCGACGTGTACATCATCGGCGTCAGCCTGAGCAGGGCCTTGGAGACCTCGTACCAGGAGTTCGAGCAGAACCTGCAGCGGGGCGCGAAGCTCCGCATCCTCCTCACCGACCCCGAGGCCGACGATGCGGCGGTGAGCACGCAGAACAAGCCCACGCGCCCACGCCCTGACGAGATCCGCGGAGAAATCCGACAGTCCCTGCGCCTGCTGGCCAGACTCCAAGCGGACACCAGCGGGCGACTGGAGGTACGGACCACGACCTCAGCTCTCAAGTTCGGCATGAACTTCGTTGACGCCTCGAAGCCCAACGCGCTGCTGTGCATCCAGCTGTACGCATTCCGGCAGTCAGGCGAATCACGCCCGATCTTTGCTTTGACGCTGGCAGACGGCGCGTGGTTCGAGTGCTACCGCCAACAGGCTGAGCACCTCTGGGCGGAAAGTTCCGTCGTGGATCTCACGGCGGCACCGGTGTAGGGGCGGTTAACAGGAGGATTCCCGATGGTGCAGTGAGATCGCGTAGAAGTCCACCCGCCCGGCCGGCTTGCCGTGCCTGGATAAGAGGGCTGTCTGAGGCAGGGGCCGAGGCGTCGGCGCGGGTGGTCGGACCGCTGCGGGGCCGCCGGTCTTTCTGGTGGCCCCGCATTCGATTAGTGGGTCATGCGAGCGTCAGCTGCTCTGGTCCATTCTCGTCGGCGTCGTCCGCTGGCGGAGTTGGTGAGTCTGGGACATCGCGGTTTAGCCGCAGCCACCATCCGAACTGCCAGTTCCGGCAGGTGCGATGGAGCTTCGACCGCCGCATCGGTGCATCGAGGGGAACCGTGTGCTCACCCCAGCCGAGAATGGGGCGGGCATTGGTCAGATGCACGCCCAGGCCGCGCACGAGGGCATCACCCTGCCAGGTCTGGCCCGGCGCGTACTCGAACGCAAGGTGAGCGTTGCGGGACCAGTCCCAGGGGATCGGCAGTGCGCACAGGTACCAGGCGACTGGCGGATTCGCCGCGGGCAGGTGCAGGGTCTGCCGGGGCTGATGGGTGTTGATGTGTGGCCGGTCGCAGTCGCCGAACGTCTTCAAGCAGTGCTGGGTCAGGTCAAGTTCACGGATGCCGGCCAGCCACATGATGCGGTACCTGTCACGGGCTTCAATGTCTACGCGGACCCTGTCTGAGTCCGCCCCCGAATTCATTGTTCTACCCCTCCAGAGTGGAATTCCTATCCTTGATCAATTTTACCAGAATTGACGAAATGCCCTCGTGCTTGCCGTGCTTAAATTCGTTAGGGTATGGCATATTGAATTCCTCCGACAATGCCCTTTCGTATTCCTCGATCGGCAGGACTCGGGGGCGCTTGCAGACGGCCTTGACCGTGGCTCTGGTGGTGTCGCTGATCGCCACCTCCTCGAAGTAGCGGGACAGCAGACCAAGGAGAGACTCCGGCGTGTGGTAGCGGATGCGCTGCCACTTGCCGCGCACGAACCGCATGTCTACGTTCTCGCTGTCGAGGAACGAGAGGCGGGTGGAGTCGCGGCTGATGGAATGCTCGGAGTTCTCGTACGCCAGCTCCCGCTCCAGGTTCCGTGTGCCGATGCATACCTGCCCGTCGGCGGCGCACAGAGCGTTCACGGTGACGAGGACCCAGTGCTGGTAGTCGAGGCTGGTGGTGGCGTTGATGACGGAGTCGAGGACCACCACCTCGTACAGCCCGTTCTCCTTCAGCTCGCGCTCGATGCCGCGGATCTGGCCGACGATGGTGCGGATGTCGACGGCGTACTTGCCCTTCAGGGTCCGGTACGGCTCGTAGTCCTGGATCTTGTAGCCCTTGGCGCGCAGGTGGCGGGCGTAGTCTCCGTGTCCGGCTCCGAAGTCCACCACCCGGTGCGAGGTGGTCAGCCATGGCAAGACCAGACGCTCCCACACTTCAGACTTGTAGCGGACCTTGTCGGCCTTCGCCTTCGAGGAGTGCTCCCTAAGCCTGTTGGGCTGGACAATGTGCTGGTTCCACACCGGGGCCTGCTCCTCAAGGCCGGTCCAGTCGTAGACGCCGTACTCGCCGGTGAGGTCCTCGACGAGTTGGCCGGCGTCGAAGGAGGCGCAGGTCCAGGCAAGGATGTCGAAGCGTTGGGCCTTGGCGACGGCCGCGTACTCGGCGTTCAGGACAATGCGGCCCTGGTCATCGATGACGACGGAGCCCCACGGGCCATGGGCGGCGGTCATGAACCCGATCGCCTGTTGGAAGGGGAGGTTCTTCGACTCCTCCACCTCGATGGTCTGCCAGGGGATCCAGCACCACTGGCCGATCGGCCCGGGCTCCGCGTACACCACGGACGATTCGGTCTCGACGCGGTTGTGCAGGAGGTTGAACTTGATCTCGTCCTGAAGCCGGACCTTCTGCGGCAGGATCATCGCTGCCGTTGTCGTCTGCCCGATTGCTTTAAGACCCTTGGTCCTCTGGTGGCCTGCGACCAGCGTGCCGTCCGCGTTGAGGATCACGGGCTTCACGACGCCGTGCCGGCGCAGCGACCCTTGCAGGCGGACGAACGACTCGGGAGACAGACGCCGAGGGTTGTAGTCCGCGGGCCGTAGCTTCTCCAGCGGGTAGGCGGGGTCGAACCGTACGTCGAGAGAGGTCACGCGACGGCACCCTCTTCGGCGCGGTGTTCCTCGTTGAGGACGTGCCAGCCGAAACCCAGATCGGAGTCGTGCCCGTCGACGAACTGCCTGTACAGCGAGTCCAGCAATTCGACCTCGGCTTGCGTGATGCGTACGCGTGTCGAGGACCACTGCATGTATCCCCACTGCAGATAGTCGACCGTCGCCGCCGCCCCGGTGTCTGCACCATCGGTCGGCAGCTCGATCGGCGCCGGAAGCGCCGTCTCATCCAGCAGCTCGTCCAGCTGCTCCTGGTCGTAACCCGTGCCCTGCAGGTTCGGGAGTCCGGTGAGGATGTCCGCCAAGAGCGCGGTGTCATACCCAGCCAGGTCCGATGTGCGGTTGTCGACGATGACGATCTTCGCTGCTGCGTCGTCATCGACATCGAGGAAGGTAACCGCGATGTCGGTCCACCCGAGTCGCTTGGCTGCCTTGAACGTGTGATTGCCTGCGAGGATCTCGTTCGGGCGGCCCGTCAGAGAACCGCGGTTGACGACGATCGGCCGGTACTGGCCGTTGACGGACAGCGACTCCGCGATGGAATCGAGATCACCGTTCCGTGGATTGCGGTGGTACGGGGAGAGTTCGGCAACGGGGACGGCGAGGTCCGCGAGCGAGGCAGGTATGCGAGGTGCGGCAGTGGACACGGGGCTCCAGCCCCGCGCCCATGATCGAGCCTAGGTGATCAGACGAGTGCGTCTGGGCCATGTCCTGTCGCGCTTCACGAGGAGTACGTCCGCTCGAACGCGTCGGAGCCATCCTGTGGCTCAGGCCTGTCCGTGCAGCCAGTGACGGCCCGATCAACCGCCCCGCCTCCCTCATCTGGGTGACCATCGGCCTGGTTCCACTGTCGCGATCTGGGCGGGGTCTACTGTGCCGAGAGGGCAGCGGTGCCTGCCCGAGCCGTGCTGCCCGCCCACGCCGTGCCAGCAACTGCGGCCAAGGTTCCGAGTGAATCGCGCCTCGTTCCCCAGCCTGTTGAGCCATCCGACGGGCCCTGCGCGTGGGGCCTGGCCCGGAGGACTTCAACATGACCGTCGCTCGTGATCGCAAGCAAGGCACCCGCCGGCTGGCCCAACTTCATGGCACGTCGTACTCGGTCGCCCGCAGGATCGGCTCCAACGGCAACCACAGTGCAGCTGCTCTCCGCAGCGCAGCAGCGCCCGTGCTGGCCTTCGCGGAGAAGGGGCGGGAGTACCACCAGGACACGGGGGACTTCATCCGGAACATGGCTGCAGCCTGGGCCATGGACGGCTTGAGAGTTCTCCTGCTCCAGCAACGACGCCCTGACCTACGACTTGTTCAGTTCCTCAACAGCCGGCGCCGCAAGCGGCAGCCGGAAGTGGATCTACGTGAGCCCGAGCACACGACATGGGGAAAGCTGCGTCCAGAGGCCGTCGCGGGCCGATTGACGGAGCTGACCGTAGTCACCGAGTCCGACCGAGACCACGCAGCGGTGCGAGGCGTCATCGACCACTTTCGGTCCCAAGTCGACTCCATCATCCTGCTCAACCCGGAGTCGATCGATCTGCCGCCCGACTATGTTCCGCACTACCCGTGCCCGCCGATCGACGGTCTCGTCGCCCTCATGTACGACGCCGCAGTTCCCGCAGTCGAGCATCACGTCCAGTTCGCTGAGGGACGACAGCACCAGATCCAGCGCCCGCTCACCGCGAGCCAGAGCGCCACCCTGCTCCGCGACCGTCACCTGGCCTTCCTGCGGGCAGACCTGCCGCTCCTGGGAATCGTCGCAGTGCACAGCACTTGGCATGAGCCGGGCAGCGCGACGCCGAAATTCGAGCAAGCGGTTCATCGGCGGCTCGCCGCCTGCGGTCTGCCCGTACTGGCCACAGTCCCGAGAGAGAACCTCATGGTGCCCAACCGCGAGGAACGCCCCATCACCGTCCTGGACAGCCCCGACTCGGACACGGCAACCGACCTTCGGCATGCGGCACGCGCGATCGCTACCGCCGGAGGCCTCACCCTGGCCGAGTCGTTGCCGGACCCTCACCAGGCTGCCTGGACGACCTGAATTCGCAGCGCATGGATCCCGGCGTGGCGGCTACCGCCGCGCCGGGAACACTGGATACGGTGCCGGGCATTGCGGCCCCACGGGAGGCCGCCCCCGCGGTGCCCTCCGACCCTCCGGGGCGCCAAGAGCGGGGAGAAGTAGCTCGGCTACCTCCCCTGCAGCACTCCACGGCAACGCACCATCGGCGTCTTCCAGAGCCGTACCGAGGTCGGCGGCACGGCAGAAGGCACCGCAATGCGCACCAAAGTCCGCTGCCTGGCTATGACCCGCGCCCTGTACACAGGCGAGAGCTATCTGCAAGCGCAGCAGGCCATCGAAGCTCAGCCAGCCGGCAGCCCGCCTATCCCCGCCCCGGCGCGGGCGCAACTCAACCTTGAGGCACGGTTCTTCGAGCAGATCCTGGACGCCAGGGGAGAGATCACCAGCCATCCCTTGGGCATCCAAGCGGTGCGCCCACTGGCCGACGCGCTCCACCTACGAGTTGACGGTGAAACCACCGCCCTGCAGCTCCTCCGCTACATCTTGCCGCGGTGGGAGACACCCGTTGGGGACGTGCACGGAGTTCCGGGCCTTCGCGTCCACCGGCGCCACAACCACGCCATCGAACTGCGCCAGGTCGGGAGCCTCGCTTCGGTCCGACTGACAGGCCTCCCAGCCCGCTGGTGGAAGTTCGCCGAAGCCGAACTCCTTTCCGAGGCTGACACGACTGATGTCCTGGCCTGGCGCGACAGCCCCACAGCCTGGACCCCACGTGAGATGCGCTGGGACTCCGAGTACTACGAAGGCTCCAGCGAGTACGCCAAACGCTGGCAGCGGCAGACGTGGCTTGCCAGCGGCCTCCTGCGCCGCATCGCGCTCCTGCACACGGTCGCTGCTTGCCATGCGGCAGACGGCTGGAAAGGACTCAGCTGCATGCCGCACCGATGGTGCTTCGACCTCGCTCACACCCGTGACCGGCCGCCCCGCCTCGCCGAGCTCGCCGCGGCACTCCGAGACCCGGTGTTCGGACTCGACCTGATCCTGGTCGAGCAGGAGGACCTGTACGGGTTCGTGCCGGCCAACGAGCCGATCGTGCTGACCGCTCCTGTTGCCGACCGCGGGGAAGTTGAGTTCCGCGTCCTGTCCTTCGCAGCGGGATCATTCGACACGGTGCCCGTAGTGGGACAGTGGTGAGACCCCGCAGACGGGGGATGCTGCGGGGTCTCACCTGCTCCAACGGTCTGTTCGTGATCGGAGTTCCCGTAGACGTCAGTCGCGCCACGCCCATGAGCAGGTGATGCCCGGCGCAGGATGCGGGCAGACGCTAGTCTCCCGGTCGGCAAGTCACGTACGCCGCTCGCCGCCGCCACCGTTGCGCCCCACGCCGTAGCGGAGCACAGTCGGCGCGGAAGGCTCCGCCCAACTCGCGGGCAAGGGGCTCCGTGTACCCGACAGAGTTCTGCCCGAAGCCGGGTCCGAGTCGGGGACGCGTGGGGCCCCAGCTTGGACTACACCGTGGTGAAGAACGGCTCGAACGGCGTCAAGGCGCGTAACCGCGCCAAGGCTGAAGGGCGAGGCCTGACGTACCAGCAGGCTCTCAACCACAACGATTCCCACGCCTCCGACAGCACGCGTTCGAGGCCAGCCCTCCAGCGGGCGAAGACGCTCGGGTTCCTTGGCAGCGGGTACGACACTCGGCTGATCGTGAAGAACATCGGCTTCGTCTGGGCGACACGGGGAGACCGCATTCTCGTCCTGCGCTACTCCTCCAAGTTCCCATCTCGCTGGCCGCGCGACCGCGGTACGGACGCCGTAGATCTTGGCGATCTGACGTTGCAGCCCACTCCGGTGAGGCCTGTGGAGGGGCCCGGTGCTCTGGATGAAGCCACCATCGACATCGCAAGCGAGAGCCACGAAGTCCCCAAGCAGGCAGCGACCTTGGCCCTGGAGGTGCTCTCTCCGCTCTACGACCGTGTCCTCCTGGTGGCCTGCGGTGAACGAGCACTGCCCGACCTGGCCGAGGCCTACGTCTACATCGAAGTCGACAAGCGCGTACCCACCGGTGAGCGGCGTGGTGTCATCGAGAACGGACACCGGATCGTGCGTACCTTCCCGTACGACGCCGCGCAAGCAGCAATCGAACTCCGACGCCGGTTGTTGTGGATGTTCCGCGAGGAGTATCGAGCAGACTGGCCACTGGCCGGCCTGTTGCTCATCGAGCCCGCGAACCCACGGCGGCCAGAGGGAGATGACACTCCACACGCCTCACCTCAGTTTGTCGCGGCCGTCGACGAGCAGATGGCGGCGGGCGGTACCCCCATCTTGGGAAGGCTGCCTCGTGAGCCGTACCGCCCCGGCCAGCCCCACCTGTTGGCTGTGGCTGAGCAGCCGGAGTCCCCGCTTTCAGCCGCCTATCAGGCTGCGGCTGAGGCCCTGCACGACAAGTTGCCGCTCGTAGTCATTGACTAAGCCAGGGCGGGACTGCCCTGCTGCCCGGAGGAGTTGCCTCGCTGCATGAGCGAGAGGAGGGCACGGATTCAGGAGGGAGACGTTGCCCCGTCCGCCTGACCGACGTACCGGGCATAGACGTCGGCGGTGCCGTCACCGGCACTACGGGGCTGCGCTTCGAAGGCGCCAGCAGGGCGGAACGCAGCGATCTTGCCGGTGCGAATGCGATGACCCTGGTTGGTGGCCCGGTTGAGGTTGGCGTGGCTGTCGATGTGCGCCCACTCGCCGGGTCGCTCGCGCAGGGCCTGGGCGGTGTCGTATGCCTCCTGGCTGCGGCGCTGGTCGGGCAGGGCTTCGAAGCGGGCGTGCATTAGGAGGCTCCGGTGCTGGTGCGGGCGGTTTCGGCGAGACGGCGGATCTGCTCCGCGATGCGCCACTGGCCGTCTGTGAGGTGGTCGCAGAGCCTGTTGGCGAGGCGAGCGATCTCGTCCAGGGCCTGCTCTCTCGTCACCCCTGTGTTCGGGCGTGCGCTCTGGTCGCGGGCCGGCGCTGTGCGTGCGGCTGCGGCCGTGCGATCAGAGTGGTTCACGGTGCTCTTCTTCGGTGAGGTCAGCGGTTGTTGCAGCGGCAGGTGTTGGTGATGACGTTGAACCAGCTGTCGCACGAGTTGCACCACACGGAGCCGGGCGCGGGCGGTACGTCGGAGTGGCGGTTGGTGCGGTCGAGCACGAGGCGGGGTGTCTCCTGTCAGAGGTTGTCGGGGAGTTCGGCGCGGGGACCGTCGGGAGAGAGGATCTTGACGATCAGCGCCAGGTCCTTGGGCCGCCACAGGGCTGCTTCGTACCCGCAGTCGGCGAGGTGGCGCAGCCACTCGCGCTGCTCAGGCCGTATGCGTCCGGTGTCGGACTTGAACTCGATGAACAAGGTCCGTTTGGCCTTGGGGTGGCCGTAGACCTCGTCGGGCCATCCGGCGTCGGACCTGCGGGAGTTGTGCGTGTGGTAGGCGAGGGTCCAGCCGCGGAGTGCTGCGAGTTGGCGGACGTGCCGACGGAACTGCTCTTCGGTCACGCGGTCTTCCTTCGCGGTCTGGGGGCGATTGCCTCTGTGAGGGCTGCGTAGTGCGCGGCGGCTTCGGGGTCCGGTGTCACCGGCATTCGTATGCGCTGCGGGGGTGTGGGTGCCGGGCGCCGGTGCCGTTCCTTGAGGAGTTCCGGCAGGGGGCGCCGGGTCTGCTCCTGGAGGAGTTCGCTCATCGGCCGTCCGTATCGCTCGGCGATGAGGGCTTCGTACAGGTCGTCGTCGCATCCGGTGTTTCCAGCAGGCATCTGGGTCTCCATGGGTGGGCCGGGACCCGCAGTGGGGTGCGGGTCCCGGCCGGAGGGGTGGCTCGCATCCGGCGAGCCGTTCTGGGCGGGCGGGGCGCGGGGGGTCGCTGCCCGTCCAGAAGTCGGGTGGGTGGTCGGGCCGTGCCTGGGCTCGACAACGATCAAGAACCTAGCATGGTTTTCTATCGTGACCTATTTGAGGGCGTGGAGGCGCTCAGTCGACAACAGTCAGCTCGTCGTCCTCATAGGGGAGGGCCTTCACTGTGCCGTCCCACCGGACCATGTTGAGCTCTGCGCCGGTGATCGGGTCGGTGGCATGGTTGACGACCAGTCCGAACAGGCGGAGCTTGCCCGCGGGGACGGGCTTGGCAGGGGTGACGGCGGTGCGCTTTTCAATGCTCATGCAGATGTCTCCTTGCTGATCAGCAGGAAGTTACAGGGACGAAGGTGTCGAGGCCGCGGCCCCATTGGGGTGTGATGGGCTCGTTGAAGGCGCAGCCTCCGCCCGCGCTTTCGAAGTCGGTGGCGCGCCAGCCGTTTGAGTCGCCGGCTGTGGCGCGTTCGAAGTGCTGGATGCTGCCGTCTGGCAGGGTGATGGCCAAGCGGGTGATGCCGGGCGGTGCGGCACTCGGTGTGACGCGCCTGCCTGTAGTGAGGGCGTGCTGGGCGAGGGAGTCTCCAAGGTTCACGATTCATCTCCTATTGGTTGTGACCTATCTCGGGTCACCAGGGTGAGGCGTACCCGTCGCAGGTTGCGCAGGTCCCGCCCGTATCGGGCTGGGTGCCGTCGGTGCAGTGCGGGCAAGGGAGGTGGCGGCCGAGGCCGTGGCAGCGGTCGCATTCCCGCTCCCGTTCGTACGGTCCGTGGAAGTAGGTCACCATGCCCGTCCCTTCGCACTCGCCGCACTCGGGGGCGACGGTGCCGAGCGTCTCGTAGGCATCGATGACGGCCGGAGTGGTGACCACGATGTTCCTTCTCGATCGCTGGCGGACGTGTGACCACATGTGCTGCCGGTGAGGGGCGGCACGAACATCGCTGTGCGGGGTCTTGGTGTTCTCGCTCATGGCAGCTCCTCGGAAGGTGTGCGTCGCGGTCAGAAGAGTTTGTCCTGGCCGTCGGTGGCGCCTGGCCTGATCGGTCGTTCCCGGCGCGACTGCGGGCCGGGAGTCGGCTCGCCGAACAGGGCCGTGGTGCCGTACGCATCGGGCTTGGCCGGGATCCGTACGGGGCCTGCTGGCACCGGCAGTTGGTTGGGGGCTGCTTCGTCGAAGTCGGCGCGGCTCATGCCGGTCCAGTCCTGGCCCGCCCCCGTGCTCACTTGGTCGACTCCCCGGCCGGGGCCGACGGCGTGTCCGACTGCCGGGATCCGCTGGCTTCGAGGACCGCGTCCGCCCAGTCGAGGATGAGAGCGGTCCCGGCCCGGCCTGCCGCCTCTCCCGGTGTGTGACCTTCCTCGAGGGCCCTCAAGTACCGGGCGGCGGTGACCTCCAGTGCGGACGAGGACGTGAAGGACTGCACGATGCGGTCGATGTTCACGCCGTGCATGTGGTTGAGGGCCTTGGCCGCGAAGGCGACGATCATGCCGACATCCTTGCCGAGCTGCTCGGCCTGGGCGCGGGTAAGTGGCGCGGTGTAGCGCATGACGGAGCTGTCTCCCCCTATGAGGTGGCGAAGTTAGTGAGGGGCCGCAGCGCGGTGAGCGCGGCCCAGTTCGGCGGGTGCGCGGGCGGGCCTCGCCCGCGCACCCCGGGCCTGCGGTCAGGCTGCGACCGGCTCGCGCTCTGCGCCGTCCGTCTGCTCGGCGTCGCTGTCCGCCTCGGCCTCGGGGTTGACCGTCACCAGCACCTTCGCCTCGGCGTGCGCCTTGGCCTGCTTGAGCTGGAAGCGCGCCTTGGTCAGCGACTCGGCGACCCGGTCGAGCTGCTCCAGCCGCGCCCCGACCTGCCCGTCGAGCATCTCGGCGAGCTTGATCGGCTCAGTACGGGCGATCTCGTCGAGCAGTCCACGGACCTGCTCGATCTTGTCGAGCGTGGTGCGGGTCTTCTTCTGCGCGGCGGCGCGCTCGGTGCGCTGCTCCTCCGTCATCTCCTCGACGATCATCAGCACGGCCTGGTCCTGCTGCTGCTTCATCGCGAAGGCGAAGTGCACGATCTCGTTGTCGCCAGCGAACTCTCCGCGCACGAACTTCGAGAGGACCGCACCCTGGTTGGCGAGGCTGAGCGCGGCTATCTGAACGGCCGCCTGCGTGCCGATCTTTCCGTCCTGAACCAGTTCCTGGACCTCGATGCGCAGATCCAGAAGCGCCAGGCGCAGTTTGACGTAGGTGGTCGTCTTGCCGAAGTCGGCGGCCACGGACTCGATGGTCGCGCCCTCTTCCTCATCGAGGATGCGCTGGTAGCCGTGTGCTTCCTCGAAGGGAGTCATGTCCTCGCGGGTGACGTTCTCGGACATCGACCGCTTGAACCGCTGGAGTTCGCTCTTCTCTGACGTGATCGTGACGCGGATCTTGGTGCGGCCGAGGATCTGGTGGGCGCGCCAGCGGCGTTCGCCGGCGACGATTTCGTAGCCGCCCTGCTCGTTGTCGGCGCGGACCTCGATGGCCTGCATGAGGCCGTACTTGTCGATGGACTGGGCCAGCTCGTTCAGCGCGTCCTGGTCGAAGTACTCGCGCGGCTGGCGCGGGTTGCGGTGGACCTGGGACATCTTCACGACGCGCTGCACTGTGGCTCCAAGAGGTAGTTGGTGAGTTTCCCTGCCCTCACCTTGTATCTAAATTCTACTCTCCATTAGAGGGGTGTCCACTCCCGGGCAACCTCCGGGAAGTGACCTCGACCACGCTCGGAATGGGGCTCTGAACTGCGGAAACACCTGTGGGGGCCGAGGATCCTCGACGCCCCACAGGTCGGTCTACCGCTACTGCGCGAGCGGGCGCCCGCCCCCATCCACTCGCTCACGCCACCGCTGAACTTCAATGGGCGCGCCCGGCAGGAAGGCGGCGTGGCAGCTGTTGCGGATCGGACACACGGTGCAGACCCGCACCGCATCCTCGGCCGCGATCAACGCCCCGTCACCTGCGGTCTCCAGCGGCTGTATCGCACACAGTCCGCTGCTCCACGGGACCGGCTGGGCCGCCTGGTCCGGCTCGCAGTGCAGGCTGCTAAGCGCGCGGATGATCCCCGCGCCGTCTATCTGGTCGGTGCCCGTTCCTCGCGGACTGGGCTGTTTCGCGAGCGCCACAATGCGCTGCGCATTGATCACTTCGCCCCCCTCGTCGTCAGGGCCGGCCCCGTGTCCAGCCCTGCGCAAAGGCGGCTGCCCCGGTGCGGCGCAGCCGCCTGCCCCAGGGCCCGGCCCCCGCCAGCCGTATCGGACGGCTGTACCTTCCGGGCGCTTGGGGCCGCGGGCTCAGTGCCCCATGCCCACGCCGCCGTCGACGGGCAAAACCGCGCCGGTGATGTACGACGCTTCGTCGCTGGCGAGGAAACGTACGGCGGCCGCGATGTCCTCGGGTCGTGCCGCGGTGCCGAGCGGGATCTGTGCCAGCAAGGCCTCCGTCCGCTCCTTGCTGAGGACCGCAGTCATGTCGGTAGCCGTAAGCCCCGGGGAGACGACGTTGGAGGTGATGCCACGGGAGCCGAACTCGCGCGCCAGCGATCGGGAGAAGCCGATCAATCCCGCCTTGGCGGCCGCGTAGTTGGACTGCCCCGCTTCGCCGAGCATGGCGACGGCAGAGGAGATGAAGATCAGGCGGCCGGAGCGAGCGCGCAACATGCCGCGGCTGGCGCGCTTGGCGACCCGGTAGGCGGCAGTGAGGTTGGTGTTGATGACGTCGGCGAAGTCCTCCTCCGACATACGGAGCAGCAGTGCGTCGCGAGTGATGCCCGCGTTTGCCACCAGCACCTCGACCGGGCCGTGCTCGGCTTCGATCTGCTTGTATGCCAGCTCGACCTGCTCGGGGTCGGTGATGTCGCACCTGACGGCGAGGAACCCGGCCGGAGGCTCCCCGGAGCGATAGGTGATCGCGACCCTGTCTCCGCCCTCCGCCATGGCCTTGGCTATCTCGAAACCGATGCCTCGGTTGCCACCGGTGATGAAGACGCTGCGGGTCATAGGGGTGTCACCTCTCGGGACTCGTCGGAGCAGGGCCACCCGCTGGCTCGGCAGGTCACGCCGAGCCGTCAGGGCGGTTTGTCTCGAACATCCCGTTAGGGATCCGTTAAGACCCCTTTACTTTGCACTGGCTGGTCAGTTATCTCGGCCACGCCGCTATGGCTCGAAACCGGCCGCAACCCCGACTTGTGCCACCCCCACTTGCGCTCCACGTTTCACCACGCCCGGGTGTGTCCCGATATGGGCATCTTTCGTGTGAGGTGAGTGACAGGGGGTTGAAGTTCGCGATCTATCACGAAGACGTTAGGGTCCTCTAAGTCTTTCCTATACCTTTACCTGTCGAAGATTGAGTATTAAAGCGGATGTCAACAGCTCTGCCCCCGATCGGCCGATTCCTCAAGGCCTGGCGCGCCCAGCGCGACCCCAACCAGGTGCCGGGCTTCACCGCCCGGTTCGGCCCCAGAACCAAGCCCGGGATCAAGCAGGTAGAGCTCGCCCAACTCACGGGAGTCTCCACGACATGGGTCCGGGAGCTTGAGCACGGCCGCGCCAAGAACCCCTCCGTGGAGTGGCTGCACCGCATCGTGCGCATACTCGACCTCACTCCAGCCCAGCGCCACACCCTCTTCGTGTACGCCACGAGCCAGGAACCTCCGCTGCAGTATCGACCGGACGCTTCGAACCTCGACCCCTCGACCGCAGCTCTCATCCGTGTCCAGCCTTGGCCGGCCTATATCTCGGACTTCGCGTGGGACGTGCTCCTCTACAACGAGGCGAGCGAACGCGACTGGCCGTGGATGAAGCACGGCGTCAACGTCATGATCTGGGCTCTGGCCTTCCCCGAGGCCCGCATGCAGCTCATCAACTGGGAAGAGGACTGGGCCAAGCCCATGGCCTCCCAGCTCAGGCTGCGAGCCCGCGCACACCCGGAGAACGAGCGTCTGGCCGAGGTCATCGCCCAGATCAAGGAGCGGGACAAGGCAGCGCGCAGGATCCTCGAGGAAGACCTGACGACCGTCACTCACCCTGACGGTGACCGGCGCTGGGTCTACCTGCCCGGTCACGGGGACGAGGAATTCGAAGTCGTCTTCCGCGCCTATGCACCGCTCAGCGACTACAGCCAGCGGTTCATGTGCGTCGTACCCGCAGCCGAGGCTCACCCCCTGGCGACCTGAGCAGCCAGAAGATCCGCCCCTCACCCTCCCTGCGCCCCTCAGGCCAGGAGCAGTGCTCCGTCTCGGGGTACGACCTCATCTGTAGAGCGAAGTGCGACCTCACGTACATAGGCCGGGCGCCGATCGTCTGCGCTTACGTGCACCGTGCTCATACGTCGAGCAGCAGGGTGTCGAGCGGAAAGGCTGTGGTGTCTTTCGTGGGCCGTGACAGGTGTACCGCGGTGTGGAAGTAGCCGTCGGTCTCCTTCCCGCGGGGATCTTCGCCGGCGGCGATCACCGCATGGACGGCGTGCCGCTGCTCGTGCGCACTCGTGAAACGGCGTTGCGGGTACGTAGGGGCAGCCGCCTTCTCGGTGATCAGACCGTGGGGCGTCAGTCCTTCAGCGATGGGCTGGTAGGAGCCGGTACGCAGAACGAACGCCACGACCCACACCTGTCGGTGGGCGGCGGCAAGGAGCGGCTGGAAAGTGCGGGGGGACAGGAAGCTGGCCCCGCCCGTGATGGTGATCAGCCGCGTGGGCTGCGCGGCGCGCCGGAGGGCAGCGGTGGGAGGAGCCACTTCCAGGTTCTCGGCGAAGCCTTCGTCCAGCAGACCGACGGCGAGCGCGTAGTCGATGGCGTTCGCAGCTATGTCGAGTCCGATCACTCGGGCCGCTTCGGGACGTCGATGAGCTGCGTAGTAGGCCCGGTCCCACTCGATTAGCTCAGCCGTGGTGAGTGCTGCTGCCTGCGGGGATGCGTAGTGGGCATATAGGTCTTCCAACGTCAGGTTGTGGTTGAGGAGAGCCGCGTTGATGCCGTACGAGCAGCAGATGTCCAGCACGGTCACCGGGCCGGCGGTGTGGGCGGTTCGCGCGCGGGCGGCGGCCATGCGCCGGAATACCCCCTGGGCGTGCTGCGGCGTCTGATAGTTCCAGCGGCCCAGGACGCGGAAGAAGTCTCTGGGGTCTGGCTGGTCGTAGATCTCGTCGAACGACGTCATTTCCTCCTGACTGGAGGCGGCCAGCTCCTCGGGGCTGCTGATCCCCAGACCTCTCTCACCGGTGCTCCCCGTATGAGTCATCGCACGTGTCCCTTCCCGCTCTGGGCCCCGCCTCGCGTCTCGTCAAGCAGTAGTGCCTGACCCGCAGGTGAGGAAGGGGGCATCGACGAAACCAGCCACGCAGCGAACGTCAATTCTGGAGTACTTGGAGCGGCCGACAAGGCCAAGGTCGGGCGGCCCCGGCACCCGCCATTTGCGATCCCCGTTGGAGCATGTGGATCTCTGTACTTGAGCTTGTACGCAGCCATGTGGGTGAGCTCGTACGCCGACACTCCGTCTCGGAACGCGCGCCGCTCGGGCCGTCAGGCCACGTCTCGGAAGCGCGGCAGCCTGCCGATTCGAAGCTGCTGCGATGCCCAGACAGCCAGAACATAGGGCCGTGGGGGCCGGGAGAGTGCTGCGACCTGGGGGCAGGCGCTGAAGATCAGGCGGACGGCTTGCGCCAGTCGATCTGAATCCGCTCACTCGGATCGCGGTGCCTGCCCCGGCCCACTGCCAGCACACGCACCTTGACGATCTCCACACAGACCAGTGCACGCTGCGAGGCTCGTGGAGCCGAATTCCACCACTCCACCAGATTCGTGACGCCGTCGATCGGCAAATCCGTCATCTGCTCCAGGAACCGCAGCCGATTGCGCGACTGGCGCAGGTCGTCCTTCGTGGCCTTCTCCGCAGCGGCGTACGCGGCTTCCACCAGCACGTCGCGCATGTTGCGCAGTTCCTCGAACCGCTTCTCGGCCCCGGCGATGTGCTCCTTGAGGCGCTCCGCTTCGGCCCGGATGTCAGCCAGCAGCCGCCCCAAGTGCTCCTGAGCGCCCGGGCGCAGAAGCTCAGCAAGCACCTCCTCGGTCACCGCGTCTTCGAGCCGGTCGGCATTCATCCGGACTCGTCCACACGAAGGCTGTCTGACCCGTGGCGGCGGACAGCGGTAGGACGGATCGGCATCGCCGGTCACCCGCGTCCCCACCATGTCGTACTTGCAGCCGCCGCACTCCGCCACACCATCGGTCAGCAGGTACTCGAAAGCCTCCCGCGCTTCGGGCTGTTGGCTCTTCTGCTCGGCGAACAGCTTCAGTAGACGCCGGTATTCATCCGGAGTGAGGACCGTCTCACCGAAGTCCTCGATCGGGTTGCCCTCATCATCCAGACCAGCCATACGCGGGTGGCTGAGGACCCGGACCAGGACCTCGGGAACCCACTCATTCCCGAACGTGGTGCGATAGCCCTGCTTGTTCATCCAGCGGCATGTCTCAGCCCTGCTCTGCCCGGCGAACAGCCGAGACGTGGCCTTACGCAGGGCGCTGGCCTCCTCGAGGTGCAGTCCACCCCGGCGGCTCTGGTAGCCAGACAGCCGTGCCATGAGTCTCCATCCCCAAGTGGGAGCCTGATCGCCTGCCGCTTAGCAATCGCATACCTCCGTAATAGGTCACGATATCTGGAACGCATGGCTGTCATGGCTTGAGAGGGCAGTAAGTGCACAGGTGGCAGGTTATTTGTGCACGTCAGAAGGCCAACCCGTGGCGGGAGTGTGGTGCACGTCACTGCAACCGTTGAGGCGTAAACAACGTCAACCAAAGACGCGGCCCGTGCGCCCATGACCAGCGCAAAAGGGCCCGACCAGCCAACCTGGCAGGACAGCCGGCCGAGCCCATAGGGCGCAACCCATCACCCTACGAAGGCACGCCCAACGCCTCCCACAAGCTCAACGTCACAACCTTCTGCGTCTCGCCCACGGGGATCGTCTTCGCCGGGAACTTCTCCGCCTTGATCAACGCGTACGCCTTGTCTGCCCCGATCCCCAGAGCGCGCGCAGCCGTCGCCACGCTCACCGCCGCCGGCAACGAACGCAGCTCCTCAACCGACATCCCACCCCGTGTACGGGCAGGCACGCCAGAGGCAGTCACAGATGAGGTCATAGGTGGTCACATCCCTCTTCCCCGCGCCACCTGACCGGAAGCATACGACGGCCAAGGAAGCGTCTCCTTCGCTACAGCAAGATCAGGACACGTAAGGATGATCCAGCCCAAACCAGGGGGCCCCGCGTGTTCAACGGCAGCACCTACAAGCGATGCGCCTGCAAGGAGCCGGCACTCGACAGCAACGGTCAGCCGCTCCTCCACAGCAACGGCAAAGCCAAGCTCCGCCAAATCGGCTCAGACTGCCCGCTGCTGAAGAAACGCGACCACGGCTCCTGGTACTACTACGTCAAACTTCCCGACGGCCCCCGCGGCGAACGCCGCCGCCCCCGCAAGGGCGGCTTCCTCACGCAGAAGGCCGCAGAAAAAGCGGCCCAGAAGCTGTGGGACGAAGCCCACAACGGCATCGACGTCGATTCACGAGAAACCGTCGAGGCATACCTACACCGCTGGCTCAAGAAGCGCGTCGACCTCAAGCGCAGCACCCGCGACGACTACGAGGACTACCTGAACCGCATCTTCATACCCGGCCTCGGCCACCTCCAGATGCGCGAACTCCGCGACCGCCACATCCAGGAAGTCTTCCAAGAAATCTGGGAGCTCAACGAGGTCAAGAAGGCCAACCGCCTCGCCGCCCAGCACGCCAAAGAAGCCTGCGACGCCGCCTACAAGGCATGGAAGACGGCCCCCACGCCCCGCCCGCCCGAGCTGCGCCAGAACTGGAACGCAGCGAAAGCTGCGCTCAAGGAAGCCCGCACCAAGCCACGCCAGGACACCGGCCCCGGCAGGCAGAAGAAGTTCCTCGACACCCTCTCCGCAGCCCTCCAGGACGCAGTCGCCGAGAAGCTGATCACCGAGAACTGGGCCAAGCTCGTCAAGATCCCCAAGTACGAGCGCCCCGACCCGCTCGTGTGGACAGACGAACGCGTCGCCCGCTGGCGCGAGACCGGCAAAAAGCCCGGCCCCGTCATGGTCTGGACCCCCGAGCAGACCGGCCAGTTCCTCGACTCCGCAGTCGAACACCCCATGTACACCATGTGGCACCTCATGGTCTTCCGCGCACCACGCCGCGGCGAAGCAACAGGCCTGCCCTGGACCGAACTCGACATGACCAAGGGCACCGCCAACATCGTCGAAACCCTCGTCACCAACTCCGCCTACGAAGTCTGGGAAGACACCCCCAAGAGCCGCAGCGGCAAACGCACCCTCACCCTCGACTCCGCCACCTTCGCCCTCCTCACCGCCTGGCGCGACGTCCAAAAGGCCCAACGCGAACAGTGGGAAGCCAAGCACCGTGAGGACTCCGACAAGTACGGGCCATACGTAAACAGCGGCTACGTCTTCACCCAGCCCGACGGACGACCCTGGCACCCCGACAACGTCTCCCAAGCCTTCGAACGCCTCATCAAACGGCTCGGCCTCCCACCCATCCGCCTCCACGACCTCCGGCACTGCGCCGCATCCCTCAGCCTCGCCGCCGGCTTGTCCATGAAGGCCATCCAAGCTCTCCTCGGCCACGCCTCGTACTCGCTGACCGCCGACACCTACACGTCACTCATGCCGCAGTTCGAGCAGGCCGCCGCCGACGCACCAGTGGACCTCGTACCGCGCCGAGGCGCCGCACCAGCGCCCACAGAGCCGGACGGCGACCGCGAGCCAGTGCCCGCTCCGGAAGCCGCCCCGCAAGGACCACCCCAACTCGTCCTCGTCCGCAACGAAGGCGGCACCTCCAGCCCTGCCGAAACTGCTGCCTGACCAACCGCGTAGAGCCGGTGGCCCACCGAACCCGGTGGGCCACCGGCTGTTCTCTCTTCGGAACTGGCGCCTCAGCGAAACGCCATCCGGTTCATCTCCGCAATCGACGCCCGCGTCTGGTCAGTGATCGTCAAGCGCCCCCACCGCAGGTTCAAATAGCGCACACTCACTGACTCGTCCCAGGCCGTCATGTTCACCGAGCAGCCATCACGCCCCTGCTCGCAAAGACAGTTGAAGGTATTGACCCGCCACCCCAGACCGGTCGGACCGTCCGTGAGCAGTGGTGCCAGCTCGGAACACGCAGGCCCATCGGTCGCCTCCAACGTCCAGAACGTCTCGTGGCCGATCGCACTGCACCACACGTCGGTTCCATTGGCTTCCCCAAGCCCGCAGGTCGCGCGAACGCGCCGCAGCAGCGCGGAAGCAATCGCAGGGTCCATCACCGATGACTCACGCGAAGCCCTGCCCGCAGCGCGCTCCCGCCGGCTCCAGTCAGACTCCACGAACACGGCCGTGCGTGGCTCACGCTCGTAGATGCGCCGAGCAATGCGCTCCCACCACCGGGGATCGAAACCCTTCAGGAGCACTGAGCCCACCATGCCAGGCCGAAACAGGCGCACCGCACTCGAACTCGAGCGATACCGCAGGCCCCCCACGCCACTGATCGCGTCACGCACGTCGCAGACATCGTCCACGAGCCGCGGCAGCAACATCTCCGCCCAATACGAAACCACGTACGGCTCATTGAGAAGATCGACGTTGAGTTGATCCGCGCGCGGGACCAGCTTCTCAATGCCCCACGGATGCTTGGAGAGACCGCCCATTTTCGCGACCCGCAGAGCGATCGCGGCCTCCAGCTCGGCCTGCGCAGGAAGAGCCGCAGGAATCCGGCAGGCATCTTCACCCGCAACCAGGAGGGCCTGGAGGGACTGATAGGACTCGCCGGTGCAACGCTGCCGCGAGGCCGTGGAGTTCATCCCGTGGAGAGTCATCGCGCTGTTCCCACGCCGCATCGGCCCCCTGCGAGACGGCGCTGCATGCGTGATCGGACTCAACGTCGAGGAAGCAGCGAAGGCTTCTGACCGGTGTCCAAGGCGCCTGGCGAAAACGGGGGCTCAGCCAGACGCGCGGCCGGGTGCTCCAACCCGCCAGCCATGACACACCACGGAGCAACGAGAGTCGAGGCACCACGCCGCCGAGGCGACGCTGTCCCACTCGAGGCCTGCGTTCCACTGGGATTCCCCGCGTCCCCACTCTGTCCCCACCGGGCGAAAATGGCCCCCTGGAAGACCGTTTCCAGAGGGCCAATCTCGGTGTTTTCGCAGGTCACGCCACATGTGTGGGTGATGCATTGAAAAGGTGTCCCAGGCTTTAGGAGAGCGGTGCTCTATCCCCTGAGCTACGAAGGCAGGGGCTTGTGGAAAACCTTGTCGAAAATCCAGGGCGTGGATCTTCGACAAGGAGAACAAGCCCGCTGGGCAGACATGGTGTGGAGCTCTCTGCACTGCGGTTGGAGCAGACAGGGCGCCGTACCAACGACCGACCAGGGACAGCCTAGCGGATGTGTGCCAGTGGGCGTCGTCCGTATCGGAGGGGGTGAGCGGCATGGTCTGTAAGAGCGCCTCTGGCATGCTGTTTCTTCAGCTTCGGCGGATGGTCGGGGACGCCGAGGGGGACATGGTTCGAGGGCGATAGGACCGTTCTGCTCTCCGTGTCGGGTTGCCGTGGGCGTCGGGCGCCGACTCTCGTTGTCTGGAACACCGACGGCGGGCTGCCGTTTCGGACGCGTTCAGACCGGGACCGCGGTTTCGGCGGCGGACCACAGGCCACGCTCGGCGATGAACCTCCGGTACTGGACGATCTCCAGGTCCAGCAGGCACGGGCCGGGCGCTTATTTCCGCGCGTTGGTGACCAGCTCGCTCACGACCAGCTGCATCATGCCCATCGCCCGCTCCGACACCGGCAGCCCGTGCACGGCCTTCACCGTGGTGAGGAAGCCGCGGGCCGTGGCACGGGCCTCGGCGATCTCCGCGCTGTCCTCGAACGCGGCACCGGCCCTGATCAGACGGTCGGCAAGCGGGTCCTGGCCCTCATTTTGGGCAGCAGCATCCACGGCCCCGCCTCACGTCCGAAGCACCCAGCACAGTGCCCACCCCGCATACCCCCGGAACACCACAGAACGCGCCAACACACGAGGTCACGGCGGCGGGTGAACCTGCGGGCCGTGCCTGCGCGGCGTCGAGGTGGGCCGGCCGCGTCGGATGCCGGTGCGGCGCGGTCGGCTGTGCCCTGGTCAGTGGTGGCGTGGGCGGGGCAGCAAGGCGAACGCGTTCGGTGAGGCGGTCGGGGCTGTGGCCGTACGCGCCGACGACGTCGCTCCCGCGGATGATGGTCAGCAGGAGGTAGGCGAGGTCGTCGGGGTCGGCGTCGGGGTCGATGTCGCCGTTGCGCTGTGCCGCTCGCACGCACTCGGCCACGGCCGTCCGGACTACGGAGAAGCAGTCGTTGGCCAGGCGTTTGACCTCGGGGTCGGAGGTGCCGATCTCCAGGGCCATTTTGGCGGCGAAGCAGGCGGCTGCCGCCCGGTCGGGGGCGGCGGGTACGTCGGGGGCGAGTGGCACCCCGTGGACGGCGCGGAGCAAGTATGCGTGCAGTCGTTCCAGGGCGCCCTCGTCCGGTCCGGCGAGCGCCTTCCGCGGACCCTGCCCCAGCCGGGCGAAGTACCCGGCCATCGCCTCCAGCAGCACGCCGTGCTTGCCGTCGAACGCGGCATAGAGGCTGCCGCGGCCCAGGCCGGTCGCGGCGCTGATGTCGTCGACGCTCGTGCCGTTGTAGCCCGAAGCGCGGAACTGCCGCT
>NZ_LLZG01000389.1 GCF_001509475.1 Streptomyces regalis
CCAGCCCCGATAACTCGCCGACATCCGCAGACACCCGCACCACCCCCCGGGAAGCACTACGCAGCAGCGTACGCCCGCAACTAAAACAACGGCATTGGGCCTAGCCGACATCCCGCGGCTGCCCTTCGAACCGGCCCCGCTGCCCCGGGTGGACGCGCGCACGGTCGCCGTCTCCTGGGCGGGGCACGCCAGTTGGGTCGTGCGGATCGGCGGACTGACCGTCCTCACCGACCCCGTCTGGTCGCGCCGCATCCTCGGCACCCCGACCCGCATCACCCCCGTGGGCATCGCCTGGAGCGCCCTGCCGCGTGTCGACGCGGTCGTCATCTCTCACAACCACTACGACCACCTGGACGCCCCCACCCTGCGCCGACTCCCGCGCGACACCCCCGTGTTCGTGCCGGCCGGCCTCGCGGGCTGGGTCCGTCGCCGCAGGTTCGCGCAGGTCACCGAGCTGGACTGGTGGGAGGCGGCCGAACTGTCCGGCGTCCGCTTCGACTTCGTGCCCGCCCACCACTGGTCCAAGCGCACCCTGACCGACACCTGCCGCAGCCTGTGGGGCGGTTGGGTGCTCACCGCCCCCGACGGACAGCGCGTGTACTTCGCGGGCGACACGGGCTACGGCCACTGGTTCGCCCGCATCGGCGAGCGCTACCCCGGCATCGACCTCGCCCTCCTCCCCATCGGCGCCTACGACCCGCGCTGGTGGCTGAGCGACGTCCACTGCGACCCGGAGGAGGCGGTCCGCGCCGCCCAGGACCTCGGCGCGCGACGGATGGCACCGATGCACTGGGCGACGTTCGTGCTTTCGGCGGAGCCGGTCCTGGAACCGCTCACGCGCGTGCGGACGGCGTGGGAGAAGGCGGGGTTGGACCGGGAGGACTTGTGGGACCTACCGGTTGGTGGCTCACGGGTGCTTGATATTGCCGGGTAACCCGCACCCCGCGACGAAACATCACTTGGCAGATCGAACCCGCTTCCAAACACTCGGCGCCGCACTGATGACCAGCGTCAACGCAACGGCCGCGACCACACCCTCCCACGGCTCCGGAAACAGCGACCCCCCAAGAATCCCGATCAACTGGTACGTCACAGCCCAGGCCAGGCAGGCCGGCAAGTTACCCCGAGCAAATCGCCGCACCGGCCACTTCGCCAGCAGACAGGCCAGCATCACCGGCAGCCGCCCCGCCGGCACCAGCCGGGACAACACCAGCACGGCCACCCCGTGCTCGGCGAGCTTCCCCTGCGCCTGCGTGAGCCGCTCCTCCGGCGCGCGCGAACGCATCGCCTCCAGCCAGCGCGATCCGTTCTTCGAGCGCATCCCGCGCCGCCCCAGCCAGTACAGCGTCACATCGCCCAGGAACGCGGCCGTCGACGCCGTCACGAACACCAGCGCCAGCGCGAACGGCGCCGTCTGGTGGAACGCCACGACCGCCGCCGAACTCACCAGCGCCCCGGTCGGCACGATCGGCACCAGCGCCCCGATCAGCACCAGCAGGAACAGCGACGGATAGCCGATCGCCTGCTGCGTCGACTCCGGCGGCACCGTCGTGGCGGTGGCGGCCAGTATCGTCACCGGGCCACCCCCAGGCGCACGCTCTCCCCGTGCGCGAGCCGGTGCACCGACACGCCGGGGGCACGCTCCGCCGCGAGCCGCACGAACTCGTCGCCCGGCGCATGGAATTCATGGGGGCGCACGGCGTCCATGCCGATCGGCCAGTACGTGCCGTAGTGCACCGGCACCGCACTGTGCGGCACGAGCCGGGCCAGCGCCTCGACGGCCCGCCCCGCGTCCAGGTGGCCTTCCCCGAGATACGGTCCCCAGCCGCCCACCGGCAGCAGCGCCACGTCGACCGGCCCGACCTCCTTCGCCATCGACTCGAACAGGCCGGTGTCCCCGGCGAAGTACGTACGCCCCTCGCCCTCGATGACATAACCGAGGGCGGGAGAGCGGTGCGGGCCGACGGGCAGCCGCCGCCCGTCGTGCCGCGCGGGCACGGCCCGTACGGCCAGCTCGCCCACCGTGGTCACGTCCCCGGGCGCCATCTCGGTCACCCGCAGATGCGTGAGCCGGCGCAGCGCAGGCACCGCGCGGAGCGCGCCCCGGGGCACGAGCAGGCGGGTGCCCTGCGCCAGCCTCGCCAGTGACGGAACGTGGAGGTGGTCCGCGTGGAGGTGGGAGACCACGGCGACGTCCGCACGCCAGGCGCCCGGCGGCGGCAGTGCGCCCCGGCGACGGCGCAGGTGTGCGAGCCGGCGCGCGAACAGGGGGTCGGTGAGGACGCGTACGTTCGAATCGTCGACCGTGCAAGTGGCGTGACCCCACCAGGTGATCTCCACCGGCACCTTCTTTGCCTCCTTCGCGCGACTCCCCGAAGCGTACGGGCTGGAGTAGGGTCGGCGGCGAAACCCGGAGGTGAGGGGGACGCCATGGGGTCATCCGTAGTGCGCGTGACG
This sequence comes from Streptomyces regalis, assembly GCF_001509475.1. Taxonomy (GTDB): domain Bacteria; phylum Actinomycetota; class Actinomycetes; order Streptomycetales; family Streptomycetaceae; genus Streptomyces; species Streptomyces regalis. The sequence continues at coordinate 2,458 of NZ_LLZG01000389.1, forward strand.
GCGATCGCCAGTCTGACGCCTCTCGAAGAGCTGGACGCCGACCCCTTCCTGGTGGACTCCCGCAGCCAGCACGCGATGTGCGCGCGCTGGGCCGCCGAGCACGGGTACGTCGTCGCGCGCGAGCTCCTCGTACGCCGGTTGCGAGCGGACCACACCGTACTGTGGGAGGGCGTCCGACCCGGCCTCGACCTGTTCGTGGCGCCCAGCCGGAGGGTGCTGGAGAGCGCGTTGTCCTCCGTCGATGAGTTCACTGCGGAGTGCGCCCGGCGGGGGGCGCGGGTGGAGATCGTGGGGCGCGCGGAGCCGTTGTACGACGCCCAGATGAAGGCCCGGGTGCACCGGAGGCTGTCGATGCCGACGGCCGGGTACGACGGGCGTTGAGTGCGCCGCCGGCAGCGTTGCCGAACCGCAGCCTGAGAAGGAACCGGTGGGGAGTGTGACGCGTTGTGTCAGGCTGGGGCGTAAAGGCCCGTTTCGGGGCGGCGAGCCGGGACGTGAGGTGAGCTGGGCGTGCGAGGTGGGCGTTGGCGGCGGGTCGCCAGTCAGGTCGGGCGGAGCGTCACCGTGTGGGCGGTCTCCACCGTCACGATACTCGTGCTCGCCGGGATCCTGCCCGACTTCCAGCTCCAGTCCGCGGACGGTGACAGCGCCACCCGTATCGCCGTCACCGCGGCCCTCGGCGCCGGCGCGTTCGGTCTGCTCTCGGCGATCTTCTGGCCCCTCCTCGTGCGGCTCCTGCTGCTGGTGCCCGCCCTCGTGCTCGGCCTGCTGGTGTTCTTCCTCAACGGCTCGCTCCTCATCGTCGCCCTGCGCCTCGTCCCATCCGGCGACAGCGAGGCCGCCCCCGAGACCGCCGTCATCGTCGCCGCCGTGATGTCCGCCGTCGCCTCCGCCACCGGCGCCGCCCTCGCCGTACGGGACGACGACGCGTACCGGCGCAGGCTGTACCGTCTCGCCGACCGCCGCCGTAGAGCGCTGCCACCCGGCCCGTCCAGCCCCGGCACCGTCTTCCTGCAGCTCGACGGCGTAGGCCACGACGTCCTGCGCGACGCCGTCGGCAAGGACCTGATGCCGACCGTCGCCCGCTGGCTCGGCGACAGGAACAGGGACAGCGACAGGAACAGGGACGGTACCGGCGCCGGTGCCCGCCCCACCCACCGGCTCACCCCCTGGCGCACCGACTGGTCCAGCCAGACCGGCGCCAGCCAGCTCGGCATCCTGCACGGCAGCAACCACGACGTCCCCGCCTTCCGCTGGTACGAGAAGGCCGGCCGCGAGGTGATGGTCTGCAACCGCCCCACCAGCGCGGCCGAACTCCAGCGCCGGGCCATCGACCGGACCGGTGACAGCGGACTGCTCACCGCCGACGGGGCCAGCCGCGGCAACCTCTTCAGCGGCGGCGCCGACGAGCAGGCCCTCGTGCTGTCCATCGCCACGAAACGCCGCAGCCGCGAGAACCGCTCCCGGGCGGGCTACTTCGCCTACTTCTCCGACCCGGCGAACGCCGTGCGCACCGCCCTGTCCTTCGTCGCCGAGGTCTGCCGCGAGATCGGCCAGTCCACCCACGCCCGAGCCCGCAAGGTCCGGCCGAGGGTCTCCCGCGGCGGCCTCTACCCGTTCGTCCGTGCCTTCGCGACCGTCGTCGAGCGGGACGTCGTCGTGGCCGCGGTGATGGGCGACATGCTCGCCGGGCGCACCTCCGTCTACGCCGACCTCGTGGCGTACGACGAAGTGGCCCACCACTCCGGACCGTGCAGCCGGGACGCCGAGAAGGTCCTCGAACGCCTCGACCGGGCCCTGGCGTTGATCGAGAAAGTCGCCGAGCACGCGCCACGGCCGTACCGGATCGTCGTGCTGTCGGACCACGGCCAGAGCCCCGGCGAGACCTTCCGCGCCCGCTACGGTCTCGGCCTAGGCGACCTGGTGCGGGCCGGCTGCGGGCTGCCCGTGCCGCGCAAGGCGCAGCGCACCCACAGCGGCGCCGAGGCCCGCGCGGCCGTGCGCGCGGCGCTGCGCCGGCCCGTCGAGGAGGGCGGCGAGGAGCATCGCCCCTCCCGCCGACGCTCGGAGCCGCTCGTGCTCGCGTCCGGCAACCTCGGCCTGGTCTCCTTCCCGGACGTGCCGCACCGGATGACCAAGGAGGAGATCGACGCCCGCCACCCGGCCCTGCTCACCACCCTCGCCAACCACCCCGGCGTCGGTTTCGTACTCGTCCGCAGCGAGGAGCACGGCGGGGTCGTGCTCGGCGCGTACGGCGCGCAGATCCCGCTGGACCGACTCGACAACGATCCGGGACCGTTGGAGGTCTTCGGGCCGGGCGCCGCCGACGCCGTACGCCGCACGCACTCCTTCCCGAACGCCGCCGACATCATGGTCAACTCCGCATACGACCCGGCCGACGGCGGCGAGGTCCTCGCCTTCGAGGAGCAGATCGGCTCGCACGGCGGACTCGGCGGAGCGCAGGGCAAGCCCTTCCTCATGTCGCCGCTCGCCTTCTCCGCGCCGGTCGACGACGGGGAGGACCTCGTCGGCGCCGAGCACGTCCACCGCGTGCTGCGCCGCTGGCTGCGTGAATCGAACGGCCCCCAGGTGCCCTTGGAGGCGGAGCCGGAGGAGCGGGCCGCCTGAGTGCCGGGCGCTGTCAGCGCCGGTCGCGCAACAAATCGGATGACGGCCGCAACCATCAATTGAGAACCTCGACGGCGAGCAACCACATCCGCGAGAGCGGCGCCGGTTTAGGCGCAAAGAGGGGAGTCCCTGCCTTGCAGGCAGCCGTAACTGTCACGCCCGCCCGTATCCCCGACCTCCTTCTCGGCCTCGCCACCGTGCGGCCGGTCTTCATCTGGGGCGCCCCCGGCATCGGAAAGTCCTCCCTCGTCCGGGACTTCGCCGAGTCGCTGGGGCTGGAGTGCGTGAGCCTGCTCGGCACTCAGCTCGCGCCGGAGGACCTGATCGGCGTGCCGCAGATCCGCGACGGACGGTCCGTGTTCTGCCCGCCCGAGGCCATTGCCCGCGACGAGCCGTACTGCCTGTTCCTGGACGAGCTGAACGCGGCCACCCCGGATGTGCAGAAGGCGTTCTACTCGCTGATCCTGGACCGCCGTATCGGCAACTACGAACTCCCCAAGGGCTCGATCGTCATCGGCGCCGGCAACCGCGCCACCGACAACGCCCTCGCCCGCCCCATCGCCTCCGCCCTCGTCAACCGCCTCACCCACATCCACCTGGAGGCGTCCGCCAAGGACTGGCTGACCTGGGCCGCGAACAACGGCATCCACCCGTGGGTCCTGGACCACCTCACCGACCGGCCCGACCACCTGTGGTCCAAGCCGCCGAAGACCGAGGAGCCGTTCTCCACGCCCCGCTCCTGGCACATGCTCTCCGACGCGCTGCACTCCTTCGGCCGCGACCTCGACGAGGAGACGCTGAAGGTGCTCGCGCACGGCACGCTGACGCCCGTGCACGCCACCGCGTTCTGCGGCTACGTCAAGATCGTGCGCAGCCAGTTCGGCATCGAGGCGATCATCAAGGGCGACGCCCGCTGGCCGCACCGCATGGCGGAGCGCGACCTGCTGTACTACCTCGCCGAGTCCTTCCGCGGGCGGCTCATCAAGGAGCTGCCGGTCAGCAAGGAGCACATGTCGGCGAACGGGCGGCAGACCGCGTACCGCGCCAAGTCGCTGCTGGTGCAGCTTGCGGAGATCTCCGTCGAGGTCGCCCAGAGCGTCATCGCCTCCGACGCCGACGGCAACCCCGTCCTGCCCGCCTGGTTCCTGGTCGAGGCGGCGCGGGACATGCCCCGGCTGGTCGAGGCGCGGCGATGAGCCGGACTCCCGCCAACCGAACTCCCGCGAAGAAGAAGCGGGATGTCGCGGGCGAGGCGTTCGCCGAGGGGATGCGGCTGGTGCGGGCCAACCCCGCGCTCGCCGCCGTCGAGTTCAGCGTCTGCCGCGACGAGAAGTGCGACACGGCGCTCCGGGACGGACTCGTCCGCGTCTCCTCCAGCGGCACGCTGCACGCCCACCCGACGCGCATCGCCGATCCCGCCGTGTGGGCCTGGTCGATCGCGCATGCCGTCCTCCACCTCGGCTTCGGCCACGTCCCGGCGGCGAAGGGGGAGCGCGAGCAGCCCGACCGCTACGACATCGCGGCACGCTGCGTGACCGTCAACCGCTTCCTGCTGTCCTTCCCCATCGGCCGTGCCCCGGACGACCAGCCCCTGTCGTACCCGGACGGCGACGAGGAGCGACTCGCCGCGCACTGGCGACGCAACGGGCTCCCGGCCGCGTACGAGCGCTGCGGTACCGCCGGCGCCGAGCCCGACCAGCTGCTCGTGGAATGGCGCGGCTGGTACAACCAGCCCCCGGACCATCAGCTGGCCTTCGCCACCGCGCTGACCCGCACCGTCTCCACCGCGATGGACATGGCGGGCGGCCGCCGCGACTCCATGGACGGCGAACCCGTCAAGAAGCGGCCCTGGCAGTGGGCGCTGGAGTGGTTCATCACCTCCTACCCGCTGCTCGGCGGCATCGCGGCCGGCATCAAGCTGGTCGCCGACGCCGAACTCGCCCGCGCGCACGGCATCTCCGTCGCCGCCGTCAACGCCGAGGCCGGTGAGATCTACATCAACCCGCTGCGGACCTTCGAGGACGAGGAGTGGCGGTTCATCCTCGCCCACGAGATGCTGCACGCCGCCCTGCGCCACGGCGACCGCTGCGGCGCCCGCGACCCGTACCTGTTCAACGTCGCCTGCGACTACGTCATCAACGGCTGGCTGCGCGAGATGCAGGTCGGCGAGATGCCCCACGGACTGCTGTACGACGCGCAGTTCACGGGCCTGTCCGCCGAGGAGGTGTACGACCGGATCGTCGGCGACCTGCGCCGGATGCGCCGGCTGGCCACCCTGCGCGGCAAGGGCGTCGGCGATGTGCTCGGCGCCCCGCTCGGCCGGCCCGGTGACACTTGCGACCTCGACGAGTTCTACCGCCGCGGCCTCTCCCAGGGCCTGGACCTGCACCAGCAGCAGGAGCGCGGCTTCCTGCCCGGCGGCCTGGTCCAGGAGATCCGCGCGCTCAGCCATCCGCCGCTGCCCTGGGACGCCCGACTGGCCCGCTGGTTCGACGAGTTCGTGCCACGCCCCGAACCGGTCCGGACGTACGCCCGTCCCTCGCGCCGCCAGTCGTCGACCCCCGACATCCCGCGCGCGGGCCACTATTTCCCGCCCGAGGAGATCGCCCGCTGCACCTTCGGCGTGGTCCTGGACACCTCCGGCTCGATGGGAGCCGTCCTGCTCGGCAAGGCGCTGGGCGCGATCGCCTCGTACGCCGAGGCCCGGGACGTACCGGCGGCGCGCGTGGTGTTCTGCGACGCGGCACCGCACGACGCCGGCTATGTGCCGGTGACGGAGATCGCGGGGCGGGTGCGGGTGCACGGGCGGGGCGGTACGGTCCTGCAGCCCGGGATCGATCTGCTGCAGCGCGCGGACGACTTCCCGCCGGGCGCGCCCGTCCTGGTCATCACGGACGGCTGGTGCGACGTGCTGCGGGTGCGGCGCGAGCACGCGTACCTGATTCCGCAAGGTCGTCGTCTGCCGTTCACCCCGCGTGGGCCGGTCTTCCGGGTGCAGTGAGCCGGAATGTGATCGGATGGTCCCCCAAGGAAACAGCAAGAATTCGGAAGGACTCACCGTGGCAACCACGCGCTCCGCACACACCGTCTGGGAAGGCAACCTGCTTGAGGGCAACGGTGTCGTCAACTTCGACTCCTCCGGTGCCATCGTCGCGCAGCCGGTCACCTGGGCCTCGCGCGCCCAGGAGGCGAACGGCAAGACCAGCCCGGAGGAGCTGATCGCCGCCGCGCACTCCAGCTGCTTCTCCATGGCGCTGTCGCACGCCCTGAACGGCGCGGGCACCCCGCCCACCAAGCTCGTCACCTCTGCCGACGTGAGCTTCCAGCCGGGTGAGGGGATCACCGGCATCCACCTCACCGTCGAGGGCACGGTTCCCGGCATCGACAACGACACGTTCGTCGCCGCCGCGGAGGACGCGAAGAAGAACTGCCCGGTCAGCCAGGCTCTGACCGGTACGACGATCACGCTGTCGGCCAAGCTGGCGTAGCGCTCCGCCGGCGGCTGAGCGCCCGCTCAGCCGCCGTTTGGGACTCGTCCCCCAGGTCACCCGTCCCATTGACAAGAACCCGCTCAAGTTTTGTGCTGGAGTTCAAGGGGCGCCCTGGCGGAAGGGGACAGCGATGGCACGCGCGGTCGGGATCGATCTCGGGACCACGAACTCGGTGGTCGCCGTCCTGGAGGGCGGCGAACCCACAGTCGTCGCCAACGCGGAGGGGGCCAGGACCACACCGTCGGTCGTGGCCTTCGCCAAGAACGGCGAGGTCCTCGTGGGTGAGGTGGCCAAACGGCAGGCGGTGACGAACGTCGAGCGCACCGCCCGCTCCGTGAAGCGGCACATGGGCGACGGGAACTGGCGCTTCCCCGACCAGGGCGACATCGACGGCACCCGCTACCGGGCGCAGGAGCTGTCCGCCCGGGTGCTGCAGAAGCTGAAGCGGGACGCCGAGTCCTATCTCGGCGAGGACGTCACCGACGCGGTGATCACCGTGCCCGCGTACTTCGACGACGCCCAGCGGCAGGCCACCAAGGAGGCCGGGGAGATCGCGGGCCTGAAGGTCCTCAGGATCATCAACGAGCCCACGGCCGCCGCCCTCGCCTACGGGCTCGACCGGGGCGAGGAGCAGACGGTGCTGGTCTTCGACCTCGGCGGCGGCACCTTCGACGTCTCCCTGCTGGAGATCGGCGACGGCGTCATCGAGGTCAAGGCCACCAACGGTGACACGCACCTGGGCGGCGACGACTGGGACCAGCGGATCGTCGAGTACCTCGTGAAGAAGTTCAAGGGGTCGTACGGCATCGACCTCGGCAACGACAAGATGGCGCTGCAGCGGCTGCGCGAGGGTGCCGAGAAGGCCAAGATCGAGCTGTCCAGCTCCTCCGAGACGACGATCAACCTGCCCTACATCACCGCCTCCGCCGAGGGCCCCCTCCACCTCGACGAGAAGATGACCCGCGCCCAGTTCCAGGAGCTCACCGCGGACCTCCTCGACCGCTGCAAGACCCCCTTCCACCAGGCGATCAAGGACGCCGGCATCAAGCTCGCCGCGATCGACCACGTCATCCTCGTCGGCGGCTCCACCCGCATGCCCGCCGTCACCGACCTCGTCAAGGAACTCACCGGCAAGGACCCGCACAAGGGCGTCAACCCCGACGAGGTCGTGTCCGTCGGCGCGACCCTCCAGGCGGGCGTCATCCGCGGCGACGTCAAGGACGTCCTGCTCCTCGACGTCACCCCGCTGTCCCTCGGCATCGAGACCAAGGGCGGCATCATGACGAAGCTCATCGAACGCAACACGACGATCCCCACCCGGCGTTCGGAGATCTTCACCACGGCCACCGACAACCAGCCCTCCGTCGGCATCCAGGTCTACCAGGGCGAACGCGAGATCGCCGCGTACAACAAGAAGCTCGGCGTCTTCGACCTCACCGGCCTGCCGCCGGCCCCGCGCGGCGTCCCGCAGATCGAGGTCGCGTTCGACATCGACGCCAACGGCATCATGCACGTCTCCGCCAAGGACCTGGCCACCGGGCGCGAGCAGAAGATGACGGTGACGGGCGGCTCGGCGCTCCCGAAGGACGACATCGACCGCATGATGCGGGAGGCCGAACAGTACGCCGAGGAGGACCGCAACCGCCGCGAGGCGGCCGAGACCCGCAACCAGGCCGAGCAACTCGTCTACCAGACCGAGAAGTTCATCCGCGACAACGAGGACAAGATCCCGGCGGACACCAGGACGGAGGTCGAGTCGGCGGTCACGGACCTCAAGCAGCAACTGGAGCAGAACGCCGAGACGAGCGCCCTGCGCACGGGAATCGAGAAGCTCGCCACCGTCAGCCAGAAGATGGGCCAGGCGATGTATGCCCAGACCCAGCAGACCCCGACGGGCAGCGCCAACGGCACGGAGCAGACCTCACCGCAGGACGACGAGGGCGTCGTGGACGCCGAGATCGTCGACGACGAGAAGGACCAGAAGGGCGGGGCGGCATAGGGCGCCCCGCCTAGGATCCGGCCCGCTCCCAGCCCCGCCGCTCCGGCCGCGGCCCCAGCTGCTCGGGGTCGCGGCTGCGATACACCACATACGGCCGGAACAGGTACTGCACCGGCGCGCTGAACATGTGCACCAGCCGGGTGTACGGCACCAGCGCGATGAGCGCCATGCCGAACACCGCGTGGACCTGGTACAGGACTGGGACGCCTGCCATCAGGTCGGGGTCCGGGCTGAGGGTGAACAGGCTGCGGGCCCAAGGGGCGATGGACTGGCGGTAGTCGTAGCCGTTGCCGGAGGTGTGGGACAGCTTGGCGACCATGCCCAGCACGATCGCCGCGACCAGCACGAGGTACATGAGCTTGTCGTTGACGGTGGTCGCGCGGAACACCGGTGCCCGGGTGCGGCGGCGGTAGATCAGCAGCGCGATCCCGCCGACCGTGACGATGCCGGCTGCCGTGCCGCCGTAGAGGGAGAACAGGTGGTAGGTGCGCTCGTTCACGCCGACGGCGTCCGTCCACGACGTGGGGATGAACAGGCCGACGAGGTGGCCGACCAGCACGAACAGGATGCCGTAGTGGAAGGCGGGCGAGGCGATGTTGAGGAGCCTCGACTCGTACACCTGGGATGAGCGTGTGGTCCAGCCGAACTTGTCGTAGCGGTGCCGCCAGGCGAGGCCGGCGACGAGCAGGGCGAGGGTGACGTAGGGCAGGACGCCCCACAGGAGGGTGGTCATGGGCGTGCCCCCGTGGGTTCGGCGGGAAGTGTGGCGCACACGGCGTCCAGGACGGAGGCGTACGGTGTGCCGAAGTCGGTGAGCCGGGTGCGGAGTTGCTCCACGCACTCCCGGTTCTCCAGAAGGAGGCCGGTGTTGCCGGTGCGGGCCGTGAACTCCAGCACCGCGGGCAGGAAGTCGGGCAGTTCCTCGCCGGTGAACTCCAGGCCGTGCGCACGGTAGACGTCCTTGAAGCGGACCAGCGACATGCCGCGCCGCCGGGTGTCGCCGTCGCGCCACCAGCTCAGGTAGAGGCTGTGGTGGTTCTTGAAGTCGAAGACCTGGACGTAGTGGGCGGCCAGCTCCTGTGGGGGAGTGACCATCGCGTGGTCGGTGAACTCGCGTAGTTGCGGGGCGGCTTCACGCAGGAGTGGCAGGCGGGCGCGGAAGTCGTCGTCGGGGTAGGTCAGGCAGAGCGCGGCCGCCTGGTAGAGCACCTCGAAGGACGGCATCAGGCCTCCTCGGTGTCGGCTGTGGGGGTCGTGTGCGCAGGGTCGTCCGCGGTCTGCCGTCGCCGCAGGATGTGGAAGTTCTCCACCGGCATCAGCGGCAGCAGTTTGCGGCCGGAGTCCTGTCCGAAGGGTCCGTCCCCGCCCATCCCGGGCCCGCCGTCGTAGTCGAGGCTGCACCCCTGCGGGAGCGCCGACTCCTCCAGGCGCCGGGCGTCCCCGACGGCCGCCGTCGGAATCACGTACCGGTCCTCGTACTTGGCGATCGCCAGCAACCGGTACATCTGCTCGATCTCGTAGACACCCATGCCCACGGCGGCCGGCACCGAAGGATCCGGCTCCTCACCGAGGTTGACCGCCCGCATGTGGGAGCGCATCGCGGCCAGCTTCTCCAGCGAGGACCGGACCGGGCCGACGTCACCGGCCGTGAACAGCTCCGCCAGGTACTCCAGCGGGATGCGCAGGCTGTCGATCGCGCCGAACAGGTTGCCCGCGTCCTCGCCGTCGTGCCCGGTCTCCGACAGCGCGTCCACCACCGGCGACAGCGGCGGGATGTACCAGACCATCGGCATCGTCCGGTACTCCGGATGCAGCGGAAGCGCCACCCGGTACTTGCTGATCAGCGCGTGCACGGGCGAGCGACGGGCGGCCTCCAGCCAGTCGTACGGGATCCCCGCCTCCTCGCACGCCCGCCGCACCCCGCTGTCCTCGGGGTCGAGGAACACATCCAACTGCGCCTCGTACAGGTCCCGTTCGCTGCGCACCGAGGCGGCGGCCGTCACCTTGTCGGCGTCGTACAGGATCACTCCGAGGTAGCGCAGCCGGCCCACGCACGTCTCCGAGCAGACCGTCGGCAGACCGACCTCGACGCGCGGATAGCACAGCGTGCATTTCTCGGCCTTGCCGGTGCGGTGGTTGAAGTACACCTTCTTGTACGGGCATCCCGTCACGCACATGCGCCAGCCCCGGCACCGGTCCTGGTCGACGAGGACGATGCCGTCCTCCGCCCGCTTGTACATCGCGCCGGACGGGCACGACGCCACGCAGGACGGGTTGAGGCAGTGCTCGCAGATGCGCGGCAGATAGAACATGAAGGTCTGCTCGAACTCGAACCGCACCTTGTCCGAGGCCTGCCTGCGTGCCTGTTCGACCATCGGGTCCAGGTCGCCGTGCGCCGGGGCGCCCGCGAGGTTGTCGTCCCAGTTCGACGACCACTCGATCTTCATCGGTTTGCCGTCGAGCTGCGAGATCGGCTGTGCCACCGGGAAGTCGTCGCCCAAGGGGGCGTCGGTGAGGTTCTTGTAGTCGTACGTCCAGGGCTCGTAGTAGTCCTTGATCTCCGGGAGTTCGGGGTTGGAGAAGATCCCGGCGAGCTTGCGCAGCCGCCCGCCGGCCTTGAGTTTCAGCGCGCCGCGCCGGTTCAGCTCCCAGCCGCCGCGCCAGCGCTCCTGGTCCTCGTAGCGGCGTGGATAGCCCTGGCCGGGGCGGGTCTCGACGTTGTTGAACCAGACGTACTCCATGCCGCTCCGGTTGGTCCACGCCTGCTTGCAGGTGACCGAGCAGGTGTGGCAGCCGATGCACTTGTCGAGGTTCATCACCATCGCTATCTGGGCCATCGGACGCATCAGTACTCGACCTCCTGGCTGCGGCGGCGGATCACCGTCACCTCGTCGCGCTGGTTGCCCGTCGGGCCCAGGTAGTTGAACGCCCAGGAGAGCTGGGCGTAGCCGCCGACGAGATGGGACGGCTTGAGGATCAGCCGGGTCAGCGAGTTGTGGATGCCGCCGCGCTTGCCGGTGGTCTCGGCCTTCGGGACGGCGATCGTGCGTTCCTGCGCATGGTGCATGTAGACGGTGCCGGACGGCATACGGTGCGAGACGACGGCCCGGGCGACGACCACGCCGTTGCGGTTGACCGCCTCGACCCAGTCGTTGTCGACGACGCCGATCGCGTCCGCGTCCCGCGGCGACATCCAGATGTTCTGGCCGCCGCGGGAGAGGGCCAGCATGAACAGGTTGTCCTGGTACTCGGAGTGGATGGACCACTTGCTGTGCGGGGTGAGGTAACGGACCGTCACCTCCCGCTGTCCGTCCGGGCCGAGGCTCGGTTCGCCGAACAGCTTGTTCATGTCCAGGGGCGGCCGGTAGACGGGGAGCGCCTCGCCCAGCTCGTGGATCCAGTCGTGGTCGAGGAAGAAGTGCTGGCGGCCGGTGAGGGTGTGCCAGGGCTTGAGATGCTCGGTGTTGAGGGTGAAGGCGGTGTAGCGGCGCCCGCCCGACTCGCTGCCCGACCACTCCGGCGACGTGATCACCGGCACGGGTGCGGCCTGCGTGTCCGCGTACGTGACCCGCCTGCCCTCGTGGTCGGCCGCCAGGTGTGCCATCTCCTGCCCGGTGCGGGTCTCCAGCGTGCGGAAGCCCTGGGTGGCGAGGCGCCCGTTGGTGGTACCGGAGAGGGCGAGGATGGTGTTCGCCGCCTTCACGGCCGTGTCGAGACAGGGGCGGCCCTCCGGTGTCACGCCGTTCAGCCGCCGGAGGTCCTCGACCTCCTCGTCCGGCTGCAGCGTGATTCCCTTGGCGGGCAGGCCGAGTTCCTCGACCAGCGGCCCCAGTGCGGCGAACTTCGCGCCGATCGCCGTGTAGTCCCGCTCCACGACGGTCAGGTTCGGCATGGTCTTCCCGGGCACGGGGTCGCACTCGCCGCGCTTCCAGTCCCGGACGACCCCGCCCGGCTGGGCGATCTCGCCCGGGGTGTCGTGCTGGAGCGGAGTCGCGACCAGGTCTTTCCGCACGCCCAGATGGTCGACGGCGAGCTCACTCAGCCGCTCGGCCAGCGCCTTGAACGTGTCGAAGTCGGTGCGCGCCTGCCAGGGCGGATCCACGGCCGGGGTGAAGGAGTGCACGTAGGGGTGCATGTCCGTGCTGGACAGGTCGTGCTTCTCGTACCAGGTCGCGGCGGGCAGCACGACGTCCGACAGCAGCGTGGACGAGGTCTGCCGGAAGTCCAGCGACAGCAGCAGATCGAGCTTGCCCTCGGGCGCCTCGTCGCGCCAGGTCACATCCCGCGGCCGTACGTCCTCGGACGCCTCCTCCGCCTGAAGGGAGGAATGCGTGCCGAGCAGGTGCCGGGTGAAGTACTCGGCGCCCTTCGCGGACGAGCCCAGCAGGTTGGCCCGCCACAGCGTCAGCACACGCGGCCAGTTCTCCGGCGCGTCCGGGTCCTCGCAGGCGAAATTCAGGGTGCCCGCGCGCAGTTCGGCCACCGCCCGCGCCACCGGATCACCGAACACCTCGCCCAGCTCCAGCGGATTGCGGTCGAAGGTCGGATAGGACGGCATCCACCCCGCACGCGCCGAGAGCCCGAGACAGTCCGCGCCCGTCATCCCCCGGAACCGGCCCGCACCGAGCGGCGAGGCCAGCACGTCGGCCGTGAACCGGTCGTAGCGCCACTGGTCGGTGTTGAGGTACCAGTACGCCGTGCCGATCATCTGACGCGGCGGCCGTGACCAGTCCGACGCCGCCGCGAGCGTCGCCCAGCCGGTCACCGGACGGCACTTCTCCTGGCCGACGTAGTGCGCCCAGCCGCCGCCGTTGCGGCCCTGGCAGCCGGTGAGCTGGAGCAGGGCGAGGAAGGCGCGGTAGATCGTCTCGGAGTGGAACCAGTGGTTGGTGCCGGCCCCCATCAGGATCATGCAGCGGCCCTTCGACCGCTCGGCCGTCCGCGCGAACTCCCTCGCGATCCGCACGCACTTGGCCGCCGGGACGGAGGTGTGTGCCTCCTGCCAGGCGGGCGTGCCGGGCGCGTCGGCGTCGTCGTACGACACCGGCCAACGGCCGGGCAGCCCGGGTCGCGCCACCCCGTACTGCGCGAGCAGCAGATCGAAGACCGTCGTCACCAGCCGCCCGCGCACACCGCCGAGCTTCGTCGCCGGGACACCACGCCTTACGACGTCCCCGCGCCCCTGCCCGTGCGGTCCGCCCTCGGTGTCGAAGCGGGGCAGCAGCACCTCGACGCCTGCGGCGACCTCACTGCCGTACAGGCTCAACATCGGGCGTGTATAGCCCAGTTCGAGGTTCCACTTGCCGATGCCCGACTCGGCCCAGCGGAAGCCGAGCGAGCCGTTCGGGGCGACCGCGCGGCCCGTCACCTCGTCCAGCACGACCGTCTTCCACTCGGCACTCTCGGCCGCCTTCCCCAGGTCCGAGGCGCGCAGGAACTTCGCGGGGACGTACGCGCCGTCCCGCTCCTCCAGGGTCACGAGGAACGGCAGGTCGGTGAACTGCCGTACGTAGTCCGCGAAGAACGGTGTCTCGCGGTCGACGAAGAACTCCTTGAGGACGACGTGCCCCATCGCGAGGGCCAGCGCGCCGTCCGTGCCCGGGTGCGGGTGCAGCCACTCGTCGGCGAACTTGGCGTTGTCGGCGTAGTCGGGGGCGACCACCACGACCTTCTGGCCCCGGTAGCGGGCCTCCGCCATCCAGTGCGCGTCAGGCGTGCGGGTCACCGGGACGTTCGAGCCCCACATCATCAGATACGCCGCGTCCCACCAGTCGCCCGACTCCGGTACGTCGGTCTGGTCGCCGAAGACCTGCGGGGAGGCGACGGGCAGGTCGGCGTACCAGTCGTAGAAGGACAGCATCGGGGCGCCGATGAGGGAGTGGAAGCGGGCGCCGGCCGCGTGCGACACCATCGACATCGCCGGGATGGGGGAGAAGCCGGCGATGCGGTCGGGGCCGTACGTCTTGATGGTGTGGACGTGTGCGGCGGCGACGATCTCGACCGCCTCGTCCCAACTCGCCCGCACCAGGCCGCCCTTGCCGCGGGCCTGCTGGTAGCGGCGGCGGCGCTCGGGGTCGTTCTGGATGTCCGCCCAGGCCAGGACGGGGTCTTGCAGGCGTTCCTTCGCCTCCCGGTACAGCTCCAGGAGCACACCGCGGATGTACGGGTAGCGCACCCGGGTGGGGGAGTAGGTGTACCAGGAGAAGGCGGCGCCGCGGGGGCAGCCGCGGGGCTCGTACTCGGGGCGGTCGGGGCCGACGCTCGGGTAGTCGGTCGCTTGCGTCTCCCAGGTGATGATGCCGTCCTTGACGTACACCTTCCAGCGGCAGGAGCCCGTGCAGTTCACGCCGTGCGTGGAGTTCACGACCTTGTCGTGGCTCCAGCGGTCCCGGTAGAAGGCGTCCGCCTCCCGCCCGCCGGTCAGCCGGATGCTGTGCAGATCGGGCGCGGGCGTGCCCGGCCGGAAGAACCTGCCGGCCTTCAGCAGCACCGCGCCCGGCTCGACGGGCGGCTCGACGGGCGGCTCGGCGGGCGGCTCGTCGGGCGGTTCGGCCGACGGCTCGGGGGGCGGGGTGGGCGGTATCCGGGTGTCGGTCACAGGTGCTCCCTTGCTTGCCCAGGGCCCGTCTGGCACATTCCCGCCTGCCCCGCGACGCCTGGCACGCACGCTCGCCGCGTTGCCGAACCGCCCACGTGGCTCCTCCCCCACGCTCGAACCGGCTTCGCTCGGCTCGCGCGGGGGCACCCCCATCGAGTTGCGATCGCACGCACCAGACGCCGCGGGGCCCGCCCTCCGGGCGGACGACGGGAATGTGCCAGACGGGCCCTAGTCCCGAACCTAGGGCGGAGCGCGGGAGCGCACCCCTTCACGGCACCCGTACGGGTCCCTGCACGGCCCCGTATGGGTCAGACCTTGCGGGCGACCCCCGCGTACACGGGCACGATGCCCTCCGCCTGGGCCGCCACGTCCTCCGGCTCCGGTCGCCAGCCGTAGACGGGGATGACGCCCGGTCCGAGCAGCTCCAGGCCGTCGAAGAAGCGGGAGAACTCGGCCAGCGACCGGGGGAAGAAGGGGGTGCCGCTGTGCCGGAAGTGGTTCGCCGCCTTCTCGATGGCCTCCGGGCTGAGGTCAGGGGTGACCTGGGACAGGATCAGGTAGCTGCCCGGGGCGAGCGCGGCGACGTAACTGCCGAGCAGGCCGTACACGTCGTCGCCGTCGGGATCGTCGCCCAGGTAGTGGGTCAGCGCGACCAGCGACAGCGCGACCGGCTCGGCGAAGTCCAGCACCTCACCCGCCCGGCCCAGGAGGGCATCGACGTCGCGGACGTCGGCGTGCACGTAGTCCGTGCTGCCCTCGGCAGTGCCGTGCAGCAGCGCCTCCGCGTGCCGCAGCACGATCGGGTCGTTGTCCGCGTACACGACCTTGGACTCCGGGGCGACGCCCTGTGCCACCTGGTGCAGGTTGGGCTCGGTGGGGATGCCCGTGCCGATGTCCAGGAACTGGCGTATCCCGGCCTCGGCGGCGGTGCGCACGGCCCGGTGCATGAACCGGCGGTTGGCGCGCGCCCCGCGCAGGACCGTGCCGTCCACGGCCAGGATCTTCCGGGCCAGCTCCTCGTCCACCGGGTAGTTGTCCTTGCCGCCCAGCCACCAGTCGTAGACGCGGGCCGGGTGCGGCCGGCTGGTGTCGACGCGGGTGGGCGCGGTCTCGGATCCGGTCATGCGGTGTGTTCTCCTCGGTTCTCGGCTGGAACGGAGCTGGGGGAGCCGCTCGGAAGTCGCCGCACGGGGCGCGAAGGTTGCCGCGAAGGGCCGGAAAGGACCGCCGTACGCCGCTCAGAAGTCCTCGCGACGCTCCCGCAGGATCTTCTTCGTGCGCTCGGCCGACGCGGCAGCCGTCGACATGTGGTCCAGGACCTCCAGATGCGCGGCGACCTCCTTGCGGGAGTCGAGATACAGGGCGCCGGTCAGGTACTCGGTGTAGACCATGTCGGGCAGCTCGGGCTCGGCGAAGCGGAACAGGGTGAACGGTGCGTACGTCCCCGGGTGCGGGCCGGAGGCGAACTCGGCGATCTGCAGGGTGACCCGGTCGCGCTCGGCGAACTCCAGGAGCTTGTCCAGTTGGTCGCGCATCACCTCGCCGCGGACACTCACCGGGCGCCGCAGCACCGTCTCGTCCATGATCACCCACAGGTGGGGCGGGTCGGGGCGCTCCAGCAGCCGCTGCCGTTCCATGCGCAGCGCCACATGCCGCTCGATGGTCTCCGGCCCCGTCTGGCCGATCGTCCCGGCCTCCATCACGGCATGCGCGTACTCCTGCGTCTGCAGCAGTCCGGGCACGAAGTGGGGCTCGTAACAGCGGATGATGCGGGCGGCGCCCTCCAGGCTGACGTACAGGCTGAACCAGTCCGGCAGCACGTCGTGGAACCGCTGCCACCAGCCGGGCAGGTTGGCCTCCTCGGCCAGGGTGACGAACGCGGCCGCGTCCGGCTCCGGCACGCCGTACGTCTCCAGGAGCACCTGCACGTACGGGATCTTCAGCGCGACCTCGGCGGTCTCCATCCGGCGTACGGTCGCCGAGGCCACCCGCAGGACCCGTGCGGCCTCGTCACGGCTCAGGCCGGCCGCCTCGCGCAGTTCCTGCAGGCGTTTGCCGAGCACCACCTGGCCCACGGTGGGGGCTGGTCGCCGCTCGCTCACGCCACGTCCTCCCCTACCCGCCGAAAGTACGGAGGCAGTGTGCCATGTTCCGGGTGCCATTGGGGTCGCCACTGAGGGTGTTGTGCTCAGCCCCGCTTTACCCCACAGGTAATCGACCGTGCTGACCGTCCGCGGGATCGTTGGGTCACCGGGTTCCGGGCGGCGCACTCCGTTCCGGAGCCCGGTCCTGGGACCGCAACTCGACCTCGACGGAGGGTGATTCGTCATGTCCGCCACCTCGCTTGCCGTGCTCGCCCGGACTTCCGACCCGCGGACCGTGCTGCGCCGTTTCCTGGCCCTGGACGCGGTGGTGACCGGGGCGAACGGGGCCGCGTATCTCGTCGCGTCCGGCCCGCTCGGCAGCCTCCTCGGCGTCGACTCGACCCTGCTGCTCGGGCTCGGGGCGTTCCTCGCGGTGTACGCGGCCGGCGTCGGCCTGCTCGCCGCACGTGCCCGCCCCGCCGCGTTCCCGGTGCGGGCCGTGATCGAGGCCAACCTCGCCTGGGCCGCGCTGAGTCTCGTCGCCCTCGCGGTGTGGCTGTCGCCGACCACGGCGGGCGCGGTGTGGACCGTCCTCCAGGCGCTCACCGTGGCCGGGTTCGCCGGATTGCAGTACGCAGCGCTGAAGGCACGTCAGGGCATCAGCGACTGAAGGTACTTGACCGTCGCCGGGTCGGCCGGGAGGAGCGTCTCGATGGCCAGCTCGGCGACGGTCACGTCCATCGGGGTGTTGAAGGTGGAGATGGAGGAGATGAAGGACAGGACGCGGCCCTCGTGCTCGATCTGCAACGGCAGCGCGAAGTACGGGACGGGCTCGGCCGGTTCGGCGCCCGGTGTCTCCTCCGGCACCGGGTACGCCGCCACCTCCTCGTACAGCCGGCGCAGCGGCTCGGAGCGGTGCAGTGCGATCTGCCGGTCCATCTGGGCGAGCAGATGTCCGCGCCACTCACGCAGGTTGCGGATGCGCGGCGCGAGACCCTCCGGGTGCAGGGTCAGGCGCATCGCGTTCAGCGGGGGCGCGAGGAGGTGCTCGGGGATGCCGTCGAGCAGCGTCAGGATGCCCCGGTTGGCCGCGTGGACGTTGTACATCGCGTCCACCACGAGCGCCGGGTAGGGCTCGTAGCCCTGGATCAGCCGCTCCATGCCCGCCCGCAAGGCGTCCAGCGCCGGATCGTCCAGCGGGGTCTCCGGGTAGCGCGGGGCATACCCGGCCGCCAGCAGCAGCGCGTTGCGCTCGCGCACCGGCACGTCCAGGTGCTCGGCCAGCCGCAGCACCATCTCCTCGCTCGGCCGCGAACGTCCCGTCTCGATGAAGCTGATGTGCCGCGCCGAGGAGTCGGCCCGCAGCGCCAACTCCAGCTGGCTGACCCGCCGTTGCTCCCGCCAGGCCCGCAGCAACGGGCCCACGCCCTGGTCGGCGGGGGTGGTGGCGGGCGCGGCGTTGCCGGACGGGACAATGGTCATGAGTACGACCGTAGTCGAGGAGTGCGTGGAATGACCGAGCCGTGGATGTCGTCCCTGGCGGGCGAGGCCGTATATCGCGCCCGGGTGCGTGGCTGTCTCCTCGGCGGAGCCCTGGGGGACGCCCTCGGCTACCCGATCGAGTTCAGCTCGCTGGAGCGGATCCGCGCAGCCCACGGCGACCGCGGAGTGACCGGACTCCTCTTCCCCGGCGACAGCGACGTGGCCCGGATCAGCGACGACACGCAGATGACCCTCTTCACCGCCGAGGCCCTCATCCAGGCCCATCGGCGCGAGCGACTGAAGGGCATCGGCGGCGGATGGGCCCTCCTGGTGCGCTGGGCATACGAGCGCTGGCTGGAGACCCAGCGTCACCCCGGCCCCGAGCACGCCGCCCCGCCGCAGAGCGGCGCCCCCGAGGGCGGGCTCATCACCCAGGCCTGGCTGTACGCCCGCCGCGCCCCCGGCAACGCCTGCGTGTCCGGCGTCGCTCTGGGGGTGCCCCCTCTGGGGGAGTATGCCCCCGACCCGGGGCTCGCACTCGACGGCAGGCCCGGCCAGGTCAACCCCGACTCCAAGGGCTGCGGCGCGGTCATGCGCTCGGCCCCCTTCGGCCTCACCAACTCCGCCGACGGGGCCTTCGCCATGGCCGCCCGCGCCGCCCAGATCACCCACGGCCACCCCACCGGCTACTACGCGGCGGGCGCCCTGGCCGCCATCGTGGCCCACCTCGTAGCGGGCGACACCACGGAGGGCGCGGTCCTGCGCACGCTACGGCTCCTGGCCCGCCACCCTGGCCACCAGGAGACCTCGGCCGCGCTCACCGAGGCCCTCGACCTGGCCGAACAGGGCTCACCCACCGCCGAGAAGGTCGAGTCCCTGGGAGAGGGCTGGGTCGCCGAGCAGGCCCTCGCCATCGGCGTCTACTGCGCGCTCGTCACGCCCTCCGTGCCGGACGCCCTGCTGCTGGCCGTCAACCACTCCGGTGACAGCGACTCGACCGGCTCAGTCTGCGGCAACCTCCTGGGCGCCCGGTACGGCGACCACGGCCTCCCGCACGACTGGGTGGAGCGGGTCGAGGGCCGGGCACAGATCGCCGCGCTCGCCGACGACCTGGCGGCCGAAAGCGTGCGCCGCTGACCCGCGGGGAACCCGTCTGATCAGCGCCGCGGCGCCCAGGCTGTGGCAGTCTGAAGACGAACCCCCCACTGCAGGAAGGAACGAGGCCATGCCCCTCGAACCGCTGTCGCAGAAGGAGATCGAGGACCGGCTCGCGGAGCTGCCGGGCTGGTCGCTGGACGGCGACCGCATCGCCCGCTCCTACCGGCTGCCCTCGCACTTCGCGGCCACGGCGATGGTCGTGCACATCGCCCAGGTCCAGGAGGAGCTCGACCACCACTCCGACCTCACCCTCGGCTACCACACGGTGTCCCTGACCGTGAACACGCACACCGTCGGCGCCGTCACCGAGCGCGACTTCGCACTCGCCCGGAAAATCGAGGATCTCGCTCCTGGCCACGGGGCACACTGACGGGTGTGCTGGACTACGACAAGGAAGCGGAGCGGTACGACGCCTCGCGCGGCGGCGAGCCCCGGGCGGCAGCCGCGGCGGAGGCAGTGCTGGGGCTCCTGCCGGACGGGACCCGGCGCCTGCTCGACGTCGCCTGCGGCACCGGCATCGTGACGCGTCGGCTCGCCGCAGCGCGGGACGGCCTGTGCGTGACCGGCGTCGACCTCGCGCCCGGCATGGCCCGGCAGGCCGCCGCCCGCCTGCCCGGCGCCGTCGTGCTGGCCGACAGCCGTCGGCTGCCGATCCGGGACGGCCGGTTCGACGCCGCCAGCAGCGTGTGGCTGCTGCACCTGGCGCCGACCGCCGAGGACGTGCGGACCATCGTTGGTGAGTGCGCCCGGGTGCTGCGGCCCGGCGGGGTGTACATCACCACGGTCGACAAGGCCGCCGCGCACAACGTGGGCAGTGACATCGATGCCGTGCTGGCCTCGCGCCCGCGCCGCCCGGCCCGGGACGAGGCGGCGCTCGTCGAGTCGTACGCCCTCGACCACGGCCTCGTCCCGGCCGGGCGGGCCCGCTTCACGGGCCGCGGCCAGGGACGCAGCCCCCGCCGCACGATCGCCGACCTGCGCCGGGGCTGGTTCGTCGCCCTGCCGCCCGGCGGCGCGCTCGCCGACGGGTTCGCCGCCCGTCTGGCGGAACTCCCGGACCAGGACCGGCCCCGGCCGGACCCGGTGTTCAGCCTCCGGGCGTTCCGGAAGCCCGAGTGAAGTCCATGGTCCAGTTGGTCAGCCAGGTCTGCCCGCCGTCGACGGAGAAGGCCTGCTCCCAGCGGGCCGACGTCGCCGAGACACCCGACCAGACGAACCGCACCCGCACGTCCTTGCTGTCGTAGGTGTCGTCGCCGTAGAACACCCCGCGGTCGCCCTCGAAGCGGCCGATCACCGGCGGGAACAGCTTGCCGCTGCCGCTGGAGGACCAGTTCAACGACCATCGCTCGGTCTCCCGGTCGAACAGGCGCAGCGTCAGCCCCTTCGAGCCCAGGTACGGCATGTCGATCTCGTCGACATTGGCGGCGCCGTCGAACAGCGGCCAGCAGCGGTTCGTGGCCGGGAACTCCTCCCAGTCGCTGTCCGGGTCGAGGAAGCCGGTGCGGCGGCGGTTGAGGACCTCCCAGTCGCCGTGGAAGAAATCGAAGTCGTGCGGGCTGCTCATGTGCGGTCTCCAGTGGTTCCATCGGGCAGGGAATCGGCCAAGTAGGCCGTCAGGTCCGGGACTTCGGGCGTGAGCAGGTGCCGTACCCAGGCGTCCCGTTCGTGCAGGATCGGCGGCAGTTCCCAGACACAGCCGATCCACGGCAGGTCGGGCGTGACGAAGTGGGTCGGGTCGTTGTCCGGGCAGCCGAGCACCGGCTGGCCCGCCGCGGCGCCCTTGAAGTGCAGGACGTTGTCCCACACCCAGCTGTAGGCGTTCAGGTAGGCGCCGTCGTCGCTGCCCCGGTGCAGGACGACGAAGGTCGCCGGGGGCGTGCCGTCCGGCTCCGGCAGCAGCTGCGGCAGGATCTCGTACGCCGCCTTCTCCACCTCGGGCGCGATGCCCGCGGGGTCGGCGGTGACGTGGTAGCGCTTGATGTGCCGCCCGGCCACCTCGATCGGCGGGGGCACGGTGAGCAGTTTCTCGCTGAAGGGCATGTCAGGACGCTAGGACCGGTCCCCTGACATCCTGTGTCAGTGAAGTCCAGCCGACTCGTCTCCATCCTCCTGCTGCTCCAGACCCGCGGCCGGATGACCGCCGCCCAACTCGCCGAGGAGCTGGAGGTGTCGGTCCGCACGGTCTACCGGGACGTCGAGGCGCTGAGCGCGGCCGGTGTCCCGCTGTACGGCGACGCGGGCCATGCCGGGGGCTATCGGCTGCTGGACGGCTACCGCACCCGCCTCACCGGACTGACCGCCGACGAGGCCGAGGCACTCTTCCTCGCCGGCGCCCCCGGCCCCGCGGCCCAGCTCGGCCTCGGCTCCGTCCTGGCCGCCGCCCAGCTCAAGGTCCGCGCCGCCCTGCCGCAGGAACTGCGCATCCACGCCGACCGGATCAGCGGCCGCTTCCACCTCGACGCTCCCGGCTGGTACGCCGACGCCGACGAGACGCCGTATCTCCCCGCGGTGGCCGACGCCGTCTGGAACAGCCGTGTCCTCGACGTCCTGTACCGCCGCTGGCGTGAACCCACCGACGTGGAGCGCCGCCTGGAGCCGTACGGACTCGTCCTCAAGGCGGGTCGCTGGTACGTCGTCGCGGGCCCCGGGCCTCGCACATACCGTGTCGACCAGATCCTCCGACTCGCCGCAGCCGACGAGGAGTTCACCCGCCCCGACGGCTTCGACCTGGCCGCCTACTGGGCGGCGTACCAGCGCGACTTCCACGACCGGCTGCACCGCGAGGAGGCCGTGGTGCGGCTGGCTCCCGGCGTGACCCTCGACCACGCGGCCGATCACCGTACCGATACGGACGGCTGGACCCGGGTCACCGTCCCCATCGAGTCCGTCGACCGCGCCCACGCCGAGTTCCTGCGCCTGGGCACCGGCATCGAGGTCCTCGAACCGCCCGAGCTGCGCGAGAAGATCGCCCGCACGGCCGCCGAACTGGCCGAAATGTACGGCAACTTGGGGTCGAACGGCGGCGACTGAGGGAGCGGAACCCGTCCGTCCTCCCGAGGAGGTACGTCACGTGCAGCACCCGCGCAAGCACCGTAGACGCCGAGCCGCCCTCTCCGCGAGCCTCGCCACGGCCGCCCTGGTCGCCGCCGGACTCACCACACTGAACGGCGCCGGCGTGGCCGAGGCCGCCACCGCCCGCCAGGTCGAGGCCCTCGACCGGGGCGTCGTCAGCGTCCACACGTCCAGCGGCAACCTGGTCAGCTGGCGCTGGCTCGGCACCGACCCGAACGACGTCTCCTTCAACGTCTACCGGGCCGGTACGAAGGTCAACTCCACCCCGGTCACCGGCTCCACGAACTACTTCCACTCCGGCGCCCCCGAACAGGCCGACTACACGATCCGCGCGATCGTGAACGGCGTGGAGCAGGGCGACTCCGTGCATGCCGTCCAGTTCCGTACGGGGTACAAGGACGTCCCGATCAGCCCACCGGCCGGCGGTACGACCCCCGACGGAGTGGCGTACACCTACGAGGCGAACGACGCCTCCGTCGGCGACCTCGACGGCGACGGCGCCCTCGACATCGTCCTCAAGTGGCAGCCCACCAACGCCAAGGACAACTCCCAGTCCGGCTACACCGGCAACACCATCGTCGACGGCATCAAGCTCGACGGCACCCGGCTGTGGCGCATCGACCTGGGCCGCAACATCCGTTCCGGTGCGCACTACACGCAGTTCCAGGTGTACGACTACGACGGGGACCGCAAGGCCGAGGTCGCCATGAAGACGGCCGACGGCACGGTCGACGGGACCGGCGCGGTGATCGGCAGTTCGTCCGCCGACCACCGCAATTCGAGCGGGTACATCCTCTCCGGGCCCGAGTACCTGACCATGTTCAACGGACAGACCGGCAAGGCGATGGGGACGGTCGACTACGTCCCGGCCCGGGGAACGGTGTCCTCGTGGGGCGACTCGTACGGCAACCGGGTCGACCGGTTCCTCGCCGGCACCGCCTACTTGGACGGCGCCCGTCCTTCCCTGATCATGGCCCGCGGCTACTACACCCGCACGGTGATCGCCGCCTGGGACTGGCGAGGCGGCAGCTTCACCCGCCGTTGGACCTTCGACACCAACTCCTCCACCAACACCGGCAAGGGATTCGACGGCCAGGGCTCGCACAGTCTGTCCGTCGGGGACGTCGACGGTGACGGCAAGGACGAGATCGTCTACGGTGCGATGGCCGTCGACGACAACGGCAACGGCCTGTGGACCACGAAGACCGGGCACGGCGACGCCCAGCACCTCGGCGACCTCGACCCCGCGCACGCGGGCCTCGAGTATTTCAAGGTCTCGGAGTCGACCAGCCAGCCGGCGGAGCTGTACATCAACCCGGCCAACGGCACGGTCAACTGGAAACTCGCCGCCTGCTGCGACAACGGCCGCGGCGTCGCCGGGGACATCTGGGCGGGCAACGACGGCGCCGAGGTGTGGTCCGCCTCCGACACCTCCATCCGCGACGAGGCCGGCGCCACCAAGGGCCGCGAGCCGTCCTCCGTCAACTTCCTGTCCTGGTGGGACGGGGACCCCGTCCGCGAACTCCTCGACGGCACCCGCATCGACAAGTACGGCACGTCGTCCGACACCCGCCTGCTGACCGGCTCCGGTGTCTCCTCCAACAACAGCACGAAGGCCACGCCCGTGCTGTCCGGCGACATCCTCGGCGACTGGCGCGAGGAGGTCATCTGGCGCACCAGCGGCAACACGGCGCTCAGGATCTACTCGACGCCGTACGAGACGAACACGAAGATCACGACCCTGCTCCACGACCCGATGTACCGCACGGGCCTGGCCTGGCAGAACACGGCCTACAACCAGCCCCCGCACCCGAGCTTCTTCATCGGCAACGGCATGCCGACAGCGCCCCGGCCGACCGTCTACACGCCCTGAGCCGTGAACGGGGTGGGCGCGTGCCGGCGAACGGCACGCGCCCTCCGGCTCGCTCAACTCACCGTGCAGCTCTGGTCACCGAGCTTGAACGCGGTCGGTTTCGCGTTCGTGCCCGACCAGTTCCCCGTGAACCCGAAGCTCACGGACGCACCGGCCGCCACGTTGCCGTTCCAGCCGACGTTCTTCGCGGTCACCGCCGAGCCCGACTGGGTGTAGTCGGCATTCCACACCTGCGTGATCTGCTGCCCGCCCGCGAAGGACCAGCCGAGGGACCAGCCGCTCCAGGCAGTCGAGCCGGTGTTGGACAGCTGCACGTCCGCCTGGAAGCCGCCCGACCACTGGTTGGTGACCTTGTACGTCACCGCGCAGGCGCCGGTCGGCGTCGGGGTGGGGTCGGTTCCGCCACCGCCACCGCCACCGCCGTCCCCGTCCCCGTCTCCGCCACCGGTGTCGGAGGTGTCGCCGTAGACGACGCCCCGGCCGTTCGTCGAGACGTACACCCGGCCGTACACGCGCGGGTCACCCGTGATCGCCGCCCCCGTCCAACCCCACTGGTGGGCGTCGTCGTTGATCCGGGTCCAGGTCGCGCCTTTGTCCGTCGACCGGAAGATGCCGCGGACCCCGCCGATCTTCGCGCTGGTGTACAGCGTCTGGTACGACGCCCCCGTCGCCGCCTTGCCGAAGCCGATCGCGTCGGCCTCCTCGACGTTCGAGAGTTTCGTGAAGCTCGCACCGCCGTCGGTCGAGTGCCACAGCCCGTACGCCCCGTCCGTCGCACCCCCCGCCAGCCACACGTCCCCCTTCACCCCGGGCAGCGCCTTGAAGCGGACGCTGTCACCGCTCGGCAGCCCGGTCGCGGGGGACGCGGTGAAGGTCGCGCCGCCGTCCGTGCTGACGTAGAACTTCCCGGACTTGAAGCCGTAGAAGACCTTCGAGTCGACCCGGTCGGACTCGACGATCGCCCCGGCCGGAATGCCACTGGAGGCCGACCAGGAGTTGCCGAAGCCCGTCGCGTACTGCACGCCGGTCCCGCCGGGGCTCCACACGAACCGGCTGCCGTCGGCCGCCGCGGCCACTGTGCCACCCTCGCTGACACCCGAAGGGTCGGTCCCCGCGAACCAGTTGGCGCCGTTGTCCGTGGAGAACGCGATGTGCGGGCCCGAGTCCAGGTTGCCGACCCGGACGACAGTGTTGGGGTTCGTCTCGGCGAAGTCCAGGCTCGTGGTCGTGGTGAAGTTCGGCTGCGTGAACATCATCGACGGCACCTTGGTGAGGTCCGTGTGCCGGAAGCCGCCGATGTCACCCAGTGCGCTGAGCAGCGGTGCGCCCGAAGGTGGCGAGGCGAGGTCGTTGACCGCCGTCTCCTCCAGGCCCTGCACCATCGGCTTGATGGTGAACTGGCTCCCGCCGTCCCACTTCGTCAGATCCTCGGTGCCGTAGATCGTCGCGCCCGTCCCGTACATCATCCGGTTCGAGTTGAACGGGTCGATCTCCAACGCCTCGGTCATCCAGCCCAGCTTCGGCGTCTGCTCGGGCGGGGAAGGGTTCGCACCCCAGGTCAGCCATGGCGACGACGAGACGTCCATGGTGTAGCGGTTGGCGCGGTTGGGGTACGACGTGTAGTCCCACGCCTTCGTCCAGGTGCCGCCGCTGTCCGTCGACCGGAAGATCTGCGTGTCCGGCCACCAGGAGCTGTACGCCGTCGCCATCACCGTGCCGGGCTTCTGCCGGTCGACGGTCAGGCCGGCGAAGCCGTAGTAGGTGTCGGCCTCGGCGACCGGGCTGATGTTCGTCCAGGTGCCGGTCGCGGTCGCGTACCGCCACAGCTGGCCCTTGCCGCCGTCGTACGGCCCGCCCTTGTCGCTGTAGGCGAGGTAGAGGTAGCCGTCGGTCGCGTCCAGCACACCCTTGTGCGCGAGATAGCCGGTCGGCTGCCCGGCGACCCGCGACCAGGTTGCGCCCGCGTCGGTCGACCGGTACACGGCGTTGTCCTTGTCGGCGACCCCGACGTAGATCGTCTTCGTCGCGTTCCCGGACGTCCCCGTGGACTCGTCGAAGGTGACCCAGACGATGCCCTGGTTGTCACTGGCGTAGCCGCTCGTGTCGCTCGGATCCTGCACGTAGTTACCGACGTTGGGAAAGTTCGCCACCTGCGACCAGCTCACCCCGGAGTCGGTCGAGCGCCACAGCCCCTTGCCGCTGGGCGCGCCCAGATACAGCACGCTGTTCTTGTTCGGGTCGACCGCCAGCCGCTCGCCCATGCCGCGGCCCGGCATGTTGCCGCCCAGCTTGAACGGCAGGTTCGCCTTCTGCCAGCTGGCCCCCCGGTCGGCGGACCGCATGACCGCGCCGTTCTTCGGATCCCAGCTGTTCGTGTACGTCCCGACCGCCGCGTACACCTTGTTCGGGTCGGCCGAGTCGGACGCCAGGCTCACCACGCCCGTGTGCCCCCAGTCGTCCCAGCCGACGGAGTCGAGCAGCGGCGTCCAGGTCTTCGTCGACTCCTGCCAGCGGTAGGCGCCACCGATGTCGGTGCGGGCATAGGCGAGGTTCTTCTCGGTGCGGTTGAAGACGATGCCGGGGACGAAACCGCCGCCGTCGATGCGGGCGTTCTTCCAGGTGTAGGTGTCGGCGGTGATCGACACGTCCTTCGTGGCAGGGGCGGCGAGGGCGGGCGGGGTGCCCGCGAGCAGCCCGGCGGCGAGGGCCAGCGTGGCGGTAAGGATGCGGGTTCTTCGCACGAGGGGTCCTTTCCGGGGTGAGGGAGAGGATGGCAAGCGCTTTCCATCGATCGCGAGAGTTGCCGGGCGACCCCCAGTGCGGGAGGGGGCCGCCCGGCCGGTCGGCCCCGCCGTCAGGTGACGAGGCCACGTACGCGGAACTCTTCAGGCGGTTCCGAGGAAGAAGCGGTGCCTGCAGCGCCCCTTTTCTTGGGGGCGCGGGGAACTGCGCGACCAGCCACAACGGACCCGCAGTCGAAACACGGCCCAACCCGCGGAGCGCCCGGCGGGGACTATTCGAGAAGCTCCGCGTACGAACCCATGGCCAAGGCAATGTCCGCCTGAGCCCAGAACCGGTGATACGTGAACGAAGGCACCGCACCGCCCGCGAGATACGCCTCGATCTTCGACCAGGCCGGATCGTCCTCGTAGAACGACCGGATCGACTCGAAGGTCGACGACGAGCTGATCGCGTCCCCGTTCGGCATGGTCCCGGTCCACCCGCTCGGGATGTAGACCGCGTCGTCGAAGCGGTTGTAGTCGGCGCGGTTCTCCGGGACGGCGATGCCGAGGTCGTCCTGGTAGTTGTCCCACATGCCGTCGAGGAGCGCCTTGGCCGTGGTCGCGGCCTGTGTGTCACCGGAGCGGTCGGCGTAGTACGTCAGGGTCTTGGCGTACGCGGCCGCCACGCCGACGTCGTTGGTGTAGTCGGTGACGGTGACGTGAAGTCCGTTGTTGGCGCCAGGACTTGACGCGTTCCAGGTGTCGGGCTGGCCCGACCACTGGAGTGTCGCCGGGATCCGGAAGGTGCCGTCCGGGTTGACGGTCGTCTCGGACAGCGCCCAGTCGACCCACTTGTCGAGGACGGCCTTCGCGGCCGCGTTCCCCGTCTGCTGGTAGTACTCGGCCACCCGCTCCATCGACCACGCCTGGAAGCCGAACCACTGGTTGGACGGCGGGTCGTGGTAGACGGGCTGCTGGTCGTAGTACATGCCGTAGAAGGTCGACTTGCCCGCCGGCGGTGTCGCGTACCGGCCCGCCCAGCTGTTGGTCGCACCGCCCGCGATCGCGCCCTCGCTGGACTGCAGCCAGCGGTAGAACTCGACCTGCCGCTCAAGGGACTTGGCCCAGTCCGCCTGCCCCGTCGCCGACTTGGGCTTCAGGTCGGCGTAGTTGGACAGAGCGTACGCGGCCATCGGGTTCTGGTAGCCGCCGTGCGCGTGGCTGGAGCCGATGCGCCAGGCCCAGCCCGCCGAGGTGTCGGTGGCACCGCCCCAGGCGTAGTACCAGGACAGCAGGTAGAACGAGGCGTCCTTGCCGGTGCCCGCCGGGCAGGACGAGGCGCCCACACAGTTGCCGACCTTCTTGAAGTACTTGTCGTACATCGCGTAGCGCAGGTAGTCGCCCATCTTCGCGGCCTTGGCCACGGTCGCGGAGATCTGGCTGCCCTTGCCCTGCTCGTCGGCCCACTTGTCGGCCCAGTACGCGGCCTGCACCGCACGGGCGTCGGCGTCCGGGGCGTTGGTGAACTTCCACTGCTTGGCGTAGGAGGCGTCGCCGGTGAACAGGTCCAGATAGCCGTTCCTGCCGCCGTACTTGAACTGGTCGCAGGTGGGCTGCGGCACCGTCTCCCACACCGACTCCTGCGCTCCGCGCTGGAAGGTGTTGATGTACGACGGCCCGGTGTCCGTCGGCCCCGCCTCGCACTTGCCCGGCGAGTTGCCGTAGCCGTAGACGTTGTCGACGTCCTGCAGCCAGTGCATGCCGTAGATGTCGTCCGTGCCGTAGGCGGACTTCAGCTCACCGGCGATGGGGTCCGAGCCGACCGAGACCGACGTGTCGAGCTTCGCCGGGTACTCGTTGGGAGTGTCCAGCTCGGGCGCGTACGTCGCCGGCTTCGAGGCGTTGTAGAAGGAGTTGGTCGGCTGGTCGGCATGGGTCGGGATCATGTACTTCTCCATGATCTCCCAGGCCCCGTTGAACTTCGACCAGTCACCCGAGACCTTGCCGTACATCGCCTGCAGCCAGAGAAGGTAGCTGTAGGCCTCCGACGTGGTCTCGTGACCGTGGTCCGGCGCCTCGACGATCAGCGTCTCGACCGAGTGGTAAGGGATGCCCTCGGGTGAGAAGTAGCCGTTCGCCGGGTTGGTGATCTTGCCGTACAGCTCCAGGAAGCGGGCGTCGTACGCCTTCGTCGCCGCGATCTGGGTCGCCGTCACCGAGGCCTTCGCGTGGCCGGTGGCCGTCGACTCGAAGGTGGCAGCGCCGGTGCCGGAGGCGGCGGCGGTGATGGTCACCTTCTGGGCCGTGTTCCAGTTCGAGGGTGTGAAGGTGAGCGAAGCGCCGTCGGTCACCGACAGGCCCGAGTTGCCGCTCGCGCGTGCGGTGGTGACGGTCACGTCGGACGACGGCTGGGTCGACAGCTTGACGTCGTACGAGGCCGACTTGGCCTGCTGGACCGGGAGTTGGGTCTGAGAGGCCACCACGGCGGGACCCGAGGCGACCGTGATGCCGACCGGCGTGGACTCCGCGGAGGCGCCCAGGCTGTCGTACGCCTTCGCGAGGAGCGAATGACTGCCCACGGTCAAACTTGAGGCCGAGAGCGAGTACGGCGCCGTCGTGTCCGTGCCCAGCAGTGTGGTGTTGTCGTAGAACTCGACCTTGCTGATCGTCGCGCTGTCCGCGGCCGCGGCGGTGGCCGCGAGCGGGACGGCGTCGCCCTGGGAGTAGACGGCGCCCGCCGCCGGGCTGGTCAGCACGGTGATGGGGGGTTGGTGGGCGCCGGTGCAGCTGGTGCCGTTGATCGCGAAGTCCGTGGGGGCGGCGTTGCTGCCGCTGTAGGTGAACTGCGCGCCGGTGGTGACCGCGGCTCCTGCGGCGATCCGGCCGTTGTAGCCGGCGTCCTTCACCGTGACCGACTGGCCGGACTGGGACCAGGTGCCGTTCCAGCCGTTGCTGAGCTTCTGGTTGCCCGCGTAGCCGTACGTCAGGGTCCAGCCGTCGATGACGTCCGTGCCGCGGTTGGTGATCGTCAGATCCGCGGTGAAGCCGGAACCCCAGTCATTGGTCTTGTAGTCGACACTGCACTGAACTGTCGCTGCCTGAGCGGGTGTCGAACCCGTGCTCAGCATCGTCAAGGGAAGCGCCATGGCCGCGACGACGGCCGTCCACAACCGCCGTACGGTTCTGCGTCTGCGTGGGGGATGCACGTGCTGGTTCCTCCTTGCGGCTCGGAGAAGTCAAGGCTTGAACCAGTGGGAGCGCTCCCATAGTGGGGATGGGGGTGCAAGGGGTCAAGATGCTTGAAGAGTCGAAAAGATTCGACGGATTTAGTTGAGGGAAAGTCAGCAACTCCTCTGTCCTTTACTGTCACTTGGCGCTAGCTTCATCGACACCAGTGGGAGCGATTCCATCAGTCGACGCGTCCGTCACGACGCGCCTGATCTGCAAGGAGTCGCTCATGCGACACCCCCCGCGTTCAGTACTTTTAGCCGTCGCCGCCGTGGTCGCCCTCATCGGGGCCGTGACGGTGCCGGTGGTCACGGCGCAGGGAGCCACGCCCGCGTGCACGGTGGAGTACTCCGTCACCAGTCAGTGGGACAGCGGCTTCCAGGGTGCCGTGGCGATCACCAACAACACGGCCGCTGTGAGCAGTTGGAGTCTGACTTTCGACCTCGCGGGCGGCCAGAAGGTCACCCAGGGCTGGAACGCCAAGTGGTCCCAGTCCGGTACGACGGTGACCGCGACCAACGAGAGCTGGAACGCCGCGCTCGGCACCGGCGCGAGCGTCAGTGCCGGGTTCATCGCGTCCGGGTCGGGGAGCGATGCCGTACCGACGGCGTTCAAGCTCAACGGCACCACCTGCAATGTCGACCCCGAACCGTCGCCGACCGATCCGACGGGCCCTGGCGACGGCACGGTGCCGGCCTTGCACGCCTCCGGGAACAAGCTCGTGGACGCCGACGGCACGACCCGTCGTCTGCTCGGCGTCAATCGTTCCGGCGGCGAGTTCATGTGCGTCCAGGGCCGCGGCATCTTCGACGGGCCGGTCGACGACGCCGCCGCCAAGGCGATCGCCGACTGGAACGTCAACACGGTCCGCATTCCGCTGAACGAGGAGTGCTGGCTGGGCCTGTCCAACATCAAGCCCGAGTACGGCGGCGCGAACTACATAGCCGCCGTCAAGGACCTGGTGGCCAGGGTGAAGGCGCACGGCATGACGCCGATGCTCGAACTCCACTGGACCTGGGGCCAGTACACCGGCAACTCGGCGGGCTGCTCCGACGTGCACGCCGGCTGCCAGAAGCCGATGCCCGACATGCAGTACACGCCCGCGTTCTGGGCGTCGGTCGCCGGCACCTTCAAGGACGACCCGACCGTCGTCTTCGACCTGTTCAACGAGCCCTACCCGGACCGCGCGACGTCCACGACCACCCAGGCGTGGCAGTGCTGGCGCGACGGGGGCACCTGTCCCGGCATCGGGTACGAGGTGGCCGGCATGCAGGACCTCGTCGACGCCGTACGGGACACCGGCGCCGACAACCTGATCCTGCTCGGCGGGCTCGCCTACTCGAACGACCTGAGCCAGTGGCTGACGTACAAGCCCACCGACCCCGCGGGCAATCTCGCCGCGGCATGGCACGTCTACAACTTCAACACCTGCGCGAACGAGAGCTGCTGGAACTCCACGCTCGCCCCCGTCGCGGCCCAAGTGCCGCTGGTGGCCGGGGAGATCGGGGAGAACACCTGCGCGCACTCCTTCATCGACCAGGTCATGAAGTGGTTCGACGACCGCGGCCTGTCCTACCTGGGCTGGACCTGGAACACCTGGAACTGCTCCTCCGGTCCGTCCCTGATCTCCCACTACGACGGAACCCCCACGTCGTACGGCATCGGGCTGCGTGATCATCTGCGCGCCCTCGACGGATAACTCCCCCTGAACGGACAACCCCCTGACGGAGAAGGAACCCGCACTCATGAGTCGTACCAGAACAGCGATGCTCGCCGCCCTGGCACTGGTCGCCGGGGCCTCGGGGACCGCGCTCGCCGCGACCGTCCCCGCGGACGTCGGCACGGCAGCCGTCCCCTGCACCGTCGACTACACGGTGCAGAACCAGTGGGACACCGGCTTCACCGCCGCAGTGACGGTCACCAACAGCGGCGCCGCCAAGTCCAACTGGTCGGTGAAGTGGTCGTACGCCGGAAACCAGAAGGTCACCAGCGGCTGGAACGCGAAGATCAGCCAGAGCGGCGCGGCCGTCACCGCCACCAACGAGACCTACAACGGGACACTGTCGACCGGCGGTTCGGTCAGCTTCGGATTCCAGGGCACCTACAGCGGCACCAACGCCATCCCGGCCACCTTCACCCTCGACGGTGTGACCTGCAACGTCGACGGCGGCGGCGGACCCACGGACCCGCCCGACCCCGACCCCACCGGCCCGAAGGTCGACAACCCCTACTCCGGTGCCAAGGTGTACGTGAACCCGGAGTGGTCCGCGAAGGCCGCCGCCGAGCCGGGCGGCAGCCGGATCGCGGGCCAGCCGACCGGTGTCTGGCTCGACCGGATCGCCGCCATCAACGGCGTCAACGGCGGCATGGGCCTGCGCGACCACCTCGACGAGGCCCTCACCCAGAAGGGCTCCGGCGAGCTCGTCGTCCAGCTGGTGATCTACAACCTGCCGGGACGTGACTGCTCCGCCCTCGCCTCCAACGGCGAAATCGGCCCGACGGAGATCGACAAGTACAAGACGCAGTACATCGACCCGATCGCTGCGATCCTCGCCGACTCCAAGTACGCCTCGCTGCGGATCGCCACCACGGTCGAGCTCGACTCCCTGCCGAACCTCGTCACCAACGTCACGCCGCGGCCCACCGCCACGCCGAACTGCGACACGATGAAGGCCAACGGCAACTACACCAAGGGCGTCGGCTACGCGCTCAACAAACTCGGTGACGTCCCGAACGTCTACAACTACGTGGACGCCGGGCACCACGGCTGGCTCGGCTGGGACGACAACTTCTCGGCCACCGTCCAGACGATCAAGCAGGCCGCGACCGCCGAGGGCGCCACCGTGGACGACGTGGCCGGCTTCATCACCAACACGGCCAACTACAGTGCGCTGAAGGAGCAGTACTACACCATCAACGACTCCGTGAACGGCAAGTCAGTGCGCGAGTCGAAGTGGGTGGACTGGAACCGGTACGTCGACGAGCTCTCCTACGCCCAGGCCTTCCGCCAGGAGGCCGTGAACCAGGGCTTCCCCTCGGGCGTCGGCATGCTGATCGACACCTCCCGCAACGGCTGGGGCGGCACCGCCCGGCCGACCGCTCCCGGCGCCATGACCGACGTGGACACCTACGTCAACGGCGGCCGTATCGACCGCCGCATCCACGTCGGCAACTGGTGCAACCAGTCCGGCGCCGGCCTCGGCGAGCGCCCGCAGGCCAACCCGGCGGCCGGGATCGACGCGTACGTCTGGGTGAAGCCGCCGGGTGAGTCCGACGGGTCCAGCAGCGCCATCCCGAACGACGAGGGCAAGGGCTTCGACCGGATGTGCGACCCGACGTACACGGGGAACCCGCGCAACGGGAACAACATGTCCGGTGCTCTGCCGAACTCCCCGCTGTCGGGGCACTGGTTCTCGGCCCAGTTCCAGCAGCTGATGCAGAACGCGTACCCGCCGTTGTCGTGACGCGGTGAATCCGCGGTCCGCCGGGGTCAGCTCTCTCGGGACAGGCCCCGGCGGATCGCGAACTCCGCCGCCGAGCAGTCACCGCCGGCCGGCTCCAGCTCGTAGGGCGGTGTAGCTCGATCGTGTGATGGTCGGCTCGCAGGCTTGCGGCGTGCTGGTGTTAGCCGAAGTCGCGTTGCCGTGCGATCTGGACGCCGCACGCGGCGTCAGCGTCGGGGCCCTTGCTCCACCGGAGCGATGGATCAGGGCCTCTCCGTCGCCTCTGGCCGCTACCACGCCAGGCCGCGAGGGACTCCGCCCGCCCGGCTCGGACCACGGACGTCGCGGGGAGCGGCACGTGACGTACGCGCTGGGCGGTGCCGGGACCTCGGCCAGCCGTGAGGTGCAGTCGGGCCCGGACACCCCTTCTCGTCGATGGCAACGGGGAGTTGGCGGCGGCCGCGAACGGCCCCTGCGCCACACCGGCCACCCAGACCACCGGACTTCTTCCAGGTGCCGGGGTCATCTCGTCGTCCGTCGGGCCAACGTGGGTGATCGGTCATGCGGGTCGCATCCCATCTTTTTGCCGTCGTTTTTGCCGTTACGGCAATGACAGTGGCCCCGCGACGGTGCGTCGGCGCACGCTGGCCCCATCCGAAGGAGAGGCTGACGAGCATGGCGCACCACCACCACGGAGACCACCAGGCCGGTCACCATCACCACGATCACACCGATATCGACTGGAACGAGATGGCCCCGCTGCTGGAGGCCCAGGCGGAGCTGTTCACGCCCCTGTACGAGCACGCCATGGCCTGGCTGGCCAAGCGGCAGACCGAGCCCGGGCTGGTCGTGGACGTGGGCAGCGGGCCCGGCGTCGTCGCTTGTCTGCTCGCCGACACCTTCCCCGGCGCCCGGATCGTCGCCGTCGACGGATCCGCACCGCTGCTCGAGCGGGCCCGGGCGCGGGCCGAGCGACGGGGCGTCGCCGACCGCTTCGGCACCCTCGCCGGTGAACTCCCGGACATCCTCGACGACTTGGACTACCCCGCCGATCTGCTCTGGGCCGGCCGCAGCCTGCACCACCTCGGCGACCAGCGCGCCGCCCTCGCCGCGTTCGCCGCCCGCCTCACACACGGCGGCACCCTGGCCCTCCAGGAGGGCGGCCTGCCGGCCCGGTTCCTGCCCCGCGACCTCGGCTTCGGGCGGCCCGGACTGCAGGCCCGTCTCGACGCGCTGGAGGAGGAGTGGTTCGCCGCGATGCGGGCGGACCTGCCCGGCTCCGTCGCCGAGACCGAGGACTGGCCTGCGCTGCTCACTGCCGCCGGCCTCAGGCCCACCGGCACCCGCACCTTCCTCCTCGACCTGCCCGCCCCGACCACGGACCGGGCCCGCGCCTACGTCGTCGCCTCCCTGACCCGCACCCGCGAGGGCCTCGGGGACCACCTCGACGCCGATGACCGCGCGACCCTCGACCGGCTCCTCGACCCGGACGACAAGGCGAGCGTGTACCACCGGCCGGATGTGTTCGTCCTCGCGGCGCAGACGGTGTACACGGCAGCTCGGACGAAGTGAGCCTTGACTTCGAGAACTCTCCAAGTGATGGAATCCCCGTCGTCCGAACGAAACGCAGGGGGATCACCATGACCGGCTCAACCGTGACCGACTCTCCGGTCGCACTCATCACCGGCGGCGGCAGCGGCATCGGCGCCGCGGTCGCGCGACAGCTGCTGGACGCCGGGTACCGGGTCACCGTCACCGGCCGCGGCGAGGCGCGGCTGCGGGGCTTCGCCGAGGAACTCGGGGATCCGGAGGGCCTGTTGACGATCGTCGGGAACGCAGCCGAGTACGGCGATGTACAGGCGGCCGTCGACACGACGCTCAAGGCGTTCGGCCGACTCGACACAGTCGTCGCCAACGCCGGCTTCGCCACCCACGACTCGGTCGCCGAGGGCGACCCGTCCGGCTGGAGCGAGATGGTGCTGACCAACGTCCTCGGCCCGGCCCTGCTCATCCGGGCCTCCATTGATGCCCTCAAGGAGACCCGCGGCCGGATCGTCCTCGTCGGCAGCGTCGCCGGGTTCGTGCCCGGGCCGGGCAACATCTACGGGGCGACGAAGTGGGCGGTGACCGGGCTCGCCGAGAACACCCGGCGGCAGGTGACCGATTGGGGCGTCGGCGTGACCCACATCGCGCCCGGCCGCGTCGAGACACCGTTCTGGGACAGCTACGGCAGCCTGCCGCCGGGGCATCTGCTGACCGCCGGCCAGATCGCCGACTCGGTGGTGTGGGCCATCCGGCAGCCCGAGGGCGTCGACATCAACACCGTCGTCGTACGGCCGATCGGACAGCCCAACTGACGTACCGCTGCTGTCAGTTGCCGAGCTTCACTCGTTCCCGCCTCACTCGTTCCGGCCTCAGTTGTCCCGGATGAAGTCCTCCGCCAATTGTCGCCGGGTCGGGGTCGATGCCGAGTGTCTCGGCGGTGGCGTAGGAGGCCTCGCTGATGATCCCCTCAGGGCCGGTGTCGCCGACGGCGGCGGCCACGCCGCTGCCCTCGATGCCGGCCGCTGAGTGTCGGAGTGCAGCGGCAGGCCGTCGGCCTGCCTGAAGACGGCGCCGTTCTTGCCGCACACGGGGACGGTGGGCGAGGTCTCCTCGTCCTGACCTGCGCTGATTGCGGCGTCATGACCCCAGTAGAAGACTGGACATGCCGAAGATTTCGGATGTGGTCCCGGAATTCCGGGAGGTGTCATGTTCGTACGTGCCATCTACACGACCGGCGATCCCGCGAAGATCGACACGGCCATCAGGGCGATGAACTCGGAGGGGCGGGACTTGTTGGAAGACCGGCCGGGATACCGCGGAGCAAGTGTCTTCGTGGACCGGGCGCTCGGGAAACTGCTCGCGGCGAGTTGGTGGGCGTCGGAGGAGGGCCGGCGCAACAGCGACGAGGTGTTGCGCGAGCGGCGGATGGCCATGCTGGAGCCGTTCGCGGGAACACTGGCGGTCTTCAACTACGAGGCGCTGGTCTTCCATCAGGTCCGGCAGCCGCAGGCGGGCGGCGGGCTGCGGCTCACCAGGCTGGAGTTCGACCCCATGGACACCGATCTGCTGGCCGACACGTTCCGGGCGACGGTGGTGCCCAAGCTGGACACCCTCGCGGGGCTGGCCCGTGTGTCGCTGCTGGTCGACCGGGAGCGGGGGCGCGGCATGGTCGGAGCGGTCTTCGTCGACCAGGCGTCCCTGGCGGCGTCCCGCGCAGGCCAGGCGGCAGCCCGGCATGAAGGCGCGGCCAAGGCGCATGTGACCGTGACCGGGCTGGAGGAGTTCGAGGTCGTCTTCACCGATGTGCGCGGCGACTGACGCGCCTTGTACACGTCCGCCCGCCGCTCACAAGGCTGAGCGGCGGGCGGACGGTCGTGGCGAAGCCGGCGTCGAAGCCGACGTCAGGCCATGTCGAACGTCGCCGGGTCCGGGCCGATCCGTCGGTCCTCGTTCAGCGCGCTGATCGCCGCGAGGTCCTCGGCGTCCAGGCTGAAGTCGAAGACCTCGATGTTCTCCTTGATCCGCGACGGCGTCACGGACTTCGGGATCACGACATTGCCCAGCTGGAGGTGCCAGCGCAGCACGATCTGGGCCGGGCTGCGGCCGTGCTTCTGCGCGATGGCGACGATCGCCGGAACCTCCAGCAGCCCCTTGCCCTGGCCGAGCGGCGACCAGGCCTCGGTGGCGATGCCCTGCTCGGCGTGGTACTCGCGGGAGGCGTGCTGCTGCAAATGCGGGTGCAGCTCGATCTGGTTGACCGCCGGGACGACCGACGTCTCGCCGATCAGTCGCTCCAGGTGCTCAGGAAGGAAGTTGGACACACCGATCGCCCGGATACGGCCGTCGGCGTGGAGCTTCTCGAACGCCTTGTACGTGTCGACGTACGTGCCGCGGGCCGGCAGTGGCCAGTGGATGAGGTAGAGGTCGACGTAGTCCAGACCCAGCTTCCCCAGCGACACGTCGAAGGCGCGCAGCGTGGAGTCGTACCCCTGGTCGGAGTTCCAGAGCTTGGTGGTGACGAAGATGTCCTCGCGAGGGAGACCGGCGGCGGTGATGGCCTTGCCGGTGCCCTCCTCATTGCCGTAGATCGCCGCTGTGTCAATGCTGCGGTACCCGGCCTCCAGCGCCGTGCTGACCGCCTGCTCCGCCTCGTCGTCCGGCACCTGCCAGACACCGAAGCCCAACTGGGGCATCTCGACGCCGTTGTTGAGGGTGATCGGGGGGACCTTGCTGCTCACGAGCTCTTGATCCTTACGGTTGTCGTCAGGTGGTACTCATATCGTCAACGATCACGAGGCGTGATGCATTCCTGACGGCGGAATCCGATGGAAAGTGTGCGCCGACCGGACGCGTCACCGTGTATGGATATGTGAACACAAGTATAGATATCTGAACCCAGCCAGCTCAGGCCCGGTACAGCGCCTCGACCTCGTTGGCGTACGCGTTCTCGATGGCCTTGCGCTTCAGTTTCAGCGACGGCGTGAGCAGTCCGTGCTCCTCGGTGAAGGGCTGCGCGAGGATACGGAAGGTGCGGATCGACTCGGCCTGCGAGACAAGGGTGTTGGCGGCGACGACCGCGCGCCGCACCTCGGTCTCCAGGTCGGCGTCGCGGACCAGCTGGGCCGGGGTCATCTGGGGCTTGTCGCGCATCATCAGCCAGTGTTCGACGGCCTCCTGGTCGAGGGTGACCAGGGCCGCGATGTAGGGGCGGTCGTTGCCGACGACGATGCATTGGGCGACCAGGGGGTGGTCCCGGACGCGCTCCTCCAGCACGCCCGGCGAGACGCTCTTGCCGCCGGACGTGACCAGGATCTCCTTCTTGCGGCCGGTGATGGTGAGGTAGCCGTCCTCGTCGAGGGAGCCCAGGTCGCCGGTGGCCAGCCAGCCGTCGTGCAGGGTCGCGTCGGTGGCCTTCTGGTTGTTGAGGTAGCCCTGGAAGATGTTGGCGCCGTGCAGCCAGATCTCGCCGTCGTCCGCGATGTGCACGGTCATGCCCGGGATGGGCTGGCCGACGGTGCCGTAGCGGGTGCGGTAGGGCGGGTTGGCGGTCGCGGCGGCCGTGGACTCGGTGAGGCCGTACCCCTCGTAGACGTGGACGCCGGCGCCCGCGAAGAACAGGCCGAGCCGCCGGTCCATGCCCGACCCGCCGGTCATCGCCTGCTTGATGCGGCCGCCCATCGCGGCCCGCATCTTGGAGTAGACCAGCTTGTCGAAGAGCTGGTGCTGCATGCGCAGGCCCGCCGACGGTCCGGGGCCGATGCCCCACGCCTTGGCCTCGATGGCTTCCGCGTACTTCACGGCGACCTCGACGGCCTTCTCGAAGGCGCCCGACCTGCCCTCCTTCTCGGCCTTGCGGCGGGCGGCGTTGAATACCTTCTCGAAGATGTACGGCACGGCGAGGAAGAACGTCGGCTTGAACGCGGCGAGGTCCGGCAGCAGGGCGGCCGCGTTCATCTGCGGCTGGTGGCCGAAGCGGACCTTGCCGCGGATCGCGGCGACCTGCACCATCCGGCCGAAGACGTGCGCGAGCGGCAGGAACAGCAGGGTCGCCGCCTCGTCGCCCTTCTTGGAGTGGAACACCGGCTCCCAGCGCTGGATGACCGTGTCCGCCTCGTACATGAAGTTGCCGTGCGAGATGACACAGCCCTTGGGGCGGCCCGTCGTGCCCGAGGTGTAGATGACCGTCGCGACGGAGTCGGGGGTGACCGCCTGCCGGTGGCGGTGAACCACCTCGTCGTCGAGGGGGGCGCCGGCGTCGTACAGCTCCTGCACGGCGCCCGAGTCCAGCTGCCACAGCTGTTGCAGCCGGGGCAGCCGGTCGATGACGGTGGCGATCGTCATCGCATGGTCCTCGTGCTCGACGATCGCCGCCGCGCACTCGGCGTCGTACAGCGTCCAGAAGCACTGTTCCGCCGACGAGGTGGGGTAGATCGGCACCACCTGGGCGCCGATCGTCCACAGGGCGAAGTCGAAGAGCGTCCACTCGTACCGGGTGCGGGCCATGATCGCGACGCGGTCGCCGAACCGGATGCCCCGGGCGAGCAGGCCCTTGGCCAGGGCGAGCACCTCGTCCCGGAACTCGGCGGCGGTGACGTCCCGCCACTGTCCGTCCTCGTCCTTGCGGCCGAGGGCGACATGCAGCGGATCCTCCTGGGCATGCTCGAAGACGACGTCGGCCAGGCCGCCCACCGGCGGTGCCAACGCCAACGGAGGGTTGGTGAACTCGCGCAAACCCCGCTCCCCGCTCCGAATGCCTTGGCTGAAGCTCCGCTCAGCGCCGTGAAAGCTACCCCAACCGCGTTTCGGACGGGAGGGGGCCGGAAATCGACGGGTGCTCAGGTACGCACTGCTCAGCGCGGGAAAATGCGCTCACATGGGGAAGGGTCGGACAGAAAACTGACCGTTGAGTAAGTTTCGGGCCCGTAATCTCCACCGAATCTGTACGAACAGATTACGGGGTACGGGCCCTGTTGATCATGTCATCCCCGGCGCGCCGCCGGCGTCTCCTCCGGCGTCTCTTCCGTCGTCTCCTGTGTCAGCGTACGAGTCGCCGAACCTGTCACTGCGGTCTTCGTCACAGCCCCCTGACCAGGACGAGTACCAGCACTCCGGCCACCATCGCCGTCGACCCCGCCGCCACCGCCACCGCGTCGAGCGTGTCCTGCATCCTGCTCGGCAAGCTGCCCCGCACCCCGCGCGTCCTGGAGATCCGGGCCCACCAGATGCCGCACCGCTTCTACGGCGGGCCGACCGGCTGGCTGCGCAAGTTCCGGGTGCTCACGGACGACCAGGTCGTGTATCTCGACGTGGAGTACTGGTCCGCGTCCATCGGCTACCCCTTCGCCGCCCACGGCGAGATCGCCCACGCCGCGGCGACGGCGGGCCCCTGCAACATGGTCGCGACCGTGGTCGTCAGGAACTCAGCTGACGTTCCGGCGACGTCCTCAACGCCGGTGCAGCCGGTCCCCGCCCGCCAGGATCGCCGCCGCCAGTGCGTCCGCCGCGCCCTGTGCGGACGTGCGGCGGTGGCCGTGGACCAGCACGAAATCGACCCGGCCCAGCTCCGGCAGCCCGGCCCGGTCGGGCACGCGCACCAGTCCCGGCGGAATCAGCCCTCGTGAGTGCGCCATCACGCCGAGCCCGGCCCGTGCCGCCGCGACGAGGCCGTTGAGACTGCCGCTCGTGCACACGA
Source organism: Streptomyces regalis (assembly GCF_001509475.1). Lineage (GTDB taxonomy): Bacteria > Actinomycetota > Actinomycetes > Streptomycetales > Streptomycetaceae > Streptomyces > Streptomyces regalis. The sequence continues at coordinate 43,474 of NZ_LLZG01000389.1, forward strand.
TCCGCCACTCACGCCCCTGCCGCTCCAGCGCCTCCAACGCGAGCGCCCGCGTGATGCCCGGCGGCGGATAGACGATCAACGGCACCGGACGATCCGGCTCCAGGCGGAGCCGCTCCGCGCCGATCCACACCAGCCGGTCGTGCCAGACCGGCTCGCCCCGTGGATCCTCGGGGCGCCGCTTGGCGAGCACCAGGTCCAGTTTTCCGGCGGACAGCTGCTCGTGCAGGGTGCCCGAGAGTTCGACCGTCAGTTCCAGGTCGACCTCCGGGTGGTCGTGGCGGAAGCCCTCCAGGATCTCCGGCAGGCGGGTCAGGACGAAGTCCTCGGACGCGCCGAAGCGGAGCCGGCCGCGCAGCCGGGTGCCGGTGAAGAAGGCCGTCGCCTGCTCGTGCACCTCCAGGATCCGGTGGGCGAAGCCGAGCATCGCCTCGCCGTCCTCGGTCAGCTCCACGGAGTGGGTGTCCCGGGTGAACAACGGCCGCCCGGTGGCGTCCTCCAGGCGACGTACGTGCTGGCTGACGGTCGACTGGCGCAGGCCGAGGCGACGGGCCGCCTGCGTGAAGCTCAGCGTCTGGGCCACGGCGAGGAACGTACGCAGATGGGAGGGGTCGTACACGCCTCCAGGCTAGCGCGCGGTTATCGCGGAACGTGATGGCAGTCAGAGTGGTATGCCGGATTCCCGATCGCTGATCGCCGGAGGACGATGGAGAGGGCACGTCCGTGCCGGGAACACGAAGTTCGGCGAAGCGACAGCCGAGTACGACAGCGAAGTAGTGGAGCACAGTGAAACGCCTGCAATGGCCGCGTTGGATGCCGATCGACCCGTACATCCTGCTGCTGCTCGGGACCGTGGGCCTGGCGGCCCTCTTCCCGGCGCGTGGGACGGCCTCCGACGTGGCGTCCGGTGCCTCCACGGCCGCGATCGCCTTTCTGTTCTTCCTCTACGGCGCCCGGCTGTCCACCCGTGAGGCGCTGGACGGCCTGAAGCACTGGCGGCTCCATGTCACAGTCCTGGCCTGCACCTTCGTCGCCTTCCCGCTCCTGGGCCTGGCCGCCCGCGGCCTGGTCCCGGTGATCCTGACCCACCCGCTCTACCAGGGCCTGCTCTTCCTCACCCTCGTGCCGTCGACCATCCAGTCGTCGATCGCCTTCACCTCGATGGCCCGCGGCAACGTGCCCGCCGCGATCTGCGCCGGCTCCTTCTCCTCCCTCGTCGGCATCGTCATCACCCCGCTCCTCGCGGCGGCCGTGCTCGGCAGCAGCGCCGGTGGCTTCTCCGCCGACTCGGTCGTCAAGATCGTGCTGCAGCTGCTGGTGCCGTTCGTCGCCGGGCAGCTGCTGCGCCGCTGGATCGGAGGCTTCGTCGCTCGGCACAAGAAGGTGCTCGGGCTGGTCGACCGCGGCTCGATCCTGCTGGTCGTCTACACCGCGTTCAGCGAGGGCATGGTCCAGGGCATCTGGCACCAGGTGAGCCCGATACGGCTGGCCGGCCTGCTCGCCGTCGAGGCCGTGCTGCTGGCCGTGATGCTCGCGCTGACCTGGTACGGCGCCAAGGCGCTGCGCTTCGACCGCGGGGACCGGATCGCGATCCAGTTCGCCGGGTCCAAGAAGTCCCTCGCCGCCGGCCTGCCCATGGCGAGTGTCCTGTTCGGCGCGCACGCCTCGCTGGCTGTGCTGCCGCTGATGCTCTTCCACCAGATGCAGCTGATGGTGTGCGCGGTCATCGCCAAGCGCCGGGCCCACGACGCCGAGGCCGAAGCCGACGTCGACGCCCCGGAGCCGGTCACCGAGTCGGCGTCACCCGCAGCGTCACGAACCGCGGTCGGTACAGGGACACGTTCCGGTTGAGCTGCGCCGCGGCGGCGCCCGTCTCCAGCCAGTTGACGTCGTAGCTGACGACGAGACGTCCGGCGTCGCTCAGCTCGGGGTGCGTCTGCGGGTTGTACGCGGCGACCTGGCCGCCCTGCGGCAACGACGGGCTGAAGTCCTTCGTCGGCCCGTGCCACGGCCCGGTGGGGGAGCAGGCCCAGTACGACGTCACGGTCGTCAGCCCCTCGGTACCCGCGGCCATCGTGAACAGGACGTACGTCCCCCGGACCCGCGCCACCGAGAACGCGCTGCCCACCCCCTTGCGCTGCCCGTCCCCGAGCACCGCGCCCGGCCGGGCACCCGCCCGGGCCCAGCGGGAGCCGTTCCAGTACTGCCAGGCCCCCGGCTCGGCCAGCCGGCCCTCGGGCACGCGCGCGACGTACGCGTGCGAGGTCGGCCGGGACGCGGCCTGGCCGTCGTCGCCCCCGAAGACGTACGTCCAGCCGTCCTCCTCGACCAGCGTCGTGCCGAACAGGACCCGTCGGGACGGATCCGGCACCAGTTGCTGGTCGAGGACCTTGACGACCGACTCGACCCGCAGGTCGGGCAGCGAGAGCGTGGCGACCTCGGTGGCGGTGGGCACGCCGTAGATCCACGGGGACTGCCCGGCCGTGCGCACCCACAGCAGCACCCGCAGGACCTGCTCGGAGGAGCCGGGGGAGTGGGGCTCGACGCGGGCCGCCACCGGCCAGCGCCACTGGTTCGGGGCGGGGTCGGGGAAGAGCGGGGTGGGCAGGGTGCGCTCCAGGCGTCCGTCGCGCATGACGACCGCCGAGTTGCGCACCAGGGGGGCGGTCGTGTCCCGCCAGGTGTGGGACTCGCCGAACGGGTTGGGCGGGGCGTACACCTGGCCGAGGTAGGTGTCCGAGAACAGCCACAGCAGCCGGCCGTCCGGCAGGCGCACCGAGTGGGTGCCGTCGCCGCCGGTCCAGTCGTCGGTGCGGGAGGGGTCGTCGCCGTAGCGGGCGAACTCGGTGGTGAGGCCGTCGTCGGCCTTCCAGGACGCGACCGAGTGCGGTGCGCACGCGCCACCGCCCTCCCGTTCGCCGTCGTCCGGGAGGGCGGTGAGCAGCACGGCCCCGAGAACCAGGGCCAGCAGGAGTCCGAGGCCGGTTCCCGTGCGCTGCCGTGCTCGTGTGTCGTCGGGCACGCCCGGGACGTTAGTGGTCTCGGCGCACCTGGTCCATGGGCAGCCACAGGACGGTACCGGCGGTGGCCGAACTCTTGCGGTCGGTGACCTGTGCCGCGGTGCTGATTTCCGCGTCGCCGAGTGCCCGGTTCCACACGTGGACGTCGTCGATCGCGCCGGTGAGGAAGGCCCGGCTGTCCATGCGCTGGCCGACGTGCACACCGAACGGCGAGTTGCGGCTGACCGAACCGGGCACGTCGGCGGTGCTGATCGCCGTACCGTCCAGGAAGAGCGTCAGCCGACCTCCGCCCCGCCGCAGGGCGAGGTGGTGCCACGCGCCGTCGTTGTGGGCGTCGGCGGCCCACACGGACGCGGTGCGCACGGTCCCGAATCCCTGCCGGGTGGTGATCAGGGCGCGCACCCGGTCGTTGTCGGGCTCGCCGCGCAACCAGACCTGGGGCTGGGTGGAGCCGATCCCGCCCATCCACAGGAACGGCTGCTCGCCGGCGGTGGCGGAGTACCGGAAGAACAGCCAGACGGTGAATTCGCCGTCACCGAGCGGAAGTTGGTTCCGATACGGCAGGCGTACGGCGTCGTCGTCGCCGTCGAACTCCAAGGCGTTGCCGAACACGCCGTCCGTCGTCTCCGGGCCCCCGAGGACGGTCGCGCGGGGTGCGCTCGGGGCGAGGTCGGGGGTGGTCGGGTCGGGGCCGCGGCGCGGTCCGAGCCAGGCCTCGTCGAAGCGGGCGAAGCGGATCTCGTCGCGCGCGTCGACGGTGCCGCCCTCGTACATCAGGCCCACCGTGGACGGGTCGATGTCCACCATGTCGGAGTAGCCCGACCAGTCCGTGGTCACGACCCTGCCGCGGTCCACGCTGTCCCAGGTGGTGCCGCCGTTCCAGGACGACCGGATCATCATGGTCCGGCGGCGGTCGGGGTCGCCGGGCGCGGACAGCAGGAGCCGGTTGCCCAGGCGGAGCGTGGCGCCCTGGACCTGGGGCGTGTACAGGTCCGGGATGTCCCGGAAGGGGCCGGTGAAGCTGTTGCCGCCGTCGCGGCTGTACGTCTGGGAGCGGTGGCCGAGGTCGGTGCCGTCCTGTTCCCGGCCGCTGATGAGGATCGTGCCGTCGGTGCGCTCGGTTAGGGTCACTTCGGACGGCTTCTGCCGGAAGGTGCCGTCGGCCGCGGCGATGGGCCAGGAGTCGGTGGCGCCGACCCGCCAGTGGTCACCGCCGTCGTCGCTGACGATGAGGGCGGCGTGGTTGGCGGTGACCCGACTGCCGTCCCAGGTCTCGGTGTTGACGCCGAAGACGAGCCGCCCGGCGTGCTTGCCCCTGGTGAGCTGGATGCCGTGCACGGGGCCGGTGGCGTACCAGGAGTTCCAGTTCGCGGGCAGTATCTCGTCGCTCAGATCGCGCGGCTCGGACCAGGTCCGGCCGTCGTCGTCGCTGTACTGGAGATGGGGGATGCGCTCGCACGGGACGGAGCAACTTCCGCTGTCCGTACGGCCCGTGTTGTACGTCTCCGCCAGCAGGATGCGGCCGGTCTCACGATCCACGATCGGCGCCGGGTTCCCGTGCGTGTCGCCGTCGCCCTCGTTGACGACCTGGAGCGGGCCCCAGGTGCGACCACCGTCCGTCGACCGCTTGAGAACGATGTCGATGTCGGCGGCGTCACCGCAGTTGAGCACCCGCCCCTCGGCGAACGCCAGCAGCGTGCCGTCCTTGGTCTTCACGATCGCGGGGATCCGGAAGCAGGCGTACCCGGGGTCCTGGGCGGCCTTGAAGAGCACCTGCTGCTCGAACAGCGGTGTCCGGGTGGCCGGTTGGGACGGCGCCGAACCTAAGGTCGCGGCCGTCGCCATAGTGGCGACGGCCGCGACGAGGGCAGCTCTGAGACGTGCGCGAACTCTTGACGGCATGGTGCGGCCCGCCCTTCATCGTCTGGGTCATGTGTCCAGGCAACTGAACATTCGGACATCCCACGTCCAAGATGCGCATTACAGACGTTAGTTGGGCCATCGCACACATCACAAGAACCGTGCACGTGTCACGTCACGGATGGAGTACTGCTTTCCCTCGGTTGACCCGCGACTCGACCGCCGCGTGCGCCTCGGCAGCCAGGTCGCCGCCGACCGAGTCGAGGACGTAGTCCACGGGGCTCCCCAGCTGGCCGCGGAGGGTATGAAGATGTGGCATCACGTGGTGCTCTTCGCCGTCCGCGACCTCGCCCCCGTCGCGCAGGCCGACCTGGGGCCGCAGCGTCCAGCTCGACCCCAAGGACCTGGTGGGGATCCTCAACGACCTGCAGTCCGCCGGCTTCGTCGTGCGCGAGCCCGCCCCCGGCGACCGCCGCCGAACGTGACCGGTTCATGGACCTGTTGATCCGGATCTCCGGTACGCAGAGCTGACGGCGGATAACGTTCCGTCATGACCGCACCACTCGCGCTCGAAGGCGCACGCACCGCCCTTGTGCTCGTCGACCTGATGGACCGCATCGTCGCGCTGCCCCTGGAGCCCCGTAAGGGAACCGAAGTCCTTGTGACCTGCGAGGAGTTGGCCGCCAGGTTCCGCTCCGCGGGCGCGCCCGTCGTGCTCGTCCGCGTCGAACGCCCCTCGGTCGCCGAGCAGCCGCCCGGCAGCGGGCTGGTGGCAGGACTGCTGAAGGAGGGCGACATCGAGATCGTGAAGCGCACGATCGGCGGCTTCCAGGGCACGGGCCTGGACGACCGCCTCCGCGAACGCGGCGTCACCACCCTGGTGTTCGGCGGCATCGCCACCAACCTCGGCGTCGAGTCCACCGCCCGCGCCGCCGGCGACCTCGGCTACGAGCTGGTCTTCGTCGAGGACGCGATGACGGCGTTCACGGCGGCGGAGCACGAGGCTTCGGTCCGGCTCGACTTCCCGAGGCTGGGCTCGGTGGTGCGGGCGTCGGACGTGAGCTTCAAGGCCACCTGAGCCGAAAGCGCGGGCGCGCGGAGGCCCGAGCCGTCAAACAGCGGGGCCCCTTGACGGCGCAGGGGGCGCTCCCCGCCGGTCGGGGCCCCGCCGCCGTGTCGCGGGGAGCCGGTCAGGCCTGGGCGGCCGCGGTCCGCAGGGCGAGCCGGTGTTCGCCCGCGTACACGTTCATGGAGCTGCCCCGCAGGAAGCCCACCAGTGTCAGACCCGTCTCCGCGGCCAGGTCCACCGCGAGGGACGAGGGCGCCGAGACCGCCGCCAGGACCGGGATGCCGGCCATGACCGCCTTCTGGGCGAGCTCGAAGCTGGCCCGGCCGGAGACGAGAAGGACCGTGCGGGACAGCGGCAGGTCGCCGTTCTGCAACGCGCGGCCGACCAGTTTGTCGACCGCGTTGTGCCGGCCCACGTCCTCCCGTATGTCCAGCAGCTCGCCGTCCTCGGTGAACAGGGCCGCCGCGTGCAGGCCCCCGGTCCGGTCGAAGACCCGCTGGGCCGCGCGCAGCCGGTCGGGGAGGCCCGCGAGCAGGTCGGGGTCGAGCCGGACCGGGGGAGTGTCGGCTATCGGCCAGCGGGCCGTCGTACGTACCGCGTCGAGGCTCGCCTTGCCGCACAGGCCGCAGGACGAGGTCGTGTAGACGTTCCGTTCGAGGGTGATGTCGGGGATGACCACGCCCGGGGCCGTCTTCACATCGACCACGTTGTAGGTGTTCGATCCGTCGACCGTGGCGCCGGCGCAGTACACGATGTTCTGAAGGTCCTCCGCCGCGCCCAGCACCCCCTCGCTCACCAGAAACCCGGCGGCCAGTGCGAAGTCGTCGCCCGGAGTGCGCATGGTGATCGCGAGCGGCTTGCCGTTCAGCCGGATCTCCAGCGGTTCCTCGGCGACGAGCGTGTCCGGCCGGGTGGTGACCGCCCCGTCCCGGATCCGGATCACCTTGCGTCGTTCCGTGACTCGTCCCATGTGTCTCTCAGTCCCGGTTCTGTACGTGCTGGTAGCCGAAACGGCCCTTGATGCAGAGGTTGCCGTGGGTCACCGGGTTGTCGTGCGGCGAGGTGACCTTCACGATCTCATTGTCCTGCACGTGCAGAGTGAGGTTGCAGCCCACTCCGCAGTACGCGCACACCGTCGTCGTCTCGGTCTGCTGCGACTCGTCCCACGTACCCGCCGCCCGCATGTCGAACTCCGACTTGAACGACAGCGCGCCCGTCGGGCACACCTCGATGCAGTTCCCGCAGTACACGCACGCCGAGTCGGTCAGTGGAGCATCGTGTTCCACGGCGATCCGCGCGTCGAATCCCCGGCCGGCCACCGAGATCGCGAAGCTGTTCTGCCACTGGTCCCCACACGCGTCCACGCACTTGTAGCAGAGGATGCACTTGTCGTAGTCGCGTACGTACAGGTCGTTGTCGATCTTCGGTTCCTCGTTGAGGCGCGCCGCGTCGGGACCGAACCGGTCCGGCTTCGCCTCGTACTCCTTGATCCATTCGGCGACCCGCGGGGTCGTCGACATGTCGACCGACGAGGCGAGCAGTTCGAGGACGATCTTGCGGCTGTGCCGGGCACGCTCGGTGTCGGTCTTCACCTCCATGCCGGGCTCGGCCTTGCGCGAGCAGGCCGGGACCAGGGTCCGGGACCCCTCGACCTCGACGACGCAGACCCGGCAGGCGTTCTTGGGCGCGAGGGTGTCCCCTTGGCACAGGGTCGGGATGTCCTTCCCGGCCGCTCGACACGCGTCGAGGATCGTGGAGCCCTCCGCCCCGCGCACGCGCTCCCCGTCGAGGGTGAACTCCAGCAGCCGGCGCGGGATCCCCAGCGGTACCACGGTCATTCGTACGCCCCCAGACGGTCGATGGCGGATTCCACGGCGTTCCACGCGGTCTGGCCGAGACCGCAGATCGAGGCGTCCCGCATCGCGCGGCCGACCTCTCTGAGCAGGGCGATGTCATCGGCGGTCGCCGCGCCCGTGCGCTCCACGATCCGGTGCAGCGCCTCCTCCTGCCGTACGGTCCCGACCCGGCACGGCACACATTGCCCGCACGACTCGTCGCGGAAGAACTCGGCGATGCGCAGCAGCAGCCGGGGCAGCGGGACCGTGTCGTCGAAGGCCATGACCACGCCCGAGCCGAGCGCCGTGCCCGCCTCCCGCGTGCCCTCGAACGTGAGCGGGATGTCCAACTCGTCGGGCCGTACGAAGCCGCCGGCCGCACCGCCCAGCAGCACCGCCCGCAGCCGCTTCCGTATCCCGGCCAGCTCCAGCAGCTCACCCAGGGTCGCGCCGAAGGGGAGCTCGTAGATGCCGGGCCGCTCCACACTCCCGGACACGCAGAACAGCTTCGGCCCGGTGGATTTCGCCGTGCCGACCGCCGCGTACGCCGGTGCGCCCATGGTCAGGATCGGCAGTACGTTGACCAGCGTCTCTACGTTGTTCTCCACCGTCGGCTTGCCGAACAGCCCCTTCTCCACGGGGAACGGCGGCTTCGAGCGCGGCTCGCCCCGGTAACCCTCGATCGAGTTGAAGAGAGCCGTCTCCTCGCCGCAGATGTACGCGCCCGCGCCCCGCCGGATCTCGATGTCGAAGGCGTATCCCTGGCCGAGGATGTCGTCGCCGAGCACTCCACGCGCGCGTGCCTGCGCGAGCGCGTGTTCCAGGCGGTGCAGGGCGCGTGGGTACTCGCCACGCAGGTAGAGGTAGCCCCGGTGGGCGCCGGTCGCGTACGCCGCGATGGTCATCGCCTCGACCAGCGCGTACGGATCGCCCTCCATGATCACGCGGTCCTTGAAGGTGCCCGGCTCGGACTCGTCGGCATTGCAGACGACGTAGTGCGGATGGTCGGGCTGCGACGCCGTGGCCTGCCATTTGCGGCCGGTGGGGAAGGCGGCGCCGCCGCGCCCGACCAGGCCGGAGTCGGTGACCTCGCGGATGACTCCGGCGGGACCGAGCTCGAAGGCCCGGCGCAGGGCGGTGTAGCCGCCGTGGGCGCGGTAGTCGTCCAGCGACGCCGGGTCGACGACGCCGACGCGCCGCAGCAGGGTCAGCGAGGGATCCCCCGCCTGCGGTACGGCCATCGCCGCCGGCGGCTCCTCGGGCGCCGAGTCCGGGGCGCTCGCGGCGAGGACGGCGTCGTGCACGGTCGCCGGCGCCGAGACCGCCGTACGCACCGGATCCCCGGCCTTGATCGCGAGCGCCGCCGGAGCCCGCTCGCACAGGCCGAGACACGGACTGCGCTCGACCGACACACCACTGCCGAGCCCGAGCTGTGCCTCGATCCCGGCGCACAGCTCGCTCGCCCCGGCGGCCGCGCACGCGAGGTCCGTGCAGACGTGGAGCACGGTGGCGGGGCGCGGCTTGACCGAGAACATGGCGTAGAAGGTGGCGACGCCGTACGCCTCCGACGGCGGTACGGTCAGCCGCCTGCACAGGTAGTCCAGGGCGCCCTCGCTGATCCAGCCGACCCGGTCGTTGATCGCGTGCAGCCCCGGCAACAGCAGGTCGCGGCGGTCCCGGGCCTCGCGTCCGCCGCGCGCCCACCTGAGGTCGGCGGCCCGCATCTCATCGCGGGTGGCGCCCTCCCAGGAGGACACCGGCGGGCCCAACAGGGCGTCGACGGCCGCCCGTTCGTCGTCCGTCGGTTTGCTGTCGCCGAAGTGCAGGTCCACTTACGTCACCTCACGTTCGTCACTACGGTCGCCACGGGGAGCTTCTCGATGCGGATCGCCGACGCCTTGAACTCCGCCGTCCCCGCGATCGGGCAGTTCGCCTCGATCGTCAGCTGGTTGGTGTCCACCTCGTCGGGAAAGTGCATGGTCATGAAGGCCAGCCCGGGCCGTAGCGCGGTGTCGATCCACACCGGCGCGACGACCGACCCCCGCCGCGAGGTCACCTGGACCTCCTCGCCCACCACGACCCCGTACCGCTCGGCGTCCTCCGGGCACAGCTCGACGAACTCGCCACGCCGCAGCGGTGAGGCGAAACTCCCGCTCTGCACACCGGTGTTGTAGGAGTCGAGCCGCCGCCCGGTGGTGAGCCGGATCGGATACTCCTCGTCGGTGAGGTCGACCGGCGGATCGTGCTGGACGATCCCGAAGGGCGCCGACATCCCGCGCCTCGTCGGGTCCTTCTCCCACAACCGGCCGTGCAGGTAGGTCGGTTCGAGTTCGTCGGTGCTCGGGCACGGCCACTGGATGCCCTGGTGCTCCTCCAGGCGTTCGTACGTCATCCCGTAGTGGTCCGGCGAGACGGACCTGAGCTCGTTCCACACGGCCTCGGCGTCGGCGTACTTCCACTCGTGGCCGAGCCGCGCGGCCAGCTCGCAGATGATGTCGATGTCCTCACGCGCCTCGCCGGGTGGCGTGACGGCCCGTCGCACCCGCTGAACCCGGCGCTCGCTGTTGGTCGTTGTGCCGTCGGTCTCGGCCCATCCGGCGGTCGCGGGGAGGACGACGTCGGCCAGCTCGGCCGTCTTCGTCAGGAAGATGTCCTGCACGACGAGGAAGTCCAGCTGCCGCATGCGCCGTACAGCCTGCTCGCTGTCCGCCTCCGACTGCGCCGGGTTCTCGCCGATGCAGTAGACGGCCTTGAGCGTGCCCTCCTCCATCGCCTCGAACATCTCGGTGAGGTTGAGCCCGTAGTGCGGCTGGATGACGGTGTCCCAGGCCGACTCGAACTTCAGCCGGGAGTCGGGGTCGAGGATGTCCTGGAAGCCGGGCAGACGGTTGGGGATGGCGCCCATGTCGCCGCCGCCCTGCACGTTGTTCTGGCCGCGCAGGGGTTGCAGGCCCGAGCCGTAGCGCCCCACGTGCCCGGTCAGCAAGGACAGGTTGATCAGCGCGCGGACGTTGTCGGTGCCGTTGTGGTGCTCGGTGATGCCGAGGGTCCAGCACAGCTGGGCGCGCTCTGCGCGGGCGTAGGCATGCGCCAACTCCCGTATGGCGGCGGCCGGTACGCCCGTCACCTTCTCGGCGAGGGACAGCGTCCACGGCTCGACCAGGGCCTTGTACTCCTCGAAGCCGCTCGTCGCCCGCTCGATGAACGCCACGTTCGCGAGGCCCGCGTGGATGATCTCGCGGCCGATCGCATGCGCCATCGGAATGTCCGTGCCGACGTTCAGCCCGAGCCAGCTCTCCGCCCACTCGGCGGTGGAGGTGCGGCGCGGATCGACGGCGTACATCCGGGCGCCGTTCCTGATCCCCTTCAGCACGTGCTGGAAGAAGATCGGGTGCGCGAAGCGGGCGTTGGAGCCCCACATCACGATGACGTCGGTGTGCTCGATCTCCTCGTACGAGGAGGTCCCTCCGCCGGATCCGAAGGCCGCCGACAGGCCTGCCACGCTGGGCGCGTGACAGGTGCGGTTGCAGGAGTCGACGTTGTTGGTGCCCATCACGACGCGGGCGAACTTCTGGGCGACGTAGTTCATCTCGTTGGTGGCGCGGGCGCAGCTGAACATGCCGAAGGCGCCACGGTGTCGTTCGATGCCCCGGGCCGCCCGGTCCAGTGCCTCCTCCCAGCTCGCCTGCCGGAAGGGCTCCTCGCGTGAGTCCCGGACGAGGGGATGGGTGAGGCGCGTGTAGGTCTTCGGGGTCCGGTCGCGTTTCCTCGTGCGGCGTGCGTCAGCGTTCATGCGGCGCTCCTCAGCGCGAGCAGGTCCGAGATGGCGTGCACGGTGCGCAGGGTGGGCACCGGCACGCCGGTGATCTCCGCCAACTCGACGACCGCCGCGAGGAGAACGTCGAGTTCGAGCGGCTTGCCGCGCTCCAGGTCCTGGAGCGTGGACGTGCGGTGGTCGCCGACCCGCTCCGCGCCCGCGAGCCGGCGCTCGATGGAGACACCGACCTCGCAGCCGAGGGCCTCGGCGACCGAGAGTGTCTCGGTCATCATGATCTCGATGACCTTGCGGGTGCCGCCGTGCAGGCACATCTGCCGCATGGTGGCGCGGGCCAGCGCGCTGATCGGGTTGAAGGAGATGTTGCCGAGCAGTTTGAGCCAGATGTCGTTGCGCAGGTCGGGTTCCACCGGGCACTTGAGGCCGCCGGCCACCATGGCCTCGCTGAACCCGAGACAGCGCCCGGAGACGCTGCGGTCGGGCTCGCCGATGGAGAACCGGGTGCCTTCCAAGTGCCGTACGACACCCGGTCCTTCGAGTTCGGTCGCCGCGTAGACCACGCAGCCGACGGCCCGTTCGGGCGCGAGCACCGCACTGACCGCGCCGTCCGGGTCCACGCTCTCGACGCGGTGGCCGTCGTGCGGGCCGCCGTGCCGGTGGAAGTACCACCAGGGGATGCCGTTCTGGGCAGCGACGACTGCCGTGGTGTCGTGCACAAGGGGCTTGATGAGCGGCCCGCACGCCGCGTACGAGTTGGCCTTCAGCCCCAGGAAGACGTAGTCGACCGGGCCGACTTCGGCCGGGTCGTCGGTGGCGTGCGCGCGGGCGGTGAAGTCGCCGCGCGGACTGAGCACCCGCACTCCGTGCTGCCTCATGGCCGCCAGATGCGGTCCACGGGCGATGAGATGCACGTCGGCGCCCGCGCGATGGAGCGCGGCTCCGACGTAGGCGCCGATGGCACCGGCGCCGAGGACTGCAACTTTCACTTCGGAACGCTCCGTTCGGTCGAGGGAGTACCGCGGAGGTGGCTGGGAAGCGCCGACTGGCTGGGAAGCTGCTACCGAATCCTGTCGACGGAATATTGTCTACAGTATGGATAGGGGGTCAGCAAGGGTTCGTGCACGGCGTTCGATACGGCTTCCGTACGGCGTTCGACCGTTCGTCGCGCCCGGCATACCGTTCATCGCATACCGTCGACGCGCCGCCTTCTCAACTCCGCTGCTGCTCCCTACCGTTCGGGATCATGAGTCCCCCTGTCGCTCCCCCGGGATGGAGCCGCTGGCTGGTTCCGCCCGCCGCTCTGTCGGTCCATCTGTCCATCGGCCAGGCCTACGCCTGGAGCGTGTTCAAGCCCCCGCTCGAGTCCGCGCTCGGCCTCAGCGGCACCCAGAGCGCGCTGCCGTTCCAGCTCGGCATCGTCATGCTCGGTCTGTCGGCCGCGTTCGGCGGCACGCTGGTGGAGCGCAACGGGCCGCGCTGGGCGATGACCGTCGCCCTGATCTGCTTCTCGTCCGGCTTCCTGCTCTCCGCGCTGGGCGCGGCCACCGAGCAGTACTGGCTGATCGTCCTCGGCTACGGCTTCGTCGGCGGGATCGGCCTCGGCATCGGCTACATCTCGCCGGTCTCCACGCTGATCAAGTGGTTCCCGGACCGGCCAGGCATGGCCACCGGCATCGCCATCATGGGCTTCGGTGGCGGCGCTCTCATCGCCTCGCCCTGGTCGGCGCAGATGCTGGAGTCGTTCGGCGCCGACAGCTCCGGGATCGCGCTGGCCTTCCTGGTGCACGGGCTGTCGTACGCCGTCTTCATGCTGCTCGGTGTGCTGCTGGTCCGGGTGCCGCGCACCGAGAAGCCGGTCGGTGACGGGCCCAGCGTCTTCGACGGACCGCAGGTGTCCGCCCGCAACGCCGTGCGCACGCCGCAGTTCTGGTGTCTGTGGATCGTGCTCTGCATGAACGTGACCGCGGGCATCGGCATCCTGGAGAAGGCCGCGCCGATGATCACGGACTTCTTCGCGAACACCTCGACAACGGTGTCGGCGTCGGCCGCGGCCGGCTTCGTCGCCCTGCTGTCCGCCGCCAACATGGCGGGCCGGATCGGCTGGTCGTCGACCTCCGACCTGATCGGACGCAAGAACGTCTACCGTCTGTACCTGGGCGTGGGCGCCCTCATGTACGGGCTGATCGCGCTGGCCGGCGACTCGTCGAAGCCGCTTTTCATCCTGTGCGCGCTGGTGATCCTGTCCTTCTACGGCGGTGGCTTCGCGACGATCCCCGCGTATCTGAAGGACCTCTTCGGGACCTACCAGGTGGGCGCCATCCACGGGCGGCTGCTCACCGCCTGGTCCACGGCCGGTGTCCTCGGGCCGCTGATCGTCAACTGGATCGCCGACCGGCAGGAGGAGGCGGGCAAGGACGGCTCGTCCCTGTACACGATGTCCCTGTTCATCATGATCGGGCTGCTCGCCGTCGGCTTCGTCGCCAACGAACTCGTCCGGCCCGTCCACCCCCGCCACCACATCCCCACCCCGGAGTCGAAGGAGGCCCCCGATGTCCAGCGACAGCAGCCCGCCTAGCCGACGGGGGCTCATCGCCTTCGCCTGGGTGTGGGTGGGAGTGCCGCTCGCCTACGGGCTGTACGAACTCGTACAGAAGGCGACGCAGTTGTTCACCGGATAAGGAACTGATGTCTGACACATGAGGACGGTGGGCCGCGCGGGGCGGGCTTCCGGGAGGATCCTGGTTCGCGCGCGGCACCAGCCGCGGCGAAATCGGGGGAATCGCAGTGACGTTTTCTCAGCGTTGATCATTTCCAGATGCCGTTGAGAACGAGGGCGGCTCGGGCGATGTTGCCGATCCGGCTGGGGCTGAGCGTGACGTGCTGCAGGGTTCGCCACCGTTGCTTGAGCTCGGCTGCGGCGCGTTCACCGAGGGCGCGGACGCCTCTGATCAGGCTGTTGGTGGTGCGCGTGTCCGAGTCCAGGGTCTGTTCGGAGCGGCCCTTCGGGCGCCGGACCGGGACGAGGATGCCGATCCCCGCGCCGATGTAGCCCTTGTCGGCGAGGGTGGGCAGGCCGTCGGCGGCGGCCTTGTACAGCGCGGGCAATGCGTGGATGCGGGCGGCGGTGAGGTCGGGTGTGGAGCCGGGCTCGACGTCGGAGACCCACAGCGGTGTGCCGTCCGGGGCGGACAGGAACTGCACGTTGCCGCCGAAGGCCTTGTGTTTCTGGCTGAACCACAGGTCGTTGCCGTTGTCGCGGACTCCAGCGACGCGGTCGGACTCGATCAGCGTGCCGTCGAGGATCACGTGAGTCATGCCTTCGCGGTGGCAGCGGTCCAGGACCTGGTGCAGGTCCGAGGCCTGGTCGGCGAGGACGTCGATGCCTTCGTGGAGATAGCGGTAGCCCGTGGCCTGGGAGACGCCGGCGTCTCGGGCCAGGCAGTGTACGCATCCTCGTTCGCGAAACCAGCGCAGGACCAGCACGGCCTGGCGGAACGGGCCGAGCGCGCGACTGACGCGCGGAGTGCCGATGCGTCGTCGGTGTGCGGCCAGCAGACGGGACAGGTACTCCACGACATGGCGCGGAACGTCGAGCGCGGCAGCATAGATGACCAAGGTGGGGCCTCCGGCTCAGCGGACGATCTTGTGAGGGAGGCCTGTCCTACCAGGGGCTTCACGTTTGTTAGAGCCCGGGGCCCGCATACCCGATCCGCGCTCGATCGAGTGGCTCAAGCCTTCTCGGCGCGGATCGAGTAGGTGAGGGGGATGCGCGGAGCGCCCTCGGAATGCCGGTAGATGTCGCCGTCGTGGCGCTCAAGCGACCGGCGTTGGAGGTAGAAGGTGTAGTCGTGCTCGTGAAGAAACTGGATCCGTAGCCCAGCTCCGGCGATCGCCGAGACAACGGTCGACAGACTGTGCCGCCACTCGACGCTCTCGTTGCCCTCGGTCGTTGCCGCCTCATCGGCGTACGTACCGGGGCCTCCCGAGGCTTCCGGACCTTCATCGAAGTAGTCGTGTGTGACCGTGCTTCCGGTCTCGTCGTCGAGGACGAAGCTGAAGGGGTGGAACTCCGCAAGGTACAGGTGCCCAGTGGGAGCGAGCAGTTCAGCGATCACCGACGCCCAGCGGCTGATGTCGGGAAGCCAATTCAGCGCCCCGAAGCTGACGTAGACAATGTCGAAGGTCTCCCCCTCGACTGCCGAGACCGCGTCGTAGACGTCCGCGGTCAGGAAGCGTGCGTCGATGCCGAGTTCGGTTGCGAGTTGTGAAGCCGCCTTGATCGCAGGTGGAGAGAAGTCCAGCCCGGTGACCTGGGCTCCTCGTACCGCCCACGACAGCGTGTCCCGGCCGAAGTGGCACTGCAGATGGATCAGGCGCTTACCCCTGACATCCCCCACCTCGGCCGTCTCGAAGTCCTTCAGCGAATCGGGCCGGGCGCGGAACCCCTCCATGTCGTAGAACGCCGCGCCCAGATGAATGGGCACCCGCTCGTCCCAGTACGCCTTGTTCAACTCCCGCCAGCGCCCTGCCAGATCACCCATGAATCCGGACGATACACGGAGGCGGACTGGCCTACTACGCTGTCGGACTCGCCAACCAACCAGTGGCCACGAGCAGCTCGAACGGCTCTCGAAATCCAACCCCGGATGCGCGTGCGGGGACAGCTCCGCCAACGCACGGTTGATCTTCCACGCCCGCTGGGCGGCACGTGCGCGCGCTCGGCGAGCGACTGCCGTCGAGCTCAAGCAGCGATGACGCAGCCGCCGCACGTCACGCTCAGCCCCAACCGCATCGGCGGCCTCACCCGCGTCGCCGCGTTCTCAACGGAATCTGAAAGTGATCACCACTGAGAAAACGTCAGTGACAGACAGACCGGGTGAAGGCAGGCCCGGACCGGTGCCCCCGCAGAGGGGGCGGGAAAGCGGCCCCCCAGCTCTGATTACACATCCCGGCCCTGCGGCGAGGCTAATCCCCTCCATGCCGGTCCTGAAAGCGAGAGCCCCGACGGGCGTACGGAAGTGCGTGAGTCGACTCCTTCAGGTTCCCCTCTTGAAGTGAGCAACCCCCTTCCCTGGGGGCCTATTGCTTGCTTCAAGGGGGTCCAACCCGCTCCCGCCCGCTCAGGGCACCGGAAGTAGTCGCCGACAAGACTCGCTGGTCCGGAGGGACCCCAGCCCAGGAGGGGGGCAGGCGAGGAGTGTCAGCTGCTGCTGTCGGTCGGTGTCTCGGAATGCGTTGACGGTGGTGGGGTCGTCGGCGTCTCGGAATGCGTTGACGGCTTAGTGGACGGTTTGGGGGTGGGATTCGTCGTGGAGGGGGTCGAGGACGGTTTATGGGACGGCTCGGGACAGACGTTGCCGCTGACGCTGCCTTCAGAGCGCACGGTCATCCGGTTGTTCTCCACTTTCACCGGCTGGGCCAATGTGGCTCCAGGCTTTGGATCCTTTGGCTGCTCGATGATTTTAAACTGTTTAGTTTTCCCTTTGCCTCGCGTTCCCGTCTGAATGGTTATATCTCCAAACGCCGGGAATGGCCGAAGGCAGTCGCCGCTCCCGGTGGTTCTCTCGACTATCCATTCTTTTGAGTTGGTCGCATGGCCATCGTCACCCACTATCTTCAGTGGGCGTATTTTGCGATTCTTGCCGTTATTCTTTTTGGCGTCAAGCTTGTAGATCCATCCCCTTTTTGGGTCCTTTACGTGCTGGATACGCACCGATACTTTGTCACTTCCGACAGCAAAACGGTCAAATACGTGAACGCAAATTTTGCCAACGCCGAGGTCAACTGGGCAATTTTCGGGCTTCCCATTTCTTCCGAGCTGCTGCCAGACCAGCTGTGTAAATGGCTTTCCGTACAGGCAGGAAGTCAGTGATCCGATCTGGATGAGAGGCTCGCTACCTTGCTGTTCAATCCCTCCGAGTCCCACCCACACGGCGACTTGGGGAGGGGTGGAAGAGGAACTGGAAGAGGGGCACTTCACGTTTGGAATTTCCCAAGCGCCTTCGACTGAATGTGCTTCCGGGCCCGCCACTTCGAGGCCAGCGTAGTTATTACTGGGTGCGGGCGTTTCGGAAATTCCTGTCAGTGTCGCATTGGCTGGCAGAAAAGCCGCTGTTGCAGCGGCGAGGAGGATTGCATGCTTCATGGCACCCACCTCCATGATTTTGGGAAGCAACCCTTGGGGAAAGTCCTCTCGTGAGACCGCTCGCCAGCGAACGACCAACTCTGTCGTGGGAGTTAGGGCTGCAACTTCGATCACAACACAGCTCCATGGTCGGTGCAACCGGACGAGGGAAGCGCAGCAATACAGCGAAGGGGCGGCCACCCGTGGGCCGCCCCTTCGTCGTTGCCCGGCCTAGAACAGGACCGGGGGCACCAGGTTGTCCGGATCATCGAGCCATACCGTCTCGCCCTCGGCGCTCACTGTGAGCCCGAACCGCTCGAAGCCGGGACGGTCCTGGTCCTCCCACCATCGGTAGGCCACCATGACCTCATCCCAGAGCTTCCGAGGACCGGACTGAACGACCTCGAACTCTGAACGGTCCTTCTCGAAATCCGCGGTCGCCCACGACGTGACCTCGGTGTCCCGAAGCCACAGCGTGTAAGAGCCGTCCTTGTACGACTCCATCCAGGGGAACGCGTTGGGCACCTGGGCGCCGATAGCGAACATCACATGCCAGTCGCCCACCTCATCCGGGGAGAGGGACGTGTACGACCTGACGCCGTCGGCCGGCCACGCTTTCCCCTTCAGGTACTCGCGGACGTGCTTCCGCTCCGTGCGTTGCGCACGAAGACGCATGAACGCCGAGGACCCAAGGAACTTGCCCGAAGCCGTTCCGTCCGACTTCACGGTGAGATGCACGATGGCTTCCCCGCCGTACGTCGGCCCCCACGGCGCGACGATCAGCCCGCCGGGCTTGGTCTGCTCAACCCATGCATAGGGCATCTGCCCAATCGAGCAAGTGGCGATCACTCGGTCATACGGGGCCGCCGGCGGATATCCATTCGCCCCGTCGCCGACGACTGCCAGGGGGGCGAATCCCGCGTCTTGGAGCCGCTTTCGAGCGTCCGCCGCCGTGTCGTCGTCCACCTCCACCGTGACAACGTTCTCGGGGCCTACTCGGTGCGACAGAAGGGCGGCATTCCATCCCGTCCCCGTCCCGATCTCCAAGACCTGATGACCTTCGTGAACGCTCAGGGCATCGAGCATCGAAAAGACCATGGTCGGCATCGAGTTGGACGACGACGGGATCTTGCCCGCGCCCGACCCCGTGTGCGCGCCGTCGTCCCACTGAGTGGTGATCGGCGCATCCGTGTAAACGGCCTCCCACCAACCATCAGGGTCCTCGGAGCGAATGATCCGGTTCTTCTGGCGGTTGCCGCCCGCAGTACCCGGCCAGATGACATCCGGAACGAACAGGTCGCGCGGCGCCCGCCTGAACGCGGGCAGCCAGTCAGACGACAGTGAACCCTTCTCCACCAGCGCGGACGCCAACCGCTGAGGGCTGGCGTCCGTTCCGTGCTGTGTGCTCATTTACTTGCCGTCCGCCGGGCCCTGGCCGTCGTTCGTGTTGCCGCCCTCATCCGACCCCCCGCCGCCGTGCTTGTTCCCGCTGTCGCTGTCGTCCTGCCCGCCGTCTGCCATCGTGAGCCACCAGTTCAACATGAGGTTCCTTCCATTCGATGGTGCCAGTTGGGCCGTCTCGCTGTCTGCGAAACGGAGTCGCACCCCGCCCCGCTGGGGCGGGCAGTCCCCCTGTCCGGACTCGAACCGGAGTCTCGACACCTACGCGGCCGTTCGACGTAGCAGCGAGAAGGCGTCGGCTCTTCCTGACTGAGCTACAAGGGGAGGGCGTTTACACGATCCGCGGTGCCCCATCGGGGATGTCCATGGCGGTTCCAAATGGCCGAGCATCCTCCGGATGCCCGTAGTTCTTGTGCGTGACCATGGCTTGCATGACCGCCCGCGTTTCTCTCTTGTCCCTCCTGCGCGCGGCGGCACTGCGCCTCTTTCTCAGAGTCGTGCACTGAAGGCAGGTACCGGGGGCAACCTCGCCCCCGCGCGGTGCCGTTAGATTCAAGGTTGCGTCCTGAGAAGTGGTGTACGGGTTCGACCTGATGTGGGGGTTTGCTCCGGCATCGGGATGGTGCCCGCATAGATGAACGGCCACCGGCTGATC
>NZ_LLZG01000390.1 GCF_001509475.1 Streptomyces regalis
TCCGCCGCTATCATCATCGTCATCCGCGAACCAGCCCTTGACGGTGTCGACAATCCCCTTGCCGTCACCCTCATCAGCGGGCGCCGCATAAGCGACCTGGGGCAACGCGGTACTCGTCACCGCGCCAACCACCAGACACGCAATCAGCCTTCCCAATCCGGGTCTCACACCAAACCTTTCCTCATGCGTCATGGCACAAACATGCCGCCGGACATACACCCCACCCACGGGAATACGAACCCATAGGCAGGGGCGCCGAGTTTCTATTCATTCCGATGACGCAATGTCAAGCGAGTGGACATCGTGGACAGTTGACATCAAAGAGGCCGCTGGGTGTCCGATATTTCCGCTCACTGGCGCCCGGCCGACAGCATCGTGTATAACCACCCAGTTCGAAACCGAGCACTCTGATTTCGAGGGGCAATTCATGGGCGGCAGAACCCGCGAATCCGAAACGCACCCGCCGCAGACGACGGCGTCGGACACCCTCGCCGATACGGAATCGGCCGGCACGCAGACCGACGCCAAACTGGAGACAGCGAAGGACGACGCCACGCCTGCGAGTAGCAGGCTGCCCCGCTCCGTTCGCCCGGACCGCGCCGGACTGATCGTGGCCGGCGCGGCGCTGGCCGCCTGCGGCGGACTCGTCCTGTACGGCGTACTCGCCACCGGCCAGAGCGACGGCCCGCCGGAACGCAGCACCCCCACCGCCGCGGTGACGTACGAAGTGACCGGCCAGGGCACCGCCCACATCACCTACCAAGCCCACAGCGAAACCGGCCAGGCCATCGTCGCCAAAGCGGCCGCGCTGCCCTGGCACAAGACCGTGGACGTCCCGCTCGGCAGGGAACCGATCGTCAGCATCGTCCTCGGCGAGAACGGCGGCAAGGCCCACTGCGCCCTGGCCATCGGCGGACGCCACGTCCAGAGCGCCACCGCCATCGGCGAGTTCGGGCGCGCGACCTGCTCCGGCTCACTACCTGCTGGCGAGGGGGAGTACTGAGCCGCCCCTTCGTGCCACTCTGCACTTGGCCGACTGCATGGCTCCGGCGAGACGTCGGTGCACCCAAGGACAACCCCCGACGAGGCGACAGGGCTGCTGCATGATTTGTTGCTCGGGGATGGCAGCCTTGGGATTGATGGTTATGTCCGAAGCGAAAGTCTGAGAAGGGGTTCTTCACATGGGTGATGAGGTAGTCGAAGCAGTCCGCAACCGTGCCGCAACAGGCAGCCTGCCCGGCCCTGCGACGCTGGCAGCGGTCACGGAGGCGGAACAGAACATCGGCTTCCCGCTGCCGCCTCTGCTGCGGCGCCTCTACCTGGAGGTGGCCAACGGAGGCTTCGGTCCGGCCGAGGGCATCCTAGGCGTGAGTGGCGGGGCCTCGCAGGGAGACTGGAATGACCTCGCAGAGATCTATCAAGAGGGACCGGATCCTTCCGGTCAGATCCCCGCTGGTCTGGTGCCGGTGTACGACTGGGGGTGCACGATCTGGTCCTTGGTCGACTTCCGCGATCCCGCCGGGCCGATGTGGTGCACCCACGAGGGCGACTGCTGGCCGCAGGGGATCAACTTGGCGGAGTGGCTGGTCGAGACCATGGCGGGCACGCTGACCGTTGACGACCTACTGAGCACTCAACCGACGACACATTGAAGATCCACCATCTTGAAGTCGCAGGCCAGAGGACTGGTGTGGGTCGTTGATCGTGTACTCGTGCTGTGGTGTGGGCGCGGCGGGTGTCCGTACGCTCCGGGCGGGAGGTGCGCGACATGGCCGAGGACGCGGAACCTGACCTGCGGGAACTGATCACGGCCCGTCGGGCTGAGGAGTTGCAGGTCGCTTCGCGGACCCGCTCGGCATGCCGGAGCCGGGCTCGGTACGCCTTCTGGCGGCAGGCGGGCCGGTCGTAGACGGCGTCCCGGCGGTGGCCGTGGCCCAATGCGAGAGCGGGTCCGAACCCCTGCCGCGCCTGCCGAGAGATCAAGTTGCCTGGCGAGGTCTACGCCGACTGCCACGCCGAGATCGACGCCGTTCTCGGCCGTCATGCGCCCAACCCCGCGGTGAGCTTCAACGGCCGGCCAGTGTGCCTCGGTCGCGCCCGTGCTCAGTCGATGTGGCGCCCGTACACCGACGCTACGCCGTCCGGCCGCCCGCCCGGCTGCGAGGACCGGCCCTTGTCGTCGGTGAGCGCGAGGAAGAGCAGGCCGTGGGCCTTGTGTTTGCCGCTGTAGTTGCGGCGGTTGTCCGCTCCGGTGCGGCGCCGGGTACGGATCCACGAGAATTTCTGTTATCGGCCCAGTCCCCCGTGCGTCTCCTAGGCGTGCGCAGCCTCACCCATACAACAGCAGCCGCCGCCGGCGCCCTCGCCGTGGTCGCCTCCCTCACCGTCACCGCTCCCCCCGCGGTGGCCGCCGGCCCCCGGGACGTCACCGCCGACGTCCTCGGGGGCCGGGACGTGACGCTCAGCGGCGACACGGTCGTCACCGTGCCGGCCGGGACGACGACGTACGACGGCGTCTTCCGCGGCGAGGGCACGCTCACCGTGCGCGGCAGCGGGACGCTGATCCTGACCAGGGACAGCGACTTCACGCTGCCGAAGTCCCGGCAGCGGCAGAAGGTGAGCGTCGTCGGCGGCAATCACCCGTACGTCACGACGGCCACCCCGGACCCGCCCGCGATCACCGTCGCCCGCGGCGCGACCCTGCAGTACGGCAACGGCGGCACCACCGGCCTGATCGGGCACTTCCCGTACAACACCCCGGCGTTCCGGCTCAACCAGGACAACATCCGGGTCGACGGCACCCTGCGGCTGTCGCTGAAGAGCGCCTACAACCTGGGCACGATCAGCGGCTCCGGACTCATCACCCAGCCGCGGTTCCTGTGGGGCACCTGGGATCTGTCGGGCGCCCACTCCTTCTCCGGGGTGATCGACAACGGCACGCAGATGAACGCCGGAGCCCCGGAGTTCGCGACGTCGCTGCCGAACGTGCGCAAGATCCTCAACCAGGGCACGTACACCGTGGACACCCCGCTGGGCCAGACCGTCACCATGGGCATGGACTTCTATCAGCGCGAGTACGGCAGCGACATCAACGTCCAGTCCCGGCCGGGCAGCAAGGTCGTCCTGACCGGCCAGTACAGCTGGTCGAACCAGGGCGGCGACACCAACCCCTCACTCAGCGACCCGTCCCTGAACTGGACGCCCGCGCGCAAGAACGTCAACAAGCGCGGCACCAACATCAAGGGCGCGAACGTCCAGTGGGGCGACGGCACGACGAACAAGATCTTCATGCCCGGGACCGCCGAGACCGTCTACATCAACCTGCTGGCGGCACGCTTCCGTTCACTCCTCACCTTCGCCTACAACGGACCGGTGACGCTGGGCGCCCCCATCGGCGGCGGCACGTTCCACGACACGCTGGCCGCACCCGGGGCCGGGGACATCGTCATCAAGGGGACGAAGGGCAACGACGTCACCTTCGCCGCCGTGCAGTACTACGACGGCTCGACGACCGTCGAGAAGGGTGCCGTGCTGCGGCTGGGCAGCGGCAGGTCCGGCGGTGACGGTGGGCTCTACACGCGGGGTGATCTCTACAAGGTCGTCAACAACGGCTCGCTCGTACTGAACAACACGAGCAAGGCCCTGTCCCTGTCCCGGATCAGCGGCAGCGGATCGCTCACCCACTCGGGGGCGGCGACGACGACCCTGACGGGAAGCGCGGTGACGTACACCGGCACCACGACGGTCAAGAAGGGCACCCTCGCCCTGCGCGGCGGCGCGACGCTCGCCGGCAGCAAGTCGATCCGGCTCACGTCGGCCAAGTCCCGTCTGGACGCGGGCACTTCGGGACTGCGCGTCGGCGAGGCGAAGACGCTGACCGGCAAGGGCACCGTGAAGGGGGCGGTGACGAACGACGGCGTGGTCGCGAGCGGCCTGACGGTCTCCGGCGCCTACACCCAGTCGGCGAAGGGCGAACTCGTCCTGCGCGACGGCCCGTTGAAGGTGACCGGCGCGGTCCGCCTGGCCGGCGACCTGGACCTCGCGGCCGCCGCCACCTCACCGAAGCCCGCACGGAAGATCACGATCCTCGACCACCGAGGCCGAGCGAAGACGACCGGCGCCTTCACCGGCCTCAAAGAGGGCAAGAAGCTCCAGCTGGACGACACCACCTACCGGATCAGCTACCGGGGCGGCGACGGCAACGACGTGGTCCTCACCCCCGTCACCACCACCCCCTCCCCCAGCGCCGACAGCCCCCGCACCGCAGCCGACACGGTCGCCTCCCCCAGCACCCGCACCGCGAGCGCCGCGGGCAACGGCCTCGGCTGGTGGCCGTACGTCCTGGCCGCGGGCCTCCTCCTCGGCCTCGCGATACCGGCGACGAGGTTCGGGCGGGGCCGCGGACGACGCCGGAGCGGGCGGCACTCGGCGCGGGGCTAGCCGAGCCGGTCAGCGACGGCCGCTCGGCGGCGCCGGGAAGCCGAGGGGTGGGGCTAGGGCACGCGCCTCGGCCGCCCAGTCGGCGAGGAAGGCGAGGGCCAAGCCGCGTTCGCGGTAGCGGAGTCCGGCGGAGACCGTGCCTCGGCCGCCGTAGTCCCACTGCTCCTCGCCCGCCCGGGCGAGCATCAGGGCAGTGAGCCAGTCGTACTTCACGGCCGAGGCGCACACCGCCAGCCGTACGAGGTGTTCGTCGCCCCGCCAACCGCTCTCCCGCAGGCCGTGCAGATACGCCTCGTAGGCCGCAGCCGCGTACTCGGGCAGACGCGCGGCCGGGACGAACAGGTCGAAGACGGAGTCGGGCAGGTAGTTGCCGAGGTCCTCGCCGAGGGCGCCGTCGCCGGTGAACGCCCAGTCGAACAGGACGTTGTCCGGGCCGTGGGCCCGGAGGTTGGCAGGCCACTGGTCGAGGTGGCTGAGCGTGCGCGGCAGGGACTCCATGATGTGCAGGAACCACTCGCGGTCGTGGTGCAGCCGGACCATTTCGTGCCGCAGGCCGGCCGGGAAGTGGTCCCGGACCAGGGGCTGTTGCCAGGCCTCGTCCTCGTCGAGCAGCTCCTGACCGAGGGTGTTGCCGCCGATGTACTCGCGCAGGAAGCGGTGCGAGAACCACGGCTGCGCCGGGCCGGGGACGGCGGCTCCCTGAGCCGCGCCGAGGCGGCGGGCGTGCTCGATGTGCCGGGCGAGCGACCAGGACGGGCCCGCCTCGCCCGGTACGTCCTCCAGCCACAGCGCGATGTCGCCGTCGGCCCGTTCGACGCTCGCGAGCAGCCGGGGCGCGCGGATGCCGTACGGCTGCCAGGTCCGAGCGAGCCCCGACTCGTAGACGTGGGCCTCGCGCCGCCAGTAGTTCCAGTGCCGGGGGTCGTCCGAGGCCGCCCAGTGACCGGCGGCCTTCTTGTTTCGGGTGAGCACCTTCAGTACGGCCGAACGGTCACCGGCCCGGACCCGCCAGACGCCGGCGGTGACACCGTTCTTCGGGTTGTGCGTGAGGGGTTCGACGGCGACCCGGCCGGCCCCGAGAACCTCACGGGCCTCGGCCTTGAGTAGAGCGGTCTCAGGCATGCGCCAAGGCTAGATCCCCCGCGGATGTCCCACCTGCCGGACACCCGCCCCGCCTCGAGTACCGTCGTCACCATGACCAGCACCATCACCCTCGCCGAAGCCCTCGCCGCCGGGACCGTCGTGCTCGACGGCGGTATGTCCAACCAGCTCGAGTCCGCCGGGCACGATCTGAGCGACGAGTTGTGGTCGGCGCGGCTGCTCGCGGAGCGGCCCGAGGCGATCGCCGAGGCGCATCTCGCCTACTTCGAGGCGGGGGCGGACGTGGCGATCACGTCCAGCTACCAGGCGACGTTCGAGGGCTTCGCGGGGCGCGGGATCGGGCAGGAGCGGGCAGCCGAACTCCTCGCCCTCAGCGTCGAGTTGGCACGCGAGGCGGCCCGGCAGGCGGCAGCCAGGGGGGTCACGCGGCCGCTGTGGGTGGCCGCGTCCGTCGGGCCCTACGGGGCGATGCTGGCGGACGGCTCCGAGTACCGGGGCCGGTACGGGCTGAGCGTGGACGAGCTGGAGCGCTTCCACCGGCCCCGGCTGGAGGTGCTGGCCGGGGCCGGGCCCGACGTGCTGGCGCTGGAGACGGTCCCGGACGCCGACGAGGCCGAGGCGCTGCTGCGGGCCGTGCGCGGGCTGGGTGTCCCGGCCTGGCTGTCGTACTCCGTCGCCGGGGACCGCACCCGGGCCGGCCAGCCGCTTCAGGAGGCGTTCGCCCTGGCCGCCGACGTCGACGAGGTGATCGCGGTGGGCGTGAACTGCTGCGTGCCGGAGGATGTCGAGGGCGCCGTCGAGACCGCCGCCCGCGTCACGGGCAAGCCCGTCGTCGTCTACCCCAACAGCGGCGAGGCATGGAACGCCGAGTCCCGCACCTGGGAAGGCCGCTCCACCTTCACGCCCGAGCAGGTGCGGGGGTGGCGGGAGTCCGGGGCGCGGCTGATCGGCGGGTGCTGCCGGGTGGGTCCGGAGGCGATCGACTCCATCGCGCGCACGCTGGCGGCGGGGCGGTAGCAGTCGCGGTCGCGGTCGCGTCGACGTACCCGCGGTCACGGACAAGGTCGGTCCGGCGCCGGCACCCGGGCCGCCCGACGCCCCTGCACCCCGCACAGGACTCGTCCCCACTCTCCCCCGCTGCTAGCCTCCCCTCGGGAACCGGTTGCCATCGTGTTGCCGCAGGTTCCCCAGGGGGTGGGCGAAAGTGCCCGGGAGAGGGGCGAGACAGGGATGACCAGGAAGAGCGAGGACGCGGGGCGCAGCACCATCCGGGACGTGGCGGCCCGCGCGGGAGTGTCCGCGTCGACCGTGTCGCGGGTGCTCGGCGGGGTGTATCCGGTGAGCTCGGCGACGCGTACGCGCGTGATGCGGGCGGTCCGCGACCTGGACTACGTCGCCGACGCACGCGCCAAGGCGGTCGCGGGGGTCGGCACGCCCACGCTGGCGTTCGTGCTGGAGGACATCACCGGGCCGTCGTTCGCGCACATGGCGCACGGCGTGGAGCGGGAGGCCCGACGGCTCGGGCATCTGTGCCTGGTGTGCACGACGGAGGGCGACGTCCAGCACGAGGTGGAGTTCGTCGAGATGATGCGCGCCCAGCGCGCCGCCGCCGTGATCCTGGTCGGCGGCTCCGCCGACACCATCGAGTACCGCGAGCGCACCCGCCGTATGGCCGACTCGCTGGCGTCGGCGGGCTCCCGGCTGGTGCTGTGCGGGCGGCCGCCGCTCGGTCCCGGGGCGCCCGTGACCGTCATCGAGTACGACAACGAAGGCGGCGCCTACGCTCTGGTCGCCCACGTCCTCACCCAGGGCCACCAGCGGGTCCTGTTCCTCGGCGGCGCCTCCGACCACACCACCGCGCAGGGCCGCGAGCGCGGCTATCTCGCCGCCCACCGCGCCCGCGGCCTGGACCCCGACCCGGCACTGCTCCTGCACGGCGACTTCACCCGCGACTCCGGGCACCGCCTGATGCGCGAGGCCCTGAAGGAGGGGCTGGACTTCACGGCCGTGGTGGCCGCCACCGACATGGTCGCCGCCGGCGCGCTGACCGCCCTGCACGAGGCCGGCCTGGACGTACCCGGCGACGTCTCCCTGGCCGGCTACGACGACATCCCCTTCGCCCGTGACCTGCACCCGGCCCTGACGACGGTCCACGTCCCCTACGAGGAGCTGGGCCGCCTCGCCGTACGCACCGCGCTCGGCCGGACCCCGGAGACCACGGACGATCATCTGCTGCTGGGGACGCACGTAGTGGTACGGGACTCGGTGGGCCGGGTCGGCCAGGCGTAGCGGAGCCCTTGTCGCGGAACCGGACGTTACCTATCCTCACGGCCATAGCAACCGGTTTCTATCCCTGGAGCCCTGCGCATGAGCACCGGCCCCCTCCGTCTCACCTCGCAGGCGCACACCGCCCTCCGCCCGGCGGACGCCGCCCGCGTCACCGACGGATTCTGGGCCGCCCGTCGCCGAACCAACGCCGAGGTCAGCATCCCGCAGGGCCCGGCGAAGCTGGAGGAGGCCGGGAACCTCGCCAACCTCCGGGCCGCAGCGGGCGGTGCGGGTTCCTTCGCCGGGGACTTCCAGTTCCAGGACTCGGACGTGCACAAGTGGCTGGAGGCGGCGTCCTGGCAGCTCCCGGAAAGCCCTGGGCTGGCGGCATCCATCGGTGAGCTGGTGCGACTGCTCGCCACCGCCCAGGAGCCCGACGGCTACCTGCAGACGTACTACCAGCTGGCCCGCCCCGACCGGCGTTGGCAGGAGCTCGGCTGGGGTCACGAGTTGTACTGCGCGGGGCACCTGATCCAGGCGGCGGTGGCCCACCACCGGACGAGCGGGCGGCGTGACCTCCTGGACGTGGCCGTGCGGTTCGCCGAGCACATCGACGCCACCTTCGGCCCGGACAAGGCGGTCGACGGCATCTGCGGGCACCCCGAGATCGAGACGGCGCTGGTGGAGCTGTACCGGGAGACCGGCGAGCAACGCTGGCTGGAGCTGGCCCGGTACTTCGTGGAGCAGCGCGGGCACGGTCTGCTCAGCGGCGGCGGCGACCGAGGGCACGACCGCGATCCCGGCCCGGCGTACTGGCAGGACCATCTCCCGGTGCGCGAGGCGACCACGGTGGCCGGGCACGCCGTGCGGCAGCTGTACCTGCTCGCGGGCGCCACCGATCTCGCGACCGAGACCCACGACCCGGAGCTCCGGGCGGCGCTGGAGCGGGTCTGGGACGCCATGGTGGCCACAAAGACGTACGTCACCGGTGGTGTCGGCGCGCGTCACGAGTGGGAGTCCTTCGGCGATCCGTACGAACTTCCGCCGGACCGGGCCTACACCGAGACCTGCGCGGCCATCGCCTCCGTCCAGTGGTCGTGGCGCATGGCGCTGCTGACGGGCGAGGCGAAGTACTCCGACCTCGTCGAGCGGACGCTGTTCAACGGTTTCCTGTCCGGAGTCGGCCTCGACGGCGACAGCTGGCTCTACGTCAACCCGCTCCAGGTCCGTGAAGAGTACGCCGACCGGGGCGGCGACCAGTCGGCCCGCCGCACCCCGCTGGTCCCCGGGCGACACCCTCACCGTCGACCTCGACCTGACCGCCCGGCTGACCCGCCCCGACCCCCGCGTGGACGCGGTAGGGGGCTGTGTGGCGATCGAGCGCGGGCCGCTGGTGCACTGCCTGGAGGGAGTGGACCAGCGGCCCGGTATCCGTTACCAAGAGCCTCAGTAGTTCTCAGCAATCCTGGCGTTTCCGCCCGGAAGGTCCGTACCGCCCAGCTCGGCGGCTTACGGTCCGCGCTTCAGCGACCACCGCCCAGACAAGTCCCACTTACGCGGTCTCCACGCAGTATTTTACGTCTCCGAGCCACTCCCGGCGACGGTGGGCCGTGGCCCACGGGCGCGTGTTTAAGCTGCCGCCACACTGCGGCCGGATGGCTTGGCTTTCGCCACCCGGCCAACACTCAACCTGCCAACGCCCACTGACAGCCGCTGACGAATACCGAAACTCCCGGTAGCAGCTTTCAACCCCTTCGACGAGCTCACCCTTCCCGACGGCGCCGAGCTGACCGCCCGGCACGAGCCGGACCTGCTGGGCGGGGTGACCGCCGTCAGTGCCGACGGACTGCGCCGGGGAGACGCAGCCGCCGTACCACTGACCGCAGTTCCGTACTACGCGTGGGCGAACCGTCGGCAGGGGCCGATGCGGGTGTGGATTCCGGGGGCGTGACGGCGGCGGCCCACAGGGCGAGCTCGGCGTCGCGCGGCCCGTGCGCGGTGTGAGTGTCGCCGTCGCCGAAGACACGGACCGGATGGGAGTCGTCCCACGCCTGCCATCCCGGATCGCCGTCCGCCACGAACCGCAGCCACGCCCCGTGCATCTCGTCCGCCAGCTCCTGCGGGGCGCCCTCGCCGGCCAGCTTGCGGGACTCGGGGACATCTCCGGTGTCGAAGACGAAGCCGAGCTCCAGCGCGTGGCAGGCGCCGAGGTCGGGGAGGCTGGAGGGCCAGGCGAACTCGTACACGTACGTCGAGCCGGGGCGGGCGTCGGCCAGGCGGTGCAGGGGGACGCGCAGGAGGTGGTCGGTGACCATCTGGCCGACGATCTCCGCGGTGCCGGCCTCCGGGTGCAGGGCGCGGTAGCCGCGGGGCACCTCGGCGCCCGCGTGGCAGCGGGCCATGGCGCCGGCCAGGGCGACCGCGCCGAGCCGGTCGAGGCGCTCCAGGAGGCCGCCGGGCACCAGCCACAGGCGGTACTCGTCGCGGGTCCAGCCCGTCATCAGGTCGACGCCGGCCGCGGCGCCGCCCTCCGTCAGCGCCGCCATGGGGTCGCGGGGCACGAGGTCGCCGTCGACGACGATCCCGAAGGCGGGCCCTCCCACCACGGGACTGCTGAGCCGGCCCACCTCGGCCTGGGTGCGCAGGAGCAGCTCGCGGTCGACCTCGGCGAAGGCGGCAGCGGTGGCGGGGATCTTCAGCCGGGTGGCCATCCGGCGCACCATCCGCCGTACCTTGTCCCGCTCGGCGGCCTCGGGCGGCCCGCTCTGCAGGACGGCCCGCCGGACCAGGCCCTGGGCCTGCGGCGCGGCGAGCAGCGCGCCGATGCTGATGGCGCCGGCGGACTGGCCGCACAGGGTGATGCGGTCGGGGTCGCCGCCGAAGGCGTCGATGGAGTCGTGCACCCACTTCAGGGCGGCGAGCTGGTCGCGCAGGCCGGCGTTGGCGGGGGCGTCCGGGAAGTAGCCGTAGCCCTCGACGCCCAGCCGGTAGTTGACGGAGACGAGGACGACACCGTCGCGCGCGAAGGACCGGCCGTCGTACACGGGCACACCCGAGGAACCGCGGGTCAGGGCGCCGCCGTGCACCCACACCATGACCGGGAGCCGGGCGCCCGGGCCGGGCTCGGGGGTCCAGACGTTGAGGTTGAGGCAGTCGTCGCCGGGCACGACGGGGTCGGACAGGTACTGCGCGAAGGCCTCGGAGTACGGCGGTTTCGGCGGGGTCGGCCCGAAGGCTCCGGCGTCGCGCGCGCCGTCCCAGGGCTCCGGCGGCTCGGGCGGCCTGAACCGGCGCGGGCCGTACGGAGGCGCTGCGTAGGGGATGCCCCGGAACACCGCGACGCCGCTTTCGTACCGGCCCCGTACGGCACCGTAGGGCGTGCTCACCACGGGGTCCGCGGGGTCTGTCCGGACTGCTGTCATACGTCCACCAGCCTCCTCACCGCGCTCGTGCACCGTGAAGATCAGAGCAACTCATTGTGGCCGGATATTCCGGTGCACGAGCGGGTGTGGGGGCTATTCGGCGTACACCGCTACTGGGCGTACATCGCTACTTGGCGTACATCAGCGTGCCGAAGCCGAGCTGGTCGAAGCCTCCGCTGGTGGTGCCGTAGTCACCTCCTCCGCCCTCGGGGGCGACCGAGAAGCACATCTGGGCGATGTACTTGTCGTCGAGGAGCAGGCGTCGGCCGTAGTGGTAGTGGAGCATCGCCCACACCGGGCGGACCTGGCCCCGACTGCCGGAGCCGATCACCGTCTGTGACTGCTGGGCGCAGTTCTGTCCGCTGCCCCAGGTATAGGTGGTGTAGGGCACGTTCATGTTCAGGTTGTACTTGGCGACGTACTGGGCGGCCTTCATGAAGCGACGGCCGTCGTACGAGTACAGGTCCTCGCCCTGGTTCCAGGCCATCTCGCACAGGGCGCCCATCTGGCCCATGCCCATGATGCTGTGCCCCTGGTCGCGGCCGGACTCCTGCCACTGGCCGAGGTCGTAGCCCTCGACGCCCGGGTACAGGAACGGCACCGCGCGCCGGATCTGGCCGTTGCCGCCGCCGTTCTTGAAGTAGTTGACGGCCTGGTCGTACTTGGCGCCGTCGTCGCACAGGATCCCGATGGCCATGATCGAGGCCATGTTGCACAGGTCCCAGTTCGCCCAGTAGTTGGTGATGCAGGCGTCGTTGTGCCCGGTCAGGAACTGGTTGTTGAGCGGGTAGAAGACGTTGAGCATCATCGTCTTGAACCGGTTGAGGTCGAACCCGGCGTACCCGCGCATGAGCTCGGCGACGTTCGCGAACTGCCAGCCGTAGAGGCCGGCGGCCAGGAACCGGTCGGCGTTTCCGGTAATGCTGGTGAGCGTGGACGACCAGGCGTTGAGGATGCGCACGGCGCAGTCGCCGTTCGCGGCGGTGCCGCCCACGTGCCAGCGCAGCGCGTTCTGGTAGGCGGCGTGGATGTCGTTGTACAGCTGGGGGTAGTTCTGGCCGTCGCCGCCGCGGATGATCGTGGCCGTGGGGCGG
Organism: Streptomyces regalis; assembly: GCF_001509475.1. Lineage (GTDB taxonomy): Bacteria > Actinomycetota > Actinomycetes > Streptomycetales > Streptomycetaceae > Streptomyces > Streptomyces regalis. The sequence goes on from NZ_LLZG01000390.1 coordinate 12,326, forward strand.
GGCGTCCAGGTGGACTGGGAGTGGGAGTTGGCGGTCAGCCGGTTCCAGCCGGCCCGCCAGGGGTCGGTTCCCGCCGCGACCCTGACCTTGGCCCGGTTGATGTCGCCGGCGTTGTGCAGCATGCCGGGGTGGGTGAAGGTCGCGGGGGCCGCGTCGGCCGTGCTGCCCGTCAGCACGGCCGCGGACCCGCCGACGGCGAGAGCGGCGGTGAGACCGCCGGCGGTCTTCAGCAGACCGCGGCGGCTCAACTCTGGTGTGTGGAGGTGCCTGTGGGGGGAAGTGCGGCTCATTCGTGCATCTCCATTCGTGGAGGATCTACATGGGGGTGATGCTCACCTCGTCGAACTCGGTGGTGCAGCGGGCCAGTGGGTTGCGTGAGCAGACCACGAGGCCCACGTAGTAGGGGGCGTCACCGAAGCCGGGGATCGAGCCCTCGGCGAGGGGGGTCCAGGTGACGCCGTCATCGGTGGACAGGGCTGCGGTGAAGGCGGTCCCGACGCGCTTCAGTCGCAGCAGGGAGGGAAGGGTGGTCGTTCCGTTCCCGGTGAAGGTGGACCTTCCGGCCACGGTCGTGCGCAGCATCAGCTGCGCGGTGGTCCCGCCGGAGACGATCGCCCCGGCGGCCTGGTCGAAGGGCGACAGCGACTTGGCCATCAGCAGGCCCACCCGGTCGGCACTCGCGCCCGTGCGGGAGCCGAGCCGGGCGGTGATCTCGCAGTCACCGGTGACGGGCCGTCGTACGAACTGCCCGGTCATTCCCTGGTTGTTGACGGTCAGGTCGACGCCCGCACCGCGCACGGTGAAGGTGCCGTCGGCGTACGACGTACTGCCCGGAGTACGGATCGCCGCGACGCCGAAGGTCGCGAAGTCCCGTTCGTCGAGGACGACATCGCCCAGGTCGCCGTACGTCCACGGGTCGGGCGGGGGTGTGCCGACCGTCAAGGTCAGCTTGCCGGTGCCGTCGCCCGCCGCGTTGCCCGCGGTGGCGGTGACCGTGAACTCGCCGGTCTCGTTGGGCGTTCCGGAGATCACGCCGGTGCGCCGGTCGAGGCGGAGTCCGTCGGGCAGGCCGTCGGCGGTGAACCGCACGGGTTCGTGCGAGCCCCGCAGGATGTACCGGAAGGCCATCCCCTTGTTCGCGAACGCACCGGTGGCGGAGGTGAGTTGGGGCACGCTCGGGGTCGGCATCTGTGCGGACGCCGGTTCCGAAAGCGGCCCGCGTCCGCCGCAGTTCGTCTTCGCGACGACGTAGTGGTACGTCGTCCCGGGTGTGCCCGTGGCGTCGGCGTACCGGACGCGGGTGCCGAAGCCGACCGCGCCGATGCCGGTGGCGATCGTCTCGAAGGGGCCGTCGGCGGAGGTGGCGCGCAGCACCTTGTAGCGGGCGGAGACGTCCGGGTCGGTCCAGGCCAGCTCGACGGCGTCGGCGCCGGTGGTGGGCCTGAGGCCGGCGGCGGTGCGGGCCGGGCGCGGCACGGACCAGACCTCGCCGAAGGCCGTGGAGGTCACGCAGACGTTGTCGAGAGCACCGGTGCCGGTCTCGGCGTACTCCGCGTCGACGCCGAGGCACGAGGTGAGGACCAGGCCCGCGTACGCCGTGCGCCCCAACTCGACCTCGGTGGAGCCGACTTCGGTCCAGCGGATGCCGTCCGGGGAGATCGCGCCGGTGCAGCGCCGGCCCCGGCGGGTCACGCGCACCCAGTAGGGCGCCCGCAGCCGGTAGCCGTCGCCCGCGCCCTCGACGTACGGCGCCTGAAGCGGGGTCGCCGACTCGGGCAGGCTGCCGAGGTTGGAGATCGGGAAGGCGGCCGAGCTGGTGATCGCCGTCTGCTGGGACGGGGGTACGGGCGTGCTGCCGGTGCCGGAGACAGGCGCCCCGGCCTTCGGACGGACGCTCCACACGCCGCTCCAGGTGTGCAGCGGCAGCCCCTGGATCAGCATCGAGGCGTGCGCGGCGTCCGCGTCGAGGGAGTCGCGCAGGGTGACGCCGATCTTGGCGTACTGGGAGCTGAGCGGGAACACGACGCGTGCGGTGATCGCGCCGTCGCCGGGCAGCGGGAGGTGGACGCAGCGGTAGGTGTCGGCGGTGCCGGACGCCTCCAGCACGAACCGCTCGCCGTCGAAGGCGGCGGAGCCGGGGATCTTGACCTCCCCCAGGTCCTGGGTGGACCAGGGCTCGGGGAGGCCCGCGGTGAGGGCGGTCGGCAGTGAATCGGCGCTGCCGCCCTGGGAATTGGCGGCGGCGACCGTGTAGTAGTACGTCCGTCCCGCACGCACGTCGGAGTCCTTGTACGCCGGCTTGTCGACGCCGGACGCGATCTCCTCGTACGGCCCTTCGAGGCGGGTGGCCCGGCGGACCGTGTACGTCTTCGCCCACGCGGTCGGCAGCCAGGACACGGTGACGGAGCGGCCGTCGCCGGTCGCGGTGACCCCGGCGGGAGCCGTCGGTGCGTTGGACGAGGCGGCCGTCGTGCCGGCGTAGGTGAGGGTGCCCCAGCCCGGGTGGTCCTCCTGGTAGCCCTCGACGAGGCGGGTCCCGCCGGTGCCCCGGAAGACGACCTTCTCGGTGTAGGGGGCGGGCTTGCCGAGACGGCCGGCGTAGTGCGCGTACGCCATCTCCCACAGCGGCCGCCACACTCCGCGCTGCCGGTCCGACACGGCCGTCTTGACGTACTTGCCGGTGCGGTCGAGGTCGGGGGTGAAGGGGACGGAGTTGTCGCCGAGGTTGTAGCGGCCGAAGTACTCGAAGTTGGCGAGGATCCGGTCGTCCGCGAAGCCGTACAGGTCGACGCCCTGCTGCCAGGCGACCTCGGCCGCGTCCGCCAGCAGGCCGACGGCGAGTTGCTCGTGGGCCTGGTCGCGGCCGGACTCCTGGCCCTGGCCCGCGGCGGTGACGATGCGGTGCAGGACCGAGCCGTTGCCGGAGCCGGCGGCGGCGAAGCGCAGCGCGTCCTCGAACATCACCCGGTTGTCGCAGAAGACGGCGATGGCGAGGATGGTGCGCAGCGCCGCGATGTCCCAGTTGCCGTTGGCGTAGAGGCAGTAGCCGGCCAGGGCCGGGTACCAGACGTCGGTGAAGGAGCGCTCGCAGCGGCGTATCGACTCCTCGGGCCAGCCGTCGTAGCCGCTGTGGCGGAGGATCTCGGCGGCGTTGACGAGCTTGAAGCCCTGGATGCCGGCGCCGAGTTGGCCGTCGGCGCCGGTGATGCCGGTGAGCGAGGCGGACCAGGCGTCGAGGATGTCGCGGGCCTTGTCGGCGTGGCGTACGTCGCCGGTGACCGCCCACATGAGGGCGTTGTGGTAGGCGGCGGCCGCGTCGGTGACGGCCTGGCTGGTGTTGTCGGTGGGGCCGCGGCCCCAGGTGGTGATCTGTCCGGTGTTGCGGACGGCGTAGCTGTGTTGGGAACGGGAGTCGGCGGCCAGCGCGGCGAAGCCGGAGGCGATCGGTTCGCGGCCTTCCGCGACCGCGGACTTCATCCGGTCCAGGTCGGCGCGGGAGTGGAGGAGGCCGGGGTGTGCGAAGGAGAACGCCGCGTCGACGGTCTGGGCCCACGCGGGCGTGGCGGCGAGGGCGGACAGCAGTCCGCTCCCGGCCACGCCCGCGAGTCCCGCCGCGCCGAGGAACGTCCGTCGGCTGAGGGCTTGCATGGAACTGTCTCCTGGCTTACGGGTGCTGCACGATGATCGAGAGGGACTTGGTCGCCGTGCCCACGGTGTTCGTGGCCGAGACGGTGACGGTGTAGGTGCCGGGGACCTGCGGGATGCCGGAGATCTGGCCTGTCTGCTTGTCTACCTCGAGGCCCTCGGGCAGCCCCTCGGCGTCGTACGACGTGGGCAGCGCGGACGCGGTGACGAGGTGGTTGAAGACCTGGCGGGCGGTGGCCGTGGCCTCGCCGGCGCTGGTGATCTCCGGGGCCACCGTCGCGGCCGGGGTGGCGGAGTCCAGGAAGCGGAGGTTCTTCACATGCTCGTTGGCGAACGCCGGGACCATGTCGGTGGTCAGGTACCAGCCCGGCTTGCGCATCTTGTCGAAGACGACCGTGCCGTTGATCGCCAGGTTCTGGAAGGTGAGGTTCTTGATCGGGCGGTCCGCGTCGTAGCCGGTCAGGATCGCCATGTTGGCGTGCGTGCCGTTGTACGACAGGTTCCGCACGTACACGTCCTCGATGCCGCGGCCGGGCGAGGCGTTGTAGCGGTTGGCCATGACCCGCATGTTGAACAGCTGGCCCCAGGTGAAGTCCTCGACCCGGACGTCCTGGATGCGGACGCCCCGGATCATGTTGCTGTCGCCCGGGTTGAGGGCGAAGCAGCCCTGGTAGAGGACCTGCGGCTCGCGGTGCTGGAGAACGTCGATGTTGCTGAAGACGATGTTCTCGATCGTCTCGGGCTTCTCCGGATTGCCGTGCGTGCCCATGTTCACCGGGTGGGCGACGTCGGCCCACAGGGTGGAGTTGCGGACGGTGACGTTGCGGCAGTCGCCGTAGTAGTCCCAGCGGTGGGCGTAGATGGCGATGCAGTCGTCGCTGTTGCGCATCCAGACGCCCTCGATCAGGACGTCCTCGCTGCTGAACACGTCGATGCCGTCGCCCCACTGGCCGGAGCTGTAGGAGTGCAGGTTGCGGACGGTGACCTGCTTCGACTGGCCGATGGTGCAGGAGTAGCCGGTCTTCGGGTTGAGGACGAGGATGCCGTCGATCTCGATGTTCTTGGAGAACTGCACCAGGGTGGCGGCGTCCGAGCCCGTGATGATGCCCCGGCCGAGCAGGCGGGCGTTCTCCACCTTGACGAACTCCACCCGGGCCTTGAGCACCGCGCCACCGGCCAGGTACACCGTCTTGCCGCTGGGCACCTTCACCACGCCGTCCGCGGGGGTGTGCATGCCGGGGCCGAAGTAGATGACGTCGGGGTCGTCCGCCTCCGGCCGCGTCTTCTCGATCGGGTTGGCGTGCAGTTGCAGGTTGCCGTAGATGTCGCCGTCGATCTCGATGGAGAGGTTGCGCGGCTCGGTGAGGCTGAAGGTGATGGTGTCGCCGCTGACCTCGTGCTGGATGTCGTACGACAGCGGGCGGATGCGGGCGCTGCCGATCGCGCCCTTGGCGGACGTGACCTGCACCTCCACGGTGCCGGTGAAGTCGAGGCTCGCGACCGAGGTCGGCCGGATGATGCCGCCGCCGGTCTTCTCGTTGATGGTCTTCGTGGTGGCGCGCAGGACCGGAACCGGCTTCCACTGACCGCCGGGGGTACGGGCCTTGACGACAAAACTGGTGTTGATCGGCATGGCGCCGGGCACGGGGTGCACCACCAAGCGGTCGGCGGCCTCCGGTCGGTCCTCCTCCGCTCTCGCGGTGCCGGCCGTGGCGCCGATCAGGGAATAGGCGGCGGCGGTGGCGCCCGCGGCCTGGATGAGGGTGCGCCGGGACAGGCCGGTGCCCTGGGTGTCGTTCATGGGGAAGTTCCTTAACTGGCAAGGGAGATGAGAGATCGAGCAGCCGAAGCTGCCAGGGCTACTTGAGACCGGAGGTCGACATCCCGGCGACGAAACCGCGCTGGGCGACGAGGAAGATCAGCAGGATGGGGACGACGTACATCACGGAGGCGGCGGCCTGCAGCTCGGGGACGGGCGTACCGCCCTCGTTGACATAGGTGGTCATCACCGCGACGGCGAGCGTGGTGCGGTCGGTGGACAGCAGCAGCTGCGGGGCGATGTAGTCGCCCCAGGTCCAGGTGAAGGCGATGATGAAGCTGGCGGAGAGCACGGGCCAGGACTGCGGCAGGAAGATCCGCCAGAAGATCGACGTGTAACCGCAGCCGTCGACGATCGCGGCCTCCTCCAGCTCGCGCGGCATGCCCGCGAAGAACTGCCGGAACAGGAACACCAGATACGGCGCCGCGGACAGGCCCCACAGCACCCACGGCCAGTACGTGTCGACCATGCCGAGCTTGGCGAAGATCAGATACGTGGGCAGCAGGGTGACCATCTGCGGCAGCATCATCGAGCCGAGCAGCACACCGAACAGCACCTTCTTGCCGGGCGCGTCGAGCCGGGCGAAGCCGAAACCGACCCAGGCCGAGCTGAGGGTGACGAGCACGGCGTAGAGGAGGGCGATGATCAGGGAGTTGCGGGCGTAGCCGAGAAAGTCGATCTGGTTGAAGGCATCGGCGAAGTTGTGCCACTGAAAGACGTCGGGCAGCCAGTGCACGGGAGAGGCGGCCAGTTCACCCTGGGTCTTCAGGCCGGACAGGATCAGCCAGCCGAAAGGGCCGAGGAACAGCCCGGTGGCGGAGACGAGGACCGTGTAGAGGACGAGACGCTTGGCACGCACGCGCACGCGTATGTCGGTCATCGACGACTTGGGCGGCAGAACGACCGAGGACTTGGGCGGCAGGCTGGTGGCGGTCACTTCTTCGCCTCCGGGTCGACGTTGTAGAACACCGCGCCGGACGTGAACTTGAAGATGAGTCCGGTCACGACGAGGATCAGGACGAAGAGCACCCACAGCAGCGCGGAGGCGTAGCCGTAGCGGCCGAGCGCGAAGTACTGCGCGAAGACGTGCATCATGTAGAGGTAGTTGGACTGCGGGACCGTGGTGACGCCGCCGGTATCGCCGAGCGGGGCCAGCAGCAGCGGCATGATGGTCTGCACCGAGGCGATCATCCCGGTCACCGTCTGGAAGAGCAGGACGGGCGACAGCAGCGGCACGGTGATGCTGCGGAAGGTGCGCCAGGCGCTCGCCCCGTCGATGCGGGCGGCCTCGTGGAGTTCCCGGGGGACGTCCTGGAGCCCGGCCAGCGAGATGATCATGACATTTCCGGCGGCCCAGAGCACCGTCATCAGCAGCACGTAGCGGGCGTAGGGGTCGGCGAGCCAGCCCACGGCGTCGATACCGAAGAAGGTCAGGACGCCGTTGGAGGCACCGGAGTTCTGGTCGAAGAGCAACTTGAAGGCGAGGCCCGCGCCGACCGGCGGCACCACGGCGGGCAGATAGAGCAGGGTGCGGAACAGGCCGCGCGCCTTGAGGGGCCGGTTGACCAGGACGGCGAGGGCGAGCCCCGCAATGATCGACAGCGGCACCGACGTCACCGCGAACAGGCCCGCACGGCCCAGCGCGTCCCAGGTGACCGGATCGTTCAGCAGCTCGCGGTAGTTGCCGAGTCCGACGTACTTCCAGTTGGGCGAGATGCCGTCGAACGTGGTGAAACTCAGCCACAGCGCGTACACCATCGGCGTGACGGTCAGCAGCAGGAACCCGATGATCCAGGGCGAGGTGAACATGTAGAACGCCCGGTGCCTGCGCGCGGTCATGGAAATCCGCGGCCCGGCGGTGGCCGGGGCGCGTCCGGTGCCCGTGGCGGCGCTCGGCCGGTCCGCGACGGAGGAGATCTGGTCGACCGTCATCCCACTTGCTCCTTACCGCGCTTCAGCTGCTCGTTGATGGCCGAGTTCAGGCGCCCTGCGAGGGTGTCGACGGAGATCTGACCGTTCATCGCGGCGGGGGCGATCTGGTTGAAGAGGGCGTCGATCGCGTCCGCCGTGGTGTACGGGGTGAAGGAGACGACCGAGAAATGCTTCAGCTCGTTCTCCTGCGCCTTCAGCACCCGCTTCTGGTAGTCCTCTTGCGCCGGCATCAGCGACCGCAGCGACTTCAGGGTGGGGATGCCCCAGCCTCCGGAGGCGCGCCCCTTGGCCGGCTCCTCGCCGAAGAACCACTCGAAGACCCGCCATGCGGCGTCCTTGTTCTTCGCCCCGCGCGGCATCCACAGGCCGGTGCCGCCCTGGCAGGCACTGATCCGCTCGCCGCCCGCGAACATCGGGGCGGGCGCCAGTCGGGACACCTTCGCCAGCTTCTTGTCCGGGTAGATCATGCCGCCCATCCAGTAGCCGGCGTTCGACATGGCGAGCCGCCCGGCCTGATAGGTGGGCCCGTCCCAGCCGTTGGGGTCGGGCTGGATGAGGCTCGGCCCGACCTTGGTCTTGGCGTAGTCCATGTACCAGGCCAGGGCCTTGCGGGCCTCGGGCGTGGTGAAGTCGACCCGGGAGAAGTCGTCGCTGAAGAGGCTGCCGCCGGCGGACGCCGTCATGGTCGCCAGGAGCGTGGCCCGGGTCAGGCCGTTGAAACTGCCGCCGAAGACGGTGGTCTGACCGCTCTTGCGCTGCACGAGGCGCTTGGCATTGTCGAGCCACTCCTCGTACGTGACCGGCTCGGTCTCCGACGGGTAGTCGACGCCGCCCTTGTCGAAGGCCGCGGTGTTGTACCAGAACATGGAGTCCTGGGAGAAGTCCTTGGCCATGCCGTAGCGCGGGCCCTTGCCCTGGGTACGGCCGTCGAACCGCCACAGGTCGTTGACGGGGTCCAGGTCTTCGGGTTTGAGGACGCTGCTCCGGGCGAAGTAGGGGTCCAGCTCCTCGGCCACGTCCCGTGCCGCGAAGTACGGCAGGTCCACAGCACCGACGCCGCGCACGAGGTCGGGTGGGTTGCCGCTGGTGAGCATCGCGATCAGTTTGGTGATGTCGAACTTCACCAGGACGATCTTGATGCCGAGATCCTTCTTGGCCTGCTGGACCTGCTCCGGGAGGATGTCGCCGGATTTGACCATCACGGTGACGGTCTCACCCGAGCCGCTGACCCCGCTGGACACCTGCATCGCGCAGCCGCTCAGTGCCGCCGCACCGACAGCGGTGCCGCCTGCGGAGAGGCTGAGGAATCGGCGGCGGCTCAGCGAGGCACCGGCATGTGGGCGCATGGGCGCACCACCTCCTGCTCTGTTCGTTCGATATTTCGGTCATGAGTCGATTCGACGACCGTGGCCGATCGCTGGGCAACCGGTTGTTGTGCAGTGGGCAGAGCTTCTTCCTGTCCGGAAACCGCGTCAAGAGCCTTGACGAATTTTCGAAAAGAATGTGTAACCTCGCCGACATGACCCAGTCGGCCACAGGACCGCCGCAGAGCCCGCACAAGTTGAAGAAACAGCAGTTCAGAGCCCTGCTCCCGACGCGGCACCGCAACTCCGGCCCGCGTCGACACGACGAAGGGGAGCGGCCCGCACCGCACCTCCGGCGACGGCCGGAGAGCACACGCAAACCGGCTTGATCACCACCACCCCACGAGCTGACAGCAGGCCACCTTGACAACATGGCCGGAAACCGGTTGCCATCGCGTCGGTCCGGGACCCAGTCGTCGCAAGCCCTCCCCCACATGACCGTGAACGGAGCCCAGCAATGCCCCGTCCTCCCCGCCCCACCCGCCGTACGACGATCCGCGTCGACGTGAGCGCCGACGCCGGCCGACCGATCGGCCCGGACGTCTTCGGCGCCTTCTTCGAGGACATCAACTACGCGGCTGACGGCGGGCTGTACGCCGAACTCGTCCAGAACCGTTCCTTCGCCTACAGCTGCAACGACCGTCCCGAGTGGCACTCGCTCAGGATCCGGCCGGCCGCCGCTCGGTCGTGCGCGCCGCGCGCCTGGAGGTGCGCGACGGCCGACTCACCTGCGACCCGCACGCCGCCGTCTCATCCACCCGCCCCGCCGAGCCGACCCGAAGGCTGCGCGGCGGGGCGGGCGGATGAGACGGCCGCCTCGCGGCCGCCGGGACAGAGCCACTGAGCGGGGAAAACGCAGTAACCGATTTCGAGGTCGGGCAGGATCAGCCTTCCGGGGCCATGACGGCACAGGGACCGCGTTGTCGTGCCGTCACGTACCGGTCCTGTGCCTACCTTTCCCCAACACAGGCGCGTACGCGGCAGAAACGAGTGCTGAGAAACCCGTGCGCCCTCTTCCGCCTCAACCGATTGACCAGCCGTTCTCGGCAGACCTACGGTAGAAGGCGCTTTCTGAAAATGTTTCCATCCAGTGCCTCAGGAGAGTCATGCCCAGCCCCCAGCCACCGAGGGCCGTGTTCGCCATGGATCCGGTGCACCTCCCCCTGCTCTTCCCCCCGCCGCTCATGGCCCGGCTGAGGAAGGCCTCCGACCTCGACCCCGCGCTCGTCGTGCGGGACTTCGCCGACCCCGCGTCCGCGGCCGCCCTGGCCGAGGCGGAGGTACTCATCACCGGCTGGGGCTGCCCCCATCTGGACGCCGACGCCCTCGCCGCCGCACCCAGGCTGCGCGCCGTCCTGCACGCCGCGGGCTCGGTCCGCTCGCTGGTCGGCGACGCCCTATGGAAGCAGGGCATCACGGTCTCCAGCGCGGTGACCGCCAACGCTCTGCCGGTCGCGGAGTACACGCTGGCCATGATCCTGCTCGCCGGGAAGGACACCTTCATCCACCGCGAGCGCTTCCGCACCACCCACGCGTATCCGCCCCCCGCCGAAACCGCCCGCACGGGCAACGTCGGCCGCCGCATCGGCGTCATCGGCGCCTCGCGCGTGGGCAGACGGCTGCTGGAGCTGCTGCAGCCGTTCGACTTCACGGTGCTGCTGCACGACCCGTACGTCAGCCCCGCCGAGGCAGCCGAACTCGGGGCCGAGCTGCTGTCGTTGGAGGACCTTCTGCGGCACAGCGACATCGTCAGCCTGCACGCCCCCGACATTCCCGAGACCTACCGCATGCTCGACGGCGACCGCCTCGCCCTCATCCGGGACGGCGGCGTGCTGATCAATACCTCTCGCGGTGCCCTGGTCGACCCCGACGCGCTCACCGACGAGCTGGTCTCGGGGCGGCTGCACGCGATCCTCGACGTCACCGAGCCGGAGCCGCTGCCCGCCGGATCGCCGCTGTACCACCTGCCCAACGTCCTCCTCACCCCGCATATCGCCGGATCGCTCGGCAACGAGCTGGAGCGCCTCGGCCGCATCGTCGTGGAGGAGCTGGAACGCCTGGTCGCAGGCCTGCCGCCGGTCCACGAGGTGCGACATGCCGACCTGGCCCGTGTCGCATGAGGCGGCGGCCGACGCACCAGGCGCCCTCGCGGAAACCATGGGATACGGTTTCCGCATCGGCGGGGGGCCGGTTTCCCTGTCGTACGGCGAGAGACGAGGCCTCCGGCCGCCCGGCGCGGGGCATGACGCCCGAGCGTCCGGCGCGGCAGGCACGACGGTGAAGGAGCCCCAAGGGTGAGTCAGCGCAAGGCGTCGAACGACGCCGGTCGGGCCACCATCCGGGACGTGGCGGAACGCGCGGGCGTCTCCGTCGCCAGCGTGTCGCGTGTGCTGTCCGGCAACTACCCGGTGTCGGAGGACCTGCGCCGCAAGGTGATGAAGGTCGTCCGGGACCTGGACTACGTCACCAACGCCCACGCCCGCTCCCTGGCCGGCGGCGGAACGCCCACCGTGGCGATCCTCATCAACAACATCACCGGCGCCGCGTTCGCCCATGTCGCCAAGGGTGTCGAGGGCGCCGCCACGCTGCGGGGCTGGCTCTCGCTGGTCGGTACGACGGGCGACGACCCCGAGCGGGAACTCGCCCTGGTCAACCTCATGCGGCAGCAGGGCGTCGCGGCCGTGGTGCTGCTCGGCGGCGCCTACGACTACGACGAGTACCAGCTGCGCATGGCCCGCTTCGCCCGCTCCCTCGACGCGGCCGGCTCCCATCTCGTGCTCGTGGGCAGGCCGCCGCTGGAGGGCGACGTGCCGGCCACGACGGTCGACTACGACAACGAGGGCGGCGCCTATGCCATGGCCAGCCATCTGTTGTCCGCCGGGCATCGCAAGGTCCTCGTGCTGCCGGGGCATGCCGAACTCACGACCGCCCAAGGCCGGCTGAAGGGCGCCCGACGGGCCTTCGACGCGTACGGCGTGCCGTTCGATCCGGGCATGGTGCGGCACGGGCCGTACGACTACGAGCACGGGTACGAGGCCGTGGAGGAGGCCCTCGGGCAGGGGCTGGACTTCACCGCCGTGCTCGCCGGGACCGACGTGGTCGCCGCCGGTGCCATGCAGGCGTTGCGCGCGGCCGGGCTACGGGTGCCGGAGGACGTGTCGATCGTCGGCTACGACGACATTCCGCTCGCCTCCCAGCTCACACCCCAACTCACCACCGTCCACGTGCCGTACGAGGAGATGGGCCGCGTCGCGCTGCGTGCGGTGGCCGACCGGCGCGAGGGCGGTACCGGTCGCCGCAAGGGCGGCGACGGCGACCATCTGGTGCTGGGCACCCATGTCGTCGTACGCAACTCCGTACAGCCACCTGCCCGGCGCGGCTGACGGAAGTAACGCCCAGCAAGCGTTTCGTAAACGTTTTCCCGGTGTCCCGCCGGTCCTCGCCAGGTCACTCGGGAGCGCTCCCCACCCGCGCAACTCCCCTCACTGAACAGCCTTCTACCTGCACTTACGTCCTCCGGAACGGACGGGGCCGACGCGTGCCCGGAGATAACCGGACGGACAACCCGGCGTAACAAATTTCCGCGCACCTCTTGCTATGAGCGGAGTCGTCGGCCTACCTTCCCTGCAACCGCTTACTACAGCTTCTGCTTGGCCGACCCCCCGCAACCGCGAGCCGACGGTTTTCCGGCCGCGTTCCTGGCCAGCACCACCGAGCCGCCGTCCTCGTTCTGAGAACGCCCAATTCCGAAGGATCACGGTCAGATGAACTTCACCAGCCCCCGGAGAAGGTTCGCCTCCGCCGCCGTTGCGGGAATCGCCCTGACAGGTCTGCTCGCCGCCTGTGGCGGATCCGACTCCTCAGACTCGGACTCCGGTTCCGACGCCTCCGGCCCCGTCACCCTCGACTTCTGGGGCTGGGCCAACGGGCAGGAGGCCGTCGTCAAGGCGTTCAACGCCTCGCACAAGGACGTCCAGCTCAAGTACACGAAGGTCACCGACCAGCTGACCATGCAGAAGCAGCTGACCAACGCCGTCAAGGCGGGCAACGCGCCCTGTCTGCTGCAGAACACCGGTGAGTACGTGACCAGCTGGGTCGCACAGGGTGCGCTCGCCGACATCACCAAGTACGTCGAGGCCGACAAGGACAAGTTCAACCCCGGCTCGTGGGCCACCGGCCAGGTCCAGGGCAAGATCTACGGCGTGCCCACCGCCTCGGCGCCGGCCTTCACCATCTACCGCACCGACATCTTCCAGAAGTACGGCCTGAAGGCCCCGGCGACCTGGGACGACTTCATCGCCGCCGGCAAGGAACTGAAGAAGCACGACATCAAGATCACCAACTACGCCGGTGAGGACCCGAGCACCCTGGAGGTGCTGGCCATGCAGGCCGGGGCGAACTGGTACAGCATCGACGGCAACTCCTGGAAGGTCGACTTCCAGGACGAGGGCACCCTGAAGGCCGCCGAGGTGATCCAGGAGATCATCGACAACGACCTGAACGCCAAGCTGTCCTTCGCCGACTACGCGGCCGTGCAGCGCAGCTTCGACACCGGCGCCACCGCGACCCGGCAGATCTCCACCTGGCAGATGTCCGGCATGGTGCAGAACTTCACCAAGTCCTTCGGCGACTGGGCGCTCGCCCCGTGGCCGACCTTCAAGGACGAGGCCGCCCAGACGCCGGCCGGCACCAACCAGAGCGGCAATCTGACGCTGGTCAGCGAGCAGTGCAAGAACCAGGAGCAGGCCGCCGAGGCGGCGCTGTGGATGTCCACCGACGCCGGTGCGGTCAAGACCATGGCGAGCCCGGAGACCGGCAGCGGTGTGATGCCGGCGCTGGCCGACAGCGAGTCGTACGTCTCCGAGGCGATCTCCGAGAAGCTGCTCGGCAAGAACTACGAGCCGGCCAAGAAGACCGTGACGGACAGCCTGGGCACCGTCCGCACCGGCTGGACCTTCGGCCCCAACTGGACCGCGATGTTCACCGAGATGCAGGCCGAGTGGGCCAAGGTCGTCAGCAAGAAGCAGAAGGTCACCGACCTCCTGGCGCACATGCAGGAGTGGACGGTCGACGACCTGAAGCAGCGCGGCATCAGCGTCAAGGGCTGAGGCAGACTCGATGATTCGCTCCCAGCGCTGGAAGGGTGCCGCCTTCACGGTGCCCTTCCAGCTCGGCTTCGTCTTCCTCTATCTGCTTCCGATCGGTTACGCGGTCTACCAGTCACTGTTCCTGGAGAAGTCGTCCGGGCTGGGGCTCGGCGGCGCGACCACGGAGTTCGTCGGCCTGGACAACTACGGCAAGGGCCTGACCGACTCGGCGTTCATGACCTCCATCCTGCGGGTGGTGCTGTTCGCCTGCGTCCAGATCCCGTTCATGCTGCTCATCAGCCTGCTGCTGGCGCTCTTCCTGGACGCGGTCACGGCGAAGGCGGCCGGCCGGTTCCGGATCCTGCTGCTGGTGCCGTACATGATCCCCGGCGTGGTCGCGGCCATCGTGTGGGTCAACCTGTACAGCCCCGAGGTGGGCCCGCTGACCCCGCTCGGCGAGCTGTTCGGGTTCGACTGGAACTTCTTCGCGCCGTCGATGGTGTGGCCGGCCATCGGCAATCTGCTGACCTGGCACGGCATCGGCTACAACATGGTGATCATCTACGCCGCCCTCCAGGGCGTGCCCCGCGAGCTGTTCGAGGCCGCGCGGCTGGACGGCGCCTCGGAGCTGCGGATCGCACTGAGCATCAAGATCCCGTTCGTGCGCGGGGCGCTGGTGCTGACCGCGCTGCTGTCGATCATCCAGATGCTGCAGATCTTCAACGAGCCCGCCCTGTTCAGGAACGTGACTCCGGAGACGGTCAGCGACAGCTTCACCCCGATCATGATCATCTACAACCAGGCGTTCAACGCCGCCAACTACCACTACGCCGCTGCCCTGTCGGTGCTGCTCGCCCTGATCCTCGGTGTGGCGTCCTTCCTCTTCTACCGGCTGACCTCGAGGGAGGCGGACTGATGGCGCTGACGGAAAACGTCAAGGAAAACGGCACGGAAACAGCCGCCGTACCCCCGCGCGGGCGTACCGTGCGACGACTCACCAGCCCGGATGCGGCCTCGCGTTCCAAGGGCGGCCAGCGCTTCGTGCTGCTCGGGCTGGTCCTGGCCAGCGCATACAGCCTGTTCCCCGTGTACTGGCTGATGATCGCCGCGACGAAGGACCGCGTGGGGCTGTACCAGAGCAACGGGCTGTGGTTCTCGGGCTGGCATCTGTGGGACAACCTCCAGCAGGTCTTCACCTATGAGGACGGCATCTTCCTGCGCTGGACCGCCAACTCGTTCCTGTACGCCGGTGTCGGCTCCCTCGGCGGCACACTCATCGCCCTCGCCACCGGCTACGGCCTCGCCCGCTTCGACTTCCCCGGTCGGGGCGCGGTGTTCGCGTGCGTGGTCGGCTCCTTCCTGATCCCGATCGCCCTGCTCACGCTTCCGCTGTACCTGCTGTTCTCGGCGATCGGCATGGTCGACACCCCCTGGGCGATGCTGATCCCCTGCCTGATCAACCCGTTCAGCGTGTATCTGGCCAAGGTCTACACCGAGGCCACCATCCCGTTCGAGCTGCTGGAGGCGGCTCGTCTCGACGGCGCCGGTGAGCTGCGGATCTTCTTCAGCATCGTGCTGCGGATGATGACGACGGGCGGCGCGACGGTCTTCCTGCTGGCCTTCGTCAACACCTGGAACGCCTTCTTCCTCCCCCTCACCGTGCTGCGTGGCGAGGAGAACTGGACGCTCAACCTGGGCCTGTACAACTGGTCCGGCAAGCGCCTGGAGTCGGGCATCGACGTCACCAGCCTCGTCCTGACCGGCGCGCTGCTGTCCATCATCCCGATGGCGATCATGATGGTCGCGATGCGGCGCTACTGGCGGACCGGCGTGACGTTGGGGGCCCTCAAGTGAGAGCCACCCGCCGGATCCGCACATGACTCCCTGGGGGCCGCAGGTGACCCTGACTCCCCGCGGCCCCCAGGTGACCGACGCTCCTGGAGTCCTCCCGTGACCGTGCTGCACAACCCCGTCCTCCGTGGCTTCGCCCCCGACCCCTCCCTGGTCCGGGTCGGCGACTGGTACTACGTGGCCACGAGCTCCTTCGAGTGGTTCCCGACGATCCCGGTCCACCGCTCCCGGGACCTGGCCCACTGGGAGTACGCGGGCCACGTCCGGGGCGCGGTCCCCGGCGACTCACTGGCCGGTGTCCCCGACTCGGGCGGCATCTGGGCACCGTCGCTGAGCTGGGACGGGGAGCGGTTCTGGGTGGTGTACTCGGTCGTGCGCTCGGTCGGGACGCCGTACTTCGATCTGGACACGTATGTGTGCACGGCCACGGACGTCGACGGCAAGTGGAGCGCCCCGCGGCGCATCGCGAGCCACGGCTTCGACCCCGCGCTCTTCCACCACGAGGGCCGGCTGTGGCTGCTCAACATGCAGAGCGACCACCGCCCGAGCGGGCAGCGTTTCGCCGGGATCGTCCTGACCGAGCTGGACCGCCAGACCCTGGCCCCGGTCGGTGACACGCACCTGCTGCTCCAGCACGAACGGCTCATCGAGGGGCCGAAGTTGCTGCGCCGCGACGGCTGGTTCCATCTCGTTCTCGCGGAGGGCGGCACGGGGGTCGAGCACGGGGTGCTGGTGGCACGCAGTCGTGCGATCACCGGTCCGTACGAGCTCGACAGCCAGCCCCTGTTGACGACGCGCGACGATCCGTCGGTGCCGTTGCAGAAGGCCGGGCACGCGGAGCTGGTCGAGACACCGGACGGCGAGTGGGTGATGAGCCACCTCACGGCACGGCCGTTGCAGACGCCGTACGGAGCGCGCTGCCCCCTCGGCCGGGAGACGGCGATCCAGGCACTGACCTGGGACAAGGCGGGCTGGCCCCGGCTGCGGCACGGGGGTTGGCACCCGGCGGTCGAGGTCGAGGTACCTACCCGGCCCGCCAAGCCGGAGCCCCGACTCGCCGACGCCGACGACCCGTTGGGCTGGCCCTGGAGCACCCTGCGCGGCTACGCCGACCCGAGCTGGGCCGACACCACCACCCGCCCCGGCTGGATCCGGCTGCGCGGCCGGCACGGTCCCGAGTCACGGTGGGCGCACAGTCTGCTGGCGCAGCGGATCACCGAGCACCGCGCGGAGGCCGAGGTCACGGTGGACGCGCGGCCTCGCACGTTCACGCAGGCCGCCGGGCTGGTCCTGCGGTACGGCGCGGAGGCGTATCTGAGCCTCGACCTCACCTGGGCGGAGCCCGAGGGCGAGGGGCAGCACGGGCAGCAGTGGCGGGGCGAGGGCCGTACGGTGCTCAGCCTCGTGGAGCGGGAGGAGTTCGGCACCCGGCAGGCGGCCGTCGTGGAGGTGGACGCGAGCGCACCGTTGACCTTGGGCGTGACGGTGGACGACGGCCGGGCACGGTTCTGGTACGTCCGCGGGGGCGTCCGCACGCCGGTCGGCCCGCCGCTGGACTTCACCAAGCTCTCCGACGACTACGGCTCCAAGTTGCGCTTCACGGGGTCGATGGCCGGCGTCCATGCCGTGGATCTGGTCGACTCGGCCTTCACGGCCGACTTCACGGGATTCCGTCTCACCTGCTGGTAGCCCCGGGCCCTTTGAGCCTGTTCGAGGTTTCGAAAGTCGTGACCCGAGCATTCCTGCGAACTCTGTCCTCTTCCGGACTCCTCGCGGCGAACCTAGGGTAGGAAGCGCTTACTGTTTGCGGCTGGTCGAAACTTTTCATGGCCCTCGGGCGGGCCGGAGAGGTGGTTCCCGATGGTCCGTACGGGCAGTGCGAGCGTGGCGGCCGGGCCGACCCTGGCCGTCGTGGCCCGCGAGGCCGGGGTGTCCGTGCCAACCGCGTCCAAGGTGGTCAACGGCCGGGAGGACGTGGCCCCCGAGACCCGCCGCCGGGTCACCGAGGCCCTGGACCGGCTCGGATATGTCCGCAGACCCCGCTTCGACGCGGCGAAGACGCCGGGCCTGGTCGACCTCGTCGTGCACTCCTTGGACACCTCGTGGTCGGGTGCGGTGCTGCACGGCGTGGAGGCGGCGGCCCACGACGCGGGCCTGGAGGTGGTGGTCTCGGCCGGGCTGACCCGGACGCGGGGCGGCCGCCCGGAGCGCGGCTGGCTGGACAAGCTCATCGCGCGCGGCTCGTCCGGAGTGCTGTTCAACCTGGCCGAGCTGACGGCGTCGCAGTACGCGTGGCTGGAGCAGCACCGCATCCCGTTCGTGATGATCGACCCGGTGCTGGAGCCGCCGCCGGGCGTGGCGTCGGTGGGCGCGGCGAACTGGCACGGCGGCGTCATCGCGACCGAGCACCTCCTGGCGCTCGGCCACGAACGCATCGCCGTCATCGCCGGTCACCAGCGCAAGATGTGCAGCACCGCCCGGGTGGCCGGCTACCGCTCCGCGCTCGCCTCGGCCGGGGTGCGGCACCGCCCCGAGTACGTCCGGCACGCCGGTTTCGACGAGGGTGTCGCCCGCCGCCGCATGCTGGACCTCCTCGACCTGCCCGAACCGCCGACGGCCGTCTTCGTCTGCTCGGACCGGATGGCCCTCGGCGTCTACGAGGCGCTGGCGGAACGGGGGTTGAGGGTGCCGGACGACGTCAGCGTCGTAGGCTTCGACGATCTGCCGGAGGCCCGCTGGATCGCCCCGGCCCTGACCACGGTCCGCCAGCCGCTGTCGGAAATGGCGGCGACGGCGCTGCGTCTGCTGGTGCGGATGATGGACGGGGACCGGCCGGAGAGTACGCGCACGGAGTTGTCGACGCGGTTGGTGGAGCGGTCGAGCACGGCCGGGCCGCGTGACCGATCTCCTTGCTGAGTCGGGGAGTTCGGCCAGGGATCAGCGCCCGCCGGCCCGGTTGAGTGCCTTCTCGGCCTGGGCTGCCAGGCTGCCGACCAGGTCGGCTGCGGACGGCACGTCATCGATGAGGTCGATGCCCTCGCCGGCCCACTGCGGCAGTGCGGGGATCGTGCCTCGCGCCACGGCCTCCTGGTGCTCCTGGCGGGCACGCGGGTCGGCCGTGAGTTCGTCCTCGCGGCCCCGCCACTCGTCGAGGAAGGGGTGGGCCAGGGTGCGTGCGGTGTACCGCTCCGGCCACCGCGAACTGCGGGCAATGTCCAGCACCCTGCTCCGCTCGGTGTCCGCCCCGCTGCCCTCGACGATCGCCCGGGCGGTCGCGGGGTCGACCAGGGCCTCGGTCGTGGCCTGGAAGCGGGTGCCGAGCAGGGCTCCGGCAGCCCCCAGTGCCAGGACCGCCGCCACGCCGCGCCCGTCGGCGATCCCGCCGGCCGCCAGCACCGGTATGGGCGCCGCCAGGTCCACCACGACGGGTACGAACGGCAGGGTGGACCGTCCGTGCCGGGCTCCGTGACCGCCCCCTTCGGTGCCCTGCGCCACGATCACGTCGGCGCCCAGATCCACCGCTCTACGGGCCTCCTCCAGGTCGGTGACCTGAAGGATCAGCGCCGTACCCGCGCCGCGGATGCGCTCCACGAACGGGCTGGGGTCGCCGAAGGACAGCATCACCGCCGCCGGCCCGTGCTCCAGCGACCGCGCGACCGCGCCCTCGTCGATCGCCCACGTCTGAAAGCCGATGCCCCAGGGCTTCCCGGCGCATGCGTCGGCCAGGACCGGCAGTTCGCGGGCCAGCCAGTCCTCGTCGCCGTTCCCGCTGCCCAGCAGCCCGAGGCCGCCACCGCGCGAGACCGCCGCGGTCAGGGCACCACCGGCCGACCCGCCCATCGGGGCGAGGGCAATCGGATGCTCCACAACGAACCGCTCCGTGAACGCCGTCGACAGTCCCATGCCCGCAATCCTCACCTACGGCTCCTGCCGGTCGCTGCGGAATCGACGGACTGTCGACGCGGCGAACGCCCCCTTGCGGCGGGCGTCCGCATCAGGGCCGCGCGCGTTGGACCGACAGGGTGGTCGATGCGCCGCACGGCTCGTCTGCCCTGGTCGCGGCGGTGATGGCTGCTAGCTTCGCGAGCTGTCGAGGGGTCCCGATTGCGTCGAGCAGAGCGGGACCGTGGCCATGAGCTGAGGCGAGGCGAGAGTGACGGATATGGGCGAAGAGCCGGACGAGCTGGCAGTTTCTCCGTTCAGGCGCAGGACCTTCCTGGCGTCGGCTGCGCTGGCGGCAGGCGCGCCGGCCGCGGTCGCCGGGTCCGCGCAGGCTGCCGGGCTGCCGGAGGGCGCGCCGCTCGCCACGCCCGGCCTCGGATCCGTGGCGCGCCTGCTGACCGTTCCCGAGGAGGGCCGCGGGGTCGGCTGGCTCAGGTCGGCCCTTCAGGTCGCCGTAGCACTCGAACTCGCCACCATCCCGCCGTACTTGTGCGGCTTGTGGTCCGTCAAGGACCGCGGCAGTGAGGTCGCGCGGCTCATCCGGCGCATCGTCGGCGACGAGATGTACCACCTGGGCATCGTCTGCAACCTGCTCGTGGCCGTGGGCGGGAGGCCGCAGATCAAGGCCGCCGCGCCCGTCTACCCCGGTCCGCTGCCCGGCGGTGTGCGGGCCGGGGTGACCGTGTACCTGTCGGGCCTGACCAAGCCCTTCGTGCGCGACGTGATGATGGCGATCGAGGCCCCCGAGGAGTCACTCGTCCGCAGCGCGCAGACCTCGCCCACCGTCGGCGAGTTCTACGCCGACGTGCTGAAGGCGTTCCGGGTCGTGCAGCCGGAACTGTCGGTGCGGGGGCAGCTGTCCCAGTACGTCTTCTCCGACGACCTGTATCCGGTCGAGAACCTCGACCACGTCGAGCGCGCCATCGAGATCATCAGGGAGCAGGGCGAGGGCACCGCCAGTTCCCCGTCCGACTCCTTCGAGGACGACCACCCGGCGCACTACTACGCCTTCGGCGAGATCTACCACGGCCGGGAGCTGCGCGAGACCGACGACGGCTGGAAGTACGTGGGCGGACCCGTCCCCTTCCCCGACGTGCGCCCCATGGCCCGGCTCCCGGTCGGCGGCTGGCCCCGCCCAACGGGCCATGTCGCAGGGCTCCTGTTCCGTTTCGACGCCATCTACAGCACGGTGCTCGACACTCTTGACGTGGCCTGGGCCGGCGGCGGCCACCGCACCCTGCGCGCGGCCATCCACTCCATGCGCGCAATGGAGGGCCCCGCCGTGGAACTGATGGAGACCCCGCTCCGCTACGCCCCGGGCACCTACGGCCCCCAGTTCCGCGCACTTCGCAAGCCACGTCGTGACGCGTGAAGCAGTAGCTCCGTAGCCCCCCTGCATCCCCGCACCGCGAACCGAACCCCGGCGCCGGCCGTACCCGTGCCGGGGTTCGACCGTACGGTCGGCGAGGTCGAGGCCCGGCAGAAGCAGCTCAGTGGCGCGCTCGAGCGAGCAGCGCCGCATGCGGCAACGTCAGCACACCGGCTTCGTCGGCGAACTCCGCGCTGAAGAGATCGAAGTGGCGTTTGATCTCGGCCCGGATCCCCGGGGTCTGGCTCTGCACGATCTGACCGCCGAAGGCCACGCCGGCCGCAGGGCCGCTCCACCACTCCACGGCGTCGGCCCGGTGGTCCCAGCGCAAGGTCTCGCAGACCGCCTCGCGCAGCCCTGCCGCATGCATCAGGCCGGTCAGGCCGCTCTCGTCACGGGGAAAGTCGTCCTCGGGGGCCAGTCCTGCGGGCAGGTGCGCGGGACGTACCGCGCCCGCGGCTTGGATCGCGCGCCCGAGCAGAGCCTGGCCCGGGGCCGGTGGCGCCGCCCAGATCGTCAGCGCGATCCAGCCGTTCGGCCGGACGACGCGGCGCAGCTCGGCGAGGGCGAGCTTGGGCCGGCCGACATGGTTCAGCACGAAGTTGGCCACGACGGCATCGAACTGCCCGTCGCCGAAGGGAAGCTCGGGAAGGGCAGCCACGCGTACGTCGGCCTCAGGTGCGGCCCGCAGGGCGAGCTGAACCATGGTCGGTTCTGCGTCCACGGCCGTCACCCTCGCACCCCGGGCACATGCGGCAGCGGCCACTGTCCCCGGCCCGGTCCCCACATCCAGTACCCGCACGCCTGGCCGAACCTCAGCGGCGTCGAGCAACCGCGGCACGGGATGCCCGCACAGCCTGGCAAAGCTTCCGGCATAGGCAGCCGCCCGGCCTGCCCACATCAGCCGCTCACTCGTATCGAAGCTCGTCATCGACACCCTGACCCCTCTCTGTCGGCTGCGCGGCGGAGCCCCGCCCTGGACCAAGATCGACACCTTGCCTCGACCCTAACCCGCCGTCAGATCGTCGAGTTCGCGCAGGAGTGCGCGGACCTGGGCCACGTCCGCTTCGGGCGCGTTGGCGTCGAGGTAGATGCCGAGGGCCTCGTGCAGGGCCTGCCGGGCCGGTTCCACGACGCCTGTCGCGCGGTGGGGCTGGCTCAGGTGGACCAGGGTCTCGGCCTCGTTGTAGCGGTGGCCCAGGGTGCGGTTGAGGGCCAGGCTGTGTTCGTAGCAGTCGACGGCGTTCTGGTGGTCGCCGAGCTGGTGGTAGGCGTAGCCGAGGGTGTCCCACGTGCCGGCCTGGCCTCGTTCGTCGCCCAGCTCGCGCTGGATGGCCAGGGCCTGCCGGCAGTGGCGTACCGCTGCGGCGTGGTCGCCGAGCTGGGCATGATCCCAGGCCACCGCGTTCAGGGCGCGGGCCCGTCCCGGGAGGTGGTCGAGCGAGGTGAACAGGCCGACGGCTTGCCGGTCGTGCCGGAGCGCCGCGGGCCTGTCGTCCTGACGTTCGTACAGCCAGCCCAGGGCGAGGTGGGTGTGGGCGGCCGAGCGGAGGTCGCCGCTCGCCTCCGACAGGGCGAGCGCGTGGGCCAGTTCGTGGTGGGCCTCGGCGAAGCGGGCGGTCTCCGTGCACGCCCAGGCGAGGGCTCGATGGGACTCGGCCCGGGCGGCCGGGTCCCCGAGACGGACGGCGGCGGCGAGGGCGGTGGTGTGCACGGCGGTGACGTCGGCCCAGCGTCCCCGGCGGGCGAGGAAGGTCGTGAGAGCCCAGGCCAGCCGCCAAGCCTGGGTGTCGTGTCCGGTGCGTACGGCGTGCTCGACGGCCGCCGTCAGGGCGGTGTGCTCGCGGGTGAACCACGCCATGGCCTCGTCGTGCGTGGCGAGTTCCTCGGGTCGGGCACCGTCCGCCGCCGGGGCCGGTGGGAGAGGGTCGCGGTGGGGCAGCAGGAGGCGGTCGGCGGCGTATGCCGTGTGCGCGTAGTGGTCGAGTACGCGGGTCAGGGCCACTCCGAGGAGTGGCCCTCCGTCGTGCTTCTAAGCCAGTTTCGCCGCCCAGTTGATCCCGCCGAGCAGGTGGGCGCGGAAGTCCGGATCCTCGTACGCCTCGGCGGCATGTCCGAGCGCCGTGTAGAAGACGCGCCCTGCCCCCTGCTCACGGCACCACACCAGCGGATGGTCCTCACCCATGCCGCCACCGTCGTACGACGACTCGTCGGCGCAGGCCAACACCCGTACCGCGCCCCGGGGGTTGGTGCGGAAGTCGTACCACTCGTCGACGAAGTCCCATACGGCGGACAGGTGCCGGGTGGCCGGATGGTCGGCGTCCTCCACGACCACCTTGCCGGGCTGGTATTCGGGGTGCCGGTCGAACCGCGCGCCCAACAGCTCGCCGTAGTACGGCCAGTCGTACTCGGTGCAGGCCGCCGCGTGTACGCCGACGAAGCCGCCGCCCGACTCGACGTACGCGGCGAGCCGCTCGCGCCCGGCGGGAGTGAGCACCTCGCCGCTGGTGGAGAGGAACACGACGGCCGCGTAACCGTCGAGGGTTTTCTCGAAGGCCGCGAGATCCTCGGTGTGGTCCACCTCGAAGTCGCCGATGGTGCGGACGGCTTCGACGCCGGCCGGGATGGAGTCGTGCCGGTAGGCGGTGGTGCGGGTGTGGACGAGGAGTCGTGCGGCCATACGGCCGAGCCTAGGCGAGCTGAGGGCTCGGTCCCACTGCTGCCGGTGATCCGAAAATTTCGGATCACCGGGACACTCCAACAACCCGGGTTGTTGGGTCGCTTCACGCCCACACACACTCCCACCCCGGCAACAATGTGTGCATGACCCATGACTGGCAGCAACAGATCCACGCCCTCCACGACGAGTTGATCCGCCGTGACGACCCCGCCGCCTGGGTGCGGGAGGCCGACGCGGTGGATGCCTCCGTGCTGTATCCCGGGTTCGCCCTGCGTGGGCCGGTGTTCGGGGTCGCCGTACAGGATCCGGCGGTGGGGCCCGAGTGGCGGGTGCTGAAGCCGGTCGTGAACGGGATGCCGCAGATGTGCCGGGACTCGCTGAACACCTATCTGTGGTTCCGTGCGAAGGACGACACCGACGATCCGGCCGTACGGCGTGAACTGCTCGCCGCCGTGGACGTGTTGGACCGGGAGCCGGTGAACGAGGTCGAGGCGTGCGGGGCGCGGTACCGGATCGTGCGCGGAGACGAGTTCACGCGGTGCGACGGCGACAACCGTTTGGAGCCGCCTCGGCCCACCGACCCGGAGCCCGCGGAGCGGACCTGGGACCGGCGCGCCGACCACACCCCCTCCCCCGACCTGGACTTCGTCCTCGACCCGGAACGTGTGGAGGGCGGCCCGATGACGGGCGCCCTGCTGGCGGCGCTGCGGGACTTCGCGTACCGGGGCGTGCGGTTCCCCTTCGACCTGCGCAGGGACTCGGAGCGGGCGGTGCGTTCGCACCCGCAGGTCGTGCTGTTGCCCACGTGTTTCGGCGTGGTCGAGCGCGAACGGACCGGCTGGGAGCCGGCCCTCGCCCTCCAGTCCACCCCGCACGACGCACGGCGCGTGCTCTACGACGCGATGGGCGAGATGTGGCCCATGCTCTACAAGTTCGACGACGAGAAGAAGGCCGTGTACGAGAAGGCGGCCGAGGAGTTCCGGGCGCTGGAGCGCGCCGACGAGGCCCGTGTGGCGGGCCGTGTGTTCCGGGTCTGCCGTGCCGAGCGCCTGCTGCGCATGGGTCCCGACGGTCCGGAGACCCCGCGCCCGTCGGACGTCGACGAGTACGGTCCGATGAAGATCCATCCGACGCTGCTGGAGGACGGCACCGTCGTCTTCGACGAGTGAGGCCGCTTCGACGAGTGAGGCCGCCGGTCCGTCCTGGCGCACAGGTGTTCCATAATGCAGGCTGCTCTGCGTAGCCTCGGCTGCGATGAACGCCATCCCCGCGCTCCTGGACCATCTCGTCCTCGCGACCCCGGACCTGGCCGCCACGGTCGCCGACTTCGCCCGACGCACCGGCGTCACCCCGGCCCCGGGCGGCGTGCACATCGGGCTCGGCACCCGCAACTATCTGGTGTCCCTGGGCAGTACGAGCTACCTGGAGATCATCGGCCCGGATCCCGAGCAGTCGGCGCCCGGGCAGCCCCGCCCCTTCGAGGTCGACGGACTCACCACCGCGCGCACGGTCACCTGGGCGATCAGCCCGCCCGACCTGGACGCGGCCATCGCGGCCGCCCGGGCCCAGGGGTACGACCCCGGCCCGGCGCAGGCGATGAGCCGCCGCAGACCCGACGGCACCCTGCTGCAATGGCGGCTCACCGACGGCGACGACGCCCACCCCTCCGGCCTGGTCCCCTTCCTCATCGACTGGAGCGCCACGGTCCACCCCACCGCCTCGGACCTGCCCACCACCCCGCTGCTGTCCCTGTCCGCGAGCGCCCCCGAGCCGGACGAGATCCGGCCCCTGCTGGCGGCACTCGGCACGGACCTCGACCTCACGACGGGACCGGTGGGGATGTCCTTCACGGTGGACACGCCTCTGGGACCGGTGACCTTCCACTAGGCGCCCGACAGGCCGTCCGGCGGGGGTCCGGCGGGGTGTCTGTCCCGCAGCCGGCAACAAGCTGCACCCCAACGGCGATTCCCGCCCTACCCCACAGCCACCCGCGCCCGATGCTCCTGCGGGCTCACTCCATAGACCCGCTTGAACGCACTGGACAGAGCAAACGCGCTCCCGTAACCCACCCGCCGCGCAATGGCATCCAACGTGTCGTCGGTATCGCGCAGCGCATCCGCCGCCAGCGCGAGCCGCCACCCCGTGAGGTACGTCATCGGCGGCTCCCCCACCAGTTCCGTGAAGCGGCGGCCCAGCGCGGCCCGGGACACCCCCGCCTTGGCGGCCAGCGAGGCCACCGTCCAGGGGTGCGCGGGGTCGTCCTGGACCAGGCGCAGGACACGGCCGACGACCGGGTCCGCCAGTGCCCGGTACCAGGCCGGGGCCTCTGCCTCCGGGCGGGAGAACCAGGCCCTGAGCGCGGCGATGACCAGCAGGTCGAGCAGGCGGTCCAGGACGACCTCCTGGCCGGGTTCGTCGCGGACGATCTCCTCCATGAGGTAGGGCGTGAGGGGGCAGTTCCACACGTCGGCCGTGAGCAGCAGCAGCGGCGGCAAGGCGTTCAGCAGCCGCCCGCTGATCTCGCCCTGCCACAGATACGTGCCGATCAGCATCACGGCCGAGCCGTCGAGCCGGTCTCCCCAGGTGCGTACGCCCAGGTCCATCGAGCCGTTGAGGGAGCGGCCGTCGGGGTAGCGGCACTCGGCGCCCGGGAGGATCAGGGCCTGGGGCGCGGTGGCGGGGTCGTCGGCGCAGGTGTAGGGGTCGGGGCCGCGGGCGATGGCGAGGTCGCCGGGGCGCAGCCGGATCCTCCCCCAGCCTTCGGCCGGGGGGACCCCCATCTCGCTTCGCTCGCCCTGGTCCGGGATCACCCAGGCTTCGCCGCGGACCATGACCATGACGGTGAGCGGGGCGCGGTCCTCGATGCGGATGGACCAGGGCGGCTCGAAGCACGCGCGGATCATGAAGGCGCCACGCGCGCGTGGACCCTCCAACAGGCCTGCAAGGGCGTCCATGCCGTCAGCGTAGACGTCCGCGCATGGGAATGAGCCGTTCAGCGATGGGCTGTTGGGGAGCGCGACCGTTGACTGGAGGCATGACGGAAAACGCAGCCGACACGGCGAACACGCAGCGGATGACGGTAGTGGTGACCGGTGCCTCGGGTCGTACGGGGAGCCGGGTGGCGCAGGCGGCGCGCGGGGCGGGGCTCACGGTGCGGGCCGCGTCCCGGGCGCAGGGCTTCGACTGGGAGGACCCGACGACGTGGGCGGAGCTCCTGCGCGACGCGGACGCGGCGTATCTGATGTACCCGTCCGACATCGGCTCCCCGGCAGCGGCCGAGGGCATCGGCGCGCTCGCCCGGAAGGCGGTCGGGCTCGGCGTACGACGGCTGGTGCTGCTGTCGGCCCGCGGCGAGGACCAGGCGCTGCCGGCCGAGGAGGCGCTGAAGTCGTCCGGCGCGGACTGGACGATCGTACGGGCGACGTGGTTCTCGCAGAACTTCAGCGAGGGGCCCCTGGTGGAGGGGATGATCCACGGAGAGCTGGTGTTTCCGGCGGGTGAGGTCAAGGAGCCGTTCGTCGACGTGCGGGACATCGCGGACGTCGTGGTGGCCGTGCTGACGTCCGGGGACCGGTATGCGGGACGGACGCTGGAGCTGACCGGGCCGCGGCTGCTGTCCTGGCGTGCGGCGGTCGCGGAGATCTCCGAGGCGACGGGCGCCACGATCACGTACACGCCGGTCCCGGTACGCGCCTACGGCGAGGCCCTGACCGGCTTCGGCGTCCCGCCCGAGGAAGTGGACCTCCTGATGGAGGTCTTCGAAGCCCTCATGGACGGCCGCAACGCCCATGTCACAGACGACGTCCGCGAGGTGCTGGGCCGGAAGCCACGGGACTTCGACGACTTCGCGCGGGAGGCCGCGGCGGCAGGGACATGGAAGGCGTGAATGATCGGCCGCTGCCCGAGCCCGACTCACCACGGACGACAACACCCACCACCGCCACCTCCACTCTCCGCCCCGAGGTCGCTGAACCTCAACACCGCTCATCCGATCCCCTCACCCCCGGCCACGCACGACGTCCGCGAGGTGCCGGGCCGGGCCAGGCGCCACGGAACATCGGCGACTTCGCCAGGAAGGCCACGACGGCGGGGACGTGGAAAGCGTGAACGGCCGGTCACCGGCACCCGGCATCGCCCGAGCCAGACTCTCCACGGGCGACAACACCCACCCCTGACACCTCCGCTCAACGCCACGAGGTGACTGAAACTCAACGCCGCTCAGCCGATCCCCTCAAGCCCTGCCCTCGCCGGTCGGTCACCGGCGCCCGGCGTCGCCTGAGTCCGGCTGCCCGCGGGGTGCGAGACCCGGCGCTGACACCACGGCTCTCCGCCGCGAAGGCGCTCAGTCGCGGCGACAACTCAGCCTCGACAGCGTTCAGCCGTGGCTCCGCTCAGCCTCGACGGCGTTCACGGGCGACGGCGCTCGGCCGCGACGGCGGAGTCTGGCAGCGCCGAGCGCCTGGCGCCGGGACCCCGCCGGCTGGCAGCCCCCGTCAGCCCCTGTCCTGGTTCTCCGGCTTGTGCGGTGGATGGGGGTGCGTGCTCTTCACATGTGTCCGCAGCCGGGAACCCAGGTCCTCCGGCGGCAGGAAGCGGGACCACCGCTCCGGGAACTCCGACGGCATGTCCGGGTCGTCGGGGTCCGGGTCGCGGTGCGCCGCATGGCGGGCCACGTACTCGGCGACCTGGGCCTCGCGCATCCGCTCGTTGGCCGCGCGGGCCGCGGCCGTCGCGGCGGCCGGCCAGACCCGGTCGATCGCGGCGTTGACCGCGGCCCCGACGAGCACGGCGAACGCGGACACACCGATCCACAGCATCACGGCGACGGCGGCGGCGAGGGAGCCGTAGATCGACGCGCCCTCGATCGTGTTCGTCAGGTAGATGCGCAGCAGGAAGCTGCCCAGCACCCACATGCCGAGGGCGACCAGCGCGCCGGGCACGTCCTCGATCCAGGGCGAGCGGACCGGCACGGACACGTGGTACAGCGTCGTCAGGAACGCGATCGACAGGACGATCACGACCGGCCAGTACAGGACCTGCACCAAGGTCTCCGACCACGGCACGATCCGCACCACCGCGTCCGGTCCCGCCACCATCAGCGGCAGCGCCACCGAGCCGATCAGCAGAGCCGCGATGAACAGCGCGAACGCCACCAGCCGGGTCTTGACGATGCCCCGGACGCCGTCGAGGCCGTACATCACGGTGATCGTGTCTATGAAGACGTTCACCGCGCGCGACCCCGACCACAGGGCGAACAGGAAGCCGACGGAGATGACGTCGGGGCGGCCGCCGTGCATCACGTCGTCCAGGATCGGCTGGGCGATCTGGCGCACGCCCTTGTCGGACAGGACGGTGCGGGAGGCCTCGATGAGGTTGGCCTCCAGGCTGGAGATCGTGTCGGTGCCGGTCCAGTCGTCGACGTAGCCGAGGAGGCCGATCATGCTGAGCAGCAGCGGCGGCACGGACAGCAGCGTGAAGAACGCGGCCTCGGCGGCCAGGCCCAGAATGCGGTACTCGATGCAGGAGTTGACGGTGTCCTTGATCAACAGCCAGGCGGTCCTGCGTTTCGAGACGTTCCGGTAGAGGACACGCGCCCGGTGGAGACGACCGGAGGTCCGCTGGGGGGATTCACTTGCTGGCTGCACGACCTAAAGGTATCCGCCGTACGAGGGCGCACTCATCGCGGCGCCGGGTGCGCACCCTCGCCACCTGCCCGCTCCCCCGCCCCGGTGCCGTGTCAGGGTGGAGACCACTGCCCCACTCAGGGATAGGTTCACAGGTATGGCAGGCAGCACGCACACCGTGACCAACCAGCCCCCGCCCCTGGTCGGATACGACGTCTACACCGCCGACCGGGCCCTGACGGCAGCCGTCGAACGTCACCTCGCCCCGGAGCTGCTGGACGAGGCCCGAAGCGAGCTGGCCGCGCTCGGACGGACCTCCGGATCGGCGCAGGTGCAGGAGTGGGGGGCGCTGGCGAACGCGAATCCGCCGCAGCTGCGCACGCACGACCGCTACGGCCGCCGTATCGACGAGGTCGAGTTCCATCCGTCCTGGCACCGGCTGCTCGGCAAGGGCGTCGCGGCGGGGATGACCGCGGCCTGGGTGCGGCCGGGCGGGCATGTGCGGCGGGCCGCGGCCTTCCTGATGTGGACGCAGGTCGAGGCCGGCAACGGCTGCCCGCTGTCCATGACCCACGCCGCGGTACCCGCCCTGCGCACGGAACCCGACCTCGCCGCCGAGTGGGAGCCGCGGCTGACGTCCATGATCTACGACCGCGAGCTGCGGCCCGCCCGGCTCAAGGCCGGCGCCCTGTTCGGGATGGGCATGACGGAGAAGCAGGGCGGCAGCGACGTACGCGCCAACGCGACGGCCGCGCGCCCGCTCCCCGACGGCGAGTCGTACGAGCTGACCGGGCACAAGTGGTTCTGCTCGGCACCCATGTCGGACGGGTTCCTCGTGCTGGCGCAGGCTCCGGGCGGGCTCTCCTGTTTCCTCGTGCCGCGCGTGCTGGAGGACGGCAGCCGCAACCCTTTCCTGATCCAGCGCCTCAAGGACAAGCTGGGCAACCGCTCGAACGCCTCCAGCGAGGTCGAGTTCGACGGGACGTGGGCACGCCGGGTCGGTGACGAGGGGCGCGGGGTGCGCACCATCATCGAGATGGTGGCGGCGACCCGGCTCGACTGCGTACTGGGGTCTGCCGGCCTGATGCGGCAGGCGGTCGCGCAGGCGATCCACCACTGCGACCACCGCGAGGCGTTCGGCGGCAAACTCGTCGACAAGCCGCTCATGCGCAACGTCCTCGCCGACCTGGCCGTCGAGTCCGAGGCGGCGACCACTCTCGCGCTGCGGCTCGCGGCCGCCTACGACGACGGCGGCGAGCAGGAGCGGGCGCTGCTGCGGATCGCGGTGCCGGCCGCCAAGTACTGGGTGACCAAGCGGTGCACGCCGCTGACGGTCGAGGCGTCCGAGTGCCTGGGCGGCAACGGGTACGTCGAGGAGTCCGGGATGCCCCGGCTGGTGCGCGAGTCGCCCCTGAACTCGATCTGGGAGGGAGCGGGCAACGTCCAGGCACTGGACGTCCTGCGCGTGCTGCAACGCGAGCCCCAGGCCTTCAACGCCTATCTGCAGGAGGTAGGCAAGGCCCGCGGCGCCGACCACCGCCTGGACACGGCGATCAAGGCCCTGCTGACGGAACTGGCCGACCTGGAGGGCATCGAGGCCCGCGCCCGCCGCCTGACCGAGCGACTGGCCCTGGTCCTCCAGGGCTCACTGCTCGCCCGCTTCGCACCCCCGGAGGTCGCAGACGCGTTCTGCGCGTCCCGGCTGGGAGGCGACGGAGGCACGGCCTTCGGCACACTGCCGGCAACTCTGAACCTGCAGTCAGTGGTGGATCGGTCCAGGCCGCAGGCCTGACCCCAGGGGCGCGGGGAACTGCGCGACCAGCCACAACCAGCCCGCAGACGCCAACGAAACGCCAATCGGCACCCCCCATGGCGCAACGCGGCCCAACCGCCGGAGGCAAGGGGTGGTGCTGCGCCGACACGGCACCACCCCCGCCATGGCCCGTTCGAGGCCGCGAACGCCGCTCGGGACGGCGTTGCTCAAGTTTCAACCAGGCCAGGACGGTCCACCAGGGTTGCAAGGGGTTGCAACTTGTTGGTGTCTGAGTGCGGAGTGTGTCCCTCCACGAGCGACGGACGGCACTATGAGACGCACAGTCAGTATGAGTCGAACCGGGAGGAACCCGTGGCGCTCTCGCCGACGGACATGACGCAGCTCGCCGCCGTGGACTCGGCGCGGGCGGCGCGAGTACTCAGCGAGGTCCGCTCCGCCAAGCTCTCCGGACAGCGCGCGCCCGTCGCGCCGCGCCCGGTGATCGAGCAGTCCTGGGAACGCATGCTGCGCAGCGGCGTCGATCCCGACCACGACTTCCGGTCCGGGCTGCTGTCCCGTGAGGAGGTGCAGCGGCGCCGGGAGGACACCACGCTCAGACATGTGCTGCCGGTGCTGCGGGAGGGGCTGCTGTCGGTCGCGGACGTCGCCCACCACATCATGGTCGTCGCCGACGACGAGGGCCGGGTGCTGTGGCGGGAGGGCAACTCCTCCGTGCTGCGCAAGGCCGACGGCCTCGGCTTCGCACTCGGCGCCGACTGGCGCGAGAGCGTCGTCGGCACGAACGGGGTGGGCACTCCGGCGGTGGTGCGCCGGCCCGTGCAGGTCTTCGCCTCCGAGCACTTCCAGCGCTCGCAGACCTCCTGGACCTGCACCGGCGCCCCCATCACGGATCCGCGGGACGGCCGGCTGATCGGCGTGGTGGACGTCAGCGGGCCGCTGGAGACCATGCACCCGGCGACGCTCGCCTGGGTCGACTCGGTGGCCAAGCTCGCCGAGGCCCGGCTGCGCGAGCGGCATCTGACCTCGCTGGAACGGCTGCGCGCGGTGGCGGCGCCGGCGCTGGCCCGGCTGGCCGGCCGGGCCCTGGTGGTGGACCGGGACGGCTGGACCGCTGCGGTGACCGGGATGCCGTACCCGCGTCGGATCGCGCTGCCCAAGTCCCTCGCGCCGGGCCGACGGTGGCTGCCCCCGCTCGGCGTGTGCTCGGTGGAGCCGCTGGCCGGCGGCTGGCTGCTGCGGATCGCCGACGAGCCGGGGCCGCCCGGGGCGACGCGGATCGCCCTGGACCTGACGCAGGCGCGCCGCTGGTCGGTGACGGTGTCCGGCAGCGCGGGTTCCTGGAGCCATGAACTGAGTCCCCGCCACGCCGAGTTGCTGTATCTGCTGGCGCTGCACCGCACCGGCCGCAGTGCGGCGGGGCTGGCCGAGGACATGTTCGGCGACGCGGGGCGCACGGTGACCGTGCGCGCCGAGATGTCGCGGGTACGGCGCTATCTCGGGGGGTTCCTGGAGCATCGGCCGTACCGCTTCCGCGAGGACGCGGAGATCGAGGTGCTGCTGCCGGACGACCCACGCGATCTGCTGCCGCACTCGACGGCGCCCGCGGTGACACGGGGACGGATCTCGGCCGATCTGCCCTGAGTCCGACCCGTCCCCGAGTGGCATCTTCCGCATATTTGCAGGGTCTTAGTCCGCAAGCGTGCCCGACTGCCGTAGCATCCCTCTACGAGCCACCCCACCTGCTCTTTTGGTCAACACGCAGACCAATGGCCGCAGTTGGCTCGCCTCGGGAGGTTTTGATGAAGCACCGCGGCAGACACCGTCGACGCAAGCAGGGCCGTGCGGCGCGCGCGTTCCTGGCCGGAACCGCCCTCGCGCTCACCGCAGCCGCCACGATGATCAGCGCCTCGCAGGCCACGGTCGGCGACAACCCCGGGGCACTGGAGCCTCTCACCAGGGCCGCCGACACTCGTGCGCTCCGGCTCCAGGAGCAGTTGGTTCCGCAGGCCACCCTCGACGAACTCGCTTCCGGGATGGGCAAGCCGGTCGGTGTCCGTGCCGTCCTGGAGAGCGCCGACCGCAGCCTGCGCACCGCGTCCGAATGTACGGCCACCGAGCGCACCGCGCTGCCGGTCGCGCCGACCGCCACACGCGCGTACTGCTGGGACGCCGCCGACACCCGGGCCTGGCGGGCGGGGGCGGTCACCACCTCGGGGGACGCCGACGACGACGGCTGGTGGAACGACAACCGGGTGCTCCTTTCCGGCTGGAGCCAGAGCACCGCCGACCGGGGCCTCGCCCGGGTCTCCTTCGTCGACGCGGGCAACCTGGCCCGCCTCAGGTATGCCTCGGCCCTCCTCGTCGTCCCGGTGGACGGCGGACGCGACTACCGTGCCCTGACCTCCCGCCTCTCCGGCATGGTCTGGTACCAGGACAAGCTGCTGGTCACCACCGCCGACGGCCTGTACGTCTACGACATGAACCGCGTCCAGCGCACCACCGTCGACAGCGCCGCGGTGGGCCGCGTCGGGGCCGGCTGGTCGGCACACGGCAACCGCTTCGTCCTGCCGGCCATCGGCTCGTACCGCCTGACCGGCGGGAGCGCCGCTCCCCGTCTCGGCGCCATCTCGCTCGACCGCAGCACGGCACCCGACAGCCTGGTGGCCGGCGAACGGACCGCGGCCGACAGCGACCGGCACGCCCGGCTGTGGCGTTACGACTTCAGCACGGACCCGGCCCGCCCCGGCCTGCCGGCCACCGACGCCACCGGATCCGCGCACGCGGTCGAGGCGTATGAGACGGAGGCGTCCGGCATCAGGGGCCTGCTGTCGCACCGGGCGACCGGGACGGACCGCACCGACTGGTACCTGGGCCGCGCACCGGGCGCCACGGACCGGCACGGCAGCCTCTGGCGGCAGGACACCGAGGGCGCCGAGGCGACCCGCTGCGGCTCGGAGGAGGCCCCACGCTGCTGGGGGGTCCAGGCCGGCCCCCTGTCGTACTGGGAGTCGACCGGTGAGGTGTGGTCCCAGTCGGGTCAGATGCTGTTCGCCGTACCACTGGAGTCGATCGACCGGGCGCTGGACTGACCGACAGGGCACCGGACTGACCGACAGGGCACTGGGCTGGCGATCACGGACGCCGATCGACAGATCGGCCACCCGGATGATTCCCTGACCGTCATGACCAACATCCCCGTGACCACCTGGTCCCTGGAGCAGACCTCCCCCACCGACGTCCTGCCGGCCGCCGCGCCGGAGGGCGACGTGCGGATCGTGCGGTCGGAGGTGCCCTCGCCCGAGTTCAGCCGGTTTCTGTACGCGTCGGTGGGCGGGGACATTCTCTGGCTGGACCGGCTCGGCTGGACGTATGCGCAGTGGCAGGAGCATCTGGCGCGGCCGGGTGTCGAGACGTGGGTCGTCTACGACCGGGGGACGCCCGCGGGGTATGTGGAGCTGGAGCCGCAGGACGACGGGGTCGTGGAGATCGTCTACTTCGGCCTGATTCCGGCTTTCCGTGGACGCCGGATCGGCGGGCACCTGCTGGCGTACGGCGCCGCCCGCGCCTGGGACCTCGCGGAGCGCTGGCCGGGGCTGGCGCCGACGAAGCGGGTGTGGCTGCACACGTGCAGCAAGGACGGGGAGCACGCCATGGACAACTATCTGCGCCGTGGCTTCAAGCTCTTCGACACCAAGGTCGAGGAGGAGGCCGAGGCGACGCCGACCGGCCCGTGGCCGGGGGCGTACCCTGGCTGACCTGGACAGAAACGGCCCAAATGGGCATGTGACCGACAACACTCGTGTCTCGCTCTACGGGACAAGGATGTCCGCATGATGGACGAAGCTGGACTGTGTCCAGATTGCCGTGACACGCTTCCGTCATGTCTGGAACTGGAATTGCCTTGGTGAGTCGACGGCACGTCGACCTCGGCCGCATGTCCAGCGCCATCTGTCCGGCGCGCTGACAGCTCCGCAGCGCCCGACATCTCCCTCTTTTTGCTTCATTCCTGCGCAATGACGCGCACGTATGCCCATGCGCCCGTACGCGCAGGTCAGAGCCGCTTTCCCGCCTGTCCCGAAGGACGTAACAACCATGGCCGCCACCCCGCAGAAACCTGCCGCCGCGACTCCCCGCCGCAAGGTGAGCCGTCACCGCGGTGAGGGTCAGTGGGCTGCGGGACACTACACCCCGCTCAACGGCAACGAGCAGTTCAAGAAGGACGACGACGGTCTCAATGTGCGGACACGCATTGAGACGATCTACTCCAAGCGCGGCTTCGACTCCATCGACCCGAACGATCTGCGTGGCCGTATGCGCTGGTGGGGGCTGTACACCCAGCGCAAGCCCGGGATCGACGGCGGCAAGACCGCCATCCTGGAGCCGGAGGAGCTGGACGACAAGTACTTCATGCTGCGGGTGCGCATCGACGGCGGTCGCCTCACCACGCAGCAGCTGCGGGTGATCGGCGAGATCTCGCAGGAGTTCGCGCGTGGCAGCGCGGACATCACCGACCGGCAGAACATCCAGCTGCACTGGATCCGCATCGAGGACGTGCCGGAGATCTGGGACCGGCTGGAGGCCGTCGGGCTGTCCACCACCGAGGCCTGCGGCGACTGCCCGCGCGTCGTCATCGGCTCGCCGGTCGCCGGTATCGCCGAGGACGAGATCATCGACGGCACCTGGGCGATCGACGAGATCCACGACCGGTACATCGGCAGCAAGGAGTTCTCCAACCTGCCGCGCAAGTTCAAGTCGGCGATCTCCGGTTCCCCGCTCCTCGACGTGGTCCACGAGATCAACGACATCGCGTTCGTCGGCGTCGAGCACCCCGAGCACGGCCCCGGCTTCGACCTGTGGGTCGGCGGCGGCCTGTCCACCAACCCGAAGATCGGCGTCCGGCTCGGCGCCTGGGTCCCGCTGGAGGAGGTCCCGGACGTCTGGGCGGGCGTGATCGGCATCTTCCGCGACTACGGTTACCGGCGGCTGCGGACGAGGGCCCGTCTGAAGTTCCTCGTAGCCGACTGGGGTCCGGAGAAGTTCCGCCAGATCCTGGAGGACGAGTACCTCAAGCGGAAGCTGACCGACGGCCCCGCGCCCGCCGAGCCCACCGAGCGCTGGCGTGACCACGTCGGTGTGCACCGGCAGAAGGACGGCCGTTTCTACGTCGGTTTCGCGCCGCGCGTCGGCCGTGTCGACGGCGCCACGCTCACGAAGATCGCCGAGGTCGCGGAGGCCCACGGCTCGAACCGGGTCCGGACCACCGTCGAGCAGAAGATGATCGTCCTCGATGTCGAGGAGGCGCAGGTCGAGCCGCTGGTCGAGGCCCTGGAGGCGCTGGACCTGACCGTCAAGCCCTCCCCGTTCCGGCGCGGCACCATGGCCTGCACCGGCATCGAGTACTGCAAGCTCGCCATCGTCGAGACCAAGGCGCGCGGCGCCGCGCTGATCGACGAGCTGGAGCGCCGTATCCCGGACTTCGACGAGCCGCTCACCATCAACCTCAACGGCTGCCCGAACGCCTGCGCCCGTATCCAGGTCGCGGACATCGGTCTCAAGGGCCAGCTGGTTCTGAACGACAAGGGCGAGCAGGTCGAGGGCTACCAGGTGCACCTGGGCGGCGCGCTCGGCCTGGAGGCCGGCTTCGGCCGCAAGGTGCGTGGCCTGAAGGTCACCTCCGACGAGCTGCCCGACTACG
This sequence comes from Streptomyces regalis, assembly GCF_001509475.1. Classification (GTDB taxonomy): domain Bacteria; phylum Actinomycetota; class Actinomycetes; order Streptomycetales; family Streptomycetaceae; genus Streptomyces; species Streptomyces regalis. Next base: position 49,108 of record NZ_LLZG01000390.1, read on the forward strand.
TCGAGCGGGTCCTCAAGCGCTTCCAGGACGAGCGTGAGGACGGCGAGCGGTTCGCCACCTGGGCCGCGCGCGCCTCGGATGAGGCCCTCTCATGAGCGAGCGAGCCGCCCCCTTCTACTGCCCCTACTGCGGCGACGAGGACCTCCGGCCGAGTGAGGCCTTGGAAGGCAGCCACGGCGCGTGGGAATGCGCGGCGTGCAACCGCGCATTCCAGTTGAAGTTCCTCGGGCTGCTCGCCCGGGGCCTGCAGCACAACGACGCAGGGGGAGACGGGATATGACCGCGATTCAGGAAGAGCGCACGACCGAGGATCTGAAGGCGCTCGCCGAGCAGGCGGGCCGTGACCTGGAGGACGCCTCCGCGCTGGAGATCCTCCAGTGGGCGGTCGACACCTTCGGCAAGCGCTTCTGCGTGACCTCGTCGATGGAGGACGCGGTGGTCGCCCACCTCGCCTCCCGCGCGAGGCCCGGCGTGGACGTCGTGTTCCTCGACACCGGCTACCACTTCGAGGAGACCATCGGCACCCGAGACGCGGTCGAGGCCGTGATGGACGTCAACGTCATCACCCTCACCCCGCGCCAGACGGTCGCCGAACAGGATGCCCAGTACGGCCCCAAGCTGCACGACCGCGACCCCGACCTGTGCTGCAAGCTGCGCAAGGTCGAGCCGCTGGAGCGAGGCCTCAAGGGCTATGTGGCCTGGGCGACCGGGCTGCGCCGCGACGAGTCCCCGACCCGGGCGAACACCCCGGTCGTCGGCTGGGACGAGAAGCGGCAGAAGGTCAAGATCTCCCCGATCGCCCGCTGGACCCAGGACGACGTGGACGCCTACGTCACCGAGCACGGCGTCCTCACCAACCCGCTGCTGATGGACGGTTACGCCTCCGTCGGCTGCGCGCCCTGCACCCGCCGGGTCCTGGAGGGCGAGGACGCGCGCGCCGGCCGTTGGGCGGGCCGCGCCAAGACCGAGTGCGGGCTGCACGGCTGACCCATGACCGAGTTTTCTGCGTTGACAGCGTTTACAGCGGATTCTGCGAGTTTGGAGAACCACGTGACGAGCGGAGCCACCGTCTGGCTCACGGGTCTGCCGAGCGCCGGCAAGACCACCATCGCCTACGAGCTGGCCGGCCGGCTCCGCGAGGAGGGCCATCGCGTCGAGGTGCTCGACGGCGACGAGATCCGCGAGTTCATCTCGGCGGGCCTCGGCTTCAGCCGCGAGGACCGGCACACCAACGTGCAGCGCATCGGCTTCCTGGCCGAACTGCTCGCCCGTAACGGCGTCAAGGCGCTCGTCCCGGTGATCGCGCCCTACGCCGACAGCCGTGACGCCGTGCGCAAGCGCCACCAGGAGAACGGGTCGCCGTACCTCGAGGTGCACGTGGCCACGCCGGTCGAGGTGTGCTCCGTACGCGATGTGAAGGGTCTGTACGCCAAGCAGGCCGCGGGCGAGCTGACCGGACTGACCGGGGTCGACGACCCGTACGAGCAGCCCGAGTCGCCCGACCTGCGCATCGAGTCCCAGAACCAGACCGTGCAGGAGTCCGCGGCGTCGGTGTACGCCCTGCTCAGCGAAAGGGGACTGGCATGACGACGACCGTCGCCACGGTGAAGGGGGGCGAGGATGGCACGGACTCGCCGTACGCCCTCTCGCACCTGGATGCGCTGGAGTCCGAGGCGGTGCACATCTTCCGCGAGGTGGCGGGCGAGTTCGAGCGGCCGGTGATCCTGTTCTCCGGCGGCAAGGACTCCATCGTCATGCTGCACCTGGCGCTGAAGGCATTCGCCCCGGCCGCGATCCCCTTCTCGCTGCTGCATGTGGACACCGGGCACAACTTCCCCGAGGTCCTCGACTACCGGGACCGTGTGGTGGCCGCACATGGGCTGCGGCTCCATGTGGCCTCCGTACAGGACTACATCGACCGGGGTGTGCTGCGCGAACGCCCCGACGGGACACGTAACCCGCTGCAGACGCTGCCGCTGACGGAGAGGATCCAGAGCGAGAAGTTCGACGCGGTGTTCGGCGGCGGGCGCCGGGACGAGGAGAAAGCGCGGGCCAAGGAGCGCGTCTTCTCGCTGCGGGACGAGTTCTCGCAGTGGGACCCGCGCCGCCAGCGGCCCGAGCTGTGGAACCTCTACAACGGCCGCCACGCGCCCGGCGAGCACGTCCGCGTCTTCCCGCTGTCCAACTGGACCGAGCTGGACGTGTGGCAGTACATCGCCCGCGAGGGCATCGAGCTGCCGGAGATCTACTTCGCGCACGAGCGCGAGGTCTTCAAGCGGGCCGGCATGTGGCTGACCGCAGGTGAGTGGGGCGGGCCGAAGGACGGCGAGACGGTCGAGAAGCGGCTCGTCCGCTACCGGACCGTCGGCGACATGTCCTGCACCGGCGCCGTCGACTCGGACGCGGTGAGCCTGGAGCAGGTCATCACGGAGATCGCCGCATCCCGGCTCACCGAACGCGGCGCCACCCGCGCCGACGACAAGATGTCCGAGGCCGCGATGGAAGACCGCAAGCGCGAGGGGTACTTCTAAGCATGAGCACGACGACGACCGAGGAGCTCTCGGCCACCACCCTGCTGCGGTTCGCCACCGCGGGCTCCGTCGACGACGGCAAGTCCACCCTCGTCGGCCGGCTGCTGCACGACTCCAAGTCGATCCTGACCGACCAGCTGGAGGCCGTCGAGCGCGCCTCCGCGAGCCGCGGCCAGGACGCCCCGGACCTCGCGCTGCTGACGGACGGCCTGCGCGCCGAGCGCGAGCAGGGCATCACGATCGACGTGGCGTACCGTTACTTCGCCACGCCCCGGCGTCGGTTCATCCTGGCCGACACGCCGGGCCATGTGCAGTACACGCGCAACATGGTCACCGGCGCTTCGACGGCCGAGCTGACGGTGATCCTGGTCGACGCCCGCAACGGCGTCGTCGAGCAGACCCGCCGGCACGCCGCCATCGCGGCTCTGCTGCGCGTGCCGCATGTGGTGCTGGCCGTGAACAAGATGGACCTGGTCGACTACCAGGAGTCCGTCTTCGCCGCGATCGCCGAGGAGTTCACGGCGTACGCGCTGGAGCTGGGCGTCCCGGAGATCACCGCGATCCCGATCTCGGCGCTGGCCGGCGACAACGTGGTGGACCCGTCCGCGAACATGGACTGGTACGGCGGGCCGACCTTCCTGGAGCACCTGGAGACGGTCCCGGTCACCCACGACCTGAGCCACTGCCACGCCCGGCTGCCCGTGCAGTACGTGATCCGCCCGCAGACCGCCGAGCACCCCGACTACCGGGGTTACGCCGGCCAGATCGCCGCCGGTTCCTTCCGCGTCGGCGAGTCGGTCACCGTGCTGCCGTCGGGCCGTACGTCGAAGATCTCCGGCATCGACCTGCTGGGCGAGCCGGTCCGCATCGCGTGGACCACCCAGTCGGTGACCGTGCTCCTCGAGGACGACATCGACATCTCGCGCGGCGACCTGATCGTGCCGACCAAGGACGCTCCGGCGACCACGCAGGACATCGAGGCCACCGTCTGCCACGTCGCCGACGCCCCGCTGACCGTGGGCCACCGGGTGCTGCTCAAGCACGGCACCCGCACGGTCAAGGCGATCGTCAAGGACATCCCGTCCCGGCTCACGCTCGACGACCTGTCCCTGCACCCGCACCCGGGACAGCTCGTCGCCAACGACATCGGCCGGGTGAAGATCCGCACCGCCGAGCCGCTGCCGGTCGACTCCTACGCCGACTCGCGCCGCACGGGCTCGTTCATCCTGATCGACCCGAACGACGGCACGACGCTCACCGCGGGCATGGTCGGCGAGTCGTTCGCCTCGCCGGAGCCGGTCAAGGACGAGGGCGACGACGACGGGTGGGACTTCTGACATGAAGACCTCCGACTTGAAGAGCGTCGACTACTACTCCACGTTCGCGAAGGAGGGCGGCCGCGTCGGCAGCGGCGCCCTCGGCAGCGGGCAGGGCGGAGTGTCGCGATGTGTGCGCTGACCCGCGCGCACCGTATGCGTGCCGCTCCGGACGAACCCGCCGACCTCCCGGCCGCGACCTGGTAAGGGCGTGAGAGCCGGGCCACCGAGAGGAACCCCTCCGTGCCTGCCACCCCCGACCTGCGCCGGACGCTCGCCGTCCTGGCCGCACTGCCGCTGCTCGCCCTCGCGGCCTGCGGCTACGGCTCGCAGGCCAAGGAGAACACCGAGCAGGCCATAGCCGGGGCGCCCAAGGTCGACGGCCTGGACTCGGTGAGGATCGGCTACTTCGGGAACCTCACCCACGCCACCGCGCTGGTCGGCCGGCAGGAGGGGATGTTCCAGAAGGAGCTGGGCGGCACGACGGCGCAGTACATCCCGTTCAACGCCGGTCCCTCGGAGATCGAGGCGCTGAACTCGGGGTCCATCGACATCGGCTGGATCGGTCCCTCCCCCGCCATCAACGGCTACATCAAGGCCAACGGCAAGAACCTGCGGATCATCTCCGGTTCGGCGTCGGGCGGCGTGAAGCTCGTCGTCAACCCGGAGAAGATCAAGTCCCTGAAGGACGTCAAGGGCAAGAAGATCGCCACGCCGCAGCTTGGCAACACCCAGGATGTGGCGTTCCTGAACTGGGTCTCCGAGCAGGGCTGGAAGGTCGACGCGCAGAGCGGCGAGGGCGACGTCTCCGTCGTCCGCACCGACAACAAGGTCGTCCCGGACGCCTACAGGTCCGGTTCGATCGACGGCGCGTGGGTTCCTGAGCCGACCGCGTCGAAGGTGGTCGCCGAGGGCGGCAAGGTGCTCCTCGACGAGGCGGACCTGTGGCCGGACAAGAAGTTCGTGATCACGAACGTCATCGTGTCGCAGAGCTTCCTGAAGGATCACCCGCAGGCCGCGGAGGCCGTGCTGCGTGCCTCCGTGAAGATCAACAAGTGGATCGGCGACAACCCGGAGAAGGCGAAGGCCGCGGCGAACGCCCAGCTGAAGGCCGACACCGGCAAGGCGCTGCCGGCCGACGTGCTCGACCCGGCGTGGCAGTCCATCCAGGTCACCGACGACCCGCTGGCGGCCACGCTCGGCACCGAGGCCGAGCACGCGGTCAAGTCGGGGCTGCTGCAGAAGCCGGACCTGACCGGCATCTACGACCTGACGCTGCTGAACAAGGTCCTCAAGGCCGACGGCAAGGACGAGGTCGACGACGCCGGACTCGGCGCGAAGTGACGTCGTGAGCAAGGCACTGATCCCGATGAGTTCCCAGGAGGTGACGACCATGGCAACCGCCCTCGCCAAGGCCGCCGACACGGTGGTGTCCGTGGAGCACGCCGCGCGCATCGACCACGTCTCGAAGTCGTTCGCCGGTCCCGCCGGGCAGCAGCTCGTGCTGGACGACATCACGCTCGACGTCGCACCCGGCGAGTTCGTCACCCTCCTCGGGGCGTCCGGCTGCGGCAAGTCGACGCTGCTGAACCTGGTGGCCGGGCTGGACAAGCCCAGCGCGGGCAGCATCACGACCGACGGCCGGCCGGCGCTGATGTTCCAGGAGCACGCCCTGTTCCCGTGGCTGACCGCGGGCAAGAACATCGAACTCGCCCTCAAGCTCAGGGGCGTGCCCAAGGCCGAGCGGCGCGAGCGGGCCGAGGAGCTCCTCGAACTGGTCCGGCTGAAGGGCGCGCACGGCAAGCGGGTGCACGAGCTGTCGGGCGGGATGCGCCAGCGCGTCGCCCTGGCCCGTGCGCTCGCCCAGGACAGCAAGCTGCTGCTGATGGACGAGC